>NZ_SBLC01000007.1 GCF_004054105.1 Falsigemmobacter intermedius
CAACGTTGGTGACGAAGTCGAGATCGTCGGCATCCGCCCGACCTCGAAATCGACCTGCACCGGCGTGGAAATGTTCCGCAAACTGCTCGATCGCGGTGAAGCCGGCGACAACATCGGCGCCCTGCTGCGCGGCGTTGACCGTGACGGTGTTGAGCGTGGTCAGGTTCTGTGCAAACCGAAATCGGTTAACCCGCACACCCACTTCGAAGCTGAGGCCTACATCCTCACCAAAGAAGAGGGCGGCCGTCACACCCCGTTCTTCGCGAACTACCGTCCGCAGTTCTACTTCCGCACCACCGACGTCACCGGCATGGTCAAACTGCCGGAAGGCACCGAAATGGTGATGCCGGGCGACAACCTGAAGTTCGAAGTCGAACTGATTGCTCCGATCGCTATGGAAGAGAAGCTGCGCTTCGCAATCCGTGAAGGCGGCCGTACCGTTGGTGCAGGCGTCGTCGCTAAGATCATCAAGTAATCAGGCCCGGGTCTTCCCGGACTGACCGGAAAGGCCGCTCCCCGGAGCGGCCTTTTTCATTACCCCCGTCCCTCACAGGAGCCCCCATGGCCCGCCTTGTCCACTCCATGATCCGCGTCCTCGATGAGGCCCGCAGCCTCGCCTTTTATGAAACCGCCTTCGGCCTCAAAATCGCCGACCGCCTCGATTTCAAGGATTTCACTCTCGTCTATCTGAAAAATGAGACCGGCGATTTTGAGCTGGAACTCACCATCAACAAAGACCGGACCGAGCCCTATACCCACGGCGACGGCTACGGCCATCTCGCCGTCGTGGTCGATGATGTCGCGGCCGAACACGCCCGCCTCGAGGCCGCAGGGCTTGCTCCGCGCAAACTGGTGGACTTCCGCAACGGCGACACCCCGGTTGCGCATTTCTTCTTCATCGCCGATCCCGATGGCTATCAGATCGAAGTCATCGGCAAAGGCGGCCGCTTCCGCTGACGCCGCGACCCGGCTTTGGCTTTTCCCAAATACTCCCGGGCGGGGTCCGGGGAGGGCAGGCAGCCCTCCCCGGCCTCACCACGAAAAAAGCCGGCACCCATCGGGCACCGGCTTTTTCACACTCTGACACGCTCCGGCGTCAGTTGAACTTATTGTCCTGCGGGAAGCCCCGCGGTGCCATCCGCCCCGCGGTCGAGCGTTTGGCCAGCCATTCGCCCAGATCCGGCTCGTGCCGCGTCCGCCCGGCGGGATCTTTCCACTTCAGACCTTCGGAATAGGTCAGCGTCACCGCATCCGAAAGACCGCCGTCCTTATACTTCTGCAGCTTCACACCCTTGCCCCGGGCCATCTCCGGCAGCTCCGAGACCGGGAATACCAGAAGCTTGCGGTTCTCGCCCACGACCGCCAGGTGATCCCCGGTGATCGGGCGCACGAGGGCCGCTTTCACCCCGTCGCCCACCGTCAGCACAGCCTTCCCCGCCCGGGTCTGCGGCAGAGCATCCTCAGCGGTGACGACAAAGCCATCCCCCGCCGTTGAAGCCACAAGCAGCTTTTCTCCCGCCCGCCAGATCCGCACATCGACGATCTCGCAGTCATTGGGCAGATCGACCATCAGACGCAGCGGCTCACCCATGCCGCGCCCGCCGGGAAGATTGGCCCCGAGAAGCGAATAGAACCGGCCATTGTCGCCGAAAATCATAATCTTATCGGTGGTCTCAGCGTGGAAGGCAAAGCGCGGACCATCGCCGTCCTTGAACTTCTGCTCGGCCTCAAGGTTCACATGGCCCTTCAGCGCGCGCACCCAGCCCATCCGCGACAGGATCACGGTGATCGGCTCGCGGTCGATCATCGCCTCCATCGGCAGGGCCACAACCTCACCGGCCTCCGCCAACAGCGTGCGCCGCTTGCCTGCCGGGGTCTCAGAGCCAAAGAACATCGCCACCTTGCGCAGTTCCTCGGCAATCTTACGCCACTGCTTTCGCTCAGACTCCAGCATCGCCTCAAGACCGGCGCGCTCTTTCATCAGCTCATCGCGCTCGCGGCGCAGCTCCATCTCTTCGAGACGACGCAGGCTGCGCAGACGCATATTCAGGATCGCTTCGGCCTGAACTTCCGTGAGCTCGCCCTCCCCTTTCGGCGGGGGCACATAATCCTTCTCAGTCAGCGCGCGCGGATAGGTCCGGGCCCATTCCTCACGCATCAGCGCGGCGCGCGGCTCGTTGTCATAGCGGATGATATCGATCACCCGGTCGAGGTTCAGGAAGGCGATGATAAAGCCCTCAAGCACCTCAAGACGGTGATCGATCTTTTCCATCCGGTGACGCGAGCGGCGCAGCAGCACTTCGCGGCGGTGATCGAGGAAGGCGCGCAGCACCTCTTTGAGCGAGCAGACCTTAGGCGTGCGCCCGTCGATCAGCACGTTCATGTTAAGCGAGATCCGCACTTCCAGATCGGAGTTGCGGAACAGTTGCCCCATCAGCACTTCGGGATCAACTGTCCGCGCCCGAGGCTCCAGAACGATACGAACATCCTCGGTGGATTCGTCGCGCACATCGGCCAGCAACGGCACTTTCTTCAGCTGGATGACTTCGGCCAGCTTCTCGATCAGCTTCGATTTGGCGACCTGATAGGGAATTTCCGTGACCACGATCTGCCAGTTGCCCCGGCCCAAGTCTTCCTTTTCCCACTTCGCGCGCAGACGAAAACCGCCGCGCCCCGTGCGATAAGCCTCACGGATGGTCGCCGCATCTTCCACCAGAACCCCGCCCGTGGGGAAATCCGGCCCGGGAATATGCTCCACCAGCGCATCGTCGCTGAGATCCGGGTCCTGAATCATGGCCAGCGAACCCGCGATCAGCTCACCGATGTTATGGGGCGGAATATTGGTCGCCATGCCGACCGCAATTCCGCTTGCGCCATTGGCCAGCAGGTTCGGGAAGGCGGCAGGCAGCACCACCGGCTCACGCAAAGTGCCGTCATAGTTCGGGCGGAAGTCGACCGAATCTTCATCAAGCCCTTCCAGCAGCGCCTCAGCCGTCGCCGCCATCCGCGCCTCGGTGTAGCGTGCTGCTGCCGGGTTATCGCCGTCGATATTGCCGAAGTTTCCCTGGCCATCCACCAGCGGATAGCGCATGGCGAAATCCTGGGCGAGACGCGCCATGGCATCATAGATCGCGGCATCGCCATGCGGGTGATAGTTGCCCATCACATCGCCGGTGATTTTCGCCGACTTCCGGTAGCCCCCGTTTGAGCCAAGGCGCAGTTCGCGCATCGCATAAAGGATGCGGCGGTGCACCGGCTTCAGACCGTCACGCGCATCGGGCAGCGCCCGGTGCATGATGGTCGAAAGCGCATAGGTCAGATAACGCCCGCCGATGGCGCGGGTGAGGGACTCGGAGGTCAGTCCGGTTTCTTCTTCGGGTGTGCTGCTCATACCTAAGGGATGTAATCTGCCCCCCGCCTTCGGTCCAGAAGGAATTGCGCCGCAGCCGGCGGGCTACCGCTGTTAACCCGCGGTTGAAAAGTGATCCGCTTCGGAACCCTGGCCCTCAGCAGGCGGTTATCTGCCTGTTCCCCGTAAAGGGTCTTGCCATGTTACGTCTTGTTAGTCTTCTCACACTTCTCGGTGGCGGATTTGTCGCCGCAACCGCCTTTCTGGGCGACCAGCCGCCTGCGCCTGTGGCCCCGGCAACAGGCATCAGCCGCGCGGCTGAAGCCACGGTCGCATCAGCACCGGCAGAGCTGCCGCCTGCCGTTCAGCGGATCGCCGATTCGCCTGTGGATCTGCCCGGCGTCAGCTTCGCGGCAGGCCCGGTCATCCTCGACAATGTGGCCCCCAGCGAAGCCATGGTGCAGCTGGCGGCCGCGGAAACCGCGCGCCCTGCCCGCGCCGGCCTGAGCGATGGTGCCGCTTCCGGATTTCGCCAGGTGACCGCACGCAGCGCCAATGTGCGCGGCGGCCCTTCAACCCGGAACCCCGTTCTGGGCCGTCTGTCGCAGGGCGATGAGGTCACGGTGGTCGAGGATGGCGGCAATGGCTGGTTTCTGATCCGCGTCGAAGGCGATGGCCTTGAGGGCTGGATTTCAGGCAGCCTTCTTTCAAGGTAAGCCATCCCGTGAAACCAGACGGCCGGAGCGGTGATCCCGCCCCGGCCGTTCATTTTTCTTCCGCTGCCTCAGAGGTTGTCGCGCCAGCCGTTCACAATCGGATAGCGCCGGTCAAGCCAGAAGGCCCGTCCGGTCAGCCGGGTGCCGGGGGCTGACTGAAAGCGCTTCCATTCGCTGATGGCGATCAGATGCTCAATGCGTTTGACGGTCTCGCGCTCATATCCGGCGGCAACCAGTTCGGCGACCGACAACTCCCGGTCCACCAGCCCCTCAAGGATGGCGTCCAGCACCGGATAGGGCGGCAGGCTGTCTTCATCCTTCTGGTCGGCCCGCAGTTCGGCTGACGGCGGCTTGTCGATGACGCGCACAGGGATCACCTCACCCGCCGGGGCCTTCATCCAGGGGCGGTGGTTGGCATTGCGCCAGCGGCAGGTCTCAAAAACGCGGGTCTTATAAAGGTCTTTAATGGGGTTATAGCCCCCAGCCATATCGCCGTAGATGGTGCAATAGCCGACCGCCACTTCCGATTTATTCCCCGTGGTCAGCAGCATGGCGCCGAATTTATTCGACAGCCCCATGAGCAGCAGCCCCCGGATGCGGCTTTGGATGTTTTCCTCGGTCAGATCGGCCTTAGTGCCGGCAAAGAGCGGCGCAAGCGCCGCTTCAATGGCCGCACGCGGGCCGTCGATTGCCACGGTATCAAGCCGCGTGCCCAGCGCGCGGGCGACGCCTTCGGCATCCTCCAGCGAATGGGCCGAGGTATATTCCGAGGGCAGCATCACACAATCCACATTCTCAGGGCCCAGCGCATCCGCGGCAATCGCCGCGACCAGCGCCGAATCGATGCCGCCCGAAAGCCCCAGGATCGCCCGCGAAAAGCCCGACTTGCGGAAGTAATCCCCCAGACCAATGACCATGGCGCGGTAATCCGCCTCCCAGGCATCGGGCTGCGGCGCAAGGGGCCCGGGCACCGCTTCCCAGCCGTCATCGGTGCGGCGAAAATCGACGAAGCGCATCTCATCGTCAAAGGCCGCCATCTGCACCGCCAGACGCCCGCCGGGGTTCAGCACGAAAGAGCCGCCGTCATAGACCTGATCGTCCTGCCCGCCGGTCATATTCAGATAGACCAGCGGCAGACCGGATTCGACCACCCGCGAAACCATGACGATCTGCCGGACCTCCAGCTTGCCGCGCTGATAGGGCGAGCCGTTGGGGACCAGAATGATCTCTGCGCCGGTCTCGGCCAGGGTCTCGATCACATCCGGGTGCCAGGCGTCTTCGCAGATCGGCGTGCCCAGGCGGATGCCCTTGCAGACCCAGGGACCCGAGACCATGCCTGAGCGGAAAAGGCGGCGCTCATCAAAGACTTCGTCATTGGGCAGGTGATGCTTGCGGATCACCGTCTCAATACGGCCGCCCGAAAGCACATGCCAGGCGTTGTAGATCCCGCCCTCACCATCGGCCTCCGGAGCGCCGATCCCCAGCGCCGGACCATCGGCGCAATCCGCAGCCAGCTTTTGCAAAGTGGCGGCCACATCGCGCAGAAAGGCCGGGCGGCGGATCAGGTCCTGGGTCTGATAGCCGGTCAGAAACATCTCGGGCAGCATGACCAGATCGGCCCCGCCCTCACGCCCCGCAGCCCAGGCCTCACGGGCCTTCGCGGCATTGGCGGCCAGATCACCAACCCTGGGGTTGGCCTGAACCATGAGCAGGCGAAACGTATCAGCCATCGCGGGGTCCTTTATCTCAACATTCAGGGTTTTAGACGCCCCTGCTGCGCGAGGGAAGCACCAAAGGGGGGACGCTTGCGTCACCCCCTCCGCGCCATTACGCTGGCGGGTGATCTTCCGGCCTTTTGGCTCCCCTGAAGGAGAGACGTCATGCCCATCCGCGGCCTGCGCAAAGTCTTTGCCGCAAGTCTCACCCTGTCGCTGGCCGTTCTGGTCTCGGGGACCATCGGCACGGCGCAGGAAAGCGGGCTGAAGCGCTATTCTGACGGCTCTGTCTATGACGGTGAATTTGTGAACGGCCGCCCCCATGGTCAGGGAACCTACCGCCTGCCCGATGGCTATGAATATATCGGTTCCTGGGTTGAAGGGGAGATCCGCGGCGAAGGCCGGGCACGCTTTGCCAGTGGCGCGGTCTATGAGGGACAGTTTGTCGCCGGAAAGCCTGAAGGTCAGGGCCGTATCACCTTTCCCGACGGGGCCAGCTATGAGGGCAGCTTCAAAGACGGCCGCATGACCGGAGAGGGCGTGTCGCGCTATCCCGGCGGGGCTGTCTATACCGGCCCGATGGTCGCGGGTCTGGCAGAGGGGCGCGGCATCATGGAAGAGCCCTCGGGCTACCGCTATGAGGGCGACTGGCGCGAGGGGCGCCGCGAGGGTCAGGGCCGGATCACCTATCCCGATGGCTCCACCTATGAAGGTGAGGTCAAAGACGGTCGCCGCGAGGGTCAGGGCCGTCTGACCATGCCGGGCGGTCTCACCTATGAGGGCGGCTGGCGCGACGGTCAGATGGACGGCGAGGGCCGCCTGAAGCTGGCCGATGGCACCCTTTATGAGGGCCGGTTTGAAAAGGGTCGCCGCGCCGGAAAGGGCGTGCTGACGGGGCCGGACGGCACCCGCTATGAAGGCGCTTTCGCCGGCGATCTGCGCGAGGGTGAGGGCCGCGCGGAACTGGCCGGGGGCCTCGTCTATGAGGGCAGCTGGCAGGGCGGCGCGATGACCGGCAGGGGCCGTCTCACATGGCCCGATGGCACCCATTATCAGGGCGATGTGGTCAATGGGCAGCCGCAGGGCCAGGGGAAGATGGAATGGAAGAACGGCGCCAGCTATGAGGGGGACTGGCAGGCCGGGGCCATGACCGGAGAGGGCGTCTCGCTGCTGGCCGATGGCAGCCGCTATGAAGGCAGCTTCATGCAGGGACGCCGTCACGGCAAAGGCATTCTGACCGAGCCGTCGGGCTACCGTTATGAGGGCGACTGGGCCGACGGACGCCGCCACGGCACCGGCACCGCCGAATATCCCGACGGCTCTCATTACACCGGCCCGTTCCGCGAAGACCTGCGCGAGGGGCACGGCGTTCTGGGCCAGAGCGACGGCTACCGCTATGAGGGTGAGTTTACCGCCGGAGCCGCCACCGGTCGCGGCACGGCACGCTGGGCCGATGGGGCGGTCTATGAAGGCAGCTTCCGCGAGGGCCGCCCCCATGGCGAAGGCACCGCCACCTATCCCACCGGAGATCAGGTCAGCGGCACCTGGACCAACGGGCTTCTCACAGCGCCCGCCCCCTCTACCCCCGCCGAAGAGGCTCCGCCCGCCCATGCGACCGGAGAGAGCGGAGAGGCGGCGGATGCCGCAGCCCTCGCGGCAGCAGCGGCCGCGGCTGCAGGTGCGGCTTCTCTTGCGGCCAGTCCTGCGGCACCTGCGGATGCGGCCGCAGAGTGAGTCTCGACTGGCAGGGCGAAGGGATTGTCCTTGCAACCCGCCCCCACGGCGAGGGATCCGCGATCCTGACGGTGCTGACGCCGGATCTGGGGCGGCTCTCGGGGTTGATCCGCGGGGGCAGCGGCAGGCGGCTGACACCGGTGCTGCAACCGGGCAACCGGCTGCGACTGACCTGGAAGGCGCGGCTTGAGACCCAGCTTGGCACCTTCACCGCTGATCCCGTCCGCGCCCGCGCCGGCCTGATCATGGCCGACCGTCAGGCGCTGGCGGCGCTGAGCTCGGTCTGCGCACTGTTGATGGCCTGCCTGCCGGAGCGCGAACCGCACCCCGCGCTTTTTGAGGCCAGCGATGCGCTGCTGGAGGCGCTGGTCGGGGTGAAAGACTGGCCGCTGCTCTATCTGAAATGGGAGCTGGGACTGCTGGAGGAACTGGGTTTTGGCCTTGACCTCAGCCGCTGTGCGGTGACCGGGGCAAGCCAGGGTCTGGCCTTCGTCAGCCCGAAATCCGGTCGCGCCGTGACCTGGGAAGGGGCTGAGGGCTGGGCCGCAAAACTGCTGCCCCTGCCCGCCTGCCTGACCCGCAGCACCGGCATGGCCGCGAGCCCCCAGGAGATGCAGGAGGGGCTGCGCCTGACCGGCCATTTCCTCGCCCGCGCGCTTGCCCCGGATGCCGCGCATCACCGCGAGATCCCCGCTGCAAGGCAGCGCCTGCCGGAGATCTGCAGCCGACAGACCTGAGCCACCCGGCGCCAGGACGCCCCTGCGGCAGGCTTTCGGCCTTAAAAAGCAAGGAAAACGGCAGAAAAACCCTCACAGATTGTTGACTTGCCCCGCTGCATTCTTCAGGGGGGAGTTTCTCTATTCTCTAAGGACTTACTCCGCCATGCGCATTCTGACCGTTCTCGCTGCCTGTGCCGCACTCACCGCCTGCAGCGCTGTCGATAAGACCGCTGACACCGTCAACACCGGTGCTAAAACGGCCGGCACCATCGCGATCATCGGTGCAGTGGCCGCAGGCGCTGCAACCGTTGCGACCGCGGCCGTCGGCGGCTGATCGGGCCGGATCTGACACAGGGAAAGGGGCACCGGATCTCTCCGGCGCCCCTTTCTTTTACTCTGCCGGGATCGCTTCGCGTTCATCCGAGAGCGGATAGGGCAGATGGACCAGCATCTCTTTCGGGCAGACCTGCAGGAAATTCCCGCGCTCCGACGCCCAGTTCTGCAGGATCTCACCGGCCTTGCGGCTGCCGGTTTCGGCGAAGTGACGCTCAATCAGCCCCTTCAGCTGCGCTTCCCAGTGGCTGTGACCAAGGCCACAGGTCAGCAGCGTCTCTCCATTGACGTGATCTTCCGCCGTGCCTTCCGGGTCATAGAGATAGGCCATACCACCCGTCATCCCTGCCCCGAAGTTCGCCCCGATCGAGCCGAGGATCACGGCCACACCGCCGGTCATATATTCACAGCCGTTGGAGCCGCAGCCCTCAATCACCACGCTTGCCCCCGAGTTGCGCACGGCAAAACGCTCCCCCGCGCGGCCCGAGGCAAAGAGGAAGCCATCGGTTGCGCCGTAAAGCACGGTATTGCCGATGATGGTGTTCTTTGAGGCATCGAGCGGCGAGCCCATCGGCGGACGCACGGTGATGATGCCGCCCGAAAGACCCTTGCCGACGTAATCATTGGCATCGCCCTGCACTTCGATCTTCAGACCGCGCACCGCAAAGGCACCCAGCGACTGACCGGCGGAACCTGCGAGTTTCACCGTCAGGTGATCGGGTTGCAGCGAGTTGCGCATGCCGAACTTGCGCACGATATGGCTTGAGGCGCGGGTGCCGATGGTGCGCAGAGTGTTCTGCACCGCATAGGACAGCTGCATCTTCTCGCCGTCTTCGAAGAAACGCGCGCCATCGCGGATGATTTCCGCATCCAGCGTATCCGGCACCGCATTGCGCGGTTTCGAGCGGTCATAGACCACCTGACGCGAACCATCGACCGAGATCAGCAGCGGGTTCAGGTCCAGGTCATCGAGGTTCGCAGCCCCACGGCTCACCTGCATCAGGCAGTCGGCACGGCCGATCACCTCATCCAGCGAGCGTGCGCCCAGCGAGGCCAGCAGTTCACGCACTTCCTGCGCATAGAAGGTGATCAGGTTCACCACCTTATCGGCATTGCCGGTGAACTTGTTGCGCAGCTCCGGGTTCTGCGTGCAGACGCCCACCGGGCAGGTGTTCGACTGGCACTGACGCACCATGATGCAGCCCATGGCGATCAGCGCAGCGGTGCCGATGCCGAACTCTTCCGCACCCATCATCGCCGCGATGATGATGTCACGACCGGTTCGCAGCCCCCCATCCGTGCGCAGCGTCACACGCTCCCGCAGGTTGTTCATGGTCAGAACCTGATGCGCCTCGGTCAGACCCATCTCCCACGGAAGGCCCGCGTATTTGATCGAGGTGCCCGGGGATGCGCCGGTGCCACCGTTGTGACCCGACACCAGGATGACGTCAGCCTTCGCCTTGGCCACACCGGCCGCAATCGTGCCGACGCCCGAGGAGGACACCAGCTTCACCGTCACTTTGCAGCGCGGGTTGATCTGCTTCAGATCGTAGATCAGCTGGGCCAGATCTTCGATCGAGTAGATGTCGTGGTGCGGCGGCGGCGAGATCAGCGTCACGCCCTTGGTCGAGTGACGCAGACGCGCAATCAGCTCGGTCACTTTCATGCCCGGAAGCTGGCCGCCTTCACCCGGTTTCGCGCCCTGGGCGACTTTGATCTCAAGCTCTTCGCAGGCGTTGAGATATTCCGCCGTCACACCAAAACGACCTGAAGCCACCTGCTTGATCTTGGCGCAGGGGTTGTCGCCATTCGGGAAAGGATGCTGGTGCGCCGGATCTTCACCGCCCTCACCACTGTCCGATTTCGCGCCGATGCGGTTCATCGCGATGTTCAGCGTCATATGCGCTTCGGGCGACAGCGCCCCCAGCGACATGCCCGGCGTCACAAAGCGCTTGCGGATCGAGGTGATCGATTCAACCTCTTCAATCGGAACCGGCTTGCCCAGCGGCTTGATGTCGAGAAGATCGCGCAGGTGGATCGGCGGGTTCGAGCGCATGCGGGCCGAATACTGCTTCCACAGATCATAGCTCGCGCGGTCACAGGCCGCCTGCAGCATATGCATGGTCTGCGCTTCCCAGGCGTGTTTCTCGCCCGAGCGGCGGGCTTTGTAGAAGCCACCAATCGGCAGAACATTGCTGTCAGCTTTCCAGCCTTTGGCGTGGATTTCCGCCGCCTTATCCTGGATGCCGTGCAGGCCGATGCCCGAGATGCGCGAGTGCATGCCGGGGAAATATTCGGCCACCATGGCGCGCGACAGACCCACGGCCTCAAAGTTCAGACCACCGCGATAAGACGAGATCACCGAGATCCCCATCTTGGCCATGATTTTCAGAAGGCCCGCGTCAATCGCCGCGCGATAGTTGCGCATCGCCTCAACGAGCGTGCCTTCCATCAGGCCGCGCGCAATGCGGTCGCCGATGCTGTCCTGCGCCAGATAGGGGTTCACCGTGGTCGCACCACAGCCGATCAGCACCGCGAAGTAATGCGGATCGATGCATTCCGCAGACCGCACGTTGATCGAGCAGAAGGTCCGCAGGCCCTTGCGGGTCAGCCACGAATGCACGGCCGAGGTGGCGAGGATCATCGGGATGCCCGCACGATCCTCATTCTGATGCTCATCGCTCAGCACCAGCTGACCGGCACCGGAATGCACGGCGTCTTCGGCCTCATGACGGATGCGCTCAAGTGCCAGGCGCAGGCCGTCCTGATCGGCATCAGCCGGGAAGGTGCAGTCGATGTAAGCCACCTGCTCACCGAACTGCTTCACCATGGCGTCGAATTCCGCATTCGCCAGGAAGGGGCTTTCGAGCACCAGGATCTCGGTCTGCGCCGAGCTTTCATCGAGCACGTTCTTCAGGTTGCCAAAGCGCGTCTTCAGCGACATCACCCGGCCTTCCCGCAGAGAGTCGATCGGCGGGTTGGTGACCTGAGAAAAGTTCTGGCGGAAGTAATGCGAGAGCGGACGATAGACTTTTGAGAGAACCGCAGGCGGCGTGTCATCGCCCATCGAGGCAATCATCTCTTTGCCGTCTTCGGCCATCGGTGCCAGAACCTGCTCCAGCTCTTCGATGGTGTAACCGGCTGCGATCTGGCGCTTTTTCAGTTCTTCGCCTTCAAAGCGGACCGGCTCTGGCAGCGCATCAAGACCGGGCGAGAGTTCGACAATCTTGCCGACCCATTCGCCATAGGGCTGGGCTGCGGCGAGTTTGTTCTTCATCTCGGTGTCGTGGTAAAGTTTGCCCTCAGCCATATCGACGGCAATCATCTGCCCCGGGCCAAGCGCACCTTTCTCGACGACCGTGAATTCATCCACCGGCACCATGCCCGCTTCTGAGCCCGCGATCAGCAGGTTGTCCCCGGTCACCACATAGCGCATCGGGCGCAGGCCGTTGCGGTCCAGACCGCCGCAGACCCAGCGGCCATCGGTCATCGCCAGAGCGGCCGGGCCATCCCAGGGCTCAATGACCGAGTTGCAATAGGAATACATATCCGCCCAGGCCTTGGGCATATTGTCGGTCTGTTTCGACCAGGCTTCCGGCACCAGCATGGTTTTTGCCATCGGCGCCGAGCGGCCCGAGCGCACCATGGCTTCAAAGACCGCATCGAGCGCACCCGAGTCCGAGGTGCCGCCCGGAATGATCGGCTTGATGTCTTCCGCCATGTCACCGAAGGCCGAGGAGGCCATGCGGATCTCATGGCTCTTCATCCAGTTGACGTTGCCCTTCAGCGTGTTGATCTCGCCGTTATGGGCCAGCATGCGGAAGGGCTGCGCCAGCCACCACTGCGGGAAGGTGTTGGTGGAATAGCGCTGGTGATAGATCGCGAAGGCCGATTCAAAGCGCGGGTCTTCGAGGTCGGGGTAGAAGACCGCGACCTGCTCTGCCAGCATCATGCCTTTGTAGATGATCGAGCGGCACGACAGAGAGCAGAGGTAGCAGCCATAGATCCCGGCAGCGGTCACGGCTTTCTCAATCCGGCGGCGGATAATGTAAAGCTCGCGCTCAAACTGCTCCTGGTCGATGTCTTTTTCGCAGCGGATCAGGATCTGCTCGATCTCCGGGCGGGTCGCATTGGCCTTTTCGCCCAGAACCGAGACATCCACCGGCACGTGACGCCAGCCGTAGATATAATGGCCCATCCGCAGAACTTCGGTTTCCACGATGGTCCGGCAGCGCTCCTGGGCGCCGAAATCGGTGCGCGGCAGGAAGACCTGGCCCACGGCGATCAGCTTGGAGGCATCGGGCTCATGGCCGGTGCGGCGGATCACATCGTTGAAGAAGGGAACCGGGATCTGCACGTGGATGCCCGCGCCGTCGCCGGTTTTGCCATCCGCATCCACCGCGCCACGGTGCCAGATGGCCTTCAGCGCATCGATGCCCGACTGCACCACTTTGCGCGAGGGTTTGCCATCGATGGCGACCACAAGGCCCACACCGCAGGAGGAATGCTCATCATCCTCACGGTAGAGGCTGTGCTCACTCATAAAGCGGCGCTTGGCTTCCTCGGCGGCAACCCATGCCTCATCATACCTGGTCATAGCTCACTCCTCAGGGCTGGCGGCGAGCGAAGCGCGGCGGCTTCGGTCACTGGTCTTGGCGGTGCCGGGGCGACCCGGCGAAAATCTGGTTCAAAACAGCGGGCGGCGGGGCGTTACGGCAGGGCCGCCAGCTGGGCAGTGCAGTCATATTCCGGTGTGACCGAGCGAAAGCCCGCATCCCCCGGCTCATCAAAACGCACCGGCGACCGGTCGATGCGCTCGCGGCCCTCGTCGCCTTCCCAGGTGCTCGGACCCGAGAAAAACAGCCGCCAGCCGCGGTGGATAAATTCCTGACCCGATGCGGTGCCGATCAGCCGGCCCGATGGGGTCTCTTCACGAAACTCAAAGGCGGTCTCTTCCAGCTCGACACCGTCGATCACCGTCTTTTTGCCCGTCAGCCGGTCAGACCCGATATAGCGGATGGCCCCGCCCCCCGCGGCGTTTTGCGTGAAGTCATAGCTGTCCGCCCCGGTCGTGGTCAGGCCGGTGAAAGAGGCGGGGTCCGCAGGTCCGGGCACCAGACGGATATCCTCGCCGCTGGTCAGGTCGATCGACTGCAGCCATTCGGTTTCCGCATTGATCCGGCTGAGGAAGTAAGGCCCCTTCAGATCGAAATCGACGCGCCACTGATCTCCGGCCGGATCGGCTTTGCAGATATAGTGGTGCGAGACTCTGCAACCCTTGGCCTGAACGGTGAGATAGACCTCACAGCCATCGGGCGGGGTGAAAAGCCCCGAGGCCTGTGCGGGAAGTGCAACTGCAACGAGACCAAAGGAAAAGGCTGCAACAGCCCGCCAAACCCTTCTCAAACCTGCAACACCACCGCACATTTCCATCCCTCCGGTGGACCCGGTCCCGCCGGGCCGCTGGTTACTCAGCCGCGATCTGACGACCCGCGCCGAGGTAATTGACGATCGAGGCGGCCGCTTCACGTCCATCACGGATCGCCCAGACCACCAGCGAGGCCCCGCGCACGATGTCACCCACCGCAAAAACGCCCGGCAGGCTGGTCGAATGGGTGGCGAAATCCGCCTTGATGGTCCCCCAGCGGGTCACGGCCAGTTCCGGCACATTCCAGAGGGTCGGGATCTCTTCAGGCTCAAAACCAAGCGCCTGGATCACCAGATCGGCGGGCTCAATGTAGTCAGCGCCCTCGATCACTTCCGGTGCCTGACGGCCCGAAACATCCGGCGCGCCAAGGCGCATTTTCTGCACGATCACGCCTTCGACATGTTCGCCGCCGGTGAAACCCTTCGGCGCGGTCAGCCAGACGAAATCCACGCCTTCTTCTTCGGCGTTCTGCGTCTCACGCTGCGAGCCCGGCATATTGGCTTTATCGCGGCGATAGAGGCATTTCACCGAAGTCGCGCCCTGACGGATCGCGGTGCGCAGGCAGTCCATTGCGGTGTCGCCACCGCCGATGACCACAACGCGCTTGCCGGCGGCGTTCAGCTCGCCCGAGTCGAATTCCGGCACTTCGTCCCCGAAGCTCTTGCGGTTCGAGGCGGTCAGATAGTCGAGCGCTTTCACCACACCTTTGGCGCCCGAGCCCGGCGCGGTGACTTCGCGCACCTTATAGACGCCGGTGGCGATCAGAACCGCATCATGCTGGCCGCGGATCGCATCAAAAGAGATATCCTCGCCGACTTTACAGTTCAGAACAAAGGTAACGCCGCTCTGCTCAAGCTGCTCGATGCGGCGCAGAACGACCGGCTTTTCCAGCTTGAAACCCGGAATACCATACATCATCAGACCACCCGCGCGGTCATAGCGGTCGTAAACCGTGACCTGCACACCGGCGCGGCGCAGCATATCGGCGGCAGCCAGCCCCCCGGGGCCCGCGCCGATGATGCCCACGCTTTCCGCGCGCTCCACCGAAGGCCGCACCGGCTGCACCCAGCCGTTTTCCCAGGCGGTATCGGTGATATATTTCTCAACCGAGCCGATCGTCACGGTGCCATGCCCCGACTGCTCAATGACGCAGTTGCCTTCGCACAACCGGTCCTGCGGGCAGATACGGCCGCAGATCTCGGGGAAGGAGTTGGTGGCCTGGCTGACTTCATAGGCCTCCTGCAGGCGGCCCGTGGCGGTCAGGCGCAGCCAGTCGGGGATATTGTTCGACAGCGGGCAGTGCGCCTGGCAGTAGGGCACGCCGCACTGGCTGCAGCGGCTGGCCTGTTCGGTGGCTTTGGCGTCGGCATATTCACGGTAGATCTCGTAAAAATCCTGCGAGCGAGTTTCAGCTGCGCGCTTCTCGGGCATTTCTTTGCCCAGCGACACGAACTTCAGCATTTTCTCAGCAGCCATACCGGGGCCTCCTACCTAGCGCAAAAGCTGTGTAAATCAGCACATTCTTCAGTAAAAGTCAGCATGACTGACCTATTTGTACGATTTTTCAGCCTCAATGCCAGAGTGAGGCAAAATTATTTAAAAATCAGGTAACATAAACTGACCTATATTCTCTCTTCCCTCCCGAAGCCCCCAGGGGGCAGGGTGCCGGCAGCGAATCACGAGTAACCCGAGGCCCGCGCATGCCACTGATGATCCTCTGTCTGCTTGCCATTGTGCAGGGCATCACAGAATTCCTACCGATTTCTTCATCGGCCCATCTGATCCTGCTGCATGAGATCAGCGGCCAGACCCCCAACGCGCTTGCGCTTGATGTCGCGGTGCATATGGGCTCAATCGTGGCGGTGCTGATCTATCTGCGCACGGAAGTCATGCAGGTGCTGCGGGGCTGCCTGCAGTGGCTGAGCGGCAACCGTGACACCACCGACGCCCGCCTTGCCCTTTGCCTTGTGCTGGTGACGATCCCCACACTCATCATCGGCGCGATCCTGGCCGTCACCGGCCTCGTCGATCAGCTGCGCAATCCGACCGTGATCGGCGTCACGATGATCGTCTTCGGGATCTGGCTCTGGTGGGCGCATAAAACCTCGCCCGAAGAGCGCGGGATGGACGACTGGCGCCTGAGCGATGTGGCGAAAATGGGTCTGTGGCAGGCCGTGGCGCTGATCCCGGGCACCTCACGTTCGGGGATCACCATGACCACCGCACGGCTTTTGCGCTTCAAGCGCCATGCGGCGGCGAAAATCTCAATGCTGATGTCGATCCCGGTCACGCTCTCGACCGGTGGATATCTCGGCATCAAGGTGGCCAAAGACGGTATGCCCGACGGCCTCTGGGCCGATGTCGGTCTGGCCGCCCTGCTGAGCTTTATCGCGGCCTATATCTCGCTCGTGCTGATGATGAAGTTCCTGCACAGAGTCAGCTTCACGCCCTATGTGATCTACCGGATTATCCTCGGGGTGATCCTGCTCGTGGTCACGATCTGACAAAAGCCCGCCTCACGGCGGGCTTTTTCATCAGCTGAAATGCTCCAGCGTTTGCGCAAGCAGGCTGCGCCAGTCCTCAGCCGCAAAAGCATCCGCCTTGCTATGGGGCGCAAAAGAGCTGACGTAGCCGCACAGAATATGCTCCGTCACAGGCTTAACCGTGGCAGCCAGGCCCTCCTGCCCCGCTGGTTTCACCCACAAGAGACGCACCGGGCGACCAGCCTTCCCGCTCAGCAGTTGCCAAAGCGCCATTATGGCCTGCGGGTCGGGATTACGGCTCTCTTTCAAAACAAAGATCGTGCGCTCGTCACTCAGGCTCTCGTGAAAGCGCTTGTAGAAATACTTTATCTTTCCCGCTTCTGCCTCATAAAGCGGCCGGCGTTCCTCTTCAGGCAAAACGAAGGTGAGGTTTTCCCCGGCTCGGGCGGAGTGCATCCGACTGTGAAACGCAATGTCATAGACGACATCACGGACCATATCCGGCGCATGCGGAACAAGGTTTTCAAAGGCAAAAAACCCCTCAAAATCGCGCCGGATCGCGACCGTTGTGGCCTCAAGCGAGGTTGAGAGCCAGCGAAACATACCAGAGTTCCCGTTCCCGGCCGCCTCGAGAACAAAGCCCACCTCACAATTGTGACCCAGGCTTTCAAAACGCTCACTTCCTGCCAAAGGAAGAACCTTTACCACCATGTACCGCTCCCTGCCGTAGAGGCTTCGAAAACTACTAAACCAAGAACTCCGGCAGCCTGATGCTGCGACTCACCTTATGGTTGTGTAGCTGTCTATCACGGGGGGCGTTCTGTGTCAGGTTTCGCTTCGGATCAGGATGGCGCGAAAATCATTCACGTTGGTTCCGGTCGGCCCCGGCGAGAAAAGATCACCCAGCGCATCAAAGGCGCCCCAGGCATCATTGCGGCTCAGATAACTGCGGGCAGGCTGCGCCCGGGCGCGCAGCCGCGCGGCAGTCTCCCCATCTGCAAAAGCCCCGGCATTGGCCTCTGAGCCGTCGATCCCATCAGTATCGGCCGCCAGAGCTGCCAGCGGCAGCCCCTCAGACGCCGCCGCGAAGGCCAGCAGAAATTCAGTATTGCGTCCGCCGCGTCCCGCTCCGCGCAGCGTGACGGTGGTTTCCCCACCCGAGAGCAGCACCACCGGCGGCACGAAGGGCCGGTCGCGCAGGGCCACCTCCCGCGCAAGGGCGGCATGGACCTGCCCCACATCCCGCGCCTCGCCCTCCATGGCGTCTGACAGGATAACCGCCGGAACACCCAGAGCTTCCGCCTCGCGGGCCGCGGCTTCCAGAGACAGGCGTGCGGAAGCGATCACCCGCACCTCATGACGGGCAAAAACCGGATCAGACGGCTGAGGCGCGGGGTCCCCCCCGCCCCGCAGCCAGTTCGCCACGCGCGGCGGCAGATCGATCCGCCAGTCAGCCGCCAGCTGCAACGCCTCGGAGAGGCTGCCCGGATCCGGCACCGTTGGCCCCGAAGCCACCTGCGCCGGGTCATCACCGGGGACGTCAGAGACCACCAGCGAGACCACCCGGGCGGGATGCGCGGCCATGGCCAGCCGTCCGCCTTTGATGCGTGAGACCTGACGGCGCAGAGCGTTCATCACCGAAATCGGTGCACCCGAGGCCAGCAGGGCGCGGTTGAGATCTGCCTCATCCTGCAGGGTCAGCCCCTCCGGTGGCGCAGGCAGCAGCGCCGAGCCGCCGCCACAGATCAGCGCCACCACCAGATCGTCGGGCCCCAGCCCCTGCACCGCCTGCAAAAGCGCCTCTGAAGCCAGAAGACCTGCCTCATCCGGCACGGGATGCGCCGCCTCCATCACGCGGATGCGCGAGGTGGCGCAGCCATAGCCGTAGCGCGTGACCACGACGCCGCTCAGTTCCGCAGGCCAGAGCGCCTCAAAGGCCGCTGCCAGCTGCGCGGCCCCCTTACCTGCCCCGATGACCACGGTCCGTCCCTTTGGCACCTCCGGCAGATGCCCCGGAAGCACCTTTACAGGATCTGCCGCAGCAACTGCGGCGTGATAGAGACGGGCGAGAAAGTTTTTATCTTCAGACTGCATGACGGGCACCTTCCCTGCCAGGATGCGTTTTGCCAATGACTTTTCGATCGGGAGACCCTTTTTGCTCAATCGCTGGACGACGGATAGCGCAAAACTCATCCCGCTGAGTGAGGCCGCACCCCACAGCGCAGCGCTTTGGATCGATCTGTGCCGCCCCGGCCCGATCGAAGAGCAGGAGATGCAAGCTCTTCTGCCGAAGATCCCCGATCAGGGCGAGATGCGCGATCTCGAACTCTCTCACCGTTATTACCGGCTGGGTGAAGCGCTCTATATGACCCTGGTTCTGCCGGGCACCGATCACGCCGGTCAGTCCGGACAGCTGAGCCGTCCCGTCAGCTTTATCCTGACACCGGAGCGGCTGATCACCCTGCGCCATCACGATCCCGCCGCGATCCTGAACCTGCCGCTGCGCACGGACCTGCGGCTGCTGCCGGACCGGCCTGATCTGCTCTTTCTGACCTTTTGCGAAGAGATCATCGGTCAGATGGCGGATCTTCTCGAGCAGACCGGAGACGATCTGGCCATGGCCGCGCAGCAGATCTACGCTCAGGACAGCCGCACCATTCCGGCCCATCTGCATGAAGCGCTGCGCCGCATCGGACGCAAGAATGAAACCCTTGCTCAGGTGCGTGCCGCCCTGATGACACTGACCCGGGCGCTGCGGTTTTTCATGAGCGATCTTGAGGATCAGGGCGTGGTCCCGCCCGAGACCGGGCGCAGCCATGAGGCCCTGCTGCGCGATATTGATGCGCTCGATCTGCACACCGACAGCCTTGATGCCCGGCTGGGGGTGCTGACTGAGATGACCATCGGGCTGATTGGCCTTGGCGACAATAAAGTCGCCAAGGCGCAGTCTATGGTGGCCGCACTCTTCCTGCCGCCAACGCTCATCGCCTCGATCTATGGGATGAACTTTGAGCATCTGCCGGGGCTGTCGCATCCCCATGGCTTCTGGCTCTCGATCGGGGCGATGTTTCTCGCCTCGATCGGAACCTGGATCTTCTTTCGCTGGCGCGGCTGGTTCTAGACCGTGTCGAGATAAAGCTCCGTCTGCTCATCCTCGGTCAGCTCAGCCATATAATGCAGCTCCTGGCGCTTGGTCTGCACATAGTTGCGGATGAGCTCCGCCGGGAAAATCCGCGCCATCTGCGGCGAGTGCTCAAAGGCATCGATAGCTTCGGCCCAGGTGGCGGGCAGACGGCGCAGCCCTTCGATGGCATAGGCATTGCCGGTGACATGAGGGGGCGGCTCGACCCCGTCGATGATGCCATTGAGCGCACCGCCGAGGATCGCCGCCAGCATCAGATAGGGGTTCACATCCCCCCCCGCGACCCGATGCTCAATCCGCCGCGCCGCATGAGAGCCCGAGGGCACCCGCAGCGCCACGGTGCGGTTCTCATAGCCCCAGCAGATCGTCGTGGGCGCATGAGCATCAGGCACGAGGCGCGCATAGCTGTTGGCATGGGGCGCAAAGACGAGGGCCGCGTCATGCATGGCATCCAGCGAGCCTGCGATGGCGTGGCGCATCAGCGCCGTGCCTTCAGGACCGCCATTGTCAAAGACATTGCGGCCCTGCTCATCAATCAGGCTGAAATGGGTGTGCAGACCAGAGCCGGAATATTCCGCATAGGGCTTGGCCATGAAGCTGGCCGCAAAACCGTGACGCCGCGCCAGCCCCTTGACCAGAAGCTTGAAAAGCCAGGCATCATCGGCGGCGCGCAGCGCATCCTCCTGGTGCATCATATTGATTTCAAACTGCCCCAGACCGGTTTCCGAGATCGCCGTATCGGCGGGAATATCCATCGCCTCGCAGGCGTCATAGAGGTCCGTGAAGAAGGTATCAAAAGCGTCGAGCGCGCGGATCGACATGGTTTCCGCCGCCTTGCGCCTTTTGCCCGAGCGTGGTGAGGGCGGCACCTGCAGCTTGCGGCCGCTGTCGTCGATCAGGAAAAACTCAAGCTCGGTGGCAACCACCGGGGTCAGGCCGCGGGCCTTAAATCCTTCAATGACCCGGCGCAAAGCGTGGCGCGGATCGCCCTCATAGGGGCTGCCGTCTTCGCGAAACATCCAGATCGGCAGCAGGGCGGAGGGGTTTTCGAGCCAGGGCATCGGCATGAAGCCCCGCTCGGTGGGACGCAGGATCCCGTCTTCATCGCCCTGGTCGAAAACCAGCGGGCTGTCGTCGATGTCTTCGCCCCAGATGTCGAGGTTCATCACCGACATCGGAAAGCGCGTGCCGTTGCGGATCACATTTTCCGCGAAGCGCGCCGGGATGCGTTTGCCGCGGGCCTGACCGTTCAGGTCTGCCGCGGCGACGCGGATTGTCCTTACGGACGGGTGTTTACGCAGCCAATTCTCTAACTCTTTCATCGAACAATTTGCGGCCGAATGCGGAGTTTCGGCCGCACCTCCCCTGGCAAATGCCTGTTAAGCCGCCGGTTCACCGCCCCGAAAAGAGCGATGATCCCCAGAGTCGCCAGCACAAAATAGGCGGCAATAATCGGATAGGCGACAAAGGGGTTAAACGTCTGCTCCGCAAAGTAGCGGGCATAATAAAGCGCGTCACCGGACTGCTGCCAGGCCGGAAAGCCTGAGAAAAACACCAGCGCGGTGGCGTGGAACAGAAAGATGGCCTCATTGGTATAGCTCGGCCAGGCCAGCCGCAGCATGATGGGCCAGGTGATGCGCTTAAAGCGCTTCCAGCCGTGCATGCCGTAGGCATCCGCCGCCTCGACATCCCCCTTGGGAACCGAGCGCAGCGCGCCGTAGAAAATCTCAGCCGAATAGGCGGTGGTGTTCAGGATCAGCACCAGCAGCGCACCAAGCCAGGCCCGCGTCAGCCAGCGCGTCTCAACCGTCAGCTCCATAAAGCCAAGGTTCAGCGTACCGGTGAGCTTGGGCAGAAGCTGGAACAGCTCATAGGCGAAGAAGAACTGAATAAAGAGCGGCGAGCCGCGGAAGACGAAGATAAAGCCCTTCGCCAGCCCCGCCAGCCAGCCGGTTTCGCGCGACCGCGCCACAGCGACCAGAGTGGCCAGCACGAAGCCGAAGGCCACGGCCATGGCCGCGAAATAGATGTTCCACAGCATGCCCGAGCCGATCAGAACCACCTGATCGCACAGGCTGATATCTGCCCCCTTCGGCAGAAGCTGCGCCCCGAAATCCCGGCCAAGCGCGCGCAGGCCGTAATCGGTCAGGCTTTCCCAACAGCTGCGCATCAGGCACCTGCCCGGCGAAGTGCTTCGCCCGAAGCCGTGGCCTGGCCCGTCGACAGACGGCGCTGCAGACGCGAGAAGACCTTTTCACTGATTGCCGTGAGCACGAGATAGAACACCAGAAGTCCGAGGAAATACCACACGCGCCAGTCCGGATGCGCATAGGCGTAAACAGAGGTCTTTGAGCCGCCAAGCTCGCGGGCCCAATAGACGATGTCCTTAATGCCCAGCAAAAACAGCAGCGGCGTGGCCTTGATGAGGATCATCCACAGGTTCGACAGCCCCGGCAGCGCATAGACCCACATCTGCGGCAGGATCACCCGCCGGAAGGCCTGGGCGCGGTTCATGCCATAGGCTTCAGCCGTCTCAACCTGGGCTTTCGGCACGGCGGCCATGGCACCGTGAAGCGTATTGGCCGCAAAAGCGCCGAAGACCAGCGCAAAGGCCAGCAGCGCCAGGGCAAAGGAATAGGCGTCATGCACAAAGGCGGGCGCAGAAGACTGCGGGATTTTGGCGGCAGGACAGACCACGAAATCGACGCCGCGCCGGACCGGCTCAGACCAGTCAGAGCAGCGGATCTTGTGGTTCAGATATTCCAGCCCCTGATCGACCGCCAGCGGCACAAAGAGGAAAAACACCACATCCGGCACACCCCGGACCATGGAGATATAGCCCTTACCAAAGGTCCGGGTCACCGGATTGAGCGAGCGCGCCATCAGCGCCCCGCCAAAGCCGAAGAGCAGCGCCGCAGGGGCAGCCAGCGCCAGCAGCAACAGCACCGTCAGCACCGACCAATACATCATCAGATGCGTGCCGGAGGTCAGATAGCAGCTCAGCCAGACCAGCCCCTCAAGGCTTTTGGGATCCGAGCAGTATTCAAACATCTCTCACCCCCGGGGTAACAGGCAATACCCCCGCGCCCGGAGGCGGGAGGTCAACATCCGGGAGGGTGTGAGACAAAGAATACATGAGCAAAGTCCGGTCAGCCTTCGGGCGGCTGAGCGCCGCCCGAAGCAGGGGATCAGAAGGTATTGGCTTCGTCGCCAAACCATTTCTTGATGAGAACGTTCAGCGAGCCGTCAGCCTTCATGCTGTCGATCGCCTTGTCGAATTTGCCCTTCAGCTCGTCATCCGATTTGCGAAAGCCGATGCCGATGCCTTCGCCAAGCGGGATATCCTCGCCGACCCAGACCAGTTCGCCGTTGGATTCGTTCACGATCGGCACGAGGAAGTCTTTGTCCGCCAGCGCGGCGTCAGCCTCGCCGTTGCGGACCGCCGCCACGGTCTCATCGGGGGTCGCAAACTCCAGCAGGGTCGCGCCGGTGGTGGCGACATGGCTGGCCTGAATGGTGCCGGTCTGCGCGGCGATGACGCCCTTCAGATCCGCATCCGCGCTCAGCGCGGCAAAGGCCGAAGCCGAAGGCGGGAAGTAAGCTTGGCTGAAATTCAGCACGGCCTTGCGCTCTTCGGTGATCGACATGCCGGCCAGGATGGTGTCGTAGTTGCCGGCGGTCAGGTTCGGGATGATGGAGTCCCAATCCGTGCTGACCCAGGTGCAGGTCAGCTCAGCGCGTTTGCACAGCTCATCGCCAAGCTCGCGCTCAAAGCCGTCAACCTCACCTTTGTCGTTGATCATGTTGTAGGGAGGGTAGGCACCCTCCGTGCCCATGCGCACAGTCTGCTGCGCAAAAGCCGTCGTGGCCGACAGCGCCAGAACGCCGAGTGTCAGTGCAAGTTTTTTCATTCCATCCTCATAATGCTAAACCGCTTCACTCGCGAAACTCTCAGTGACCGGAGGTCGCTGACAGGAACTGCCGCAGCCGGGCTGATTTCGGCGCACCAAAAAGCTCCGCCGGGCTGCCTTCTTCTTCAATCAGACCCTGATGCAGGAAGATGACATGATCCGAGACATCGGCGGCCATCTTCATATCATGGGTCACAATAATCATCGTACGGCCCTCATCGGCGAGGGCTTTGATCACCCGGACAACTTCCTGCTCAAGCTCAGGGTCCAGCGCCGAAGTGGGTTCGTCAAACAAAATCGCTTTCGGCTCCATGCAAAGCGCGCGGGCGATGGCGGCGCGCTGCTGCTGGCCGCCCGAAAGCTGCGCGGGCCAGGCATCCGCCTTATCGGCAATGCCAACCTTGGCCAGATATTCGCGGGCCTTCCCCTCAACCTCAGCCTTGTCGCGGCCAAGCACGGTGACGGGTGCTTCCATGACGTTTTGCAAAATGGTCAGATGCGACCAGAGGTTGAACTGCTGAAACACCATCGACAGACGGGTGCGGATGTCGCGGACCTGCGACTTATCGGCCGGGTGACGCGCCATGCCCTGCCCCTTCCAGCGCACGGGCTGCCCTTCAAAGAGGATCTCGCCCTGCTGGCTGTCCTCCAGAAGGTTACAACAGCGCAGGAGCGTGGATTTCCCCGATCCCGAGGAGCCGATCAGCGAGATCACGTGACCGCGCGGTGCGACCAGATCGACGCCTTTGATCACTTCATTCGCACCATAGGCCTTATGCAGACCACGGATTTCGATCACCGGAGAAGACGTCACGATCTGTCCTGTTAGCAAATGTTTCGCCGATTAAAGGCGGGGGGCGGGCACATTGCAACGCGGTTTCCCGCGTCAACCGGTCAGAATGCCCGGAAACACGGCAGATCGCACAATTTGCCGCAGCCCCGCCACCCTAAAATGTCAGTTTTCTGCGCGCAGCGCCCTCTGCCGGGCAATACCGGAGTCGACATCGGTGACGCCCAGAAGCGACACGACCAAACGCATAAGGCGATCTTCCGAGGCGTCACGCCCGCCATCGGCGAGAGCCACAGACCAGAGGGCTTCAACCAGCGCCAGCCGCTCTTCGGGTGCCACCGCCTCTTTGAGGGCGCGGGTGAAACGCACGGTATCCGGGGCCTCTGCTTCCAGGCCCTCTGCCTCCTGACGAAGGGCGCCGGCACCGCTGCTGCTCAGACCTTCGCGGGACATCATCACGCGGTCGATCCGGGCCTTCTCCGTTTCGGCATATTCCCCGTCCGAGCGCGCAATCCGCACCAGCAGCGCGGCCAGTGCCAGAGTTGCATCTTTATGCCCGACCGGTGCAGGGGCCGGCGCAAGCAGGCGGCGCAGAAATGCAGAGACCATATCCGTCCTTTCTGAGAAAGCCGGGCAGGATCAGCCCGCCCAGCCCTCAATGATAATCAGATCGCCCGTCGAGCAGGGCTCGCGCAGCGATTTGGCATGTTGATATTCGGGGCTGTCATAGCAGGCCCGGGCGGTAGCGAGATCGGGAAACTCAATCACCACCGTGCGCGCGCGGACCTGACCTTCACGCTGCTCAAAGGGGCCGCCACGCACCAGAAATTTCGCCCCGTATTTGGTGAAAGCTTCTGCATTGGCCGCGCGATAGGCCTCATAGGCCTGCGGATCCGTCACATCGACATGGGCAACCCAATAGGCTTTGGTCATCTGCGTTTCCTCCCCGAAACCGGCGCGCTCTGCGCCTTGGCAAATCTCTCTGTGATGCGGGCCGCCTCATCGGCCAGACCCGGCGGCGGGTTCAGCACGAACATGCCCGAGCCCTCCATCCGATGCCCCTCACGCGCGGGCGGAAAGCGCACTTCATGGCGCAGCGCACCGGGGTGTGCCGCCGACAGCGCCGCCAGCATCTCAAGATGCGCGCCCCCCGTCAGCAGCGGATACCAAAGCGCAATGATGCCCTCGGGCCATTTCCGCGCGAAGCCTGCGATCAGACCCGGCAGACGGGTGTAATCCTCCTTCACCTCATAAGAGGGGTCGATCATCATCACCCCGCGCTTCGGCGACGGCGGGCAGATGCGGCTGGCCATCGAGAAGCCATCCTCGCGGTAAACCTCTGCCGCGAAATCCGCCATCACCTCTTCCAGAGCCGCATGCTCTTTGGGGTGCAGTTCCGCCAGCGCCATCCGGTCATGCTGCCCGAGCAGCAGCCCCGCAATCACCGGCGAGCCGGGATAGGCATCCCGCCCGGCCGCCTCCCGCACGATCCGCAGACAGCGCCGCCAGGGATGGTCTTCCGGGAAAGCCCGCTCCAGCTTTTGCACACCGCTGGCGGCTTCGGCGGTTTTCACCGCCTCCCGCGCATTCAGCGCATAAAGCCCGCGCCCCGAGTGCGTCTCAAGATAGCTGAGCGACTTGCCTTCCGAGACAAGCGCATCCAGAAGCCAGGCCAGAAGAGCGTGCTTCTGGACATCTGCGGCATTCCCGGCGTGATAGATATGCTGATAGGATAACATGCCACTGGCTTAGCGCCTGATGGACCGGCAAACAAGCAACGACCGGGTGAGGAAGAAGGCGATATGAGCGAGACACCAATGACGCGGATCCAGCTGGAGAACCGCCGCCGTATCATGGAGGGCGCGCTTGAGGTTTTCTCGGTTGAGGGCTTTCGCGGTGCCACGCTCGATCAGATTTCGGCAGCCTCCGGCCTCTCAAAGCCCAATCTTCTCTATTACTTCCCCTCCAAGGAAGCGATCTACACCCGGCTTCTGACCGATCTGCTGGAAAGCTGGCTGCAGCCTCTGGAGGAGATGAGCCCGGAAGGCGAGCCCCTCGACGAAGTGCTGCGCTATGTGCAGCGCAAACTCGATATGAGCCGAGATATGCCGCGTGAAAGCCGCCTCTTTGCCAATGAGATGCTGCGCGGCGCACCGCAGATCTCAGAGGTGCTGAGCGGGCGCCTGCGCGATCTGGTCGGGGCACGCGCCGCCCTTCTCAGCCACTGGATGGCAGAGGGGCGCCTGAAACAGACGCCCCCCGATCATCTCATCATCTCGATCTGGGCGCTGACCCAGCACTACGCCGATTTCGAGGTCCAGGTCCGGGCCGTCTTAGGCCCCGACCGCGACCCCTACCCGGAAGCTGCAGACTATCTCTCAGCGCTCTTTCGCAACCTTCTCGCCCCCTGATCAGAGGCTCTCCATGACCTCAGCGGTCAGGGTGTAGCTGTATTTGCGCGCCTCATGGTCATAGATCTGGCTGGCGAAGATGATCTCATCAGGCTGCAGCTCTGCCGTCAGCCGCAGGATCTCGGAGCGCACGGTGTCGCGGCTGCCGGTCGCCGAACAGGCCAGCGCCTGATTGACGCCTGCCATGATGCTCTTCGGGATCAGCTCTTCGATGTTATGCACGGGGGGCTGCATCTTTCCCGGGCGTCCCAGCCGCAGGTTGGCAAAGGTCTGCTGCATGGAGCTGCGCAGGAAGCGGGCCTCTTCATCGGTATCGGCCGCAAAAACGCCCATGCCGATCTGCACATAGGGCTGATCGAGCCACTGCGAGGGGCGGAACTGCTCCCGATAGGTCCGCACCGCCTGATGCAGGTAATCGGGCGCAAAATGGCTGGCAAAGCCATAGGGCAGCCCCAGATAGGCCGCAAGCTGCGCCCCGAAGAGCGACGAGCCAAGGATCCAGACCGGGACATGGGTCCCCTCGCCCGGCCAGGCATGCACCACGCCTTCATTGTCATCGCCTAAGTAGCCCAGCAGCTCAACAACGTCTTCCGGGAAACTGTCGGCCGCGCGCGAATAGCGCCGCAAAGCCTGAGCCGTGGCCCCGTCGGTACCCGGCGCACGGCCAAGCCCCAGATCGATGCGCCCGGGATAAAGCGTCTCCAGGGTGCCAAAAGCTTCCGCCACCTGCAAAGGCGCATGGTTGGGCAGCATGATGCCGCCCGCGCCGACCCGGATGCTCTTCGTCTGCCCGGCGACATGGCCGATCACCACCGCCGTCGCAGCAGAGGCGATCCCGGCCATATTGTGATGCTCTGCCAGCCAGAAGCGGGTGTAGCCCAGCGCCTCCGCATGCTGCGCCAGATCAACCGAGTGCTTCAGCGCCTCTGCCGGAGTGCAGTTTTCCGGCACCGGCGCGAGATCAAGAACCGAATATTTCATGACGTAACCTTATCAAGTCCGCGCCCTTTCAAAAGCGCCTCCGGCCCCGGCAGCCGCCCGCGGAAAGCCCTGTAAAGCTCATCCGCCTCCACCGAGCCCCCTTTAGAGAGAATATGCTCATAAAGCGCCGCAGCCATGCCCGGATCAAAAGCCGAGCCCGCCTCTTCAAAGGCTTCAAAGGCATCGGCATCCATGACCTCGGACCACATGTAGCTGTAATAGCCCGCGGCATAGCCGCCACCTGAGAAGACATGACCGAAATGCGGCGTCGCATGGCGCATCACGATCGACCGGGGCATCCCGATGCGTGCCAGAACCTCGGCCTGCCGCGCCATGGGGTCTGCGGGCGGCGCGCCCCGGTGGAAGTCCAGATCGACCAGGGCTGAGGCGAGATATTCCACCGTCGAGAAGCCCTGATCATAGGTCTGCGCCCCCAGCAGCCGCTCACGCAGATCCGCAGGCATCGGCGCCCCGGTCTTATAGTGGCGGGCGTGTTTCTCCAGCACTTCCGGCACCGCCAGCCAATGCTCATAAAGCTGGCTCGGCAGTTCCACAAAGTCCCGCGCCACACTGGTGCCCGAGACAGATTCATAGGTCACATCCGAGAGCATTCCGTGCAGCGCATGACCAAACTCATGGAACAGGGTGCGCGCATCATCCCAGGACAGAAGCGCCGGATTGCCTTTCACGAAGTTGCAGACATTGACGATCACCGGCGACTGCCGGCCGCCGAATTTACGCTGGTTGCGGAAAGCCGACATCCAGGCGCCGGAACGTTTAGAGCTGCGCGCGAAATAATCGCCGATAAAGACAGCAACATGCGCACCACCCTTCGTCACCTCCCAGGCGCGGGCATCGGGGTGGTAAAGCGGCACATCGAGCGGGCGGAACTCCAGCCCGAAGAGACGGTTCGCGCAGTCAAAGGCCGCGGCAATCATAGCCTCCAGCGACAGATAGGGCTTCAAAGCCGCCTCATCGAGATCATGCTCGGCCCGACGACGCTTTTCCGAGTAATAGCGCCAGTCCCATGGCTCCAGCACACCATTGTGGCCATCCGCGTGCAGCATAACCTCAAGCCGCTTCGCATCAGCCTCGGCCTGAGCCTTCGCCGGGGCCCAGACCTGCATCAGCAGCTCTTCAACGGCCTCAGGCTGCTTTGCCATTTCGGTCTCGAGCTTGAAGGCGGCGAAATCCGCATAGCCCAGAAGCTGCGCCCGCTCATGACGCAGAGCCAGAGTTTCAGCAACAATGGCCCGGTTGTCAGTCTCGCCGCCACTTTCTCCGCGCGCCATCCAGGCCCGGAAGGCCCGCTCGCGCAGATCCCGGCGCGGCGAGAACTGCAGGAACGGCACGATGAGCGAGCGAGACAGCGTCATCACAGGCCCCGGACGGCCCCGCGCCGCGCCTTCGTCCCGTGCGGCCGTGACCAGAAACTCCGGCAGCCCCTCCAGATCGGCCTCTGCCAGATCCATAAACCAGCTGCGCTCATCCGCGAGCAGATTCTGCGAAAAAGCCGTGCCAATCACAGCCAGACGACTGTTGATCTCGCGCATACGCGCGGCCTTTACAGCCGAAAGCCCCGCCCCTGCCCGCACGAGCCCGCGACGGTACAGAAGCAAAAGCCGTTCCTGATCTGCGGTCAGATCAAGGCTCCCGCGGCTTTCCCATAAAGTCTCAATTCGTGCGAAAACTTCCGGATTGAGACTGCGCTCCGAACTCCAGGCTGCAAGCTTCGGCGCCAGCTCACGCTGCAAAGCTTCCCGCGCCGGAGTAGCTTCCGCCCCTGCAAGATTATAAAATACCCCGGCAACCCGGTTCAGTTCGCCTTCGGCCAACTCAAGAGCTTCGATCGTGTTGGAAAAACTCGCCGGCTCCGGATTACCGGCAATCTCCGCCAGCCTCGCCCGCGCAGCCTCAAGTGCAGTCTCAAACGCAGGTGTAAAATCCTCGTCGCGGATCACATCGAAAGGCGGCAAAGAAAAGGGCGTGGCCCAGTCGGACAAAAGCACATTGGTCATGGCGGGTTCTCCTTCAGCGCTAAGGTAGGCGCTGGTCGCCGCACATGTAAGTCCCGGATCTGAAACGCTCCGCCTGAGGCACCCCCGGGAGGTTTTGCACCTCCCGGACCCTCCGCAGAGTATTTAAGAAAAGCCAAAGCCGGGAGACCGACTCTGGCTTTGGCTTTTTCCAAATACTCCCGGGCGGGGTCCGGGGAGGGCAGGCAGACCTCCCCGGCGCTCTCAGCCTGCGATGAACTCGCCGTTAAGACCGCGCGCGATGAGAGCGCGGGTCTCCTCAATGCCGTAAAGCGCAATGAAGCCGCCAAAGCGCGGACCTTCAGAGGCGCCAAGCAGCACTTCATAAAGGGCTTTGAACCAGTCGCGCAGGTTTTCAAAGTTGTGCTCTTTGCCGACTGCAAAGGCCATGGTCTGCAGCGCTTCGGCATCAAGACCACCTTCCCAGGCAGCGAGACGCGCGGAGAGATCCTCCATCGCCGCGCGTTCCTGATCGCTCGGAAGGCGGAACTGGCGCTTCGGCGCAACGAAGTCGTTGTAATAGCGCACAGCAAAGCCGGCTGCCTGGTCGAGCTGCGGGTTGGTTTCCGGCGAAGCCTCGGGTGCGTAGCGTCTGATGAAGCCCCAAAGGCCTTTGGCGTCCGCAGCGCCTGCCACCGAAGCGAGGTTCAGCAGCATGGCGAAGGGGACCACCATGTCCGACTGCGGAACATTGCCGCTGTGAATATGCCAGACCGGGTTGTTCACCTGGGCCTCAACGTCCTGCGTATGATAGGCTCGCAGCTGCTGATGGTATTCATCCACCGCCTTCGGAATGACCGACCAGCCCAGACGTTTTGCGGTCTTGGGCTTGAGGAACATGTAATAGCTCAGAGATTCCGTAGAGGCATAGGTCAGCCACTCATCAATCGACAGGCCGTTGCCTTTTGATTTCGAGATCTTCTCGCCGTTCTCATCGAGGAAGAGTTCATAGGTGAAATGCTCGGGCTTTTTGCCGCCGAGGATCTCGCAGATGCGGTCGTAGATCGGCGTATTGGTCGAGTGATCCTTGCCATACATTTCAAAATCGACGCCAAGTGCGGCCCAGCGGGCACCGAAGTCGGGCTTCCACTGCAGCTTCACATTGCCGCCGGTGACCGGGAGGGTCCATTCACGGCCCTCTTCGTCGTCGAAGGTAATCGTCCCGGCTTTGGCATCGACCGATTTCATCGGCACATAAAGCACACGCCCCGTCTCGGGGTGGAGCGGCAGGAAACAGGAATAGCTGGCCGCACGCTCATCGCGCAGCGACTTCAGCATGACGTCCATGATCTCGTCATACTTCTCCACGGCGCGCAGCAGCACGGCATCGAACTGCCCGGATTTGTAAAACTCAGTGGCCGAGTAAAATTCATACTCAAAGCCAAAGGTATCGAGGAAGCGGCGCAGCATCGCGTTGTTGTGGCCGCCGAAGCTGTCATATTCGCCGAAAGGATCGGGCACGGCCGAGAGCGGCTTTTGCACATTGGCCTGCAGCAGTTCCTGGTTCGGCACGTTCTCGGGCACTTTGCGCATGCCGTCCATATCGTCCGAGAAGCAGATCAGCCGCGTCGGGATATCCGAGATTGCCTCAAAGGCGCGGCGGATCATCGTGGTGCGGGCGACCTCACCGAAGGTGCCGATATGGGGCAGGCCCGAGGGACCATAGCCGGTCTCAAAGAGAACATAGCCTTTCTCCGGGGCCTTCTTCTCGTAGCGTTTGAGGATCTTGCGGGCCTCTTCAAAGGGCCAGGCTTTCGATTTCATCGCGGCGTCGCGCAGTGCAGACATCGGCGCATCCTCTCACACTCGTCACCGGACCCCGTGCCCGGCAGGCCACAGCCTCTATTGCCGCGCGGCGCTGTGGTCAATAATCTCTGCCCTGAAGTGGCTCAGGGGACGACAATATGACCACCGATACCGATCGGATGACCGCCCAGGACGCGCTGATTGCCGTGATGACCGCCGTTTCTGTCTCGGATCAGCGGATGCGCACCGCCGAGCTTGTCGCCATTGAGCGCATCGTGATTCACCTGCCGGTTTTCGCAGGCTATGATGTTGAGCGCATCAGACATGTGGCGCAGACAGTACTGGATCTTCTGACCGAAGAGGACGGGCTGGACGCGCTCTTTGGTCTGGTGCGGGGCGCGCTGCCGGAGCGTCTGTTTGAAACGGCCTATGCGCTGGCCTGCGATGTGGCGGCTGCGGACGGGACTTTGCGCGAGATTGAACTCGCCATGCTGGAAGAGATCCGAGATCAGCTGAAGCTGCATCGCCTTCTGGCCGCCGCGATCGAGACAGGTGCCAGGGCGCGTCACCAGCGCGCCTGAACAGACCCAAGCCTTCGGGGGAAGCCCCGGGAGGTTTTGCACCTCCCGGACCCGCCGCAGAGTATTTTAAAAAAGCCAAAGTAGTCCGCCGGTTGTGACGGGCGAGTTGAGGCTTTCAGAGAGGGCGTGGCCAGGTGTCGATCGCGGCAATGGCCTCAGCGGCAGTCTCGACGAAGCGGAAGAGGTGCAGATCTTCCTCTGAGATGGTTCCGGCCTCAGCCAGGGCCTGCCAGTTGATCACCCCTTCCCAGAAAGCGCGCCCGAAGAGGAGGAAGGGGATCCGTTTCATCCGGCCCGTCTGGATCAGAGTCAGTGCTTCGAACATTTCGTCGAGCGTGCCGAAACCGCCTGGAAAGACGCAGATCGCTTTGGCACGCATCAGGAAGTGCATCTTGCGGATCGCGAAATAGTGGAAGTTAAAGCACAGATCCGGCGAGACATAGCTGTTGGGCGCCTGCTCATGGGGAAGCACAATGCTGAGACCGATGGACTGACCACCTGCCTCTGAGGCACCGCGGTTGCCCGCCTCCATGACGCCCGGGCCGCCGCCTGTAACGATCACATTTTCCCGGCCATAGCTTTGCATCGAGCGCTCAGTCATCAGATACGCAAAGCGTCGGGCCTCATCGTAGTACTGCGACAATGCCGCCAGCGCCGGGGTTCGCGCCCCTTCTGTCTGTTCAGGCGCCGGGATGCGGGCGCCGCCAAAGAGTACAATGGTCGATTCAATCCCACGCTCATCCATGATCATCTGCGGCTTGAGGAGTTCAAGCTGCAGCCGCACCGGACGCAACTCCTCCCGGGTGAGAAAGTCCGTATCCGTGAAAGCCAGCCGATAGGCCGGGGCGCGCGTCTGGCTGGTCGGCGGCACCTGGTCGGCGGCGACAACGTCCTGAGCGGAATCGCGGAAGGGGTGGCTGCGGCTGTCGTCATTCATGATAATCGTCCTGATCAAATTATATGCCAGTGATGGCATAATGCCGGGATTAAACCAACATTGCGGCTCGTAATGGTTACAATGCCGTGAAGCCCGCTGAGCGATTGCACCAGGGCGTCCCGCCGCCTATAGCGAAGGCGGATGACCCTCTGACCGACAGGATAATGCGCATGTCCAACGCCGCACTTGAGACCGCCATCGAAGCCGCATGGGACGCCCGTGACACGCTGAACCCCGCCTCAAAAGGTGAAGCCCGTGACGCTATTGAAGCCACGCTTGAGGCGCTCGACAATGGTTCGCTGCGCGTGGCAGAGCGTCAGGCAGACGGCAACTGGCATGTGAACCAATGGGCCAAAAAGGCCGTGCTCCTGGGCTTCCGCATCAAAGACATGGAGCCGCTGACCGGTGGTCCGCAGGACAGCTTCTTCTGGGACAAGGTCGACACCAAGTTCAAAGGCTGGGGTGAGAACCGCTGGAAAGAAGCAGGTTTCCGCGCCGTCCCCGGTGCGATCGTGCGCCGCTCGGCCCATATCGGCAAAGGGGTGGTCCTGATGCCGTCCTTCGTGAACCTGGGCGCTTTCGTCGATGAAGGCACCATGGTCGACACCTGGGCCACCGTCGGCTCCTGCGCGCAGATCGGCAAAAACGTGCATCTTTCGGGCGGCGTCGGCATCGGCGGTGTGCTCGAGCCGATGCAGGCCGGCCCGACCATCATTGAAGACAACTGCTTCATCGGCGCGCGCTCGGAAGTGGTTGAGGGCTGCATCATCCGCGAAGGCTCGGTCCTTGGCATGGGTGTGTTCATCGGCAAATCGACCAAAATCCTTGATCGCGAAACCGGCGAAGTCTTCTACGGCGAAGTGCCCGCAGGCTCGGTGGTGGTCTCAGGCTCAATGCCCTCGAAGAACGGCGTAAATCTCTACTGCGCGGTCATCGTGAAGCGCGTCGACGCGCAGACGCGCTCGAAAACCTCGATCAACGAACTGCTGCGCGACTGATCATCCGCCCCGCCCCGGGCTTTGGCTTTTTCCAAATACTCCCGGGCGGGGTCCGGGGAGGGCAGGCAGCCCTCCCCGGCTTTGCCACAGCTGCGCGGCCTGCCGCCTTGCCGCTCCGGCCCCGTCTTGCTACATCTGCGCGCCATTCAACCCGGAGAGCCGTCATGACCACCGAAGCCAAACCGCGCCGTCCGCAGCAGGTGCATACCCTTCTGGTCGAAGTCGGCCGCAAGCCCGGCGACGGGCTGCCGAAGAACGCCACCGGCGCGGCCCTTTTGTGCTATGCCTCCGGCGTGGAAGAGGCTGAGGCCGTGCGGGAGACCGTGGCCATCCTGCAGCAGGCGGATCTCTCCGTGCTGGAAGTCACCGGCCAGGGCACCCGCGAAGAGCGCGAAGCCGGTGGCGAAAAAATCGATCCCGAAGAACTGGAACTGATGGAACGGGCCCTGGCCGAGAATTCGGTCGTGGTCGCCGTCATCACGCCCTTCTTCGACTGATCACACCGCCCTGCGGCAGCCGGTCAGATCCGCAACCGGCTGCGGCAGATGGCCCTCAGGGTCCGCGACCGCCAGCATATAGCCGCCCACTGAGAGCAGCGCCGGGCGATCCGTCACCGGCACCGCCATCAGCGCCACCCGCGAGGGTCCGCTGAACCGCCGCGCCTCAGCCATGGCCGCCGCGCTGAGGAGCCCCCCCGCAACGGAGATCTGCGCCCGCGGGCCGATCAGCAGATCACGCCCCTCTGCCCCCGGCACGCGCAGCGGCGAGAAAGCGAACCCTGCCGGCACCTCAGCAAGCTGCATTTCGGCCAGACGCAGTTCGCGCCCGGAAATATCCAGAACCGCATCCCCGGCCATCAGGGCAGCCGCAGGCACAAGCCCCCCGGGGGTCTGCAAAAAGCTGTTGCCCGCAATGGCCGCACCGCGACCGATCTGCTCAGGCCCCGGTCGCCCCGGAGAGGCCCGGCGCAGCCCGGCCGTCTGCACAAAACGGCAATCCCCCAGCGCACCGACCAGGGCCGCGCCCAGTGCCGGAGGCATCGAAAGCGCCCCCGTCCCGATCGCCACCGGCGCCAGCAGCCGCCCCGTCGCATCGCAGATCGACAGACGCCAGCGCCCCGCCGGAGCCTCATCCCCGCCACCGATGAACGAGAAGGTCAGCTCAGCGCTGCCGGGATGGCTGTAAAGCTCTGCCGCAAGAACGTGGCGCAGCACATGACCGCCCGCGCCGCGCAGACGCAGCACCACGCCGACATCCTGACCCGCAATCACCGCCGCACTCAGTGCCCGCCCCTGATGCAGCACCCGCGCATCCGCCAGCACGGTGGCCACCCGCGGGATCCCCCGCAAAGCCACACTCAGCGCGCCGGTGCGTAAAGGCTGCGTGCCTGTCACGGCCTCAGGTGCATCGCCCGTCAGAGCGATCCATGCAGTTGCCTGCATCATTAGTCTGCCCTCCCTCTGAACGGGCAGAGCCATGTCCGGCTGGTCTCGTCATGCTCTCTGCCTCACCGGCGCCTCAGGGCGCTCTCTTGCAGGCAGTCTTGCGCCACATTGCCTCTCTGTCATGCCTTCTGCGGGCCACCCCGCAAGGAATGCCGTCAGGGTTGCAGCTTTACCACAGGCCCCGGCAGGGCTATCCCGGTGCAAAGAGTCTGCCACGGGAGCCCGCCATGACCGCCGCGTCCACCGCCCTGCCCTTTGACCCCTCAGATCCCGTTGCGCTGACCCAGGCGCTCGTGCGCTGCCCGACCGTCACCCCGGCCGAGGGCGGCGCGCTGGTGCTGCTGGAACAGATCCTCTCAGAGGCAGGCTTCAGCTGCACCCGGGTGGACCGCGCGGGCGTGCCGAACCTCTTTGCGCGCTGGGGCGCGAAGGGCGATCCGAAAACCTTTGGCTTCAACGGGCACACCGATGTGGTGCCGGTCGGCAATATCGACGACTGGAGCGTCGATCCCTTCGGCGGTGAGATCAAAGACGGCAAGCTCTGGGGCCGGGGCGCCTGCGACATGAAATCGGGCGTGGCGGCCTTCGCCGCTGCCGCGATCGATTTCGTGCGCGACACGCCGCCTGAGGGCGCGGTGATCCTGACCATCACCGGCGACGAAGAGGCCGTCTCAACCGATGGCACCGTGGCGCTTCTGGACTGGATGCGCGATGAGGGCGAGCAGATGACCGACTGCATCGTCGGCGAGCCGACCTGCCCGGAAGAGATGGGCGATATGATCAAGATCGGCCGCCGCGGGGCGCTCTCGGCCTATTTCACCGCCCGCGGCACTCAGGGCCATTCGGCCTATCCGCATCTGGCGCGCAACCCGCTCAACGGCATGGCGCTGCTGATGAGCCGCCTTGCGGTGCATGAGCTGGATCAGGGCAATGAGCATTTCGGCCCCTCGACCCTTGCGATCACCACCATCGACACGGGCAATCCGGCGGCCAATGTGATCCCGGCCAGCTGCAAAGCCACGGTGAACATCCGCTTCAACACCTGCCACACCGGCGAAAGCCTGACGAAATGGCTCGAAGCCGAAGCCGCCAAAGCCGGGGCTGAGACGGGGGTGGAGATATCGGTGCAGGTCCGGATCGGCGGCGACTGCTTCCTGACGCCCCCCGGCGCGCTTTCCTCCATGGTCTCCCGCGCGGTCCAGGCCGAAACCAACCGCACGCCGGTGCTCTCGACCTCGGGCGGGACGTCGGATGCGCGCTTCATCAAAGATCACTGCCCGGTGGTGGAATTTGGCCTCGTCGGCAAGACGCTGCATAAGGTCGACGAGCACGTTGAAGTGGCGCATATCCACCAGCTGAAGGCCGTCTATACCCGCATCCTGCGTGATTATTTCGCATGAGCCTGAAGGTTGAGGTCACCACGGACCTGGAACTCTGTTTCGCGCTGCGCCGCAGGGTTTTCATCGAAGAGCAGAATGTGCCCGAAGAGGAAGAATGGGATGCGCTCGACGCCGTCGCCATCCATCTTCTGATGACGCATGAGGGCCGCCCCGTCGGCACCGCACGGCTGATCATCGACGGCGAGGCCGGCAAGATCGGCCGCGTCTGCGTGCTCAGCGACATGCGCGGCACCGGCGCGGGGGCGGCTCTGATGCGCTTTGCCATCGGGCATCTGGCGGCCCGGGGCGATCTGACGAAACTGAAGCTCTCGGCTCAGACCTATGCCATCGGCTTTTACGAAAAGCTGGGGTTTAGCGCATACGGGCCCGAATATGACGACGCAGGCATTGCGCACCGCGACATGGTGCTCAGCCTCTGACGACTGCTGCCCCGGGGAAACTGCTTGCTCCGGGGCGGCGTGGCCCTATTCTTCCGTCAACTCAGGAGGAGGGCCCGAGATGGAAATGAAAGATACCCGTGAAATTGCCGCGCCGCCCGCAGAGGTCTGGCAGGCACTTTTCAACCCCGAAGTTCTGAAAGCCTGCGTGCCCGGCTGCGAGGAACTCACCGGCTCACCCGAGGAGGGGTTTGAGGCGGTGGTGGTCCAGAAAGTCGGTCCCGTGAAAGCGAAATTCACCGGGCTGGTGAAGATGTCCGACATCGTTGAAGGGGTCAGCTGCACCCTCTCCGGCGAGGGCAAGGGCGGCGCTGCGGGTTTTGCCAAGGGCGCCGCGCGTGTGACCCTGACCCCGGCAGGCGAAGGGACGCTGCTGAGCTATGAGGTTGACGCCAATGTCGGCGGCAAGCTGGCGCAGCTTGGCAGCCGTATCATCGACAGCTTTGCCGCCAAGCTTGCGGAGGAGTTCTTCAACCGCTTCCAGGAAGCCATTGAAGGCCCTGCCGAGCCACCGCCCGAAGGCGAAGCCGGCGAGACCGCAAAAAAAGGCTGGTTCAAGCGTCTGGTCAGCTGAGCTTCTGCGGCCCGCCCAGGGCCGCAACCCGGTCATAGGCCAGACAGGTCGTCAGATGGTCATTGACCAGACCCGCTGCCTGCATGAAGGCGTAAGTGATTGTCGGCCCGCAGAATTTAAATCCTTCGCGCTTCAAAGCCTTCGACAGCGCGAGGGAGGTTTCGGTCTGCGCAGGCGCCCTGGCACCGGGTTGCAGACCGTTTTGCAGCGGCACGCCCTGCGTGAAACTCCAGATGAAGCCGGCAAAGCCGCCAGGCGCGGCCTCAAGACGCAGAAAGCTTTCTGCGGCGCGGATCGTCGCTTCGATCTTTCCGCGGTGGCGAATGATGTCGGGGTTTTGCAGCAGCTCCGCCACTTCCGCCTCTCCCCAGGTGGCAACGATCCGGGGATCAAAACCGGCAAAAGCCTTCCGAAACCCCTCGCGCCGCCGCAGAATGGTGATCCAGGACAGACCGGCCTGAAACCCCTCGAGCATCAAAAGCTCCCACAGGGTGCGGCCATCGGTGACCGGAACGCCCCATTCCTCATCGTGGTAGCGGATATAAAGCGGGTCCGTCCCGCACCAGGCACAGCGCGTCTGCATTCCAAGATCCCCTCCCGAAGCTCCCGGAAAATTAGCGCAATTAGAACAAAATGGGAAACTTAAACGGGAATTAAGCTCCCCGTGGCAGGCTGCCCGCAGATGCCCGAGAGGAGGCCCGCATGACACATCCCAAGCCCCCCCGGCCTGAGGGCTTTTCAGATCCGCTGACCTCTGCCATCACGCTGCGCGATCGTGAAGTGCTCGATATGGTCGATCAGGCCCTGAGAGAGGGGCGCACGGCCCTGGCCTTTCAGCCCGTTGTTCTTGCCCGCGACAAAGGCCGGGTGGCCTTTTATGAGGGGCTGATTCGCATCCTCGACACCTCAGGGCGCATCATCCCGGCGCGGGAATTCATCACCGCCGTTGAAACCCGCGAAACCGGCAGGCTGATCGACTGCGCGGCCCTGACCCATGGCCTGACGATCCTGCAGCGGGTCCCGGACCTGCGGCTCTCGATCAATATGTCCGCCCGCTCCATCGGTTACGGGCGTTGGATGAACACCCTGCATCAGGGGCTGAAGCAGGATGACACCCTGGCCGAGCGGCTGATTCTCGAAATCACCGAAAGCTCCGCCATGATGATGCCTGAGGTGGTAAGCGCCTTCATGGATGAGCTTCACGGCCTGGGCATCGCCTTCGCCCTGGATGATTTTGGCGCGGGCTATACCGCCTTTCGCTATTTCCGCGAGTTCTTCTTCGACATGGTGAAGATCGACGGGCAGTTCATCCGCAATGTCGCCTCCAATCCCGACAATCAGGTGCTGACGCGCGCCCTGACCTCCATCGGGCAGCATTTTGATATGCTTGTGGTGGCGGAAGCCGTCGAAAGTCAGGCCGATGCCGACTGGCTGGCAAGCCTTGGGGTCGACTGTATGCAGGGCTATCACTTCGCCGCTCCGATGCTGCAGCCTGACTGGCTGCCGCGCCCTGAGGCTCAGGCCAGGCGGGGGCGGGCGGCGGCGGGCTGACCTGCGGCCATTTGTCTTGCTCTTCCCTGTTCGGCGTCTTAGCCATAACGCACAGCACCCCGTCGCCCTGCGGCGGGGCTGAGTCCGGGCGTATTTTGCCCGACGGACCGGCAGGAGGGGGCAGGTCCCCGTCCCCGCCCCACTCAGGGAAGGAAGCCCATGACCAAAGTTGTTATTGTATCCGCAGCCCGTACCCCGGTTGGCAGCTTCAACGGCGCGTTCGCCCAGACCCCCGCGCATGACCTTGGCGCCATTGTGCTTGAGGCCATCTGTGCCCGCGCGGGCATTGACAGGGCTGAGGTCTCTGAGACCATCCTCGGCCAGGTGCTGACCGCAGGCCAGGGCCAGAACCCGGCACGCCAGGCGCATATCAAAGCGGGGCTGCCGCAGGAAAGCTCGGCCTGGTCGATTAACCAGGTCTGCGGATCGGGCCTGCGCGCCGTGGCCATTGCGGCACAGCACATCGCGCTTGGGGATGCTGAAATTGTGGCCGCCGGTGGCCAGGAAAACATGTCGCTCTCCCCCCATGTCGCGCATCTGCGCGCGGGCCAGAAGATGGGCGATCTGAATTTCATCGATTCGATGATCAAAGACGGCCTCTGGGATGCTTTCAACGGCTACCACATGGGCCAGACCGCTGAGAACGTTGCCAATAAATGGCAGATCTCCCGCGAGGAGCAGGACATCTTCGCCGTTGCCAGCCAGAACAAGGCTGAGGCCGCGCAGAAGGCCGGTAAATTCGCCGATGAGATCGTTCCGGTGACCCTGAAAACCCGCAAGGGCGAAACCGTGGTCAGCGCGGATGAATACATCCGCCACGGTGCCACCCTTGAAGCCATGTCCGGCCTGCGCCCGGCCTTTACCAAAGACGGCTCGGTGACGGCGGCAAATGCCTCCGGCATCAATGACGGCGCGGCCGCGGTTCTGCTGATGTCAGAGGCTGAGGCCGAAAAACGCGGGCTGAAGATCCTGGCGCGCATCGCCTCCTATGCGACGGCCGGTCTGGACCCGGCGATCATGGGCGTGGGCCCCGTCCATGCCAGCCGCAAAGCGCTGAGCAAAGCGGGCTGGGGCGTGCAGGATCTCGACCTTGTCGAGGCCAATGAGGCCTTTGCCGCCCAGGCCTGTGCGGTCAACAAAGAGATGGGCTGGGATCCGTCGATTGTGAACGTCAACGGGGGTGCCATTGCCATCGGCCATCCGATCGGGGCGTCGGGCGCGCGGGTTCTCAACACCCTCCTTTTCGAAATGCAGCGCCGCGATGCCAAACGCGCATTGGCCACCCTCTGCATTGGCGGCGGCATGGGCGTTGCCATGTGCCTCGAACGCTGAGGTATTTCCGCAGAGCATGTGCGCAATATAGTTGCGCGCATGATTCTTGCGTAGTAACAAAACCAAAAGACATATAATTTCTGTGAGGAGGATTCATGTCGAGAGTCGCACTGGTCACCGGTGGAACCCGCGGCATTGGCGCTGCCATTTCTAAGGCGCTGAAAGCAGCCGGTTATACCGTCGCGGCGAACTATGCCGGCAATGATGAGGCCGCCCGTGGCTTCACCGCCGACACCGGCATTCCGACCTGGAAATGGGACGTCTCGGATTATGAGGCCTCAAAGGCCGGGATCGCGGCCATCGAAGCCGAGCTCGGCCCGATTGATATCGTGGTGGCCAATGCGGGCATCACCCGCGATGCACCCTTCCACAAAATGACCCACGCGCAGTGGAAAGAAGTGGTCGACACCAACCTGAACGGCGTTTTCAACACGGTTCATCCGGTCTGGGCCGGTATGCGTGAGCGCCGCTTCGGCCGTGTTGTGGTGATCTCCTCGATCAACGGACAAAAAGGTCAGTTCGGTCAGGTAAACTATGCCGCAACCAAAGCGGGCGATCTGGGGATCGTGAAAAGCCTCGCGCAGGAAGGCGCGCGCAATGGCATCACCGCCAATGCGATCTGCCCGGGCTATATCGCCACGGAAATGGTGATGGCCATGCCCGAGAAAGCGCGCGAAAGCATCGCCGCACAGATCCCCACCGGCCGCCTGGGCGAGCCGGAGGAAATCGCGCGCTGCGTGACCTTCCTCGTGGCAGAGGACTCGGCCTTCATCAACGGCTCGACCATCACTGCAAACGGCGGCCAGTTCTTCGTTTGAAATGGAAGACCTGGTGGAGAAAGCCGGCTCGCGGGCCGGCTTTCTTTTATGCGGCGCACTTATTTTTTGCCCAATACGGCGGCAATAAAATCAATGTTGCTTAAATTCGGGCAATTCGGTCAGACTTGCCGCACAAAAATAAGACAAATGGCTGCCCCTCTCTTCGGCACATGCCAGGCTGGCCTAAGTCCAACCGGAGGAAACTGATGCTTCAACGTGCTTTGAAAGTCGCGGCGCTTGGTCTGTCGCTCTCGGGCCTGACGGCGGGTGTCGCCGCGGCGGAAACGGCGATCAACTTTGCGCTCGACTGGAAATTTGAGGGGCCTGCCGCGCCCTGGTTTGCTGCGGTCGACAATGGCCACTTCGGCGCTGAGGGGCTGAAGGTGGAAATCCAGGCGGGCCAGGGCTCGCTTGATGCGATTCCGAAGGTGGCAACCGGCGCGTTTCAGTTCGGCTTTGCCGATATGAACTCGATCGCAAAGTTTCTCGATCAAAACCCCGGCGCACCGATCACCGCGGTGATGATTGTCTATGACAAACCCGCTGCCGCCATCGTGGGCCGCAAGTCCCAGGGCATCAATGAACTGAAAGATCTTGAGGGCAAAATCCTCGGCGCGCCGCCGCCGGATGGCGCCTGGTCGCAGTTTCCGGCGCTGGCCAGTGCCAATGGTCTGGATGTCAGCAAGATCACCGTCGAGCCGGTGGGCTTCCCCACCCGTGAGCCGATGCTGGCGGAAGGCAAAGTTGATGCCGTCACCGGCTTCTCCTTCACCAGCTTCCTGAACACCCGCCGCCTCGGCGTTCCGGCCGAAGATCTGAACGTCATGCTGATGGCCGATTACGGCGTGCATTATTACGGCAACGCCGTGATCGTGAACACCGACTTCGCAAAGGCCAATGAAGCGGCGGTCACCGGATTTATCAAAGCCGCTGCAAAGGGTTGGCAGGATGCTGCCAAAGACCCGAAAAAGGCGGTGGAGGGGATGATCCCGCGCACCCCGGCCTCGGATGTTGAGCTGGAGACCGAGCGGCTGGAGCTGGCTTTGCGTGATGTGGTTGTGACCGATTACGTCAAAGCCAATGGCATGGGCGGCATTGATGCCGACCGCTATGCGAAGTCGATTGAGCAGCTCAAAGAGATCTATGAGTTCAAAAACGCGCCGACGCCTGAGCTTTACTACACAGACGCTTATCTGCCCAAAGACGGCAGCCTGAAGTTCTGATTGCACGCACACCCCGGCGGCGACTTGCCCGTGCCGGGGTGTATTCTGTCTATGGGGGGCGGTCCGACGTGGCTGATCTTGTTGAAATTAAGGGCGTAACGCATGCCTACCGGACGCCTGCAGGGGCGCTGCCGGTATTGCGTGATCTGAATATTGCGATCCCTGAGGGGAAATTCTGCGCCGTTGTGGGGCCTTCGGGCTGTGGAAAATCCACGCTGACGCGGCTGATTGCCGGGCTGATGAAGCCTGATCAGGGCGAAGTCTGGCTGCATGGCGAGCGGGTGAAAACACCGCGCAAGACCGTGGGCATGGCTTTTCAAAATCCCGTCATGCTGGAATGGCGCACGATTTTGGAAAACGTAATGCTGCCGCTGGAGATTGTGGCCCCGTCCATGCCGAAGGCGCAGCGCGAAGAGCGGGCGAGGAAGCTTCTGGCGCTGGTGGGTCTTTCCGGGTTTGAAGCCAAGCGGCCGAGCCAGCTTTCCGGCGGTATGCGCCAGCGCGCGAGCCTTTGCCGCGCCATCGTGCATAAGCCGGAAGTCCTCATCATGGATGAACCCTTCGGCGCGCTTGATGCCTTTACCCGTGAGGATCTGTGGCAATTGATGCATAAGCTGCGCGCAGAGGAGCCGTTTACCGCCCTGCTGATCACCCATGATCTGCGCGAGAGTGTCTATCTCGCCGATGAGATTATCGTGCTCTCGGACCGTCCGGCGCATGTGCAATACCGCATGCAGGTGGATTATCCGATCAACCCGCGCCCGATTTCCATGCTGTATGAGGCGAAGAGCATCGAGCGCCTGGCCATTCTGCGCGACCAGATTGAGATTGCCCAGGGCCGCAACGGGGGGGCGCATTGATGCAGGCATTTCGCAAGGCGGCTCCGCCGCTGCTGGCCCTACTGGTCATCATCGCCTTCTGGGAATGGCTGGTCTGGTTCAAAGGCTGGCCGGATTACAAAATGGCCTCGCCCTCGGATCTCTGGCCGGCGTATCAGCGCTATGGGCATCTGTTTCTGACCATGGGCTGGGACACGCTCTGGCGCACGGTGGCGGGCCTGCTGCTGGCGGTGCTCTTTGGCACCTTCCTTGGCATGATCATGGGATTTTCGCGCATCATGCGCGAGGCGCTTTACCCGATCCTGGTGGGCTTTAACGCCATCCCGAAAGCCTCTGTGGTGCCGGTCATTGCGCTGATCTTTGTGGGTCAGCATGATTTCAACACCATCCTGATCGCCTTTATGATCTCGTTTTTCCCGATTGCAGTCTCGGTCTCGATCGGGCTGTCGACGCTGGAGCCGGAATACCGCGATATTCTGCGTGCGCTCGGGGCAAGTCGGTTTACGATTTTCCGCAAGATCGCGCTGCCGAAGACTCTGCCGGAGTTCTTTGGCGCACTGAAGGTGGCGGTGACGCTGGCCTTTATCGGCACCAACCTCATGGAGATTGTGGAGCCGCATGGGCGCGGTCTGGGGGCGCTGTTTGACAGCGGTAAGATCAATGCGGATTACCCGCTGATGTTCGCGGTGCTGCTGGCGCTGGCCTTCCTGGGAATCGTGCTTTTCTACGTCGTGGTGGTGCTGGAGAAGATCTTCGCAGGCTGGGCCGATCGCGGGCAGTAAGCGCGGGGGCAGGCAAACAAAAAGCGGGGGCCACGGCCCCCGCACCCCCGTCTGAAGGGGCAGCGCCCCTTCAGGCTTCCCCGATCACAGGCTTGTTGCGCTGTAGATCGGGGTCAGGTCTTTCATCCATTCCGTATCATAGGCGCGCAGCAGGCGGTCGGCCTGGACCTCGCCTTTGGCGGCATCCGCATCGAGGATGTCGAGGAAGCGTTCTTCCGCAAGGCCGCGGGCCTGCAGGCCCTGACGCGAAAGTTTCAGCGTTTCCCGGGCGAGATCGAGCAGGCGGATGCCATCGGCTTCGCCCTGAAGCGCCTTCTCAGAAGCGGCGACCCGCAGGCCTTCGCGCGTGTCCGCAGAGAGGCCTTTGACAAGATCCCAGGCAGCATCGAGTGCGCCCTGGTCATACATCAGCCCGACCCAGAAGGCCGGAAGCGCGCTGAGATGGGCCTGAGAGCCCGCATCTGCGCCGCGCATTTCGATATATTTCTTCACCCGGGCTTCGGGGAAAACGGTGGTGAGGTGGTCAGCCCAGTCCGAGAGCGTCGGCACTTCGCCCGGCATGGCGGGGAGTTTGCCTTTCAGGAAATCCCGGAAGCTCTGGCCGCGGGCGTCGATGTAATTGCCGTCGCGGTAGACAAAATACATCGGCACATCGAGGACCCAGTCGGCATAGGCTTCAAAGCCAAAGCCCTCATCGAAGACGAAGGGCAGCATACCGGTGCGCGAATTATCAAGTCCGCGCCAGATCCGCGAACGCCAGGATTTGTGGCCGTTGGGCCTGCCGTCAAAGAAAGGCGACGAAGCAAAGAGCGCGGTTGCCACCGGCTGCAGCGCCAGCGCCACGCGCATCTTTTTGACCATATCGGCCTCTGACCCGAAGTCGAGGTTCACCTGGACGGTCGAGGTGCGATACATCATCTGGGTGCCGTGCGTGCCCACGCGCCCCATATATTCGGTCATCAGGCGGTAGCGGCCCTTGGGCATTACCGGCATTTCGTCATGCGACCACTCAGGCGCGGCCCCAAGGCTCATATAGCGGATGCCAAGGGGGCCTGCGACGGCCTCAACCTCGGTGAGGTGGTTTTGCAGCTCTGCCTCTGTCTCAACGACCGATGCGAGAGGCGCGCCGGAGAGTTCCAGCTGGCCACCGGGTTCGAGCGAGATATTCGCGCCGTCGCGGTGCAGCCCGATCAGTTCCCCCGCCTCAAGGACCGGGGTCCAGTTGAAGCGGTCGCGCAGCCCTTCGAGCACGGCTTTCACTGAGGCCTGGCCCGCGTAGGGAACGGGCTTACGGGTCGCGGTCAGCCAGCCGAATTTCTCATGCTCGGTCCCGATACGCCAGGCGTCGCGCGGTTTGGAGCCCGATTCCATCAGTTCGGCAAGTTGCTCCGGACGTTCAATCGGCCCGCCGCCGGACTGAGGAATAGACATGCAGGTCTCCGCCTTTAAACTGGTTTGGGATGAGAAGTGTCCCCTGGGCGGAGCCAAGTCAAGTCCGCCACAGGGATTAGAGACGGGGCCGGAAGGGAAGCAGAATGGCGCTTTCGGCCAGCCAGAGAACGACAATATCCTCTTCTGAGGCGAGGGCAGAGATCAGCTTTGCGCCATCAAGCCCCGGAAGTGCCGTCAGCGCGCCGAAAAGCTGTCCGGCGCCTGCGGCATCAACAGGGACGCTGAGGCGGTTTCCGGCCTCATCTGACAAAAGCCAGACCCGCTGGCCGCCCTCCGTCTTCAACCCCACGCGGCTGAGATCAGAAAGCGCCAGAAAGCCGCCGCCAGAAGGCCCGAACCAGGCAATCTGGCCCTCCAGCACCTCAACCGCGCCGGGGCCATCGGCTTCGCCGCTAAAGCGCAGCCGCTGAAAGGCATCGCGTGCCAGCACGGCGCCCAGAAGCGCCAGACCGATGCCAAAGCCCGCCAACAGCCAGCCGCCCCGTGTGCCGATCCACAACCCGCAGAGCACCAGTGCAAGCGCCGCGCCCACCCCGGACCAGCGCGACAGAAATGCCTGAGCCTCGGGGCGGATCATGGCTTACGCTCCGGTCCAGTCGCCAAGCTCAGCCTGCCAGAGGCTGAGCGCGGCGACCGCAGCCGTATCGGCCCGCAGGATGCGCGGCCCGAGCGAAACGGGGGTGACAAAGGGAAGCGCGGCCAGCTTTGCCTGTTCCGCCGGGGAGAAGCCGCCTTCCGGGCCGATCAGAATGGCCCAGGGCCCGCGCTCCAGCCCCTTAAGGCTGTGCACAGAGCCCACGCGGGCCTCATCGCACCAAAGGATGCGGCGCGACGGATCCCAGGAGGCCAGGAGTTTCGAGAGCGGCTGAAGATCAGCCACTTCCGGCACATAGGTCCCGCCGCATTGCTCGGCGGCTTCCAGGGCGTGCGCCTGCAGGCGGTCCTGACGCAGACGTTCGGAATTGGTGAAATCCGTCTGCACCGGCAGGATCCGGGCCGCGCCCATCTCGGTCGCTTTTTCGACGATGAAATCGGTGCGGGCCTTTTTGATCGGCGCAAACAGAAGCCACAGATCGGGCGGCAGCTGCACGGGGCGGGTCTGCTCAACAACGATCAGCGCGCCCCCGCGTTTGGAGGCCTGGGTGACTTCGGCCACCCATTCGCCGTCGCGGCCATTGAAGGCCAGAATGCGGTCGCCCGGCGCAAGCCGCATGACCGCGAAAAGATAATTGGCCTGATCGCGGTCGGGCGCGAGCAGTTGCCCCGGAGCGAGAGGCTGGTCTAGATGGAGGCGGACCTTGGGTGTCATGAGGACAGGTGTATGACCGGAGCCGCGAAATTGCCAGAGGCGGAAGGCCGCGTTGCCGATGCCCCCAGCGACAACTGGGTGGATCGTTATGCCCCGGCGCCCTGGCGTCCCTATCTGCGTCTTTCGCGGGCCGACCGCCCGATCGGAACCTGGCTTTTGCTGCTGCCCTGCTGGTGGGCGATTGCGCTGGCGGCTGCCGCAGGCCGACCCACTCTCTGGGATCTCTGGCTCGCGGCCGGATGTACGATCGGCGCCTTCGTGATGCGGGGGGCTGGCTGCACCTGGAACGATATTACCGACCGTAATTTCGACGGCCAGGTGGCGCGCACCCGCTCGCGTCCGATCCCTTCGGGACAGGTCAGCGTGAAACAGGCGGTGGTCTGGATGGTGGCTCAGGCTCTTCTGGGCTTTCTGGTGCTCATCACGCTGCCACCGCTGGCGATTGCGCTGGGGGTCGGCTCACTGGCACTGGTTGCGATCTATCCCTTCGCCAAGCGGTTCACCTGGTGGCCGCAGCTGTTTCTGGGCCTTGCCTTTAACTGGGGCGCATTGCTGGCCTGGGCTGCGCATGACAATTCCATCGGCTGGCCGGCGGTGCTGCTTTGGGTGGCGGGCATTTTCTGGACGCTGTTTTATGACACCATCTATGCCCATCAGGACAAAGAGGATGACGCGCTGATCGGCGTCAAATCCACCGCGCGGCTCTTTGCGGAGAACACCGGTCGCTGGCTCTTCGGGTTCCAGATTGCGGCGGTGCTGCTGCTCAGCGCCGCAGTGCTGCTGGCGCTCCTCCCGGCCGGGGCATCGGTTGCGGCCGTTGTGGTGGCGCTGGCCGGGGTCTGGCTCTTTGCCGGGCATCTCACCTGGCAGCTTTCACGGCTGGAAACGGAAAATACCGACCTTTGCCTCAGGCTCTTTAAATCCAACCGCGATGCGGGGCTGATTCTTGCGCTGTTTCTTGCCGGTGCGGCGCTGGCCGCATTGATCCCGGGTTGAGCGCCCCCTACCAAGAGGTCTTCCAAGCCGGGAACATCGGATGCAGCGCCGCAAAGTTTTACTGACCCTCGCCGCCTTTCTCTTCGCCGCCGCATTTTCGCTGGTGATGGCGACGTTTGTGGGCGGTGCTTTGGAAAGCCGCTCTGAGCGGCATTCGCAGCGCGCATTGAACAACGCAGGTTTTGACTGGGTCGAAGCCTCTGCTGACGGGCTTCTGGTCACGCTCACCGGCACCGCCCCGACGGAGGCGATGCGCTTTCGCGCCGCCAAGGTGGTCGCGGATACCGTCGGCGCCAGCCGGGTGATCGACCGGATGGAAGTGACGCCGGCCCGGGCGCTGACCGCGCCGCATTTCTCGCTGGAGCTGCTGCGCAACGACGATGGCGTTTCAATCATCGGCCTCGTGCCCGCCGCCTGGGAGGGGGAGGACTTCGTGACCGCCGCCGACGGGCTGAGCGGGCAGGAGCTGACCAATATGATCGAAACCGCCGATTTCCCCGCCCCCGAGGGCTGGGATCAGGCGATCACCTTCGGCTTTGAGGCCCTCAAGACCCTGCCGCGCTCTAAGATTTCGATCTCGGCCACCCAGGTGAAAATCACCGCCATTGCCGACAGCCCCGATCAGAAAGCCGGGTTTGAGCGGGCGCTGAACCGCGTCCGTCCCCGGGGCCTGAATATCGTCACCGAGATTTCCGCCCCCCGCCCCGTGATCACCCCCTTCACCCTGCGCTTCGTGATCGAAGAGGGCGCCGCACGTTTTGATGCCTGCGCCGCCGATTCTGAACGCGCGCGCGCCCGTATTCTGAGCGCTGCGCGTCAGGCCGGGATCGAAGGCAGCCCCGGCTGCGTGATCGGTCTTGGCACCCCTTCGCCCCGCTGGGCGGATGCGGCGGTGCAGTCCATCGCGGCCCTGGCAAAGCTGGGCGCGGGCTCAATCACCATGTCGGACGTCGACCTGACGCTGATCGCGGACAGCAGCGTGTTGCAGAGCGAATTTGACCGCGTTGTCGGTGAACTGACCACTGCGCTGCCGGATGTCTTCTCCCTGAAGGCCACCCTGACCCCGCGAGAGCAGCGCGCCGAAGGCCCGGCCCAGTTCACCGGCGTCCTGACGGCGGAGGGTAAGGTGCAACTGCGCGGGCGCCTTGCGGATGACCGGATGAAAACCGTGGTTGAAGCCTTTGCCCGTGCGCGGTTCGGGGCCGAAAACGTCTATATTGCCACCCGCCAGGAAGACACTCTGCCTCACGGATGGGGGCTGCGGGTCCTGGCCGGGCTTGCAGCGCTTTCAGAACTGAACAGTGGCGGGCTTCTGGTTGAGCCGGAGCTTGTCGCCGTGAAGGGCGAGACGGGAAACCAGGGCGCAAGGGCCGAAATCTCGCGGCTTTTGTCAAACCGCCTTGGCCAGGGGGCCGAGTTCCGGGTCGATGTCACCTATAACGAACGCCTTGACCCAACCAGGGGTCTGCCCTCAGCCCATGACTGCCTGAAGTTTGCCGAAACCATCCTCGGTGCCCGTCAGATCAAATTCGCCCCCGGCTCTAAGACGCTGGAAGGCGATTCGCTGAAAATCGTCGAAGATCTGGCCGCTGCCCTGAAAGACTGCCGCGAGGTGCAGCTTGAGATCGGCGGTCACACCGATTCCCAGGGCCGCGCCGAAAGCAATCTGGCGCTGTCGCAGGAACGCGCCGATGCGGTTTTGCAAAAACTTGCCGAGCTTGGGACCGATGTCAGCGAGATGAGCGCACGCGGCTATGGCGCGTCGCAGCCCCTGGCCGACAATGGGACCGAAGCAGGCCGCGATGCCAACCGCCGCATCGCGGTGAAGCTGCTCAATGAAATTGAGACCCGCCCCAGTCTGCGCGATCTGCTGCGTGAGATTGAACCGGAAGACGACGGCGAGGCCCTGCCCGATGCCACCACCGGCGATGAAGATGCAGAGCTGATCCCCGAGGGCGAAGAGCCGATGGGCGAGGCCGGGGATCTGGAAGTCGGCAGCGACGGCGAACTCCCCCCTACGGAAGAGGTCCCTGCCCCCGCGCCCCCGGCTGAGCCGGAAACAGAGCCAGCGACCCAGCCTGCCTCGGAGGCCGCTTCGGAAGATCCGGCGGATCCCGCCCCTGAGGCTGACAGGGAGGCTGACACGGAGACCGGTACCGGGGCCGCCCCTGAAGCCGGCACCGAAACTGCCCCTGAAGCGGTTGACGATGGCCTCTGGACGCCGCACCCTGACGTGGAAAACCTGCGCCCGCGCCCGCGCATATAAGGAGAGCCCAGATGAACCGCACCGAGCTGATTATCGGGATGGCCGTCATTCTTTTCGTCTCCTTCGCGCTGGGCTGGTTCGCCTATTGGCTGATGCAGCGCTTTACCCGCGTGCCGGGCGAAGAGACCGGAGAGCTGGAACGCCTGGCCCAGGCGCTGCATGAAGCCGAAGAAACCCGCGACGAGGCCATTCTTTATCTGCAGGAGCGCGAGGCAGAACTCGCCAACCGCATCGCTCAGACCGAAGCCGAACTGCGCGCCGCGATGGACGGGCTGCGCCAGGCCCGTCAGGAAGCGGCCTCTCTGCGCGGCGTCGCAACGCCCTGAAGGCAGAACGGGGCGGCCTCAGCCGATCGGGCCGGGGCGCTCCTCTTCCGACAAAAGCACATTGGCCTCAACCTGCCCCACCCCGGGCAGCGTCATGATGCGGCGGCGCAAAACCCGTTCAAAATCAGCAATATCCCGGGCGACCACACGCAGGCGATAATCAAAGAGCCCCAGCACATGCTGGACCACCTGAACCTCAGGAATGGCCTTCACCGCGCGCTCAAAATCTTCAATGCTGACGCGCCCCTTGGTGGCCAGCTTGACGCCCAGAAAGACCGTCACCCCAAAGCCAAGCGCCGCGCGGTCGACATCCAGCCGCCGCCCGCGGATCACACCGGCCTCTTCCAGCCGCCGGATACGCCGCCAGGCCGCGGGCTGGCTGATCCCCAGGGCTTTCCCCATCGCACCCGCCGCCGTCGTGGCGTCCCGCGCCAGCATTGCCAGCAAGGCCCGGTCGATCTCATCCAGATCCGTCATCTCTTCGCCCTTTCCCCGGCCCCGAACGCGGCGTCAGATTGGCAACGCCGTCTCATCCTTCAGCGTCGCAACCAGCATCAGCGCCTCAATATCCGAGATATGCGGCAGGCTGAGGATCCGGCTGCGATAGACTTCGGCATAATGCGCCATATCGCGGGCAATCACGTTCAGCCGCAGATCAACACGCCCCAGAAAGGTCTCGATCCGCACCACTTCCGGCACCAGCCGCGCAGCGTCGATGAACTCATCAAAAGCCCGCGGATGGGTCTTATCGAGGTTAAAGCGCAGGGACACCTCGACCTCATAGCCCATGGCGCGCCAGTCGATCACCGCACGCGGCACCCCCACGACGCCGGCCGCCCGCAGCCGGTCCAGCCTGCGCCAGCAGGTCGCCGTGGTCACCCCGGCCCGAGCCGCAAGATCGGCCGTGGTCATCTCAGGATCCGCCAGCAACTGGCGTAGAATCCTGCGGTCCGTGTCATCGATCTGAATAGTCATCTCAACAAAATATCAAAAAAAGAATAAATAATCCATCACAGCCGCAATCTTTGCGAAGTTTGCGATCACCTTTCGGGAAATGCCGTTAAATTAGCCGCAACAGACCCGGAAAGGATGCGGATATGCGCGTTTATTACGATCGCGATTGCGATGTGAACCTGATCAAAGACAAAAAAGTGGCCATCCTCGGCTACGGCTCGCAGGGCCACGCCCATGCGCTGAACCTGCGCGATTCGGGTGCAAAAAACCTCGTCGTCGCTCTGCGCGAAGGTTCGGCCTCGGCAAAGAAAGCCGAAGCAGAAGGCCTGAAAGTCATGGGCATCGCCGAAGCGGCTGCCTGGTGCGACGTCATCATGTTCACCATGCCTGACGAGCTGCAGGCTGACACCTACAAGAAATACGTCCACGACAACCTGCGCGAAGGCTCGGCAATCGCTTTCGCGCACGGCCTGAACGTGCACTTCGGCCTGATCGAGCCGAAAGCCGGCGTTGACGTCATCATGATGGCTCCGAAAGGCCCGGGCCACACCGTGCGCGGCGAATACACCAAAGGCGGCGGCGTGCCCTGCCTCGTGGCTGTTCACCAGGACGCAACCGGCAAAGCGCTGGAAATCGGTCTGTCCTACTGCTCCGCCATCGGCGGCGGCCGCTCGGGCATCATCGAGACCAACTTCCGCGAAGAATGCGAAACCGACCTCTTCGGTGAGCAGGCTGTTCTCTGCGGCGGTCTGGTTGAACTGATCCGCTGCGGCTTTGAAACCCTGGTCGAAGCCGGCTACGCTCCGGAAATGGCCTATTTCGAGTGCCTGCACGAAGTGAAACTGATCGTCGACCTGATCTATGAAGGCGGCATCGCCAACATGGACTACTCGATCTCGAACACCGCAGAATACGGCCAATATGTTACCGGCCCGCGCATTCTGAAGTACGAAGAGACCAAAGCCCGCATGAAAGAAGTCCTCACGGACATCCAGCAGGGCAAATTCGTCCGCGACTTCATGCTCGAGAACGCTGTCGGCCAGCCGACCATCAAAGCCTCGCGCCGCGCCAACGACGAGCATCTGATCGAACAGACCGGTGCGAAACTGCGCGAAATGATGCCCTGGATCTCCAAAGGCAAAATGGTCGACAAAGCCCGCAACTGATCGCGGCTTTTCAATCTGCACAGGAACCGGGCGGGGAACTCCCCGCCCGGTTTGCATTTTAAGCACAAGCCATGCAACTACTGCATATCTGACGCCCGCGACATTCTTTCATCTTTCAACCCTTTGCCCCGACGGTTACCCGGTCACCAGGCGCTTCAATTTCAAAAACTGAAGCCATAACGAAATAAAATTACCCGGTGACCAAAGTGTCTTCTCAAAGCTCTCCCGCCGGTGCCCAAAAGGCAGCGCCGCGGAAAAACTCCCCCGCTCAGGTGCTCTCAGCCTCGCTGATCGGCACCACGATCGAATTTTTCGACTTCTACGCCTATGCCACGGCAGCCGTTCTGGTCTTCCCGGTGCTCTTCTTCCCCGGAAGCGACCCGATGACCGCGCTGCTTGCAAGCTTCGCAACCTTCTCGATCGCCTTCTTCGCCCGCCCCTTCGGCGCGCTGGTCTTTGGCCACTTCGGTGACCGCGTGGGTCGCAAGGCCACCCTGGTGGCCGCACTCCTCACCATGGGCATCTCCACGATCATCATCGGCCTGCTGCCGACCTATGAACAGATCGGCGTGGCAGCCCCGCTGCTGCTGGCACTCTGCCGCTTTGGTCAGGGCTTCGGTCTGGGCGGCGAATGGGGCGGGGCAGTGCTCCTTGCCACCGAAAACGCGCCTGAGGGCAAACGCTCCTGGTATGGCATGTTCCCGCAACTCGGCGCGCCGGTGGGCCTGTTCCTGTCGTCGGGCTTCTTCTGGATCCTGCTGCACGTCATCGACGAAGAGGCTTTCCTCTCCTGGGGCTGGCGCCTGCCCTTCCTTGCCTCGATCCTGCTGATCGGCCTTGGCCTCTGGGTCCGCCTCTCCATCACAGAGACCCCGGAATTTGCGGATGCCCTGAAGAAAAAAGAGCGCGTGAAGGTCCCGGCAGCGGAAGTTTTCAGCAAATACAAGATGACCCTCTTCCTCGGCACCTTTGCCGCCCTGGTCACCTTTGTGCTCTTCTACATCTGCACCGCATGGCTTCTGTCTTATAACGTCAAAGTTGTGGGCATCCCCTTCAAAGACGCGCTTCTCGTGCAGATCTTCGGCTCGGTGATCTTCGGGATCGGCATCATCCTCGCCGGAAAAGTCGCTGACAAAACCGGCCGCTATGCCTTCCTGATCGCCGTGACCGCCGCCATCGGCCTCTTCTCCTTTGCGCTTGCGCCGCTGATGACGCCGGGCACGGATGGCGCGCTGAACATCTACCCCTTCGTCACCATCGGCATGTTCCTGATGGGCCTGACCTATGGGGTGATCGGCGCCACCCTCGCGGCCCCCTTCCCGGCCTCGGTGCGCTACACCGGCTCCTCGATGACCTTTAACTTCGCAGGCATCTTCGGCGCCTCGCTTGCCCCCTATGCCGCCACATGGCTGCAGGCGAATTACGGCATGGCGCATGTTGGCTACTACCTGCTTGCCTCTGCCGTGATCACGCTTCTCTGCGTGCTGGCTCTGGGCAAAAACAAAGTCTGATCCGCCTCACGATCAGCAAAGGGGCGGCACCTTCCGGCGCCGCCCCTTTGTCTTTGGCTTTTCTTAAATACTCAAAAAAACCCGTCCCGCAGCGCCGGCCCGGCCGCTTCAGCTCTGAAGGCTGCGCGCAATCACCATCCGCTGGATATCCGAAGTGCCCTCATAAATCTGCGTGATCCGCACATCACGCCAGATGCGCTCGACGGGAAAGTCTTTGGTATAGCCATAGCCGCCAAAGATCTGGATCGCATCCGAGCAGACCTTCTCTGCCATCTCCGAAGCAAAGAGCTTCGCCTGTGAGGCCTCGACCAGCGCGGGCGCTCCGCTGTCTTTCACCGCCGCCGCATGCAGAACCATCTGCCGCGCCACGGCGACCTGAGTGGCCATATCCGCCAGCCGGAAGGCCACCGCCTGATGGCCGATCAGCTTTTTGCCCATCGATTCGCGCTCATTGGCATAATCCACCGCTGCCTCCAGCGCCGCGCGGGCCATGCCCACCGACTGCGCCGCAATACCGATCCGGCCCCCCTCCAGATTGGCCAGCGCGATCTTATAGCCCTCACCCTCCGCACCGAGCATATTGCCTTCAGGCACCACCAGATCCTCCAGCGCGATCTGCGCGGTATCCGACAGATGCTGCCCGATCTTTCGCTCGATCGAGGCCACGCGCCATCCGGGCGTCGCCGTCTCAACGATGAAGGCCGAAATCCCCTTCTTCCCGGCATCCGGGTCAGTCACGGCAAAGACAATCGCCACATCGGCATTCTGCCCGCTCGTGATAAACTGCTTCACGCCGTTCAGCTTCCAGCCGCCCTCCACCCGCACCGCGCGACAGCGCAGCGCCGAGGCATCCGATCCGGCATGCGGCTCAGTCAGACAAAAGGCCCCCAGCCATTCCCCGCTGGCCATGCGGCGCAGATAGGTCTCTTTCTGCGCCTCGGTGCCAAAGCGCAAAATCGGCACACAGCCCACCGAATTATGCACCGACATGATGGTGGAAAGCCCGCCGGCCCCGGCCGCAATCTCTTCAATCGCCAGCGCATAGGCCACAGTATCGGTAAAAGTCCCGCCCCAGGCTTCCGGCACCAGCATGCCCATCAGCCCCAATTCCCCCATCTCACGCAGAACCTCTGCGGGGAAATGATGCGTCTCATCCCAGGCCGCCGCCTGCGGGGCCAGACGCTCCGCCGCAAACCGGCGTGCCATATCGCGGATCAGGACCTGATCTTCAGACAGCAGCATGGTCTCTCCTCCCGTTGACGCATGATGTTCCCAGAGGTAATCTCTATACTGACAAGTAAGTTTATGACGCAAGAGTATCCGAAGGGTATCACTGCGCTCTCTCAGAAGCGAGATCACCTTGCCCCCTACCGCACGCCGCAGCGCAAGCCCCTCTCCCTGGACCAGCGCCGATGAACGCGAGCGTGAACGCGCCGCCAAACGCGAAGCCGTGCTGCGCACCGCCGCAAGGTTCTTCAACGAAAAGGGCTATCACGCCACCTCGCTCGATGATGTGGCCTCGGCGCTGAATGTCACAAAGCCGACGATCTATCATTACTTCGCCAATAAGGACGAAATCCTGATGGAATGCACCCGCCGCGGGCTGAATGCCCTAGCGCAATCCATGCGGGCCACGGACCAGGACGGCTTCACCGGCGCCGAGGCGCTTGAGGCGATGATGATGGCGCATGCCTTTGAGATGATGGATGATTTCGGGATCTGCGTGGCACGCACCCAGGACCATCTTCTCGCGCCGGAAAGCCGCAGCCAGTTCCGCGCCCTCAAGCGCGAGATCGATGCCCTGATCCGCCGGACCATCGCCCGCGGCATGGCCGACGGCTCACTTCAGGTGCCCGATGTCCGCATCGCCGCCTTCACCCTTGGCCTTGCGCTCAACTCTCTGGGCAGCTGGTTCCGCCCCGATGGTCCCATGGGCCGCGAAGAGACCGCGCGGCTGACGGTGGCCACACTTCTGAACGGAATTCGCAGCCGGAAGCCGTGATTTTTCACAGACCGTCTGTTCAAGTGATTTAAAATGTCTGACAATCTCATCAGACTATCCAGAGGAGGAATCATCCGTGATTATTGACGGACAGGCGGCAATCGTGACCGGCGGCGCTTCGGGCCTTGGCGGTGCCACGGCCGCGCGGCTGGCGAAGACCGGGGCGAAAGTGACCATTTTCGACATGAATGAGACCCTCGGTGCGGCGAAAGCGGCTGAGATCGGCGGTCACTTCATCAAGCTCAACGTCACCGATGAAAGCGCTGTGGAAGCCGCGATTGCCGAAGCCGAAGGGCTGCACGGCAAAGCCCGCATCCTGGTGAACTGCGCCGGCATCGGCCCGCCTGCCAAAGTGATTGACCGCGACGGCAAAGCCATCGCGCTGAAAGAATTCACCAAAATCATCGATGTGAATCTGGTGGGCAGCTTCAATGTGCTGTCGAAATTCGCAGCCGCCGTTCATACCGCGGATCTGATCGGCGAAGAGCGCGGGGTGATCATCAACACGGCCTCCGTCGCCGCCTTTGAGGGCCAGATCGGCCAGGCCGCCTATGCAGCCTCGAAAGGTGCCATTGTCGGCATGGCGCTGCCGATCGCACGCGAATTTGCCCGCTACGGCATCCGCGTCATGACCATCGCACCGGGTCTTTTCCTCACGCCGCTGCTGGCCTCGCTGCCGCAGGACGCTCAGGACAGCCTTGGCCGTCAGGTGCCCTTCCCGGCGCGTCTGGGCAATCCGGACGAATATGCGCAGCTCGCGCAGTCAATTGTTGAGAACCCGATGCTCAACGGTGAAGTAATCCGCCTCGACGGCGCAATCCGGATGGCCCCGAAATGAGCTACAGTGCTTACTCCCCCGAACGCAGCGGCATCTCAGACCGCGCCCTGGCTCTGGCCGATCAGGTCGAAGCCTTCGTGCGCGAAACCGTTGTGCCTTACGAAAAAGACAGCCGCCGCGACGACCACGGCCCGCTCGAAGAGCTGGTCGTTGAGATGCGCGCAAAGGCCAAAGCCGCAGGTCTGATCACGCCGCATATTCCGGGCGGCACCGGCCATCTGACGCAGCGCGAAACCGCTGCCGTGCTGATCCGCTCGGGCCTCTCGCCGCTGGGGCCGGTGGCGCTGAACACCACCGCGCCGGATGAGGGCAATATGTTCCTGCTGGGCAGAGTCGCCTCGCCGGAGCTGAAAGAGCGTTTCCTGAAGCCCATGGTCGCGGGCGATGCGCGCTCGGCCTTCTTTATGACCGAACCTGCGGATGAAAACGGCGCAGGCTCTGATCCCTCAATGATGCTGACGACCTGTGTGCAGGACGGCAATCACTGGGTGATCAACGGCCGCAAGACCCTGATCACCGGTGCGAATGGCGCGAAGGTCGGAATCGTCATGGCAAAGTCGGAAGAGGGGGCCTGTATGTTCCTCGTCGACCTGCCGAACCCGGCGATCAAGATCGAGCGCGTCCTCGATACCATCGACAGCTCGATGCCGGGGGGCCATTCGGTCATTCACATCGACAATCTGCGCGTGCCCGCCGATCAGATGCTCGGCCAAAGCGGTGAGGGCTTTAAATACGCCCAGGTCCGTCTGGCCCCGGCGCGGCTGTCTCACTGCATGCGCTGGCTGGGCGGCTGTATCCGCGCCCATGAGATCGCGGTGGATTACGCCTGCCGCCGCAAGGCCTTCGGCAAGCTGCTGATTGAGCATGAGGGCGTGGGCTTCATGCTGGCCGAAAACCTGCTGGATCTGAAGCAGGCGGAGCTGATGACCTATTGGTGCGCCGATATCCTCGACAGCGGGGCGGATGGCGGCACTGAAAGCTCGATGGCCAAGGTGGCGGTTTCCGAGGCGCTGATGCGCGTGGCCGACCGCTGCGTGCAGGTCATGGGCGGTCAGGGCGTTTCGCGCGATACCATCGTGGAGACGATCTTCCGCGAAATCCGCGCCTTCCGCATCTATGACGGCCCGACTGAGGTCCACAAATGGTCCCTGTCGCGCAAGCTGCGCCGCGAGTATCTGAAAGCGCACCAGGCCTGACCTGAACCCGGTCCGGCTCCCGTCAAGGGGGCCGGAGACCACCGCCAGCGGAGGAAACACTATGGCGATTTCAACCCGTATTACCGAGATGCTCGGGATTGAGCATCCCATCGTTCAGGGTGGCATGATGTGGGTCGGCACCGCCGATATGGCGGCAGCGGTCTCCAATGCCGGGGGGCTTGGCATCATCACCGCGCTCACCCAGCCCACGCCCGACGACCTCCGCCGCGAGATTGAGCGCTGCCGCGGTCTGACCGACAAACCCTTCGGCGTGAACCTGACGGTGCTGCCATCGGTCAACCCGCCGCCCTATGCCGATTACCGCAAAGCGATCATCGACAGCGGCGTGAAGATTGTTGAAACCGCAGGCGGCCGCCCGCAGGAGCATGTTGAGGATTTCAAATCCCACGGCATCACGGTGGTGCATAAATGCACCTCGGTGCGCCATGCCGTCTCGGCGGTGAAAATGGGCGCCGATATCATCTCGATCGACGGCTTTGAATGCGCGGGCCACCCGGGCGAAGACGATGTGCCGGGCCTTGTGCTGATCCCGGCAGCGGCCGATCAGATCAAAGTGCCGATGCTGGCTTCGGGCGGCTTTGGCGACGGGCGCGGTCTGGTGGCAGCCCTCGCGCTTGGCGCGGAGGGCATCAATATGGGCACGCGCTTTTGCGTGACCAAAGAGGCACCGATCCACGACAATATCAAAAACCTGCTGATCTCGAATACCGAGCGCGACACCGCGCTGATCTTCCGCGGCTTTAAGAACACCGGTCGTGTGACGAAAAACTCAGTGGCTGAGAAGGTGCTGGAGATCAGCGCCCGCCCGGATGTTGAGTTCAAAGATATCCAGCCGCTGGTGTCGGGCGCAAAGGGCCGTCAGGCGCTGACCACCGGGGATGTGGATGCCGGTCTGGTCTGGGGCGGTCAGGTCCAGGGCCTGATCCATGACATCCCCAGCTGCCAGGAGCTGATCTCGCGCATCATCGCCGAAGCCGAAGAGATCATCCAGGGCCGCCTCGCCCGCTTTGCGCGCGGCTGATCACACAAAGCGCCGGCCGCCGAGATAGCGTTGCAGCACCTCGGGCGGATCGGCCAGAAAGCGGCCCGTCTCCTCCGGGGGGCGGGCCATGCCTTCCGCCACCAGCACCGTCTGCGGACAAAGCCGCAGCGCGTCCTGCGGATCATGGGTCACCATCAGCAGGGTGATCCCGGTGGCCGCGCAAAGCTCTGCCACCAGATCGAGCATCTGTTCTTTCAGCGCCGGGCCAAGCGCCGCGAAGGGCTCATCCAGCAGCAGCAGGGGCCGCGCGCGCAAGAGAACCCGCGCCAGCGCCACCCGCGACTGCTCTCCGCCCGAAAGCTGCGCGGGACGGCGCGGGCCAAAGCCTGCCAGCCCCACCCGCGCCAGCGCCTCTGAGATGCTTTCGCGGTCCGTTGCCGTGAGCCGCAGGTCAGGCGAAATCCCCAGGCCAAGGTTTTCCGTCACGGTTAAATGCGGGAAAAGATTGCCGTCCTGAAACAGCATCGAGAGCGGCCGCGCCCCCGGGGCCAGCCCGCCGATATCGCGTCCCTCCCAAAGGATGCGGCCCGATGCGGGGGCATAAAACCCCGCGATGGCGGAAAGGAGCGAGGATTTCCCCGCGCCGGACGGGCCGATCACCGCCACCCGCGCCCCCGCCGCAATGGAGAAATCGGCGCTCAGGCGAAAGTCATCCTGCACCAGCGTCAAAGCCTCAAGCCGCAGCATTGCGTCGCCCCCAGAAATCAAAAAGTGCAAAAAGCCCGAAAGATAGCAGCACCAGCAGCAGCGCCGCCGCTTCGGCCTGGGCACTGCGGTAGGCACCCATCAGGCTCCAGACCTGCAAGGGCAGGGTCAGGCTCTGGTCGCTGGCGAACAGCGTGATGACTCCCAGATCGCCCATCGACAAAGCCGCCGCCACCCCAAGCGCCATGCCAAAGGGTCTGCGCAGTCGCGGCATCAGCGCGAAGCGCAGCCGCGCCAGCCCCCGCATGCCAAGGTTGTCGGCCAACCGCCCCTGCCCGGCCTCTGCCGCGGCCCAGGCGGGCATCAGCAGCCTCAGTCCAAAAGGCAGTGACATCAGCACATTGACCAGGACCGTGATCGGCAGCGAGAGCGACGATGGCGCCACAAAGGGGTTCAGGATCAGAAAAAGCCCCGCCCCCAGCGCCAGAGAGGAAGTCGCCATCGGCGCCATGGCCGCCAGTTCCACCCCGCGCCGCCCGGCCACCGCCGCAGGCGTCAGGGCCAGCAGGCAGAGCCCGCAGAGAACCGCCGCCGCCAGCGCCATCAGCACAGAGGTCAGCGCCGCCTGCCAGACCACCCCGGGCAGGCTGAAAAGCCCCGGCAGGCCGCGCAGCACCACCACACTGAGCGGCGCGGCCAGAAAAGCCGCCGCCAGCACCAGCGCCAGCCCGTCCGCCCCGCGCCGCCAGCCCCCCGGCTGCGGCAGGCGCTGCGCCCGGTCCAGCCCGCCCCCGAGCGGCATGCGCGCCTGCCCCCCGGCCAGCAGAACCGCCAGCGCACAAAGGCCAAACTGCACCAGCGCCAGCGCCGCCGCCCGTGGCAGATCAAAATCAAAGCGCACCGCCTGATAGATCGCCAGCTCCAGCGTGGTGGCCTTCGGCCCGCCCCCAAGGATCAGCACCAGTGCAAAGCTGCTGAGACAAACCAGAAACACCGCCAGCAGCGCCCCCGGCACCACCTGACGCAGCATCGGCAGTTCCAGATGGCGAAAGAGCGCCCGCGGACCAAGCCCCAGGCTTTCCGCCAGCCGCACCTGCTCCTGCGGGATGGCCTGCCAGCCGTGCAGCAGCATCCGCACCGCCAGCGGCATATTCAGAAAGACATGGCCCAGCAACACGCCGCTTAAGCCATAGATCTGCACGCCCGGCAGGCCAAAGGCCGCAAGCCCCTGATTCAAAAGCCCGTTGCGGCCAAAGACCCCCAACAGACCCAGCGCCGCAACCAGCACCGGCAGCAGAAAGGGCGCCCCCATGGCCGCGATCAGCAGCCCCCGCCCCGCAAAGCGCCGCCGCGCCAGCGCCCGCGCCACCGGCAGCGCCAGCGCTACCGAGAGCAGCGCTGAAAGCACCGCCTGGGTCAGCGAAAAGCGCACCGCGCTCCAGTCAGCCGATGATAACACCGGCCGCCCCGACTGCAGCGCCAGCGCCAGCCCCGCGCCGCCCAGCAGGAGCGCGATGACAATGGCCAGCGCCCGCCCGGGCAGGTTCAGACTTATTTTGACAGCGCGCTGCGCCATTCATCCACCGCATCAGACCGTATCGCTGCCGCTTCATCCGCGCTGAACAGTAGGGATTTTTCCGGCTTCATCAGGGTCTCAAACCCGGCAGGCAGCCCCTCTGCGGGGATTTTGGCGGGATACATCCAGTTGGTCTCAGGGATTGCCGCCTGGAACTCGCTGCTCAGCAGAAATGCCATGAACTGCTGCGCAAGCCCGGGCTCACGGGCAGATTTCAGCATGCCCGCCACTTCGATCTGCATGTAATGGCCTTCGGCGAACTCCGCCGCCGCCTTGCTGTCGTCTTTCTCAGCGATCAGGTGATAGGCGGGCGAGGTGGAATAGGACAGCACCATATCCGCCTCTCCCTTCAGGAAGAGATCATAGGCCTCTGACCAGCCGGGGGTCACGGTCAGAATATTATCCGACAGCCCCTCCCAGATCTCTGCCGCCCGCGCGCCGTAGGCGGCCTTCACCCACATCACCAGCCCCAGACCAGGCGTCGAGGAACGCGGGTCCTGGATCACCACTTTCAGATCCGAAGCAGCAAGCTCTTCGAAAGAGGCCGGCGGGCCGGGCAGGCGGGTTTTGTCATAGTTAAAGGCAAACCAGCCCCAGTCGAAGGGCAGAAACAGCGGGTCTTCAAAAGGCACCGGCAGATCGGGGGCGGCGGCCTGCCCATGGGGCACAAAAAGCCCGGTTGCGGCGGCCTGGGCCGTCAGTGCGGTATCAAGCCCCAGAACCACATCAGCTTCTGAGCGCGCGCCTTCCAGCCGCAGGCGTGCCAGAACAGCCGCGCCGTCGCCGCCGGGCAGAAAGCGCAGATCACAGCCGCACTGCGCCTCAAAGGCTTTCTCGACAATGGGCCCCGGCCCCCAGTCCGCCGCGAAACTGTCATAGGTCAGCACGGTCAACACCGGCTTTTGCGCCAGCGCCGCACCGGCGGTCAGGGTGAGAAGTGAAGCTGCACAGATAAGGGCTTTCATCCTTGCCTCCTTGTGACAGCGGAGAAAGCAGCGCCGGCAGGCCCGATGCACCTTCCCTCCGCCGGTATGAGCCGGTTCAGGTTCAACGGGTTCGCAACTGCATCTCAGCCAGGACCAGCCTGACACCCCGAGGTACAGACAGCATAGCGGATGACCAGACGGTGACAAGATGCCGCTGCCCCCGTCAGGCCAGGGCCGGATGAAGGCTGTCGCTTTTGGGAAAGACAGATCAACGCCCTCGCAGAGCCCCCGGGCAAAGGGGAGATCAGGAGCAAGGTTCTGCCCGCCACCGCTGCCGCCTGAGCGCAGGGCCCATCAACGCCCCCCGTCAGCAGGTCGATATTGGCTGAGGGGCGGGCGGCTATGGCACTCCTGCCCGCATCTGAGATGCTGCTACGCGGGTGCAGGTATAGCTGCGCCCTGATGACATCCGGAAGGCGATCAAAGGGATGGCAGACTGCCCGGGCCTTCAGGGGGCCGGGCGTGACCCCACTCCCTCAGTCAGGGGCCTGACCGATTGCCCCGCGCGGCGTATCCCTTGTTTAAAAATCGCGCGGTCGCCCTTGAAGGCGAATGCCTTTCACAGAGCCTGTTCGGGTGGGTGCCCCCCGGGGCGGGATTCAGGTTTTCACTGTGAGGCGGGGCGGCAGAGGCCAAAGTCCAGAGGGAGAGTTCGTTCATTCCCTCTCTGGCGACACGGTGACAGCACGGGCCGAAAAAGGGCCGCAGCCTTTCGCCAGAGCCCTGGCTTGGGGCTAACACATCATAGAGACAGAGCGTTCCGCATAACGCTCTCTGGCAGAGGGAAATGACAAGGGGCGCGGGGAACGCCGGCGGCCGGAAAGTGTCACACGATCTCTCGGCAAAGGCCGTAACAGGCGGCGGGAGTGTGCCGCATGTCACGCCGCTGCCTCAGGACGCAGGCAAAATCGCAGTTGATTGGCCCCCCTGACCCGGTCGAAACGGATGTCTGAGGCAAGGGCCCGGATCATGTGCCATCCGAAGCCCCCCTCCGGCAGACCATCCAGACCGGCAGGCTGTGCAGGCAGGTCAGGCAGACGCCCCTCAGGCAGGCGGCCATCGGGCAGCGGGCGGCCCTTGTCGGTGACAAGACACATCACCCCCCGGTCGAGCGGCAGCACCGAAAGTTCAATGTCACCGCCCTGCCCCTCATAGCCATGCTCGACAATATTGTTCAGCACCTCAGCCAGCACGATCTCCAGCGCGACGCGAAGATCTTCGTGCAGCGCGACCCCGGCAATCGCGCCGGGCAGTTCCTGCAGAGTGCGGCGCACCTCAAAGGGATCGGCCGCGATGACGCGGCGCAGGCCCTGAAATTCCTGAACGGGATCACCGGCCATCGTCCCCCCCTGCCTGCGGCACCTCAGCGTGAATGGTGAAGACCTGATCCATGCGGGTCAGGCGAAACACCTTTTCGACCGTGGGGGTCAGAGCGGCGAGTTCAAGACGCCGCTCAGGTCCGGCGAGTTTCATGACCGCCACCACCGCCCCGAGACCGCTGCTGTCGAGGAAATCCACCCGCGACATGTCCAGAACAATCCGCTCGGACGGCTTTTGAAAAATCTCACGCATCCGCTCTTTAAAATGGATGGCGACAGCGGCGTCGACGCGGTCTTCGCAGACCCGCGCCACCATGGTTCCGCCCGTTTCTTCACAGCTGATCTGCATATGATTCCCCTGCCCTCTCAGGAGATACTGTGGCAAATGCTTCTTAACAGAGAGTAACCACGCCCCCCCGGCGATACTCTCTTTGCAGGCCTTCCCCTTCACGCGCCCCCCGCCTATTCTGGCGGCGATCGTGAGGGAGATGCTGATGACCGCTGTTTTTGTTCAGTTCCGCTGCCAGCCAGGTAAGACCTATGAGGTGGCCAGCGCCATCTGGGACCGCGAGGTCGTCTCGGAGCTTTACTCGACCTCCGGGGAATATGACCTGATCGCAAAGGTTTACATTCCAGAGGGCGAAGATGTGGGGCATTTCCTGTCCCGCGCGCTCTTTGACATTCCGGGGATCGTGCGCACGCTGACCACGATGACCTTCAAGGCTTTCTGAGATGAGCCGCAGCGCGATTGTGACCGGCGCCTCTGACGGGATCGGAGCCGCCGTCGCGCAACGCCTGCTGAGCGAGGGCTGGCAGGTGGCCCTTCTGGCGCGGCGCGGGGAGAGGCTGGCGGAAGTGGCGGGCGGCCGGGCCGGGGCGCTGCCGCTGGTCTGCGATGTAACGGATGCCGAACAGGTGAAGGCCGCTTTCCGCGAGACGGTGGCGCAGTTCGGGCGGCTGGATTTTCTGTTCAACAATGCCGGGATTTTCACCCCGGCCGGCTTGATTGATGAGATCGACCCGGACGACTGGCTGCGCTCGGTAGCGGTCAATCAGACGGGGATGTTTTACTGCGCCCGCGAGGCCTTTTCGATCATGCGCCGTCAGGTGCCGATGGGCGGGCGGATTCTGAACAATGGCTCGGTGGCGGCGCAGTCGCCGCGCTGGGGCTCGGTCTGTTATACCACGACCAAACATGCCGTGACGGGGCTGACGAAACAGCTGTCGCTTGACGGGCGGGAGTTTCGCATCGCTGTGGGGCAGATTGATATCGGCAATGCGCGCACGGAGTTGCTGAAGGCCCATGTTGAGCGGATGAAAGCGGCGGATCCGGCGGCGGAAGAAACGCCGATGATGGAGCTGTCGACCGTGGCCGCGACCGTGGCGCATCTCGCCGCCCTGCCGGCGGAAGCCAATGCGCAATGGACCACGCTGATGGCGACCACCATGCCCCTCATCGGCCGGGGCTGAGGCGGCGCGGGGGGGCAGATTGAGTATTTAAGAAAAGCCAAAGGGCCGCCCGGGAAAACATCTCAGGCGGCCCTTTGCTGTCAGGGGTTTTGGACCTCAGGGGCGGGGGGCGCTTTTGCGAAAGCGCCAGATCAGGCAGACGGCGGTGAGCGAGAGGCCGATCACGAGGCCGAGCCAGATACCCGGGCCGCCCAGGCCGGCTTTAAAGGCCAGAAGATAGCTGGCCGGAATGCCGATGCCCCAATAGGTGATGGCGGCGATATACATCGGCACCCTTGTGTCCTGGATCCCGCGCAAAAGACCCAATGAGACGGCCTGTGCGGCATCAGCCACCTGGAAGAGGGCCGACATCATCAGCAGGACCGAGCCATAGGCGATGATTTCAGCCGCGCGGGGATTGGCCTCATCGAGAAAGAGGCCAATGAGCAGTTCGGGGAAAATCAGGAAAGCCGCGATGATGAACAGACCGATGCTCTGGCTGACCGCCAGGGCGGTCCAGGCGCCGTCGCGCAGCGCCCGGGCATCGCCTGCCCCCTGGGCCAGGCCGACTCGCACCGTGGCTGCATTGGCAAGGCCCACGTGGATCATGAAGGTGAGCGAGGTGATCTCCAGCGCGATACCATGGGCGGCAAGCTCAACCGTGCCGATCCAGCCCATCATCAGGGCCGCGGCATTGAAAAGCCCCCCCTCCATCAGAGAGGTGAAACCGATGGGCCAGCCAAGCCGGAACACCTGGCTGAGCGCGCCGGGATCGGCCCGCCAGAAGCGCTGAAAGAGTTTGAAGTGGCGGATCTTCGAGTGGAAGCCCGCCCAGAGGGCGATCGCAAGGAAGCTGAGGCTTTGCACCGTAACGGAGGAAAGCGCGGCGCCCTGGATGCCCAGCTCCGGCAGTCCGTAGTTGCCGAAGATGAAGAGCCAGTTCAGCCCGGCGTTCACAAAGGCCGCCGCCACCGTAACCCAGAGCACGATCTGCGCGCGCCCCTGGGCCGCGAGAAAGCTTTTCATGACCATGACCAGCAGCGCAGGGGCCATGCCCAGGCCCGTCACCCGCATGAAGGCCTGGGCGTTCTGCGCCACCTCATGTTTCTGACCGAGCAGCATCAGGATCTCATAGGAGAACCAGAAGACCGGGTAGATCAGCACCGAAAAGCCGATGGAGAGCCACATGCCCATCCGGGTGGCGCGGCGCACCTGTGTTTCATCCCCCCGGCCGAGCGCCTCTGCGGCAAGCGGCATGACGGCGGCGGCAAAGCCCGCGCCGAGCAGGAACATGATGAAGAAGGTCGAGGCCCCCAGCACCCCGCCCGCCAGAGCCTCGACGCTGTACCAGCCGAGCATGACGGTATTGGTGACATGCAGGATCACCTGAGCCACGTGGCTGCCGATCAGTGGCAGCGCAAGAATCAAAAGCGCGCGGACATGCGCAGGAAAGGACATGCGGGGGGTCATGGAAGCCATCCGGAGGGTCGCCGCAACGGCAGCAACAAAGGGTCAGCCATAGCTGCGATCGGGCGATTCCTCAAGCTGTCGGCCCCCTGCGTCGCTTTGCACAGGGCAGGATGCGGGAAATCGCATGTCTCCCCCCGTTATTGACTTGCGATCCTGCCGCCCATGCCTATAACGCCGATCAATTTGCCGCCTGAAACGCCAGAGGATCCCATGCCGAAAAGAACCGATATCAAGTCCATTATGATCATCGGGGCAGGGCCCATTGTTATCGGCCAGGCCTGCGAATTTGACTATTCGGGCGCTCAGGCCTGTAAGGCGCTGCGCGAAGAGGGCTACCGGGTCATCCTGGTGAACTCGAACCCCGCGACCATTATGACCGACCCAGGCCTCGCGGATGCGACCTATATTGAGCCGATCACCCCGGAAGTCGTCGCCAAGATCATCGAGATCGAGCGCCCCGATGCGCTGCTGCCGACCATGGGCGGCCAGACCGGCCTGAACACCTCGCTCGCACTGGCCGATATGGGCGTGCTGGAGAAGTTCAACGTCCAGCTGATCGGCGCCAAGCGCGAAGCCATTGAGATGGCGGAAGACCGTAAACTCTTCCGCGAAGCCATGGACCGTCTGGGCATTGAGAACCCCAAAGCGACCATCGTTGCCGCGCCGAAGCTGCCCAATGGCAAATATGACATCAACGCCGGCATCGCTCAGGCGATGAAGGATCTTGAGCACATCGGTCTGCCCGCGATCATCCGTCCCGCCTTCACCCTCGGCGGCACCGGCGGCGGCGTGGCTTACAACCGCGATGACTATGAAGCCATCGTGCGTTCGGGCCTTGAGGCCTCGCCCATGGCGCAGGTTCTGGTCGATGAATCGCTGCTGGGCTGGAAAGAATATGAGATGGAGGTTGTCCGCGATAAAAAAGACAACGCCATCATCGTCTGCGCGATCGAGAACATCGATCCGATGGGTGTGCACACCGGTGACAGTATCACCGTGGCCCCTGCCCTGACGCTGACCGACAAAGAATATCAGATCATGCGCAACGGCTCGATCGCCGTTCTGCGCGAGATCGGTGTGGAAACCGGCGGCTCGAACGTGCAATGGGCGATCAACCCGAAAGACGGCCGTATGGTCGTCATCGAGATGAACCCGCGGGTGTCGCGCTCCTCGGCGCTGGCCTCGAAAGCCACCGGCTTCCCGATTGCAAAGATCGCGGCGAAACTGGCGGTCGGCTATACGCTCGATGAGCTCGACAACGACATCACCAAGGTGACCCCGGCCTCCTTTGAGCCGACCATCGACTATGTCGTCACCAAGATCCCGCGCTTTGCTTTTGAGAAATTCCCGGGCTCGCAGCCGAACCTGACCACCGCGATGAAATCGGTGGGTGAGGTTATGGCCATCGGCCGGACCATCCACGAATCGCTGCAAAAAGCGCTCGCTTCGCTGGAAACCGGTCTCTCGGGCTTTGACGAGATCGAGATCCCGGGCGCACCGGATCGTGCCGCCATCTCAAAGGCGCTGTCGGAAGCCACCCCGGACCGTCTGCGTGTGATCGCTCAGGCGATGCGCGAAGGCTTCAGCAATGACGACATTCAGGCGATCACCTCGTTTGATCCCTGGTTCCTGTCGCGCATCCGCGAAATCATCGATGCGGAAGCAGATGTCCGTAAGAACGGCCTGCCGGTCACCGAAGACGGTCTGCGCAAACTGAAAATGATGGGCTTCACCGACAAGCGTCTGGCCACGCTGACCGGTCGTGACGAAGCGCAGGTCCGCCGCGCGCGCCGCAACCTTGGCGTCAAAGCGGTCTTCAAGCGCATCGACACCTGCGGTGCCGAGTTTGAAGCCCAGACCCCCTATATGTATTCGACCTATGAAGCCCCGGCGATGGGCGAGGTGGAATGCGAAGCGCGTCCCTCGGATGCGAAAAAGGTGGTCATTCTCGGCGGCGGCCCGAACCGGATCGGTCAGGGCATCGAGTTCGATTACTGCTGCGTCCATGCCTGCTATGCGCTGACCGCGCAGGGCTATGAGACCATCATGATCAACTGCAACCCCGAGACCGTGTCGACCGACTATGACACCTCGGACCGTCTGTATTTCGAGCCGCTGACCCTTGAGCATGTGCTGGAAATCCTGCGCGTTGAGCAGGAGAACGGCACCCTTCACGGCGTGATCGTGCAGTTCGGTGGCCAAACGCCGCTGAAACTGGCGAATGCGCTGGAAGAAGAGGGGATCCCGATCCTCGGCACCACCCCGGATGCCATCGATCTGGCCGAAGACCGTGGCCGCTTCCAGCAGCTGCTGAACGACCTGGGACTGAAGCAGCCGGTCAACGGCATCGCCTCGTCGGGCGAGGAAGCCTTTGAGATCGCGCAGCGCGTCGGCTATCCGCTGGTGATCCGTCCCTCCTTCGTTCTGGGCGGCCGCGCGATGGAAATCGTGCGCGATGACGCACAGCTCAAGCGCTATATCACCACCGCCGTTCAGGTCTCGGGCGACAGCCCGGTGCTTCTGGACAGCTATCTCTCGGGTGCCATCGAAGTCGACGTCGACGCGCTTTGCGACGGCAAAGACGTCCATGTTGCCGGCATCATGGAGCATATCGAGGAAGCGGGCGTCCACTCGGGCGACTCGGCCTGCTGCCTGCCGCCCCACTCGCTCTCGGATGAGATCGTTGAGGAACTGAAGCGTCAGACCGTGGCGATGGCCAAAGCGCTGAACGTGGTCGGCCTGATGAACGTGCAGTTCGCGATCAAAGACGACGTGATCTTTGTTCTGGAAGTGAACCCGCGTGCTTCGCGCACCGTGCCCTTCGTTGCAAAAGCCACCGATTCGGCGATTGCTTCGATCGCAGCCCGTCTTATGGCCGGCGAGCCGCTGTCGAACTTCCCGCTGCGCGCGCCCTATGCCGCAGACGTGGGCCCTGACAGCCCGCTGCCGCTGGCGGATCCGATGACCCTCGCAGATCCGAAAACCCCCTGGTATTCGGTCAAAGAAGCTGTGCTGCCCTTCGCCCGCTTCCCCGGCGTTGACCCGCTCCTCGGGCCGGAAATGCGCTCGACCGGCGAAGTCATGGGCTGGGACCGCAACTTCGCGCTGGCCTTCCTGAAGGCGCAGATGGGCGCAGGCGTCACCCTGCCCGAAAGCGGCCGCGTGTTCCTGTCGGTCAAAGACATGGACAAATCCGCCGCTCTCGCAGAGGCCGCCCGTGACCTCATCGCTCTGGGCTTTGAGCTGACCGCAACCCGCGGCACCGCCAAATGGCTTGAAGCCGAAGGCATCGCCGCCACCGCGATCAACAAGGTCTATGAAGGTCGCCCGAACATCGTGGACGCGCTGAAGAACGGCGAGATTGCCATGGTGATGAACACCACCGAAGGCACCCAATCGATTTCGGACAGCCGTGACATCCGCCGCTCGGCACTGATGGACAAGATCCCCTACTTCACCACCGCTGCCGCCTCCATCGCGATTGTGGCCGCGCTGAAGGCCCGCGGAGAGGGCTACGGGGTCCGCACCCTGCAGGGCTGATCGCTCCATCTCCTGACACTCTGAAAGCCGGGCAGCCACGCTGCCCGGCTTTTTCATATTCCCCACCCGAGCCTCGCGAACAGGCCCCGCGTGGCCAGAGAGATTGCCCCGACATCACAAGCTGCGCTGAGGGCAGCCCCCTGGGGGAGGATCAGTGCATCTCAGGCCGGAGTCTCCTGTCAAAAAGTACCGGCGCGCGAGGCATCACAGGTTGGTTTTAAGCCCCAACTTAAGCGGTTTGGATGCTGAGCACGGTTTGTCAGGAAACAGTTCAAGGTATGACCCCACACGTTTATTATGATCTATTTATGATCATAATGATCACAATATAATGCTCAGAATTTTGCGGTCAGATTAAACGGCAAGATCGCTTTTAGCTCGCCGATCTCCTTGAAATAGATGGCGCAGCAGCACCCGAGCACAGCTCCATCAAGACAGAAGCCCGAAGTTGTAGTGAGGAATTTAGGGCTGGCTTGGGTCGCGCTCGCTTAAAGTATTCCGGCACGTCCGGCCCTGATCTCTGCCCGACAAAAAATCTTTCAAAGCAACACCTTAGCCGCGCTTTTCACGCAATTGCCTGCCCCGCTGCCCGGATCACAAACTGCCAGCCCCGGAACATCTGGAGCCCCCTCTGCTCGACGCGGGATGCTGTGGTTCCTGAGCCAAAAATCAGGCTAAGCCGCTGAAGGTTTTGGATTTTCAGCCAAAAGCGACCGAAGCAATCAGCGTGTCAGACTCAATCGACCATAGGCCGCCGATTGGTGGAGCGAAGCCACGCCTGAAGACCAGCCCGGCTGCTCGCGCCATTCCCTTTCAGACATCGCATCTCTCACATTCTGCCAAAGAATGCGGGATGTGAGAGTCGGTCGGGCATCACAGACCAGCAACACAAACTGAAGCAGGCATTTCCCGGCAGCGCAGGGACGACGCTTAAGACACCCGCCTTTCAAGCCGAGCAGGACCTGCAAAGTCTGGCTCCCATCGCCTTTCATGCTCGATGGCTTCAGATCCTGGTCAGAGCGCCGACTTGTCCCATGACCCTATGACTATCCGACAGACACCCCGAACGAGGTGCCTGCCGTCAGCGTTCCAGCCTTAAACGAACAGAACGATAATCTGCCTCGCTTCCTGTTGAGAGCAATCGCGCCGGCCCTTTGGCGCGGAAAGGAAGGCTGCCCCATTCACTCCAGCCCAATCGCCCGTTCGAGGTTTGAAGAAAAGTACAATTTTTTACAATACAAGTAGCATTCTTAATATGCATAGTTTGCATATAAAACTAATTCGACCTAATAAAATGCTCTGCCCGCTCAAAGTGTCTGCCAAAAAGCTTTTGCTCTCCCCCTGCCCCACCTCCGCGGCTCTCACCTCTTTGCCGCCCCGAACGGAGAGCTTCTTTCTCATCCCGGAACGGACCAGAGATCTCCCTCTCTGCGAACACACCTGAGGCGGGGCGTTTGAAAACCGGGAAGCCTGAAATCAGGAACCTCCCGGCGCGCATCGCGTCTTCTGAGGGAAAGGGCAAAGACCCGTGCCGTCGCCTCATCACGGGCAATCGCGTCTCACATCGGGCTCACGCGATTTTTTGGCTGCAGGACTTGCCAAAGCCCCCTTACTCAGGCCAGGTGCCGCCGGATTTCAGGAATATCGAACGATGAGCCTTCTCGCCCAAAGCCTTCCCTTTGCCCCGACAGCCCTGCGGCGCAGCGCGCTGCTGACGGGCCTTGCCCTGCTGCTCGCAGGCTGCGCTGAGCTGAGCTCGTCCTCGGCCCCGCGTCTCAACAAAGAAGGCGCTGCCGCCTGGAGCAGCTATGCGGTCACGCCGCAGAACATCGCCGCCGTGCGCGCCCGCGCATTGGATACGGTCAACAACACCCGCAGCTCGGCCGGGCTGGGCCCCGTTTCGCTCGATGACTCGCTGAACCGCGCGGCCGAGCGTCACTCAGCCTCGATGTCGCGGCAAAAGCGGGCCTGGGCCTTCGGGGAAGACGGCTCCTCGCCGATCCACCGCGCGGCGCAGGCCGGGTTCCAGGGCAGCTTCCTTGGTGAAATGGTCTCTGAGACCTATCAAAGCGAGGTTCAGGCCATCGCAACCTGGGCAGCCAAGCCGGAACTGCGCGCGATTCTGCTGGATCCGCGCGCGACCCGTATCGGGCTCGGGGCCTTCCAGGATCCTGACATGAAACTCTGGTGGACCCTCAATGTGGGCCAGTAAAACGGAGCAAAAGATGCCAGAAAGCTTCAACCGCCGCCGCCTTTTGGGCTTTGGCGCCTTTGCGGCTGCGGGCCTTGCCGCCCCCGGTCTGCTGCGTGCGCAGGTGACCATGGTGCAGCCGTCGCAGGGCCATCACCACAACGTGGCCGGCTTCAGCGCGCAACGCTGGCAGGACCATTTCCAACACCTGCGCAAAGGCGCGATCCTGTGCGATCTGACCTCGCGGGTGCTGCACTTCTGGTCCGAGGATGAGCAGACCTATCTGGTCTATCCCTCCTCGGTGCCGCGCGACGAAGAACATACGCAGCGCGGCTATACCGAGATCGTGCTGAAGCGCCGCAATCCGACCTGGATCCCCACCCCGACCATGCGCGCCGCAGACCCGACGCTGCCGGAGAGCATTCCGCCGGGCCCGGACAATCCGATGGGCAGCCGGGCGCTGAACCTTGGCTGGCAGTATTACCGCATCCACGGCATCGACAATCTCGATAAGATCGGGCGTCCAGCCTCCTCCGGCTGTGTCGGTCTGTTCAACCCGAATGTGGAAGAACTCTTTGAACTGGTTCAGGTCGGCACTCAGGTGCGCTTCCTTTGATCCTTTCGTGCCGGTGGCTAAAGCCAGCCACCGGCACGAAAACTGACCTCTCTCTCCCGGCCGATGATCAGATGATCATGCAGCACCAGCCCAAGCGCCCGGGCGGCCTCTTCGATCTTTAAGGTCATGGTAATATCAGCATCCGAGGGCGTGGGATCGCCGGAGGGATGATTATGCACCAGGATAAAGGCGCTGGCATCCAGTTCGAGAGCGCGTTTTACCACCTCCCGCGGGTAAACCGGCACGTGATCCACGGTGCCACGGGCCTGTTCTTCATCGGCAATCAACACGTTTTTCCGGTCGAGATAAAGCACGCGAAACTGCTCAACACTGCTGTGCGCCATGGCGGTGTGGCAGTAGTCTAAGAGGGCCTCCCACCCCGACAGAACCGGCCGGTTCAGCACCCGCGCCCGCATCATCCGCGCGGCTGCTGCCTCTGTCACCTTCAGATGACAGGCCACGGCCTCTCCCACGCCGTCCAGGGCCAGAAGACGCGGCAGGGGCGCGGCAAGGACCGCGTTGAAATCGCCGAATGTCTTGAGAAGCTTATGCGCAAGCGGTTTGACATCGCCGCGCGGCAGGGCAGCGAAAAGCACCATTTCCAGCAGCTCATAATCCGGCAATGCTGCAGCCCCGCCCTGGAGAAAGCGGCTCCGCAACCGCTTGCGGTGGTCGCGGATATAAGACGGCACCACCCCGGCAGGCAGGGCCACCGGATCAGCCTCGGCATCAAAGAAGCGCTGTGTCAGATCGGAAAAACCCCGGCTCATGGACAGAGCCTGGCAGTTCTGAGTTAATTTCCTCTTAAAGCCCTGCGCCATCAAAAGCCGAAAAAGCAAAGGGCGCCCGAAGGCGCCCCGCTTGTCAGCTTTTCTTGTCCCAGAAGCTCTTCACCTTGGAAAAGAAGCTGTTGCCTTCGGGATTGTTATCCTCGGCAAGGCGCTCAAACTCTTCCAGAAGCTCGCGCTGACGGGCCGACAGATTCACCGGGGTCTCAACCGCCAGTTCAATCATCATATCGCCGCTGCCACCACCGCGCAGCGCGGGCATCCCCTTGCCACGCAGGCGCATCTGCTTGCCGGTCTGGCTGCCCGCAGGCACTTTGACCCGCGCTTTGCCGCCGTCGATCGTGGGCACCTCAACCTCACCGCCAAGCGCGGCGGTGGTGATCGAGACCGGCACGCGGCAGTAAAGGTTCACGCCGTCCCGCTGGAAGATCTGGTGATCGCGGACCTCGATGAAGATATAGAGATCGCCCGTCGGGCCGCCGCGCATCCCGGCCTCGCCCTCGCCGGTCAGGCGAATGCGGGTCCCGGTCTCAACCCCGGCAGGGATATTGACCGACAGATTGCGCTCTTTTTCGACGCGCCCCGCACCGCCACAGGCGCGGCAGGGATTTTTGATCGTCTGGCCAGCGCCGGAACAGGTCGGGCAGGTGCGCTCAACAGTGAAAAAGCCCTGCTGCGCACGGACTTTGCCCATGCCCTGACAGGTGGGGCAGGTCACCGGCTCAGACCCGTTTTCGCCACCCGAACCATGACAGACGTCACAGTTCACCGCCGTCGGCACGTTGATCGTCTTCTGGACGCCGTTAAAGGCTTCTTCCAGCGTTACGCGCAGGTTGTAGCGCAGATCCGATCCGCGCCGCGCCCGATTGCGACCACCGCCGCCGCCGCCACGGCCGCCCATGAAATCGCCGAAGAGATCTTCAAAGACATCCGAGAAGGCAGAGGAGAAATCACCGCCGCCGCCGCCAAAGCCACCGCGGCCCCCGCCCATGCCCCCTTCAAAAGCAGCATGACCAAAGCGGTCATAGGCCGCCTTTTTCTGCTCATCCTTCAGGGTCTCATAGGCCTCATTGACCTCTTTGAACTGCGCCTCGGCATCCGCATTGTCGCGGTTGCGGTCGGGGTGCAGCTCTTTCGCTTTGGTGCGATAGGCCTTTTTGATTTCTTCTGCCGAGGCGCCCCTGGCGATGCCAAGCACCTCATAGAAGTCACGTTTTGCCATTCCGTTCCCCGTATCGAGTCAAAGACAAAGGGCGGTCCTTCTTCAGGACCGCCCCCGCTTCGCTCTGTGCTGTCAGCGACGCTTGCGGTCTTCGCCGAGATCTTCGAAATCGGCGTCAACGATGTCATCATCGCTGTCACGACCACGTGCGGGGCCTTCGTCGTCGCCATCCGCATCGCCCTGGCCATCAGCCTGAGCTTTGTAGATCGCTTCGCCGAGCTTCATGGCAGCCTCGGTCAGGTTCTGGATCGCCGATTTGATCTTGCCGGCATCGTCTTTCGCCAGAGCCTCTTCCAGCGGGCCCATGGCCAGCTCGATGGCTTCGACGGTCGACGGATCCACCTTGTCCGAATGCTCTTTCAGCGACTTTTTGGTCGAGTCGAGCAGGCTTTCGCCCTGGTTTTTCGCTTCAACCAGCTCTTTACGGGCCTTATCGGCTTCGGCGTTGGCTTCTGCATCGCGGATCATCTGTTCGATGTCTGCATCCGACAGACCACCCGAGGCCTGGATGGTGATGCGCTGCTCTTTGCCGGTGCCTTTGTCCTTCGCCGAGACCGAGACGATGCCGTTGGCGTCGATGTCAAAGGTCACTTCGATCTGCGGCATGCCGCGCGGAGCCGGCGGGATCTGCTCAAGGTTGAACTGACCCAGCATCTTGTTGTCCGCAGCCATTTCGCGCTCACCCTGGAACACGCGGATGGTCACGGCATTCTGGTTGTCTTCTGCGGTCGAGAACACCTGCGATTTTTTGGTCGGGATCGTGGTGTTACGGTCGATCAGACGGGTGAAGACACCGCCCAGCGTCTCAATGCCCAGCGAGAGCGGGGTCACGTCGAGCAGAACCACGTCTTTCACGTCGCCCTGCAGAACGCCGGCCTGGATGGCTGCGCCCATGGCCACGACTTCATCCGGGTTCACGCCCTTGTTCGGCTCTTTGCCGAAGAATTCGGTGACAGCCTGGATGACTTTCGGCATGCGGGTCTGACCGCCGACCAGAACGACCTCATCGATGTCGCCTTTCGACAGGCCGGCATCTTTCAGCGCTGCGATGCAGGGCTTGAGCGACGCTTTGACCAGATCGTCGACCAGCGATTCCAGTTTCGCACGGGTCAGCTTCACCATCAGGTGCAGCGGCTGGCCGGTGTTTTTGTCCATCGAGATGAACGGCTGGTTGATCTCGGTCTGCTGCGAGGACGACAGCTCGATTTTGGCTTTCTCAGCGGCTTCTTTCAGACGCTGCAGAGCCATTTTGTCGAGGGTCAGGTCAACGCCATGCTCTTTTTTGAACTCGCCTGCCAGGTAGGAGACGATGCGCATGTCGAAGTCTTCGCCACCGAGGAAGGTGTCGCCGTTGGTCGATTTCACTTCGAACAGGCCATCATCGATCTCGAGAATGGTGATGTCGAAGGTACCGCCGCCAAGGTCATAGACCGCGATGGTTTTGCTGTCTTTTTTGTCGAGGCCATAGGCCAGCGCAGCCGCAGTCGGCTCGTTGATGATGCGCAGTACTTCCAGACCGGCGATTTTGCCGGCGTCTTTGGTAGCCTGACGCTGAGCATCGTTGAAGTAGGCCGGAACGGTGATGACAGCCTGCGTGACGGTCTCGCCGAGATAGGACTCAGCGGTTTCTTTCATCTTCTGCAGGATGACGGCCGAGACCTGCGCGGGGGAATATTTCTCACCGCGGGCTTCAACCCATGCGTCACCATTGCCACCGTCAACGATGGCGTAGGGCATGTTTTTCTTATCTTTTTCCAGTGCCGGATCATTGGCGCGACGGCCGATCAGACGTTTCACTGCAAAGATGGTATTGGTCGGGTTGGTGACGGCCTGGCGCTTTGCAGGCTGACCGACGAGACGCTCGCTCTCGGTGAAGGCAACGATCGACGGCGTGGTACGCGCGCCTTCCGAATTCTCGATCACACGGGGCTGCGAACCGTCCATGATGGCGACGCAGCTGTTGGTCGTGCCGAGGTCGATACCGATGACTTTGGCCATATTGCTTCCTCTTCAGGCGATATGCAGGAACCGGACCCTCACATGTGGCATCCGGCGCCGATCCCAGATTACAGGTCCGGAGTGATCCGGGCCCCTTACGTTCGGGTATATATGGGGGGGCTTATCGCCCTGCAAGTGTCACGCCGCTGTGATTTTGCAACGATCCCGCTACGCCAGGCCAAAGCCCGCCATCTGCCTGATTTATTTACCTGCACCCCAGCTCAGCGAGGCATGGCGACGGGTGTAAAACTCCAGCATCAGACCCAGCATCAGGCAGCAAAGCGTTACAATGACCGGATAGCTGAGGCTGGTGTAGCGCGGCTCATAGTTCAAAAAGATCGCGCCCCGCGCCTGGTCGATGCAGTGAAACAGCGGGTTCCAGTCGAAAAGCCCGATCATGCTTCCGGGCAACATATTGACCACAAACATCTTTCCCGAGGCGATCATATTCACCCGCTGATAGACGGTTGAAATCATCATCACACCCGAGGGCCACCAGGGCTTCGCCGCCAGCAGCACCATGCCGATCGTCGCCCCCGATCCCCAGGCCAGAAGAAAAATGCCTAAAGTTTTCGCTGGATTGTGAATGGTGATCTGCTGAACCGCAGCGTGATAGACCCAAAGCACAATCGCCGCCGATAAAACCTGCAGGTAAAGCGACGACAGCGCCGCCGCCATGATCGAGATCACGGTATTCATCGGTGCATGTTTCATCATGGGAGAGGTCGGCCCCTCTGCCCCGGAAACCGCCCCCACCGCCTTGGTATGGGTCAGGAACATAAAAACGCCCGACATCACATAGAGCAGAAAATCACCCCGGATCGCCAGGCGGCGCATGTTTAAAAGCTCAAACATGATGTAGAAAACGCCCACCAGCAGCACGGTCTGAAAGACGTTGAGCAAAAGCCCCACCATGGCATTGCCATGAGATTTGCGCACATTGCGCACCGTCGCGTGATAAATCCGCTCCAGCAGCGAGATCGCGCTGCCAAGGCGCCCGGTTTTTCTGCTCTCTGCCGCTTTAAACATGTACCGTCCGCATACTTGCCCCGATCGCGCGCCAGCCCCTAATGTAGACTGCGATTGCGGCATCACGAAGACATTTGCGCGTGAGAGAGGATTTCCATGACCCTGACAACCGCAGAGCGCCAGGCCCTTGTGACGACCATGCGCCGCCTTGCCCTTCAGGCGGGTGAGGCCATTCTTGAGGTCTATCACTCCGGCGACAGCGGCACCCGCCTGAAGGCGGATGAAAGCCCCGTCACTCTGGCCGATGAGGCCGCAGACCGGCTGATCTCGGCAGGTCTCAGGGCAGAGTTTCCGCAGCTGACGCTGATCACCGAAGAACAGGCCGAAAGCCATGCGCTGCAGGCTTCGACCTTCCTCATCGTTGATCCCCTTGATGGCACGAAGGAATTTGTGCAGCGTCGCGGCGATTTCACCGTCAATATCGCCTATGTCGAAGAGGGTGTGCCGCTTCTTGGCGTGGTCTATGCCCCGGCAAAAGAGCGGCTTTTCTATACACCTGCTGAGGGCGGCGCGGTGGAAGAGGAAGCCCCCTTCGGTGCCACAGCCGGCCGCATCAAGCCGCTGCGGGTGGCAGAGCCTGATCTGAATGCGCTGCGCGTCGTCGCGTCAAAATCGCACCGCGACCAGGCGACGGATGATTACATCGCGCTTTATCCGACCGGCGATCTGAAAAGCGCAGGCTCCAGCCTGAAGTTCTGCCTTGTCGCCTGCGGCGAGGCCGATCTCTATCCCCGCTGCGGGCGGACCATGGAATGGGACACCGCTGCCGGCGATGCGATTTTGCGCGCGGCGGGCGGGGTCATGGTCCACATGGAGGATCTGCGCCCCTTCACCTATGGCAAAGCCGGCTGGGAAAACGGCTTCTTTATCGCCGCTGCGCCACAGGTCCCGCTGAAGGCGCGGTAATCAGCGGAAGATTGCAACCCTGGGTTTGCGCGCAAACAAATCCGTTGCGAGAAGATTTGCACTGATCTACGCCGGAGCGGTCCTGCCCGGACCGGCTCCAGCCCCGACGGACATGAATTCAGAACCGACCCGGGGCTTCACGCCTTTCCGCAGACTCATTTTTAAGGATTCCCCAGATGCAAAAGAAGGTAACGAAGGCCGTCTTTCCGGTTGCAGGCCTCGGCACACGCTTTCTTCCCGCTACCAAATCGATCCCGAAAGAGATCATGACGCTGGTCGACCGCCCGCTGATCCAATACGCCATCGACGAGGCGCGGGCCGCAGGCATCCGGGAGTTCATCTTTGTGACCTCGCGCGGAAAATCCGCGCTTGAGGATTACTTCGATCACAACCCCGAACTGGAAACCGCGCTGAAGTCCAAGGGTAAGACCGAACTCCTGGCAGAGCTGCAGCACACCAATATGGATTCGGGCGCCATCGCCTATGTCCGTCAGAACAGCCCGCGCGGCCTTGGTCATGCCGTCTGGTGCGCGCGCCGCATGATCGGCGATGAGCCTTTCGCCGTGCTGCTGCCCGATGACGTGATCGCCGCAGAAAAGCCCTGCCTTGCGCAGATGGTGGAAGCCTATGCCGAAACCGGCGGCAATATGGTTGCGGCCATGGAAGTGCCGGAAGACAAAGCCTCGTCCTATGGTGTTCTCGATATCGGTGAGACCATGGGCCGTGTGGTCCGTGCCAAAGGCATGGTCGAAAAGCCCGCCAAAGGCACCGCGCCCTCGAACCTCGCTGTGATCGGCCGCTACATTCTGACGCCGGAAGTGCTCAAGCATCTCGACAAAGCAGAGGTCGGCACCGGTGGAGAGATCCAGCTGACCGATGCCATCGCCAAAGAAACCGCCAAAAACCAGGTCTTCGGCCTGCGCTTTGAGGGCGAGCGTTACGACTGCGGCTCAAAATCGGGCTTCCTCCAGGCGACCGTGGCCTTCGGCCTGAAGCGCCCGGATCTGCGCGACGAACTGCACGAGTTCCTCACCTCGCTTGATCTGTCGAAATAAGCCATGACAGGCCGCCGGATCCTGCCCCCTGCGGGTCGGTCCGGGGGCCTGCCCTCAGTCAGCCCTGCCGTTGCCCTGCGCCTGCGCGGGCGGCGGCAGTATCTGATCCTGCGCGGCCAGCGTCGCCGCCTGCGCGATCTGACCGCCCTGGCCGATCGCACCGGCGCCATTGCGCGCGGCGCGATCCTGCTCTTTGCCACTCTGCGCAATGAAGAAAACCGCCTGCCCTGGTTTCTCGAGCATTACCGCCGCCTCGGCGTCGCGCATTTCCTGATCGTCGCCAACAACTGCACCGATGGCTCCGAGGCCCTGCTGAAAGACCAGCCCGATGTCTCGCTCTGGCGGACCACGGCCTCTTATAAGGCCTCGCGCTTTGGCATGGACTGGATGAACGGCCTGCTGGCGCGCTATGGCCATGGCCATTGGTGCCTGACCGTCGATGCCGATGAGCTGCTGATCTATCCGCATTGGGAAAGCCGCCCCCTGCCCGCGCTGACCGACTGGCTCGACGATCATGCGATCCCCGCGCTTGGCACGATGATGCTCGATCTTTACCCCAGGGGGCCCCTGGGGGCTGAGCCTTCCGCACCCGGACAGGACCCGCTGGAGACAATCCCCTGGTTTGACAGCGGCAATTACACCCGGCGGCGTCAGAAAAATCTGGGCAATCTCTGGATCCAGGGCGGTCCGAGAGCGCGGGCGTTTTTCAGCACTGACCCGCGCCGTGCGCCGACGCTTGGCAAGGTGCCGCTGGTGCGCTGGCACTGGCGCTATGCCTATGTCAGCTCCACCCATACCCTGCTGCCCCGCCGGCTGAACGACCGCGCCGAGACGGAGGGCGGGGAAGACCTCTGCGGCCTGCTGCTGCATACGAAGTTTCTCAGCACCATTGTCGAAAAATCACGCGAAGAAGCGACAAGAGGAGAGCATTTTGAGAACTCTTCCCTCTATAACGAGTATTACGCCGCGCTCAGCGCGGCACCGCAGCTTTGGACAGAGCAGTCAAAGCGGTATCAGGGCTGGCGCGGGCTTGAAGCCCTTGGCCTGATGTCGCGTGGCGGCTGGCTCTGAGACAGGCCGGGAGAGGGTAACAGGGGGGCGGACAGCGTTTGGGGCTTTGGCAGTCATATCGTCTGCGCTGGAAGCGGCGGCGCTGGCTCTGGCGGGCAAGGCAGCGCGGGCGCGAACTGCGCAGCCTGCGCGACAGAACTGCCTCCATCCGTCCCGGGCAGATCCTGCTGTTTTGCTGCCTGCGCAATGAACTGGTGCGGCTGCCGTGGTTTCTGGACTATTACCGCAACCTGGGCGTCAGCCAGTTTCTGATCGTCGACAACGGCTCAGAGGACGGCTCAGCCGACTACCTCTGCGCCCAGGAGGATGTCTCGCTCTGGCACACCACCGCCTCTTATCGCGGGGCACATTATGGCGTGGACTGGATCAACGATCTGCTGCGCCGCTATGGCACCGGGCATTGGTGCCTGACCGTCGATCCCGACGAATTTCTGGTCTATCCCTTCAGCGACAGCCGCCCGCTGAAGGCGCTGACCGACTGGCTTGAGGCTTCGGGCACCCGCGCTTTTCCGGCGATGTTGCTGGATATGTATCCCAAAGGGCCGATCACCGCGCAGCCCTACCGCGCCGGAACGGACCCGCTGGCGATTGCCTGCTGGTTTGACAGCGGCAATTACACCTTCCGCCGCAACCCCGATCTGGGCAATCTCTGGATCCAGGGCGGCCCGCGCAGCCGGGCGTTCTTTGCCGACAATCCCGCCAAAGCCCCGGCGCTGAACAAGATGCCCCTGGTCCGCTGGCGGCGCGGTTATGCCTATATCAGCTCCACCCATATGATGCTGCCACGCGGGCTGAATCTCACCTATGACCGCTCAGGCGGAGAGATCATCTCAGGCTGCCTGCTGCATCCGAAGTTTCTCGACACCCTCACCACCAAGGCCGAAGAAGAGACACAGAGAGGCCAGCATTTCGCCGCAGGGGCCGAGTATCGCGCTTATCTGGAGGGGCTGCGCGCGCAGCCAGATCTCTGGACCCGCTGGTCAGAGCATTACATCAACTGGCGCCAGCTTGAGATCCTCGGGCTGATGTCGAAAGGCAACTGGACGTGAGCGCATGACGGTCGGCTATATCATGCTCTGCCACACCGCCCTGCACCGCGCCGCGCAGGTGGCCACGCATTGGGCGGAGAGCGGCTCTCCGGTGGTCATCCACCTCGACGCCAGAGTGCGCGGGACCCAGGCAGAGCGGCTGAGGAGCGATCTGGCCGCGCAGAAGAAGATCCTGTTTTCACCGCGTCACGCCTGCGAATGGGGGATGTGGGGGATGGTGGCCGCCACCCTTGATGCCGCCCGCCTGCTGCTGGAGCGCTTTCCCGAGGTGCGCCACATCTGCCTCGTCTCGGGGGCCTGCCTGCCGCTCCGGCCGCCGCAGGAATTTGCCGCCTGGCTTGCGGGTCAGCCCGATACCGATTTCATCGAATCCGTCACCACCGCAGATGTCAGCTGGACCATGGGCGGCCTTGATGCCGAGCGTTTTACCCTGCGCTTTCCCTTCTCCTGGCGCCGCCACCGCAGGCTTTTTGACGGCTATGTGCGGCTGCAGCGCCGACTGCGCATGCGCCGTCATATCCCCGAAGGCATGGTCCCCCACCTGGGCAGCCAATGGTGGTGCCTCACCCGCGAGACGCTTTCCGCCATCCTCAATGATCCGCGACGGGCGGAATTTGACCGCTATTTCTCGCGGGTCTGGATCCCGGATGAGAGCTATTTTCAAAGCCTTGTGCGTCTTCACGCCCGACGGGTGGAGAGCCGCTCTCTGACGCTGTCGAAATTCGATCATCAGGGCAAGCCGCATGTCTTTTACGACGATCACCTGCAGCTTCTGCGCCGCTCCGACTGTTTCATCGCGCGCAAAATCTGGCCCCAGGCCAACCGCCTCTACCGCGAATTTCTGAAGCCCGAGGCCGAGACCGCCCCGCGCGCAGAGCCGAACCCCGGCAAAATTGACCGGCTGTTCTCCCGCGCCGCTGAACGCCGCCTGCGGGGACGGCCGGGGCTTTACATGCAAAGCCGCTTTCCCGCGCCGGGCCGCGAAGGGGCGCTGACCGCTCAGCCCTATACGGTTTTTGTGGGCTATGACGATGTGTTTGAAGGCTTTGAAAGCTGGCTTTCCAAATCCTTAGGCGCCCGTGTCCACGGCCATCTTTTCGCCGCTGAGCGGGTGGAATTTGCCGGAGGAGCCACGATCTGGAACGGCTGTCTGACCGACAGCGCCAGCCTGCGCGATTATGATCCGCAGATGTTTCTGACCTCGCTGATCTGGAATTCACGCGGCGAGCGGCAGACGTTTCAGTTCGGCCCCCGCGACAGCCAGGACATTCTGCCCTTCCTGGCCCGCGACCCGCATGCGCGGATCTCAATGATCTCCGGTGCCTGGGCGGTGCGGCTTTTCCGTGAGGGCGGCAGCTTTGAGGACCAGCGCCGCGAAGCCGCGCGGTTGCAGAAAATTGAGACCGCGATGATCGACCGGCTGCGCGCCGCGCAGATGCCCGGCCGCATTGATATCCGCCCCCTAGCAGAGTTTCTGGAAGACCCCTTTGAGCCGCTGGAAGCCCTGCTGGGCGAGCTGCGCCCCGGCCCTCTGCGCGCCATGACAGAGCCGCCCCGTCTGGGGGATATGGCGGGCTTCGGCCGCTTCGTGCAGAACCTGCGCAATCAGGGCATGAAGCCCGTTCTGCTCGGCGACATTCCCCTTGATGAACCTGTCGTGCCCGGGCGTCGTGCCGCCCGCAACCGCCTGACCGGAGAAAACGGATCATGAGCCGCCCCTTTGACCGCTTCATCCTGCTGGCCGATATGCGCACCGGCTCTAACTTTCTGGAAGCCAATCTCAACGCCCTGCCCGGCGTGACCTGCCATGGTGAGGCGTTCAACCCGGTCTTTATCGCGCGCAAAGATCACGAAAGCTACCTCGGCATCACCCTGGAGGCGCGCACCCGCGATCCCCACGCCCTGCTGCGCGCCATGGAGGCTGCGACCGAAGGCCTTGCAGGCTTTCGCTTTTTTCACGACCACGACCCGCGCATCCTGGACACCGCCCTTGCAGATCCGCGCTGCGCCAAGATCGTTCTGACCCGCAATCCGCTCGAAAGCTATGTCTCGCTGCAGATCGCGCGCGCCACGGGACAGTGGAAACTCGGCGATGCGCGGCGGCGGCGCGAGGCCAGGGCCCGCTTTGACGGCGCGGAATTTGAGGATCATGTCACCCGCCTCCAAGCCTTTCAGCTGCAGATCCATCGCGCTTTGCAGACCTCGGGCCAGACCGCCTTCTGGATTGATTACGAAGACATCGGCGAGTTGTCGGTCATTCAGGGTCTTGCGGCCTTCCTCGGCGTTCCAGCCCCTGAGGCGCTGGACGACAGCGTTAAAAAGCAAAACCCCGAAAGCCTGGACTCGCTGATTGAGAACCCCGAAGACCTGAGTGAGGGGCTGGCGCGGCTTGACCGCTTCAACCTCTCCCGCACGCCGAATTTTGAGCCGCGTCGCGGCCCGCAGGTGCCTTCTTTCATGGCCGCGCGTGATCTGCCGCTTCTTTTCATGCCGATCCGCTCCGGCCCGGTTGACGAGGTGCGGCACTGGCTCTCAGAGATCGGCGGCGGGCTGATCGAGGGCTTTGACCGCCGCTCTCTGCGGGCTTGGATCAAAGAGCAGCAGGCCCCGCGCAGCTTTACCGTGCTGCGCCACCCGCTGCTCCGGGCGGTGACGGCATTTGAAAAACGCATCCTGCGCGGCCCCAGGTCCGAGACCCGCCAGATCCTGCGCAAAAACTGGAAACTGCTGCTGCCCGATGATCCGGCAGAGGCTACGGCAGAGGAGCTTTCCGCCGCTTTCGCCACCTTCCTGCGGTTTCTGAAGGGCAATCTGGCCGGTCAGACGCCGTTGAAGATCGACCCGGCCTGGGCCAGCCAGGCAGCGGTGATTGAGGGGTTTTCCGGCTTTCTGCCTCCCGGTCACCTCTGGCGTGAAGAGGATCTGGGAGAGGCACTGCCGCTGATGGCGAAACTCTGCGGTAAAGCCGCTCCGCCGCCGCCTCTGGCCCTGCCCCAATTGCCCTGCTGGCTGCAACAGGCACATGAAGCCGCCGTGCGTGACGCCTATGCCCGAGACTATGCGGCCTTCGGCTTCGGCGATCTCATCAGGTAAACTGCTCTGAGATCAGCCGCTCTTCGAGGCCGTGACCGGGATCGAAAAGGATGCGGTGCTGCACATCGGGCTCTGAGCGGATTTCCACCGCCAGCACATCGCGCACCGAGCGGCCATCGGCATCGGCCATCACCGGGCGCTTTTCGCCTTCCAGCACTTCAAAGCGCACGGTGGCGGTTTTGGGCAAAAGCGCGCCGCGCCAGCGGCGCGGCCGGAAGGCCGCCACCGCCGTCAGCGCCAGAACGTCTGATCCGATGGGCAGAATGGGCCCATGGGCGGAATAGTTATAGGCCGTCGATCCGGCGGGCGTGCAAAGGATCGCCCCGTCGCAGACCAGTTCCGGCATCCGCTCCCGTCCGTCCACAAGGATGCGCAGCTTGGCAGCCTGAGGTCCGGCACGCAGCAGCGAGACCTCATTGATCGCAAGCTTTTCAACCTCACCGCCGTTCAGGGTAAAAGCTTTCATCCGCAAAGGGTTGATCAGCTCTTCCTCGGCGGCATCAAGCCGCGCCATCAGGTCCGGTTCGCCATAGGCATTCATCAGAAAGCCGATGGTGCCGCAGTTCATGCCGTAAACCGGCAGGCCCAGCTTTTGCGTGCCATGAAGCGTGTCGAGCATGAAACCGTCACCGCCAAGCGCCACGATGACTGAGGCCGCTTCGGGCGCGCATTGCCCGTATCTGGCCGTCAGCGCCGCCAGTGCCTCCTGAGCCTGGGGCGCGCGTGATGCCAGAAAGGCGATGGAGCGGGGCGATTCCCCGGAACGCGACGACACGAAACAGACCCTCCGGCAGCGCAGCCGCCCCATGTTGCGCAATGCCCCCCCGGACGCAAGCAATCTTGCCGTGAACCGGCCAATTTTGACAGATTCGCGCAGAGGGTCGGTTTCCCGGCTTTTCCCCGCGCCCTTTGCAGGATAAGGGGTCGCCATCCGCTCAAAGCCCAGAGGAAAGCAGATGACCGCGTCGCACCTTGAAAACGGATTTTTCACCCAGGACCTCGCTGATCGCGACCCGGAGCTGTTCGGCGCCGTCACGAAAGAGCTCGGCCGTCAGCGCGAAGAGATCGAACTGATCGCGTCGGAAAACATCGTCTCGCTGGCCGTTCTGCAGGCCCAGGGGTCGGTTCTGACCAACAAATACGCCGAAGGCTATCCGGGCAAGCGCTACTACGGCGGCTGCCAGTTCGTTGATATCGCTGAGACCCTGGCGATCGAGCGTGCGAAAGAGCTCTTCGGTGCGAAATTCGCCAACGTGCAGCCGAACTCGGGCAGCCAGATGAACCAGGCTGTCTTCCTGGCGCTGCTTCAGCCGGGTGACACCTTCATGGGCCTCGATCTGAACTCGGGCGGTCACCTGACCCATGGCTCGCCGGTGAATATGTCGGGCAAATGGTTCAACGTCGTCTCCTACGGCGTGCGTCAGCAGGACCAGCTGCTGGATATGGAAGAGATCCGTCAAAAGGCGCTGGAATCGCGCCCGAAACTGATCCTCGCCGGCGGCACTGCCTACTCGCGTGAGTGGGACTGGGCAGCCTTCCGTGCGATCGCCGATGAAGTCGGTGCCTATCTGCACGTTGATATGGCGCATATCGCGGGTCTGGTGGCGGGCGGCGTTCACGCTTCGCCGGTGCCGCATGCCCATGTGGTTACCACCACGACCCATAAATCGCTGCGCGGCCCGCGCGGCGGGATGATCCTGACCAACGACGAAGACATCGCCAAGAAGATCAACTCGGCCGTCTTCCCGGGTCTTCAGGGCGGCCCGCTGATGCATGTCATCGCCGCCAAAGCCGTGGCTTTCGGTGAAGCACTGCAGCCGGAGTTCAAGCAATATGCTGCTCAGGTAAAAGCAAACGCCGCTGCCATGGCGGATGAGCTGATGAAGGGTGGCATTGATATCGTCTCGGGCGGCACCGACAACCACCTCTGCCTTGCTGACCTGCGCCCGAAAAAGGTGACCGGTAAAGCGGCAGAAGCGGCTCTGGGCCGGGCGCATATCACCTGCAACAAAAACGGCGTGCCGTTTGACCCGGAAAAGCCGTTTGTCACCTCGGGCATCCGTCTGGGCGCTCCGGCAGGCACCACCCGTGGCTTTGGCGAGGCTGAGTTCCGCCAGATCGCCCGCTGGATCGTGGAAGTGGTCGATGGTCTGGCCGCCAATGGCGAGGCTGGCAACGCGGAGGTTGAAGAGCGCGTGAAGGCGGAAGTCAAAGCGCTCTGCGCCCGCTTCCCGATGTATCCGACCCTCTGATTTTCGGATCCTGAAATTGAAAAGGCGGCCTTCCGGGGCCGCCTTTTTTCTTGGAAGGGGGGGAGAGGCGCGGGGGCTGCCGCCCCCGCCCCCCGCTCCAGGGGGAGGTTCCCTCCCCCTGGAAACCCCCGAGGGTGGCTGCCGCGCGCCGGCTCAGAACGGGCCGCGCAACGTCCAGATCGCAAGAAAAACGCCGCCGAGAACCAGCAACATCAGCGCCACGGTTCCTGCGAAATTCAGTGCCGCAGAGATCAGGCGTTCTTTTGAGCCCAGCGGGCGAAGATGGCTCATGCAGATCTCATAGGCGGCTTCTGCCCGGGTCTGATTAACCATCATAATCCCTTTGGGATGTCGGGCGAGCCCCTCGAAGGAGGCCAGCTCCCGGGCCGCACGGCGCACCTTGCGCGGCAGTCTGCGGCCCGCTTTGCGCACCAGAACCGCGAGTGACGGCCCGCGCACCCTCAGGCGGCTTTCGAGAAGATCGGCCACCCGTGCCGCCATCTGCAATACATCCGCCATAAGCACCCCCGATCGCATCCACACCGCTGCAAAGGGTAGCGGGGGGCGGGCGGACACTCAAGCCACTCGACCCCGCCGGATGCGCCCGTTACTCTGCCGGACTGTCAGCGCGGCATGCCCTGCCCGCCGCCTCTGAGTCCTCCCCAAGCCCCTGGCGAATGCCGCCGAAGAAGGTGCCCCATGTCTGAGCCGCAGACCGTCTATCTCGCCGATTACCGTCCTTATCCCTTTGACTTAGGCGAAGTTGCCCTGACCTTCCGGCTTGCGCCCTCGGCCACGCGGGTGATCTCGCGCTTCACGCTGACCCCGAAGGGACCGGCGGAAGATCTGGTGCTCTTCGGCGATCATCTGCAGCTGATCCGCGCGACGCTGAACGGCAACCCCGTCACCGCGCGGCCAGAGGGCGGCGTTTTGCGCATTCCCGCTGCCGATCTGCCCGAAGGCCCCCTCACCTGGGAGGCAGAGGTTGAGATTGATCCCGCCGCCAATACCGCCCTTGAGGGGCTTTATATGTCGAACGGCATGTATTGCACCCAATGCGAGGCGGAGGGGTTTCGCCGCATCACCTATTACCCCGACCGGCCCGATGTCATGACCACCTTCCGGGTGCGGATTGAAAGCGATCTGCCGGTGCTTTTGTCCAACGGCAATCAGGTGGCGTCCGGCCCCGGGTTTGCGGAATGGCATGACCCCTGGCCCAAGCCCGCCTATCTCTTTGCGCTGGTGGCGGGCGATCTGCGCGCGCGCCCGGGGCAGTTTACCACACTCTCGGGCCGCGATGTGGCGCTGAACATCTGGGTGCGCCCGGGTGATGAGGACCGCTGCGACTGGGCGCTGACCTCGCTGAAAGCCTCAACGAAATGGGATGAGGAGGTTTACGGGCGCGAATATGACCTCGATATTTTCAACATCGTCGCCGTGGACGATTTCAACATGGGCGCGATGGAGAATAAGGGGCTGAATATCTTCAACTCCCGCGCGGTTCTGGCACGGCCCGACACCGCGACGGATGCCGATTTTCAGCGCATTGAGGCAATCATTGCGCATGAATATTTCCACAACTGGACCGGCAACCGCATCACCTGCCGCGACTGGTTCCAGCTTTGCCTGAAAGAGGGGCTGACGGTCTTTCGCGACCAGCAGTTCACCGCCGATCTGCGCGGCGCGGCCGTCAAACGCATTGAGGATGCGCTGACCCTGCGCGACCGGCAGTTCCGCGAGGACAGCGGCCCCCTCGCGCATCCGGTGCGCCCCTCAAGCTTTGTGGAGATCAACAATTTCTACACCGCCACGGTCTACGAAAAGGGTGCAGAGCTGATCGGCATGCTGAAGCGCCTTGTGGGTGATGAGGGCTACCGCAAAGCGCTGGATCTTTATTTCACCCGCCACGACGGTCAGGCCTGCACCATTGAGGACTGGCTGAAGGTCTTCGAAGAGGCCACCGGCCGCGATCTGAGCCAGTTCGCCCGCTGGTATTCCCAGGCCGGAACCCCGCGTGTTGAGGTGACGGAAGACTGGGACGACAGCGGCACCTTCACCCTGACCCTGCGCCAGAGCCAGCCGGAAACCCCGGACGGCGTGACGAAACTTCCGCTCCATATCCCGGTGGTGGTGGGGCTTCTCAACCCCAATGGCGATGAAGTGCTGCCCTCGGTCACGCTGGAACTGACGCAAGCCGAACAAAGCTTCCGCTTTGACAATCTCACCTCCCGCCCCGTGGCTTCGGTGCTGCGCGACTTCTCGGCCCCCGTGATCCTCAGCCACGCCCAAAGCGACGCCACCCGCGCCTTTCTGCTGGCCCATGACACCGACCCCTTCAATCGATGGGAGGCGGGCCGCACCCTGGCCCGCGCGGTCCTTGCCCGGCTGATCACCGAAGGCACGCCCCCCGGCGCCGACTGGCTGGAGGCCATGGCAGCGCTTCTGCGCGACGACAGCCTCGACCCGGCCTTCCGGGCGCTTTGCCTGCGCCTGCCGGGAGAAGATGATATGGCCGCAACCCTCGCGGACAGCGGTCACGTGCCCGACCCGGACCGCATCCACCGCGCGAGGCGGCAGCTTCAGACCAGCCTCGCGCAGCATCTGGCCCCGCAGATCCCGGCCCTGATGACAGCCATGACACCGCAGGGCCCTTACAGCCCCGACCCGGTCTCCGCCGGCCAGCGCAGCCTGAAGAACACGCTGCTCGCGCTGCAAAGCCGGCTCGACGGTGGCCGCGCGGCACAGGCGGCTTTCGCGGCAGCCGATAATATGACCGACCTGACCGCCGCACTCGCCTACCTCATCGAGGCGGGGACCGCCGGGGGGGCGTTGAAAACCTTTGAGGCGCGCTACCGCGATGACCGGCTGGTGCTCGACAAGTGGTTCATGGCTCAGGTGGTTTACGCCAGCCCCGAAACAGCAGCTCAGGTGGCGGATGCCCTGACCGCGCATCCGAAGTTTGATCTCAAAAACCCCAACCGCTTCCGGGCGGTCTTTGGGGTGCTGAGCGCAAATCACGCGGGCTTTCACCGGGCAGATGGCACGGGCTATCGCCTGCTTGCCGACTGGCTTTTGCGCCTTGATGCGCTGAACCCACAGACCGCCGCCCGGATGTCGACAGCCTTTGAAACCTGGCGCCGCTATGACGCCGACCGCCAAGCCCTGATCCGTCAGGAACTCACTCGTCTGCAACAGGCCCCGAACCTCAGCCGCGATCTCGGAGAGATGGTCACCCGCATGCTCGGCTGATCCGTAAAAACAAAACCGGCAGCCCCTCAGACCTGCCGGTTGTCATCCTGTCCCGGAGGCGACCTCGGGGGTTTTCAGGGGGAGGGAACCTCCCCCTGAAGCGGGGGGCGGGGGCGGCAGCCCCCGCGCGCCCTCACATCTCGTTCAGACGGTCCAGACGCGCGCGCACCGACAGCCCATGCGCCTGCAGCGATTCCGCCTGCGCCAGCCGCTCAGCTGAGGGACCAATCGCCGCCAGCGCCGCCGGAGTCATCTTCGCCATGGTGGTGCGCTTGACGAAATCCAGAACCGACAGCCCCGACGAAAACCGCGCCGAGCGCGCCGTCGGCAGCACATGGTTCGGCCCGCCGATGTAATCGCCGATGGCCTCCGGCGTCCAGGCACCAAGGAAAATCGCCCCTGCATGGGTGATCTCTCCCGCCAGCGCCTCCGGATCGGCCACACAAAGCTCCAGATGCTCCGGCGCCACACGGTTCGACAGCGCCGCCGCCTCTGCAAGATCCTTCGTCACGATCACCGCGCCATAATCGCGCCAGCTGGCCCCCGCGATCTCTGCCCGCTCCAGCGTCGGGATCAGCCGCTCCACCGCTGCCGTAACCTCTGCGGCAAAGCCCGCATCATCGGTCACCAGGATCGACTGCGCCACCTCATCATGCTCCGCCTGGCTCAGCAGATCAAGGGCAAGCCATTCGGGATCATTGTCACGGTCCGCAATCACCAGAATCTCCGACGGCCCCGCGATCATATCGATGCCCACCTTGCCAAAGACCCGCCGCTTCGCCGCCGCCACAAAGGCATTGCCCGGTCCGGTGATCTTATCCACCGGACGAATGGTATCGGTGCCGTAAGCCAGGGCCGCCACCGCCTGCGCGCCGCCGATGCGGTAGATCTCATCCACACCCGCGATTTCACAGGCAAGGATGACCAGCGGATTAACCACGCCGCCCGGGGTCGGACAGACCACCACCAGCCGCTCAACCCCCGCCACCTTCGCCGGGATCGCATTCATCAGAACGGACGACGGATAGGCCGCCTTACCGCCCGGCACGTAAAGCCCCGCGGCCGAAACCGGCGTCCAGCGCCAGCCGAGCGTCGCGCCCGCCGCATCCGTCCAGGAGGCATCTTCGGGCATCTGCCGCGCATGATAGGCCCGGATCCGCTCGGCTGCCAGTTCCAGCGCCGCGCGATCCTCAGGGGTGACCAGCGCCACCGCCGCCTCAATCTCCGCCCGCGAAAAGGCCAGCGTCTCCGGCGTCAGCTCCAGACGGTCAAATTTCGACGTCAGCTCAATCACCGCCGCGTCGCCGCGCTCGCGCACATCAGCGATGATCGCGGCCACCGCCGCATCCACATCCGGCGCATCCTCGCGCTTCATCGAGAGCAGATGCTCAAAGCGCGCGGCGAAATCCGGGTCGGTCGTGGTCAGATGTTGCGGCATGCGAAGGCCCCCTTTGTGGCATGGCGCGGTGGTAACGCCCCCCGCCGCCCCGCGCAAGCCGCCGCCGCCGCTCAGGGGGCCTTCGCGCTTTGCGCCCGCGACAGCTGCACCGCCAGAATGCCCGCAGCGATCACCACGACCCCCACCACATCCCAGATCCCCAGCGTCTCACCCAGCAAAACCCAGGCGATCAGCACCCCGAAGAAGGGGTTCAGGAAGTGGAAGGTCGCGGCCTTCACCGCCCCGATGCGCTGCACCAGCAAAAACCAGATCCAGGTCGCCAGCAGCCCCGGCGCATAAACGGTGTAGAGAAACGCCCAGAGCAGCCGCCAGGACCAGTCCACCACCCAGGTCTCGGTGACACCCGCCACCAGACCCACGGCTGCCGCCCCGACCAGCATCTGCAAAGAGACAATTACGAAAAGACTGTTCCCGGCCCCTGCCGCCCCGCGCATCGAAAGCGTCGCCCCCGTCAGCGCCAGAGCCCCGAAACAGACCAGCATCAGCCCGAAGGGATCAACACCACCCTGAATGCGCGCCCCCATGATCAGCGCCACGCCAAAGATCCCGGCAATCAGACCGCCCGCCGCCAGCCCGCTCAGCCGCTCGCCGTAAAAGGCCCAGCCCGCCAGCGCCACCAGCAGCGGCATGGCCGAGGCCACAATCGCCGCGACCGAGGCCCCGGTGATCTTCATCGCCACAAAATTCAGCCCCAGATAAAGCGCGTTCTGCAAAAGTCCGAAGACCAGCACCGTGCGCCACTGCCCCCGCGTCAGCCGGAAGCTCTGCCCAAGGCAGCGCGCAATCAGCACCCCGGTCAGCCCCGCCAGCAGAAACCGCAGCGCCAGAGCCGTCAGCGGCGGCGCCGCCTGCACGATCATCGTCGCCGAGGTGAAGGCCGAGGACCACATCACCGCAAAGGCGATCCCCATGGCCAGCGCTTTCAGATCCATCTCCCCCCCCAGCCGCAACCGGTCAGCCATGAAAAAAGGGCCGCCCGCAGGCGACCCTAAAGCTTCACTCAGCCACCGCAAGGGGGCTTGAAGGCTCAGCCGTTGACGCTGTCTTTCAGCGCTTTTGCAACGGTGATCTTCACCTGTTTGTCAGCCGCTTTGGTGACCATCTCGCCGGTCGCCGGGTTACGGACCTGACGCTCGGGACGCTCTTTGCAGGCAACTTTGCCGATGCCCGGCAGGGTCACAGTGCCGCCGGCAGCGACTTCGCGTGCCACGACTTCTGCCACTGCATCGAGAGCAGCAGCAGCAACTTTGCGGTCCGAACCCATTGCTTCTGCCAGAGCAGCCACCAGCTGGGTCTTGGTCATCGGTTTCGCGGTCATACTCGAGTCCTTTCTGCCCCGGCCTGGCCGGGTTAAACCTCATTGTCCCATGGGCGCGGGACATCCGAACGCCTGAACAACTTTTGTCGCCTCAATTCAAGTCCGAAAGCCACGAAAATTTGCTCCCGCGCGGAAATCCGCAGTTTTTGCCGCAGGAAAACCCCTTCAGAGGAAGGCGGTTTCCTCAAAACTGCGCAGTTTGCGGCTGTGAATGCGCTCCGGCGGCATGGCGCGCAGAAGTTCCATCGCCCGCAATCCGATGTCGAGATGCCGCCCCACCTGGGCGCGATAAAAGTCACTCGCCATGCCCGGCAGCTTCAATTCACCATGCAAAGGCTTGTCCGAGACACAAAGCAGCGTGCCGTAAGGCACCCGAAAGCGATAGCCATTGGCCGCAATCGTGGCGCTTTCCATATCCAGCGCAATCGCCCGCGCCTGAGAGAGCCGCGCCACCGGCCCCGACTGGTCGCGCAGCTCCCAATTGCGATTGTCGATCGTGGCCACGGTCCCGGTGCGCAAAATGCGTTTCAGCTCATAACCCTCAAGCTGGGTCACCTCTGCCAGGGCCTGCTGCAAAGCGATCTGGATCTCCGCCAGAGCCGGGATCGGCACCCAGACCGGCAGATCTTCATCGAGCACATGATCCTCGCGCAGATAGGCATGGGCGAGAACAAAATCCCCCAGCCGCTGCGAATTCCTCAACCCCGCGCAATGCCCCACCATCAGCCAGGCATGGGGCCGCAGCACCGCAATATGATCCGTCGCCGTCTTGGCATTCGACGGACCCACCCCGATGTTCACCAGCGTAATCCCGTTGCCATCCGCCCGCTTCAGATGCCAGGCCGGCATCTGCGGCAGCCGCGCCAGCCCCGGCATCTCGCCGTCCGGCGTGGTGATCACCTGATTGCCCGGGCCCACAAAGGCGGTATAGCCCGACCCGCTCTGCCCCAGCAGCTCCCGCGCCCGGGCCTCGAATTCATCGACATAGAACTGATAATTCGTAAACAGCACATAATTCTGAAAATGCTCAGGCAGCGTGGCGGTGTAATGGCTCAGCCGCGCCAGCGAATAATCAATCCGCTGCGCCGTAAACGCCGCCAGCGGCCGCGAGCCATCCGCATTGAACAGCCGGTCGCCATTGACGATGTCATCATTGGTGGTCGAAAGATCCGGCACATCAAAGACATCGCGCAGCACAAAGCTCAACACCCCCTCCTGGGGCACGACCTGCGGCCCGCCGCTCTCCAGCGCAAAATGCAAAGGGATCGGCGTCTGCGACAGCGCAATCTCCACACTGACCCCGTGATGCTTCATCAACAGCTCAATCTGCTCGGTCAGATAGCGCCGGTAAAGATCGGGCCGCGTGACGGTGGTCGCATAAACCCCCGGGGCCGAGACATGGCCGAAAGACAAACGACTGTCGACCGGCTCAAACCCCGTCACCTCCAGCCGGATTTCAGGATAAAAGGCCCGCACCCGCCCCTCGGGCAGCGCGCCCCCCAGCGCCCGCGCGAAACCTTCGCGCAACACCGTCACTGAGGCCGCATAAAGCCGCTCCAGCTCCGCCACCGCTGCCGCCGCATCGTCAAACCGCATCACCCGCTCCCTGACTGCCGCCGGGCACTTTGGCTTTTTCCAAATACTCCCGGGCGGGGTCCGGGGAGGGCAGGCAGCCCTCCCCGGCGCTTTCCACGCAACCCAAAGCTCAGCCGCGATTCATCCGGTTGGCCACCAGATCATCCACCACCGCCGGATCCGCCAGCGTCGAGGTATCCCCCAGGCTGCCATGGTCATTCTCCGCAATCTTGCGCAGAATCCGCCGCATGATCTTGCCCGAGCGCGTTTTCGGCAGACCCGGCGCCCATTGAATCAGATCTGGCCTGGCAATCGGGCCGATCTCCTGACGCACAAAAGCCTCAAGCTCACGGCGCAGCTCTTCCGTCGGCTCCACCCCGTTCATCAGCGTCACATAGGCATAGATGCCCTGGCCCTTGATTTCATGGGGATAGCCCACCACTGCAGCCTCAGCGACCTTCTCATGGGCCACAAGCGCAGACTCAACTTCCGCCGTCCCCATCCGGTGGCCCGAGACGTTGATCACATCATCGACCCGGCCGGTGATCCAGTAATAGCCATCCGCATCCCGCCGGCAGCCGTCGCCGGTGAAGTAATAGCCCTTATACTGGCTGAAATAGGCCTCCTCAAAGCGCGCATGATCGCCCCAGAGCGTGCGCATCTGCCCGGGCCAGCTGTCTTTGATGCAAAGAACGCCCTCTGCCTCCGTGGCGCTCTGCACCTCTGCGGTCGAGGGATCAAGGATCTCCGGCTGCACCCCGAAGAAGGGCTTTGTGGCCGATCCGGGCTTTGCGGCAATCGCCCCCGGCAGCGGCGTGATCAGATGGCCGCCGGTCTCCGTCTGCCAGAAGGTATCCACAATGGGCCGCGTGCCCTTGCCGACATGGGTGTGATACCAGTTCCAGGCCTCAGGGTTGATCGGCTCGCCCACCGTACCCAGAAGCTTCAGCGAAGAGAGATCATATTTCTCAACCCACTCCGGACCCAGCCCCATGAGCGAGCGGATCGCCGTCGGCGCGGTATAGAACTGATTGACCTTATGCTTTTCACAGACCGCCCAGAAGCGCCCGGCATCGGGCCAGGTCGGCACGCCTTCAAACATCAGCGTGGTCGCGCCATTGGCGAGCGGCCCGTAAACGATATAGCTGTGCCCGGTCACCCAGCCCACATCGGCGGTGCACCAGAAGATATCCCCGTCATGATAGTCAAAGGTCATCTGATGGGTCATTGAGGCATAGACCAGATAGCCGCCCGAGGTATGCACCACCCCCTTCGGCTTGCCCGTCGAGCCCGAGGTGTAAAGGATGAAAAGCGGATCTTCCGCCCCCACCTCGACATAGGCGCAATAGGGCTTTGCCGCCGCCATCTCGGCCTTCACGTCGATGTCGCGGCCCTGAACCCAGGAGATCTGATCGCCGGTGTGCTTCACCACCATGCATTTCACATCATCGCGGCAATCCAGCAGCGCCTTATCGGCATTGCTCTTCAGCGGGGTCTTCTTACCGCCGCGCGGCGCGTAATCGGCGGTGATCAGCATCTTCGCGCCGCAGTCATTGATACGGCTCGCAAGACTGTCGGGCGAGAACCCCGCAAAGACCACCGAATGCACCGCCCCGATGCGCGCACAGGCCAGCATCGCATAGGCCGCCTCCGGGATCATCGGCAGATAGATCACCACCCGGTCGCCTTTGCTCACGCCATTGGCCTTCAGCACATTGGCCATGCGCGAGACCTGCTCGAGCAGCTCGGTATAGCTGATATGCTTTGCCTCTGCCTGCGGGTCATCCGGCTCCCAGATGATCGCCGTCTGGCTGCCGCGGGTGGCGACATGGCGGTCGATGCAATTGGCGGCCACATTCAGCGTGCCATCGCCAAACCAGCGGATCGAGACGGCTCCGGGGGCGAAGCTGGTGTCCTTCACTTCGGTATAATCACGGATCCAGTCGAGCCTTTGCCCTTCGCGGCGCCAATAGGCCACCGGGTCCTGCACCGACTTCGCATAGTCGCGGGCATAGCTCTCTGCCGTCACATGTGCATTGGCGGCAAAACCTGCGTCAGGCGCGTAAACGGCGCCCTGCTGCTGTTCAGTCATCGGGTCCTCCTTATCCCGGTCTTCCGGGCCGGACAGGCGCACTTTTTGAAAAAGCCCCCGTCAACACCTGTCCTGCCGCTGGCTGAGCCTAAACCAGAAATGATCCGGGTTGTAAGCCCGCAGCTGCGCCGCTCTGCGGGTTCTTCCGCTGCGTAAAATTACGATGAATTTCAGTCCACTACACCCGATCCGACCGGGGATTTTCCCGTTCCGGCATAAGAAGACCTTCTCTGCCGCCGCGCTGATCGGGCGATGATTCGCCCTCAACCCGCTTGTCAGCCCCGGAACCGGCGGCGAAACTGCCGCCCCCTGTCTCTCCTCTTTGAAGTGGTCCCGAGCATGACCCCCGATCCGATCCGCCCCTCTGACCCGCAGGCCCGTGCGCTGGCGTTGCAGCTGATGGCCGGGGCCCGTTTTGCGGCCCTCGCGGTTACCGAGGCCGGGACCGGCCTGCCGTTTTGCAGCCGGATCGCGCTGGCGCAGGACCGCGACGGGGTGATGCTGGGCTTCGTCTCCGGCCTTGCGCAACATGTATAACCACCCCTTGCGCAAGAGGGTATTTTGGATCTTTTTGGCGCGTTGTCGGGTGCTGACATGTATCCGGCCTTTGATGCGGCCATCTCATGCCGCGGGCCACTATGGTGTTCGCAGATCAGGTCCAAATCAAAGCCGCGTGCTCGAGTGGCACGTGTTGCACAACTGGTTCTCCTGATCCTGTCTCACGACCGTTTCGCCAAAGGTCTCCTTGCCCTCTTTCGCTCCGACGTTCTCGCGACCCTGACGGACTATGCCGCCATGGCCGGAGCCTTGTAGACGCCACCGTGGGCCATCAGGGCCCATACGATCCGCGCCATTTTGTTTGCCAGTGCGACCCGCACCAGCATAGTTGGCTTACGGCCGAGCATGTCGCTCAGCCATGTTCCGTGCTTTGCGCCAGCATGCACATTCCGTTTGATGATCACGCTGTTGGCGCCGATGATCAGCAATCGTCGCAGTGACCTTTCACCCATCTTCGTTGTGGCGCCCAAGCGTTGTTTGCCGCCCGTTGAGTGTTGTCGTGGCACGAGGCCTAACCATGCCGCAAAATCGCGGCCTTTGCGGAACGTCTCGGCTGCTGGCGCCAGTGTCACAAAGGCTGTGGCGATCAGCGGCCCGATGCCAGGGATCGTCATCAGTCGCCTGGCCAGTTCATCTTCTTTGGCACGGTGCGCGATCTCTGCATCAAGCTTGGTGATCTCTGCCTCCAGATGGCGCAGTGAGATGATCAAGGCCTGCAAGGGTGCCATTGCTTCAGAAGGTAGACCGCAAGTCGGATCCTCAACGATACTGATCAGCTTCGAGACGTTGGATGTGCCTTGGGGCACGACCTGCCCAAACTCCGTAAGATGGCCACGGAACGCATTGATCAGCTGGGTGCGCTGACGGATCAGCACTTCACGGACTCGAAAGACCATGGTTGACCCTTGTGTCCGTTCGCTCTTCACCGGCACGAAGCGCATCGTCGGCCTTTGAGCAGCTTCACAGATTGCCTCTGCATCGGCGGCATCGTTTTTTTGCCGCTTCACGAAGGGCTTTACATAAGCCGGCGGGATCAGCCGAACCTCATGGCCTAACTTGCCTATCTCACGTCCCCAAAAATGAGCGCCGCCACAGGCTTCCATAGCGACAACACAAGGTGCCAGCGCCGATAAGAACGTCAGAACCTGATCGCGCCGCAGCTTCTTACGCAGAACAGCCTTTCCAGACTGATCTGCTCCGTGAAGCTGGAACACATTCTTTGCCAGATCCAGACCGATTGTTGTAATCTCCGACATGACCGCCTCCCAAATGGATTATGACGATCCCACCATGTTGGAGTGGACGGCCCCTGAACGGCATCGAAACGTGCCAAAGTGAGTCGTTGAGGAACTCAAACGAAGGGGTCGTCCGTGGATCAGATTATCCGTATTGGCATGGATACTTCAAAGCACGTCTTTCAGCTGCATGGCGTGAATGCCGCCGAACAACCGGTTCTTCGCAAGAAGATGCGCCGCAAGGAGATGGTGGATTTCTTTGCAAAATGCCCGCCAACCGTCGTTGCGATTGAGGCCTGTGGTGCTTCGCATCACTGGGCGCGGTTGCTGAGGGAACTCGGTCATGAGGTCAAGCTAATCGCGCCGCAGCTCGTAAAGCCCTACGTCAAGCGTGGCAAGAATGATGCGGCCGATGCTGAAGCGCTGTGCGAAGCGATGAGCCGTCCGACGATGCGGTTCGTTGCGGTGAAGAGCGCCGAGCAACAAGCGGCACTAATGCTGGTGGGCATGCGCGAGCGTGCTGTCGCCGCCAGGACGCAGCTTGCCAATACGATCCGTGGCTATGCGGCCGAGTTCGGACTAACCGCGGCCAAAGGTGTGTCTCATATCCCGCTCCTTTTGGAACGCATCATGGTTGATGAAAGCGTTCCTGCCTTGGCGCGCGATCTGTTTGTGTCATTGGCGGATGAATTTGCGCAGCTGAAGGAACGCTTGAAAGAGATAGAGGCGAATCTGTTGGCTTGGTATCGCAGCAACGAATGTTGTCGCCGCCTCGCAACGATCCCCGGTGTCGGGCCAATCGGTGCGATCTTGCTGGTGATGAAAGCGCCGGCACCGGAGCAGTTTGTATCGGGAAGGCAGTTTGCCGCTTGGATGGGCCTGACGCCCAGAGATCACTCGACAGCCGGCAAGGTCAGGCACGGTGTCATTACGCGAGCCGGCGACGAGACCTTGCGCAAGACATTGGTCGTGGGCGCGACTTCGCTGCTTCGACAGGTGAGAGCAGGCAAAGGCAGGAATGCCTCGCCCTGGCTCATCGAGCTGCTCAAGCGCAAACCGCCGAAGCTCGTGGCCGTGGCGCTGGCCAACAAGATCGCCAGGATCGCCTGGAAAATGATGATGGCAGGCGGGACGTATAAAAACAATGCTGCGCCACCGGCTATGGCCTGCGCGGCATAACGAGATTGGCCAGTCACGGTGAGCAGGAAAAAGGCGCTACCGTGCTGAGCTGATGCGTGAACTTGCAAGAAATCTGAAGATGGTGTGATCGATCGATCCAAGACGTAGGACACTCCGTATGTGCCAATGGCCCGATGTGGCCGTCACCGTGTTTGGAACCAACGTCGCGGAATCCATCTTGGCCAGCGTTCATGTGCGAGCGCACCAACAGGCCGGACATATGAACGCAAGCGATCCGATCAAAATCATCAAGGAGTTCTTGTAGGGAGGGGGCCCTCCACATATGGCACATCGATGCCGTCGGGGGGCGGTTACATCATCACACCCGTGCCTTGCGCGACACCCCCGCCTGCTGCCTGCTGATCGGAGAGCCGGGTGCGCAGGGCGATCCACTGACCCATCCGCGCCTCTCGCTGCAGGCCCGCGCGGTTTTTCCCGATGACGGGCATGAGGCGCGGCTCGGGCTCTGGCTCAAAGCCCATCCGAAAGCCCGGATCTATGCCGGGCTTCCCGATTTCCGCTTTCTGCGCTTTGAACCGGTCGCGGGCTTTCTGAACGGCGGATTTGGCCGCGCCTTTCGCTTCACCCCGGAAGAGCTTCGCCCTTAAGTCGGGCTGTCTGCGCGCAGCGTGACCCAGGTGGCGCCCTTACAGCTCACCGGCCAGCGCAGATTGACCGAGGCCTGATCCCCGCCCTGCAGGTTCTGCGTCGCGGGCATCTCATAGCGCGTGACCGCCCCTTGGGTGATCGCACCATCGGCGACCACCGCCGAGACCACCCGCGCCCGCCCGCCAAAGGGCAAAAGCCCCAGTGAGTTTACGGTCCAGACCGGGGCTTCGGCATTTTGCACATGGCGCAGCGTCAGCGGGTTCTGAAAGGCGGTGGTCACGCCGTTGAAGTTATTGCCATGCACGGTGAGATTGCGAAACCGGCTGTAATCCAGATCCGACCAGGTGGTATCGACCTTTTCCACCCGCGCAATCGCGCCGTTCAGCGTGCGAAAGGTGTTTCCGGTGATTGAGATCCCGTGCAGATAGTGCCCCGCCCCGCGCGGCGTCACCACCAGCCAGCAAAAGGCACTGACGACGTTATTGGCGGTAAAGATATTGCCGGTCACCGTCAGCCCGCCAAAGCTGAACTGCGAGGCGAAATCGGGATCGGGCTCCCGCTCATTGGTCATTTCGATAAAGGAGTTATCAATGTAATTCCCGGTAATCAGGGTTTTGACATTGATCCCCGTCAGCACCAGGCCCGCCGAGCGGACGCCGGGGGCCTCACTGTCGCCCTGGAACCAGTGGTTGCCGACGAAAAGATGCCCCGTGCCATGCAATACGCCGAAATGGCGAAAGCGCACCGCGCGGTTGTCGCGGATCTTCACGTCATTGGCGTTGATGTTAAAGGCAACGGTGCTGCGGTCCTGAACCTTCAGCGCCTGCTCATCTGAGAGGAACTGGCATTCATCCACCATCATCCCCTGACAGCCCGTCCCGATTGAGGTGATGGCGCGGTTGCGCGGACGGTTGAACACGCAGCCCTGAAAGCGCGTGGTGATCCCCGAAGGCGGCAGCATCACCGCGCTGGCGTGACCGCCGCAGAGAAACTCCAGATCCGCCATCTCAAAGCGGTCCAGCCGCCCGAAGCCCGAGAAATCCAGCATATAGCGAAAGCGCGTGAAGCCATAGGTGCGGGTGCCGCCCTGCGAGCCGGGTGGCAGACTTAACTCAAGCGTGCCGGCAGCGACGTTTTTCGACCGCACATAGGTTTCGCGCGCGACGCCCGTACCGGTCACCAGCGAGCCGATCTCGATATTGGCGATATTGGTCACACCTGAGAGCGTATAGGGCGCAGAGGTCGAATAGCTCGCCTGAGAGGTGACGCTGCCCGGCGTCCAGGCCTCTCCCGCCACAGCGGAGAGCTGGCCGTTGTCGAGCACCCGGCGCTGCGCATAGCTTGCCCCCTGAAGCCCCGCGTTTTCCGCCACGAAAAGCGGCGCCGTCAGGCTGACGCTGCGGCCCTTCAGGTCAAAAGAGACATGATCGCTGAAATGGAAAATGGCCTGAAGCCCGCGCCGCAGCCCTTCTTCTTCGCTGCCAAAGGCGGCCGTATAGGCGTCGATATCAAAGTTGCGCGTCAGGGCCAGGCGATGCTCTGACGCCATGGCAACCCGCCCCTCAAAGCGCACCGGAGAGGCGAGCGAAAGGTTGCCGCCCAGCGCATAGACCCCTTCCGGGATCAACAGCACACGGCCCTCCGCCAGCGCCGCCGCATCCGCCGCCTGAAAGGCCGCCAGATCATTGGTGCTGCCGTCCCCCTTCGCGCCGTAATCCATCACATCCGTCAGCGGCAGCATCTGACGGTGAAAGACGGAGGTCACATCCTCCACCACCAGATTTTCCACCCGCAGCGTCGCGCCATTGGCGCCGGTAAATTCGATCCCGAGATGCGCCCCCGTGGGCGCCGTGCCCCAGGCCAGATCCACCCCCGGCCTTGCCCCTGAGCCAAGGATCGCGCTGACCGTCACCACCGCGCCGTAGCTGCTGAGGAGCCGGGCGGGCCCCGCCTGCACCAGCCCGCTGAGCGCGCCTGCCGCCCCCAGCGGCAGGCAGGAGACGCGCACTGAGGGCATCGATCCCGAGAGCACCTTCACCCGCGCCGTCACGCGCAGATACATCCCCGTGCGAAAGGGCGTGACCCCCATATAGCGCAGCCGCTGGGTGCCGGTGGTCTTCACCAATTCAATACAATGACCGAAATCGGCATCCCCGCTGACCAGCGCCGCATTGGAGGCCCCCGCATAGCTCGCCGATCCCGCCGTGCCATCCCCCGACGACCAGACCGATAGCCCCGCCGCAAAAGCCGCCGGCATCAGTGAAAGCCCGTGCGTTACTGCCATATTCATCTTCAGTCCCCCGCCAGATATCTCTGTGATCCGCCCTGCCGCCTGACTGCCCCCGGGGCTGCGGCACCTTGGCCCATGAGGCCCGGGAAAGTTTAATTCCACTTCACAGTTGCGGACGCTGCGCCCCCGGGCTTGCAAGAGGGGAACCGCTCGGGCATCACAGAGGGCGAGAAGCCCGGAATGCGTCATGACCCGTATCTGCCACATCGAGATCGATGAAAGCGGCCTTGCCGCCCCCACCGCCGCCATTGAGCAGGAGCGGCGGGTTGCCATTTTCGATCTGCTTGAAGACAACAGCTTCACCCTGCCCGCGCGTGAAGGCCGCGAGGTGCCGCCCGGCCCCTACCGCCTTGGCCTTGCGATCCGCGAGGGGCGGCTGGTCTTTGCACTGGCCTCGGAAGAGGGGCAGAAAATCGGGGAATTTCACCTCTCGCTCGGGCCGTTCCGGCAGGTGGTGAAAGACTATTTCCAGATCTGCGAAAGCTATTTCGACGCCGTAAAGCGCCTGCCGCCGAGCCAGATTGAAGCGATCGACATGGCGCGGCGCGGCATCCACAACGAGGGCGCGCGCACGCTTCAGGAACGCCTTGAGGGCAAGGCGGAGGTGGATATCGACACCGCCCGGCGGCTTTTCACCCTGATCTGCGTGCTGCACTGGGGGTAAGATTGGCCGAAGAGTTTCCGCAGGCGATCCTCTTCTGCTGCGATCACAACGCAGTCCGCTCGCCGATGGCGGAGGGTCTGATGAAACAGATCCACGGCCAGCGCGCCTATGTGCAATCCGCAGGCGTTGAAAATGATATGGAAATCGACGGCTTCTCCATCGCGGTCTGCCGCGAACTGGGGATTGAGCTGTCCCGCCACCGCTCGCGCTCGTTTCAGGAGATGCAGGACTGGGGCGATGATCTGGGGCAGTTTGACCTGATCGTCGCGCTCTCGCCCGCGAGCCGCGATCTGGCGCTGGATCTGACACGCCATTCGGCGGTCGAAGTCGCCTATTGGCCGGTGCCCGACCCCACAGCGACCGGCGACAGCCGCGCGCAAAAGCTGGACGCCTATCGCGCGGTGCGCGACGATATCGCCGCGCGCATCCGCGCACGCTTCGGCCCCCCGGCCTGAGCGGAGCCGCGCCTGCGCCGCGGCCGGAATCGACAGAGCCGGCGCGGCATGCGAGACTGGCTTTATGGCAGATCTGATCAGCACGTTTTTCAGCAGCTACTGGCCCCATATTCTCGCTGTTGCGGGCTTTGCGATGTCCGTTCTGGCCGGCTGTCATGCGATCCTGAACAAAAGCGACGCCCGCGCCGCGGTGGGCTGGGTCGGCGTGATTCTTCTGTCGCCGGTGCTCGGGCCGCTGATCTATCTGGCCGCCGGGATCAACCGGATCCGGCGCGATTCGCTGCGCGAGAGCCGCGAAGCCGCGGGGCTTCCCCTTCTGGCTGAGGAGCTGACCACCGCCCCCGATCACATCATCTCAGAACGCTTCGGCCGCCGTTTTCAGGCGCTCAGAACCCTGGGCGACCGGGTGACGGATCTGCCTCTCACCACCTCAAACCGCATTGAGATGCTGCGCGGCGGAGATGAGGCCTATGGCCGGATGCTGGCAGAAATTGACGCGGCAGAGCGCTCCATCCTGATGGAGAGCTATATCTTCGACCGCGACCGCATGGGGCAGCGCTTTGTTGAACGGCTGGTGGCCGCCCGGGCCCGCGGCGTTGAGGTTCGGGTGCTGATTGATGCCGTGGGGGTGCGCTACAGTCTTCCCGCCGTCATCCGCGATCTCAGACGCGCGGGCCTTCCGGCGGCGCTTTTTAACGGGCGGCTGATCGCAGGGCTCAGACTGCCCTATGCCAATCTGCGCACACACCGCAAACTGCTGATTACAGACGGAAAAACCGCCTTTATCGGCGGGTTGAACATCCGCGAGGGCTACAGCTCGGAGTTTTATGGCGAGGCCGTCTCCCGCGACACCCATTTCCGTGTCAGCGGCCCCGTGGTGGGGGAACTTCTGGCCATCGCCGCCGGGGACTGGGCCTTTGCCTCCGGTGAGCGGCTGAGCGGTGCGCCCTGGGCGCTCGGGGATGTCCGGGCCGCTGCAACAGCCCCCATGGTGATGCGCGCCGTGGCCTCGGGGCCCGACGACAGCCTCGGCAGCAGCCACCGTCTGCTCATGGGGGCCTTCAGCACCGCCCGGCGGTCGATCCGCATTCAGTCGCCCTATTTCCTGCCCGACCGCGAGTTGACGGCAGCGCTTGCGACGGCGGCTCTGCGGGGGGTGGCCATTGATATTCTGGTTCCCGGTCAGAACAATCTCGCCTTCGTCGACCGCGCCATGCGGGCGCAGTTTGACCAGCTTCTGGCGCAGGGGTGCCGGATCTGGCGCGGCACCGGGGGCTTTGATCACTCAAAACTGCTTTGTGTTGATAACACCTGGTCATTCATCGGTTCGAGCAATCTGGACCCGCGCTCTCTGCGGCTGAACTTTGAGGTGGATCTTGAGGTTTATGATGCGGCTTTTGCAGGGAAAATCGCCGCCCGCATCCAGGAGGGGCTGACCCATGCCGAGCCGGTCACTCTGGAGGGGCTGGCCGCGCGTCCCTTCCACACCAGACTGATCGACCGCACCATCTGGCTCGCCTCGCCTTACCTGTGAAGACTTGATCGCAGCGTCAGGCATCTTACCTGACAGGGACACTGAGTTGAGGATTTCCATTGCATCGATCCGATCTGCCTGCCCCCCGGCGTCCGCGGTTTCCGATCACCGGTCTGCCTGCCTCAATCCGGGCCGTGCTCCGGCCCGAAGCCGCCGTTCCGCATCCGGCGGAGGTCCCGCAGCGCGCGCTGCGGGTGGCGAGCTACAATGTGCACAAATGCATCGGCACCGATGGCCGCTTTGATCCCGACCGTATCCGAGAGGTGATCCGCGAGATCGACGCCGATATCATCGCCCTCCAGGAGGTGGACCGCCGCTTCGGAACCCGCGACGGTCTGCTGAACCTGCCTGAGCTTGAGGCACGCACCGGTCTGGTGCCCGTCCCGGTCAGCGGCATCCGCAATGCGGACGGCTGGCATGGCAACCTTTTGCTGGTGCGCAGCGGGCTGGTGCAGAATGTCGAACAGATCGCTCTGCCGGGGCTTGAGCCGCGCGGGGCCATCGTGACGGATCTGCAGTTCGACGATCACGGCCCGCTGCGGGTGATTGCCGCGCATTTCGGTCTGCTGCGCCAGTCGCGTGCGCGTCAGGTGGCGCGGCTGAGCAGCTATCTGCAGGCCACCGCCGATATGCCTGCGCTTCTGATGGGGGATCTGAACGAATGGCGCTCGGATCACGGCTCGGTGCTGCACGGGCTTCATGCGCAGATCAGCACGCTGCCGCCCGCCGTGGCCAGCTTTCCCGCCTCGCGTCCGCGGCTGCCGCTTGATCGCATCATTCCCTTCGGCCCGGGCGTACTCTCGCCAGTGAGCGCCCATGACAGCGATCTTGCAAAGGTGGCCTCGGACCATCTGCCGATCAAAGCCTGGCTCGCATTTCAGGACTGAAGTCTCAGACTTTTGACCACGTTGCAGCCCGGGCCGGGCTGTGGCTCTATGCGGTTTCGACGCAAGGGAGACCGCCATGAACCGCCAGGAAACCGAGAAACTGATCGCCCGCTACTATGCCGCTTTTAACGCAGCCGACCCTGCGGGCATGCTGGCCGTCGTCAGCGATGACATCGAGCACCGCGTCAATGAAGGCGCAACCCGCCTCGGGCGCGCGAAATTCGAGGAATTCTGCGCGCATATGGGCGTGAGCTACCGCGAAGAGCTGCGCGATATGGTGATCTTTGCCTCAGAAGACGGCAGCCGCGCTGCGGCGGAATTCACCGTCCACGGCGAATATCTCCAGACCGACCCGGGCCTGCCCGAGGCAAAGGGCCAGCGCTATATTCTGCCCGCCGGGGCCTTTTTCGATGTGAAGGACGGCCGGATCACCCGCGTGACCACCTTCTACAATCTGGCGGACTGGACCGCACAGGTTTCCGCATGATTGAGGTTCGCAGCCTCACCGGAGAGGAGCTTCTGGCGCGGCTGGATGACGTGGCACGGCTGCGCATCGAGGTGTTCCGCGCCTTCCCCTATCTCTACGACGGGGACCTCGATTATGAGCGCGGCTATATGCGGGCCTACCGCGACAGCCCGCGCGCCGTTGTGGTTGCGGCCTTTGCCGGAGATCAGGTCGTGGGGGTTGCGACAGGCACCCCCCTGACCGATCACGACGGCAAGTTCATCGAAGGCTTCCGCGCCAGCGGCTATGATCCTGAAGAGGTGTTTTACTGCGCCGAATCGGTGCTGCTGCCTGACTGGCGCGGCCATGGGCTGGGCCATAAATTCTTCGATGCCCGCGAAGCCCATGCCCGGGCGCATGGCTTTAAATACTCCGCCTTCTGCAGCGTGATCCGCCCGGGCAATCACCCGGCGCGGCCTGCGGACTATCGCCCGCTTGATGCCTTCTGGGAGAAGCGCGGCTACCGCGAACTGCCCGGCGTGATGGCAGAATTTTCCTGGAAAGACATCGGCGCTCTTGCAGAAGACGTCAAAGCCCTGCAATTCCGCATTCGCCCTCTCTGAGCGAACCGGAGCCTGCTGATGTCCCGCCCCCTCCTGCGCGCTGATCTGCCTTCTGCGCCGCCCGGTCAGGTGATCGGGCTGCTTGGCGGATCTTTTGATCCTGCACATGAGGGGCATCTGGCCATCACCCGCGCGGCCTTTCGCAGCTTCGGTCTGGACCGGATCTGGTGGCTGGTCTCGCCCGGCAACCCCCTGAAGTCCGAAGGCCCCGCCCCGATGGAGCGGCGGATTGCGGCGGCTCGGGCGCTGATCTGCGACCCGAAAGTCACCGTGACGGCGATTGAGACGGCTCTCGGCACCCGCTACACCGCCGATACGCTTGCGGGTCTGCGCCATCTCTGGCCGGGGCAGCGCTTTGTCTGGCTGATGGGCTCGGACAATCTGGCGGGCTTTCACCGCTGGGACCGCTGGCAGGAGGTCGCGGCGCATCACCCGATCGGCGTGCTCGCCCGTCCCGGCTCGCAGCTGGCGGCTTTATCCTCACCTGCGGCACGTTCCATGGCGCGGGCACGTCTGACCGGAGCGGCTGTGGCCCGTCTCGGGCGCAGCGCGGCTCCGGCATGGGCGCTGGCGGGGCTGCCGCTGAACGCCAGTTCCTCCACCGCCATCCGCAACAGCGGGGCCTGGACGCGCCAGCCCTGAACGCCGCGACAGCGCCCCATTGCAACCTCAGGTTCCAGGCCGCAGAATAACGCCCGGTCCCCCATCCCGGAGAGCTCTCCCGTGTCTGACGCCAAATCCGCAGCCGTCCTGACCCGCCGCCTGCTGATCGGAGGACTGCTTGGAAGCGCTGCGCTGGCCGCGGCCCCGGCCCTCGCCAATGCGCCCTCCCAGTCCCTGCGCCCGCGTGCGCGCGGGGCCGGATCTGCCCCCGCGGCTGCCAGCCCCGCAGCCGCGCCCCCCGTCAGTTCCGCCGCGCTGATCGAACAGGCCCGTCTGGGTGGTCAGGTCAGCTATGTCGTCCTCGATGCGCGGAGCGGCGAGGTTCTTGAGGCGCGGGCAGAGACTCAGGCGCTGCCTCCGGCCTCCGTCGCCAAGGCGGTGACGGCGCTCTTTGCGCTTGAGCGGCTGGGTGCGGGCTACCGCTTTGCCACCCGCGTTCTCGCCACCGGCCCGGTTTCGGGCGGGAGAGTTCAGGGCGATCTGATCCTCGCCGGGGGCGGCGATCCGACGCTGGATACCGACCGGCTGGCTGATCTGGCCATCGCCTTGAAAAACCGCGGCATCCGCGGCATCACCGGACGCTTCCTTCTGCAGGACAATGCCCTGCCGGGGCTGAGCCGCATTGATGCAGGCCAGCCCCTGCATGTTGGCTATAACCCGGCGATTTCGGGGCTGAACCTGAATTTCAACCGGGTCCACATGGAGTGGAAACGCGCCTCCAAAGGCTGGCAGATCGCCATGGATGCCCGTGGCGCGCGCCATATTCCGGCCGTGCGCATGGCGCGGGCCGCCATTGCAGAGCGCCAGTCCCCGATCTTCACCTTCGAAGAGCGCGACGGCACAGAGCGCTGGACCGTAGCCTCCGCCGCCCTGGGCAAAGGCGGCAGCCGCTGGCTTCCGGTCCGCCGCCCCGCCCTCTATGCCGGGGAGGTCTTTCAGACGCTCTGCGCCGCCCAGGGGATCACCCTGCCCGATCCGCGTCAGGGCAGCGGTCGCGGGACGGCTCTGGCTGAGACCCTGAGCCCCTCTCTGGTGCCGCTTTTGCGCGATATGCTGCGCCATTCGACCAATCTGACCGCAGAGGTGGTGGGGCTTACCGCATCGGGCCAGACCAGCCTGCGCGCCTCTGCCGCGATGATGAACGCCTGGGTGCGTGAGCGGCACGGCGTCGATCTTGCGCTGGTCGATCACTCCGGCCTTGGCGGCGAGAGCCGGGTCACCGCCCTCGCCATGGCGCGCCTGATGCTGCGCAACCCGCAGCTGACCGAGATCCTGCGCCCCTACCAAACGCCCGCCAAAGCCCCCGCAGACCGCGCCCCGGTGCTGGCGAAGACCGGCACGCTGAATTTCGTCTCGGGCCTTGCGGGCCATGTGCAGACCCGCCGCCCCCTGGTCTTTGCGATCTTCTCTGCCGATACCCCCCGCCGCGACGCCCTGCGCGGAGATGAACGCGAGCGCCCCCGCGGCGGCCCCGAATGGACCACCCGTGCCCGCACGATGCAGGGCCTGCTGCTGGAACGCTGGGCGGCGGTTTACGGGGCATAAGGGCGTGTGGACCGATCGATCTGACATTTATCTCAGAAGTGAAGAGAGATCCCCCGAAGAGCGGCACCTGATCCAGGCATGGCTCGGCGGACAGAGTTGCGATTTTGAACTCGTCGACAACACACCGCAGGTCAGAATCGCAGCAGCTATTCTCTTTGAGCTGCTTCAGAAAGACCTCCCGCCCCGTTCAAGATTGCATCTCTCAGGTGCCGTGATTGAAGGCGGCCTTAACCTGTGTCCCCGCACTGCAGATGTGGCGATCAGCTTCACCGCCTGCTGCTTTCAGGAGCCGGTTTTCATTTCCGGCGGCGGTGTGGGCGATCTCACTTTGCGGGGGTGCAAACTGCCTGGCCTGATCGGAGTATCAGCGCAGTTCGATGGGGACATTCAGATTACTGAAACAGAGATTGAGGGTGTACTTGATCTCACCTCCGCAAAGCTCAGCGGTTCGTTGAAGTTATCCGCCGTATCCATCAGGGAGCCAAAAGGGTCGACGCAGATTGCACGCCACCCGGACGCGCCCGCTTGTGGTGCTATCCTGAGCAATCTGCAGGCAGGGGGTGGGGTTCATCTGAACGAGGTTGCGTCCTGCGGCCCCGCGCAGATGCCTGCACTGGTCACCGGGACGAATCTGACAATCAGCAGCTGCTGCTTTCAGGCCCCACCAGATGAGTTTGCGCTTTGTCTGGATAATGTGCGGGTGGGCGATAACCTTCAGTTACTGGGATGCCGCGTCCCGCAGGGCAAAGTGTCCCTTCGGAATGCCAGCGCAGGCTGCCTGACAGATGATGAAGCATTCTGGAGCCAGTGTGCGCAGGGGTACATTATTGACGGGTTGTCCTATCCCCATATGCCCTCCGAATGCCTCAGATCAGTTCAGTATCGGATCGACTGGCTGACGAGGGGCAGCACATCCGGTGGCAGCTTCGCAAGCCAACCCTGGCGTCAGTTCGCCCATGTGCTACGCGAGAACGCCGATGATTCCGCAGCGCGTGAGATACTTATGGCACGCGAAAAGCTCTACATCAGCCATGAGCAGGAGAGCATCCGCCAGCGGACGCTTGCGGAATACTGTGAGGCATTCCGTAACGCGAACCTTGTCGCACTGACGAAGGCACTCTTCGGAACCGGTGACTATCTTCTGCGCTGGATCTGGGCCTTTTTGAAATGGTCCGTCATCGGCTTCGGATATTCTCCCCAGCGACCCTTCTGGATCTCGCTGGTCCTTGTGACTTTGGGGACGATGCTGGCGGGCTATGGCTTCGAGATGGGAGTATTTGTTCCCGCCTCCGATCAGATACTCACGTCAGAGGACTGGCTGAACGCTGTCGCCATCAACCCGATCGCTCCGACCGCCGTGTGGTCAGAATCGCCATCCGCGCTGCATTATGAAGAGTTCTCCCCGTTCCTCTTCGCCCTCGACACCTACCTGCCGGTGATGGATCTGGGTCAGGAGAAAAACTGGGTCGTCACAACCACGACAGATGAGGGGGACATGGGTCGCCATATCTGGTTCGCTTTCCAGGCAGCAGGCTGGATCGTGACATCGCTCGGGATCGCAGCGGTGGCGGGGCTGGTGCAGAAGGGGCGCAATGACTGAGGGACGGGCCTGCTCTCAAAGGGCAGGCGCTGACATAGCGCAGGGAAAGAACACCGCAGCAGGCGGCGGCGTCCCGGTTTCGATAACGAGCTTACGCCGATCCCTCAGACCGGGTCGCGCAGGACTTTCGGGACTTTGAACTCGACGTTCTCAACCGCCGTCTCGACCAGCTCGACAGTCGTATTAAAGCGCGCACGAAAGGCGTCGATCACCTCATTGATGAGCACTTCCGGGGCCGAGGCTCCGGCGGTGATGCCGACCGAAGTGATGCCCGAAAGCGCGCGCCAGTCGATATCGGCCGCGCGCTGCACCAGCTGGCTGTAAGCGCAGCCCGCCGCGCTGCCGACCTCAACCAGACGTTTTGAGTTTGAGGAATTCGGCGCACCGATCACCAGGAGCGCGTCGATCTTCGGCGCGATGGCCTTGACCGCCGCCTGACGGTTGGTGGTGGCATAGCAGATGTCTTCTTTTGCGGGCACGATCAGCGCCGGGAAACGGGCCTTCAGCGCCGCCGCCAGTTCTGCCGTGTCATCCACCGACAGGGTGGTCTGAGTGATCAGCGCGAGTTTGCCCGGATCGCGCACCTGAAGCCCAGGCACATCCTCAAGGGTTTCAACCAGAAGCACCTCACCCTCAGGCAGCTGGCCCATGGTGCCCACGGTCTCAGGATGGCCCTTATGGCCGATCATGATCATCTGCAGACCATTGGCGAAATGGCGCGCCGCCTCATTATGCACCTTGGTCACCAGCGGGCAGGTCGCATCCACGGCGATCATCTCGCGCCGCGCGGCTTCAGCGGGAACCGCTTTGGGCACGCCATGGGCGGAGAAGATCACCGGGCGGTCATCGGGGCAGTCTTCAAGCTCTTCCACAAAGACCGCGCCTTTGGCCCGCAGATCATCCACGACATATTTGTTGTGCACGATCTCATGGCGCACATAGACCGGCGCGCCCCATTTCTGCAACGCCATCTCGACGATGCGGATCGCCCGGTCCACGCCTGCGCAAAAGCCGCGCGGCGCCGCGAGATAAAGGGTCAGCGGAGGCAAAGACATGGCGGGTCCTCAGATCACAGGCTCGGCGTGAACCTAAGCCCATCGGCGGCGAAGTTAAAGGCTCAGCCGAAAAGGCCCAGCGTCAGAAGCGCCAGAGCCGCAAAGCGCAGCGTTTTTGCAAAGGTCAGAATGGCGGTCACCGCAACCAGCGGGGCGCGGGCCAGACCGGCCAGAATTACCAGAAGATCACCCCCGGGGATCCAGGCCAGAAGCAGGGTCCAAAGCCCCCATTTGCGATACCAGGCTTCCAGCTTCTCGCGCTTTTTGCCCGAGACCGGCATCCATTTATCGCCCCCCGCCGCACCGGCGGCGCGCGCCATCAGATAGGTTGCGACGGAACCGGCGGTATTGGCGATTGAGGCCACCAGCACAATCACCAGCGGCAGACCAAGTCCCGAGACCAGAAGGCCGATGAACAAAGGCTCAGAAGTAAAGGGGAGCGGCGTCGCCGCGGCGAAACTTGCCACGGCCAGACCTGCAAGGCCGGCTGCTCCCCCGACGCTCATGCGCCGCGCCCCGTTTTACGGAAAATATATGCGCGACGCGTGTGTCTCACCGGATCTCTGCCATGGGTTGCTCTGCGGCATCTTCACCCGCAGGGCGGTCAGATGCAACCCGCGGATCGCGCGGCGGACGGCCGATCACGTCACGAAGTTCATCGAGTTCGATGAAATTATCCGCCTGACGGCGCAGCTCATCGGCAATCATCGGCGGCTGGCTGCGGATGGTCGAGACCACCGAGACGCGCACACCCTGACGCTGCAGGCTTTCGATCAGCGGTTTGAAATCGCCATCGCCCGAGAAGATCACGATATGATCGACATGCGGCGCGAGTTCCATCGCATCCACAGTCAGCTCGATATCCATATTGCCCTTCACCTTCCGGCGGCCCTGGCTGTCGGTATATTCCTTTGCCGGCTTCGTCCGCATGGCGAAGCCGTTGTAGTTCAGCCAGTCCACCAGCGGGCGGATGGGGGAATACTCTTCATTTTCCAGCAGGGCGGTGTAATAAAACGCCCGCACCAGCTTTCCGCGGCGCATGAACTCCTGGCGAAGAAGCTTGTAATCTATGTCAAACCCGAGGGTGCGCGCCGCTGCATAAAGGTTGGAACCGTCAATAAACAATGCCAACCGGTCATCTTTGTAAAACATTTTATGTCCCCTGAAACCAGCCCTCGGGCTCATCGACGGGAGTGGTGGCGACCGTCAGATGCTGCCTTTGCGGACTGCAGAACGTTAAATCGTGTAAAACATCGGCTGCCGCAACAGACCTCAACCGAAAGTGTAACATTGCTGTCACCCTCCGAAAAGCGCGTCATCATTGCAGCAGGCGCAAATCTGCCTGTAAAACCTGGCAAAAACGGCCCCGGGGCCTCAGCCCCCGAGGGGCCCTGTGGGACAATCAGCCGCGTCGCCGGGCAGCTGGAATCATCAGGTTTTAAAGGGCTGATCGCCAGTCCTGTATACCGTACCCCGGCTTTTCCCGCCGGTTCGGGGCCGGATTATGCAAATGCCGCGTTCTCGGCCCTCTGGAGCGGTAGTGCGACAGAGGCTCTGGCCGCTTTGCACGCCATCGAGGCCGAGGCCGGGCGGGAGCGGCTGACCCGCTGGGGCGCGCGGACACTGGATCTCGATCTGATCGCGGTGGACAATGCGGTGCTGCCGGATCGTGCGGGCTTTGACACCTGGCTCAATCTGCCTGCCGCAGATCAGATCCGTCGCAGCCCGGATCAGCTGATTTTGCCCCACCCGCGCCTGCAGGACCGGGCCTTTGTGCTGGTGCCGGTGGCCGATGTGGCCCCCGACTGGCGGCACCCGGTTCTGGGCCGCACGATCCGCGAACTCTGTGACGCGCTGCCCGCGACGGAACGGGCAGAGGTGCGGCTCTGGGATCACAGCGAAACGTGACCGCCCTGCGGCAGGGCCGCCCTTGTCAAGCCCCGATATTTCAATTAAACGATTCCTTCCCATGCCCTATCCAAACCGGAGTACCACATGGCCCGCGTGACGGTCGAAGATTGCGTTGACAAGGTCCCGAACCGTTTCGAGCTGGTGATGCTCGCTTCGCATCGTGCCCGTGAGATTGCTGCCGGTTCCCCCATCACGGTTGAGCGTGAGCGGGATAAGAACTCGGTTGTTGCCCTGCGCGAAATCGCAGAAGAAACCCAGCTGGCAGATGCACTGCGCGACCGTATGATCGCCAGCCTGCAGACCCAGATTGAGGTCGATGAGCCGGAAGAAGACAAAATGTCTCTGCTGATGAGCGCCGAGATGGACCGCCCTGCCTCTGACGATATGTCGGAAGAGCGCATGCTGCGGATGCTCGTCGAAGCACAGCGCGAAGACTGACGCGCCCTTTTATATAAGACCCGGACGGACCTGCGATGATTGATGTTGAAGATCTGATCGCGCTGGTCCGTCTTTACAACCCGCATACCAATGCAGCGCTCATCCGCGAGGCCTATGCCTATGGGATGAAAATGCATGAAGGGCAGTTCCGCCGCTCAGGCGAGCCCTATTTCACCCATCCCGTTGCCGTCGCCGCCATCCTCACGGAAATGCGGCTGGATGATGCAACGCTGATCACCGCGCTTTTGCACGACACCATCGAAGACACCAAATCCACCTATACTGAGGTGGAGCGGATGTTTGGCTATGAAGTCGCCGAGCTCGTCGATGGCGTGACCAAGCTGACCAATCTTCAGCTGTCCTCGACCGAATCGAAGCAGGCTGAGAACTTCCGCAAACTCTTCTTCGCGATGTCGAAGGATCTGCGGGTCATTCTGGTGAAACTCGCGGACCGGCTGCACAATATGCGCACCATCCGCTCGATGAAGCCGGAGAAGCAGGCGCAGAAGGCCCGCGAAACCATGGAGATCTATGCGCCTCTCGCCGGTCGCATGGGGATGCAGTGGATGCGCGAAGAGCTGGAGGATCTCTCCTTCCGCGTGCTGAACCCTGAGGCGCGCAACTCGATCCTGCGCCGCTTCATCACGCTGCAGCGCGAATCGGGCGATGTGGTGCATGTCATCACCAATGACATCCGCACCCTGCTGGAGAAGGCCGGGATTGAGGCCAATGTCTATGGCCGCGCCAAGAAACCCTATTCGATCTGGCGCAAGATGCAGGAAAAGGATCTCGCCTTCTCGCGTCTCTCAGACATCTATGGCTTCCGCGTGATCACCGACACGATGGAAAACTGCTACGCGGTTCTGGGCCTGGTGCATCAGCGCTGGCGTGCGGTGCCGGGGCGCTTCAAAGATTACATCAGCCAGCCGAAGCAGAACGGCTACCGCTCGATCCACACCACGGTCTCGGGCCGTGACGGCAAGCGCGTCGAAGTGCAGATCCGCACCCGTGAGATGCATGAGGTGGCCGAAGCCGGTGTGGCTGCGCATTGGTCCTATAAGGACGGTGCACGCACGGTGAACCCCTTTGCGGTCGATCCGGCGCGCTGGATTGCGCAGCTGACCGAGCGGCTGGAAGAGGCGGATCACAATGAGTTTCTCGAGCATGTGAAGCTTGAGATGTATCAGGATCAGGTCTTCTGCTTCACGCCCAAGGGCGATGTGGTGCAGCTGCCGCGCGGGGCGACGCCCCTCGATTACGCCTATGCCATTCACACCCGCATCGGCAATGCCTGCGTCTCGGCCAAGGTCGACGGCATCCGCGTGCCGCTCTGGACGCGGCTGAAGAACGGGCAATCGGTCGAGATCATCACCGCCGAAGGTCAGAAGCCCCAGGCGACCTGGATCGACATTGTGGTCACCGGCCGCGCCAAGGCCGCGATCCGCAAATCGCTGCGCGATGAAGACCGCGAGCGCTTTGTGAAGCTGGGTCGCGAACTGGCAAGGGTCAGCTTTGAGCGTCTGGGCAAGAAAGCCACCGATAAAGCGCTGGAAACCGCCGCCCGCACCCTCTCGCTGCCCGATGCCGAAGAGCTTCTGGCACGGATCGGCTCGGCCGAACTGACCGCCCAGAAGGTTGTGGCGACGCTTTACCCTGAGCTTTCGGTCAGCAATACCGAAGTGGACGAAAGCCGCCCCGTGGCCGGTCTCGCCGATGATCAGACCTTCCACCGCGCCAGTTGCTGTCAGCCCCTGCCCGGAGAGCGGATCGTCGGCATCACCTACCGCGGCCGCGGTGTGGTGGCCCATGCCATCGACTGCCCGGTGCTGGAGGAATACGGCGATCAGCCCGCGCGCTGGATCGATCTTCGCTGGCATCCCGGCCGGCACGCGGCGGTCAATACCGTCTCGCTCGACATCACCATGGCCAACCACTCGGGCGTGCTGGGGCGGATCTGCACGCTGATCGGCGATCGTCAGGCGAATATTTCGGACATCGTTTTCACCGACAAAAAGCCGGATTACTACCGCATCCTCTTTGATGTGGACCTGCGCGATATTGAGCATCTGCACACACTGATGATGACCCTTGATGCGGAAACCGATGTGGCCCGCGTCTCGCGCCGCCGCGATCCGTCGCGCAAACCGGGCAGTTAAGCGCCGCCTTGCGGCTTTTGTTCAAATTCCGCCGATTTCCCGATTGTGATCGGCGGGGGGCTGCGCCACATCTGTGAAAGCGCCCACATCAGAGAGCCACAGGTCCGCCCCCGCGGGCCCTGCCGGATCTCTGTCTGAAAAGGACTGCCCCTCTGGTTTTCAAACGCCGCGACAGCCGCCCGCTCTGGCGCTCTGCACTGGAAATGATCTGGCCGAGCAGCGGCTGGAAGCGGGCTGCGACCTATGTCTGGCACCGCATGCGCCGCCTGCCCGACACGCCGGAGCGGATCGCCCGCGGCCTTTTTGCCGGGGTCTTCATCTCTTTCACCCCGCTTTTTGGCTTTCACTTCCTGGGTGCGGCGGGGATTGCCTGGGCGATGCGCGGCAATATTCCGGCAGCACTCCTGGGCACCTTTGTCGGTAACCCGCTGACAACGCCCATTTTTATGACGCTTTCGCTTGAAACCGGCTATTGGCTTCTGGGCACGGAAAACCGCCTGACCCTGTCGCAGGTGCTGCCGTTCTTCTCTGAGGCGTCAGCGCAGATCGCCCGCAATCTTTTGTCCTTCTGGACCGGCGGCGAGAGCGACTGGACGCCTTTGCGGGAGTTTTTTACCCGCATCTGGTTTCCCATGCTGGCCGGGTCGGTCATTCCCGGCACGATCGCCGGGCTGATCTTTCAATGGGGCAGCCTGCCGCTCATCCGCGCCTGGCAGCGCCTGCGCGCGCGCCACCGGGATGCGCGCATCGCTGCGGCCCGGGCGCGGGGAACAAAGCCGTGAAAGCGGTTTCCTTCCCCGGACCTCAGGGCTAATCTTCGCCCAAATTCGCTTCTCACCGGAGTTCTGCAATGTCGGCAGCTCAAGCCCTTCGCCTTGGCGTCAACATCGACCATATCGCCACGTTGCGAAATGCCCGCGGCTCGGCCTATCCTGATCCGGTGCGCGGGGCGCTGCTGGCCCAGGCTGCCGGTGCCGATGGCATCACCGCCCATCTGCGCGAAGACCGCCGCCACATCATCGACAGCGATATTGAACGGCTGATGGCCGCCATCTCGATCCCGCTGAACTTTGAGATGGCCGCCACCGATGAGATGCAGGCAATCGCGCTGCGCCATAAACCTCATGCGGTCTGCATCGTCCCCGAAAAGCGCGAAGAGCGCACGACCGAGGGCGGCCTTGACGTCCTCTCCGATGAAGCGCGTCTGACTGACTTTATCGCGCCCCTGGCTGCGGCAGGCTGCCGGGTCTCGCTTTTCATCGGCCATGATGCGCGTCAGATCGAAGCAGCCGCCCGCGCCGGCGCGGCGGTGGTGGAACTGCACACCGGCCACTATTGCGATCTTCACGCCGAAGGCCGCATGGCCGAGCGCGACAATGAGTTGCGCGATCTGATGGGCGGCGCAGCGCTTGCCGCCTCGCTGGGCCTTGAGGTGCACATGGGCCACGGCCTCAGCTTTGAAACGGTCGAACCCATCGCCGCCATCCCGGAAGTGGTTGAGCTGAACATCGGCCATTTCCTGATCTCGGAATCGGTTTTCATGGGCCTTGATCCGGCGATCCGCGAGATGCGCCGCCTGATGGATCTGACCCGTCAGGCCATGGCCTGATCATGCTGGCGCCTGGCGGAATGATCCTCGGCATCGGCACGGATCTGGCGAATATTGATCGGATTTCCGCCACGCTGGACCGCTTCGGCGACCGCTTTCGCAACCGCGTTTTCACGGAAGCCGAGCAGGCCAAAGCCGAGCGGCGTCGCGAAGTGGTCGCCACCTATGCCAAACGCTGGGCCGCCAAAGAGGCCTGCTCAAAGGCGCTTGGCACCGGCCTGCGCATGGGCATCGCCTGGCGCGATATGGAGGTCGCAAACCTTGCGACCGGCCAGCCGGTGATGAAGGTCCACGGCTGGGCCGCCGACCGTCTGGCCGCGCTGACACCTCCGGGCCATGAAGCCATTATCCATGTCTCGCTGACCGATGATCACCCCTGGGCTCAGGCCTTTGTGGTCATCGAGGCCCGCCCGCTGGCGCGCGATCCCGTCGCTTGACAGCCGCCCCCCTCACGCGCACATAGCACCGAAGCTCAGGAAAGACGGAAAATGGCAGCCAAAGCGGAAAAAAAAGACGGCATCTTTGAAACGGTGAAGACCGTGGTCTACGCGGTTGCGATCGCGGCTGTCTTTCGGACCCTGCTGTTTCAGCCCTTCTGGATCCCGTCGGGCTCGATGAAGGAAACGCTGCTGATCGGGGATTTCCTCTTCGTCAATAAGATGGCCTATGGCTATTCGCGCTATTCCTGCCCCATGGGGCTTTGCCCCTTTGAGGGCCGCCTGCTGGCCTCAGAGCCTGAGCGCGGTGATGTGGTGGTCTTCCGCCATCCGGTCAACGGCTCGGATTTCATCAAGCGCCTGATCGGCCTGCCCGGCGATACCGTGCAGATGGTGGACGGCAAGGTGGTGCTGAACGGTCAGGAACTGCCCCAGACCCCGGCCGGAGATTTCATTGAGACCTATGAGCCCCAGGGTCCGATGAGCAATGAGCCGCGCTGCGCCAATGCCCCGGTGGGCCAGGGCGGCACCTGCATCAAGCCGCGCATGATGGAGACGCTGCCCGGGGGGCACAGCTATCCGGTGCTTAATATCGACAACGGCGGCTTCGCCGATAATACCCCGGTCTTCACGGTTCCGCCGGGGCATTACTTCTTCCTTGGTGACAACCGTGACAACAGCCAGGACAGCCGCTACGGCCGCGCCGTGGGTGGGGTGGGCTTTGTGCCCGCGGAAAATCTGATCGGTCGCGCTGACCGCATCATGTTCTCTTCGGCGGGCAAGTCGCTCTTCTTTTTCTGGACCTGGCGGGCAGATCGTTTCTTCAAGGCAGTACAGTGAGACTCTCGGCAGACCTTCAGGCATTTCAGATCAAACTCGGGCATGACTTCCGCAGGCCCGAGCTTCTGGTCCGCGCCCTGACCCATCCCTCCATCGCCACCGCCACCCGGCCCGACAACCAGCGGCTGGAGTTCCTCGGCGACCGCGTGCTGGGCCTTGTGATGTCCGAAGCCCTGCTGATGGCCGACCGTGCCGCCTCCGAAGGCCAGCTTGCCCCGCGCTTTAACACCCTCGTGCGCAAGGAAACCTGCGCTGAGGTCGCGCGTGAGCTTGGCATCGGCGATGTGCTGCGCCTTGGCCGCTCGGAAATGCTTTCCGGCGGGCGGCGCAAAGAAGCGCTTCTCGCCGATGCCATGGAGGCGGTGATCGCCGCCGTCTACCGTGATGCGGGCTTTGAAGTGGCCAAGGCCCTGGTGCTGCGCCTCTGGGGCAACCGCGTCACGGAGGTCCGCGCGGATGCGCGCGACCCCAAGACCTCGCTGCAGGAATGGGCCCAGGCCCGCGGTCTGCCGCCGCCGAGCTACACAGAAATCGCCCGTGAGGGTCCCCCTCACGAGCCCCGCTTCACCATCGCCGTCCGCCTCGCCTCCGGCGAGGAGGAACAGGCGAAAGCCGGTTCCAAACGCGCCGCCGAACAGACGGCCGCCCGCACGCTTCTCGCGCGCCTGGAGACTACCTCATGAATGACGACATCCACGACACCCCCGAAACGCCCGAGACGGTTTTTGCCGAAGGCCCGCAGCGCGCGGGCTTTGTCGCTCTCATCGGCGAGCCGAACGCCGGCAAATCGACGCTCCTGAACCGTATGGTCGGCGCCAAGGTCTCGATCGTGACGCATAAGGTCCAGACCACCCGCGCCCGCATCCGCGGCGTGGCCATGGCGCCGGCCGCCAATGCGCAGATCGTCTTTGTCGACACTCCGGGCATCTTCCGTCCGCGCCGCCGCCTTGACCGTGCCATGGTCACCGCCGCCTGGGGCGGTGCTGCCGATGCCGATCTGGTCGTGCTGCTGATCGAGGCGCACCGCGGCCTCACGGAAGGCACCAAAGCCATCATCGAGGCGATCCGCGACAAGCTGCCGGGCAAAACCAAAGTGGCGCTTGCGATCAATAAGATCGACCGCGTCAAAGCCGAAACCCTGCTCGCGCTGACCCAGGAAATGAACGAAGCCTATCCCTTCGTCAAAACCTTCATGGTCTCAGCAGAACGCGGCTACGGCGTTGAGGATCTGCGCAACTGGCTAGGCAATGAGCTGCCCGAGCACCCCTGGCTCTACCCGGAAGACCAGATCGCCGATCTGCCCATGCGCATGATCGCGGCCGAAGTCACCCGCGAAAAGCTGACCCTGCGCCTTCACGAAGAGATCCCCTATCAGCTGACCGTTGAGACCGAAAAGTGGGAAGACCGCAAAGACGGCTCCACCCGGATCGATCAGCTGATCTATGTCGCCCGCGACGGCCACAAGGGCATCATCCTCGGCGCCGGCGGCTCGACCATCAAAGCGGTCTCCACCGCCGCCCGCCAGGAGCTGACCGAATTCCTCGGCCGTCCGGTCCATCTGTTTTTGCAGGTAAAAGTCCGCCCCGAATGGCTCAATGAAAAAGAGCGCTATTCGGAAATGGGCCTCGACTTCAAAGACGGCGACGCCTGATTTTGGTTTTTTAAAAATACTCCGGGGCCCGGGGCAGCGCCCCGGACCTCTCCACCCGGACCAACGGCCCCGGCTGACGCCCCCGCCCGCAGCGCCGACCCCGGGGCATCCCACGGCACCGCCACTGCCCCGCCTCTCTCCCCCAGCCCGCGCCAGGGACATAATATGAGCCCCCCCCGTCTTACCGCTGATTTCTGGGTGAAAGCCTATCTCGCCCGGCTCCGGCTGACGGATATTGCTGCCTACGTCACCGCCAAAGGCGATCCGGACGCAGGCTCAGTCGTGGTGAAATGCGCCACCCTCGACGGTCAGGCCCGCGCTTTCTGCCGCAGCTATGATCTTATGAGTGGCGCCCGTCTCTGGATGGAACTCGCCTCCGGTCCGGAGACCGAGGTTGATGAGGCCTTACAGCGCGCGCGCAGCCGCGACCCCGACCTCTGGATCATCGAGATTGAGGACCGTCAGGGCCGCACCCTGCTCGATGAGCCGGGACTGGCTGAGTGAGACCGGGCCTGACCCGTCTCAGCCCAGAACCGGGACACAGATCAGGATCTCAGCGTCATCGGGCTGGACACCAGGCTCAAGACTGTCGGCATAAAGTTCAAAAGGCTTGCGGCTGTCATCAATCTGCTCACCCGAGCCCGGGATCCACTCGTCATAAAGCCAGCACCAGGCTTTCATCAGACTGTTGAATCCCCCCTTATGGGTCAGCACCGCATAGCGGCCCGGCTTCAGGTCAGAGGGGGTCATCCCCTCAGGTGCCGCCATCACCTCTGACATCAGCACGCCCAGATCGGCGCGCTGCTCTTCCGGCGGGGTGGTGCCGGGATCATCGTGATAAAAACCGACAATAGCCTCAACCTCGGGGGCGAAAACCTGCGCGGCGGCCAGAATTTCCTCAAGCTTTTCAAACCCTTTTTCAACTTCGGAATAGGGCCCCGTCCAGGGCATCAGCAACATGGGCTGCTGTTCAAGGGTTGTCACTCGTACCGGATACATAGGGGGCTCCTTAACTTATTTGCAGGAAACGCCCCGACAGGCCCCGAGTTTCCCGGCGCATGCATTTAAAACAAGTTTTCGAGGAAGGATCACATACTCTTGATTAACTAAATTCTTGGATGATTAATGGTGGAATTAATCAACCTTAAAGATAGTCATGAAGACCTTTCTCCTGATCGGCGCAGTTCTTGTCTCCGGCTGTGCAACGATCACCCGTGGCAGCGAAGACGTGCTGCAGATTGTCACCCAGCCCTCCGGGGCCCAGGTGCAGACCAGCAATGGGATGAGCTGCGCTTCCACCCCCTGCGCGCTGAAAATGCCGCGTCGATCCGACCTCGTGGTCACGATCTCAAAGCCGCGCTGCCAGACGGCTCAGGTCAATGTCACCCACAGAACGGCGGATGCCGGGGCAGCCGGGATGGCCGGTAACGTCCTCGTCGGCGGCCTGATCGGCCTTGCGGTGGATGCCGGCAGCGGCCCGACCCAGGAGCTGGTCCCCAATCCGGTCACGGTCAATCTGAACTGCCGCTGAGCGGTGCCTGCCCCGCTGCCCCGGCCCTGTGCCTGCGGCGGGGCAGCCCCCCGACCGGGGTCAGGCCTGGTCAAATGCGGATCGGACGCGTGATCGGGTTGAACCTGCGGCCACACTTCTCCATATAGGCAGGGTTCCTCCGGAGGTCCGTAGTTGATGCAATATCTCGAATTCGAAAAACCCCTCGCTGAAATCGAAGGCAAGGCGGAAGAGCTGCGTGCCATGGCACGGGCGAATTCAGAGGCTGACGTCAGCAAAGAAGCCGATGCGCTTGACCGCAAGGCCGAAGCGCTGCTGAAAGACCTCTATAAAGACCTGTCGGCCTGGCGCAAATGCCAGGTGGCCCGTCACCCTGACCGGCCGCATTGTAAAGATTACATCGACACGCTCTTCACTGAATACACCCCGCTTGCGGGCGATCGTAACTTCGCTGACGACCATGCCGTCATGGGCGGTCTGGCGCGGTTTAACGACCAGCCGGTCGTGGTGATCGGCCAGGAAAAAGGCCATGACACCAAGTCGCGCATTGAGCGCAACTTCGGCATGGCCCGCCCGGAAGGCTACCGCAAAGCCGTCCGCCTGATGGAAATGGCGGCCCGCTTTGGCCTGCCGGTCATCACTCTGGTCGACACCCCCGGTGCCTATCCCGGCAAAGGCGCGGAAGAGCGCGGCCAGTCCGAAGCCATTGCGCGCTCGACTGAGAAATGCCTGCAGATCGGCGTGCCGCTGATCTCGGTCATCATCGGTGAAGGCGGCTCGGGCGGCGCCGTGGCTTTTGCCACCGCCAATAAAGTCGCCATGCTGGAGCATTCGGTTTATTCGGTCATCACGCCGGAAGGCTGCGCCTCGATCCTGTGGAAAGACGCCGACCGCGCCCGCGACGCCGCCGAAGCGCTGCGCCTGACCGCGCAGGATCTGCTGAAACTCGGCGTGATCGACAAGATCATCCGCGAGCCGCTGGGTGGCGCACAGCGCGACCGCGAAAGCACCATTGCGGCCGTGGGCGATGCCATTGCCGCAATGCTGAAAGATCTGAACGGCAAATCGCCCGAGGCTCTGGTCAAGGCGCGTCGTGAGAAGTTCCTCGGCATGGGCGCGCGCGGCCTCGCCGCCTGATCGCATCGGGCTTTGTAAAAGAAACACCGGCAGCGCCTCTGGCCTGCCGGTGTTTTTCATTCAGAAACAGCAGATTGGTTATTTCAGGCAGTCGCTGATCTTTACTGCCAGATCCCGCATCAGCGCCGCATAAAGCCCCGGCCCTTTCGGCAGTGATGAGCCTGACGGATCCAGCGCCGCGCCCTTTTTTACCGAACTCCCCTCAAGCACGGTGTCAAGAAGCCGCTCAGACTGGCCCACCTCCGGGAAGGCGCAGACCACCTTCTCTTCACTGAGGCGCGCGCGCAATGCGCTCAGATGCTGCGCCCCGGGCCCCGCCGCATCGCCCCCCGCCACGGTTCCCGCAGCATGCAGCCCGTAATGTTCCGTGAAATAGCCATAGGCGTCATGGCCCAAGACGAAGGGACAATCCTTCACCGGGGCCAGCAGGTCGCGCAATTCACCGTCGAGCGCCCGCAGTGATGCGGCGGCGGCTTTGGCATTGGCCTCATAATCGCCGGCATGATCGGGATCTGCCTCAGAGAGATGACGCGCGATCAGGGTGAGCCAGTAGAGCGCATTGGCCGGCTCCAGCCAGGCATGCGGATCATTCGCGCCATGGGCGTGGTCATGCCCCTCATGATCGTGGTGGTTATCATGGTCCCTGGCTTCATGGTCATGCCCTTCGTGACCATGGGCGTCATGGTCGTGACCGGCGTGGTCGTGATCCCCGTGATCGTGATATTCATGGTCATGGTCATGCCCGTGACCGCCAGCGGCTTCTGCCCAGGCCCGCAGTCGGGTGCCCGGGGCCTGCAGCAGCGGCAGAGCAGACGGACCGCCGCCTTCCAGCGCGCGCGCCATCCAGGGCGCCATATCCGGCCCCGTCCAGATCACCAGATCTGCCCGCGCCAGGGCCGAAGCCTGGCTGGGGCGAAGAGCAAAGTTATGCCCATCCCCCGCTTCATCCATCAGCAGCACCGGCTCTGCCCGCTCTCCGGCGACCAGCGAGACCAGCGCGTGCACCGGGGGCAGATCCGTCACGATGCGCAGCTCTGCCGCCTGCAGCATCAGCGGCATCAGCGAGACGACCGCCGAAGTGCTTAAGAATTTCAGCATCACGGGCTCCTTTGCGGGCTTTCCTTCGGGCGACAGTTTCTGTATGTGATAATATAACATGTCAAGCGGTGAAATTCGGATGCATCCCACGGCCTTTCATCACCACGAACACCACCACTGCACCGGTGCGGTCCTCGAGCAGGCGGAACTTCGTGCCCGCGAGGCAGGCGTGCGGCTGACCCCGGTGCGCCGGCGCACGCTGGAGATCCTGCTGGAGGAACATCGCGCCATGGGGGCCTATGAGGTGCTGGACCGGCTGGCCACAGAGGGCTTTGGCCGTCAGCCTCCCGTGGTCTACCGCGCCCTGGAATTCCTTGTGGAACAGGGGCTTGCGCACCGCGTCCAGCGGCTGAACGCCTTTGCCGCCTGTATGCATCCGGCGGAAGATCATGAACCCGCCTTCCTGATCTGCCATCTGTGCAAACGCATCGCCGAGGCCCCCGCCGATGAGATCCGCGCGGCGCTGATCGCCACGGCGTCCGCCTTTGGCTTCAAGGTTGAAGGCATGAGCCTGGAGGCCACCGGGCTTTGCCCCGATTGCAGCGAGGGCGATGATGCTCGTTGAGGCAAAGGGGCTGACCATCCGGCGCGGCAGCGAAACACAGCTCGCGGCGGTCGATTTTCATATCAAAGCCGGTGAGATTGTCACCGTGCTGGGGCCGAACGGCTCAGGTAAATCGACGCTGATGCGTGCGCTTCTGGGAATTTTGCCACCGTCTTCGGGCGAGGTGCGTCGCGCGCCGGGGCTGGTGATCGGCTATGTGCCGCAGAAACTGGCGGTTGACCACAATCTGCCGATGACGGTGCGCCGCTTCCTCTCGCTGCCCAAACGGGTCAGCGATGCTGAGGCTTTTGCCGCCCTCAGCCGCACCGGCGTCGATTCGGCCTTCGCGCAGCGGCAGATGTCGGCGCTTTCAGGCGGGCAGCTGCAGCGCGTCCTTCTGGCCCGGGCGCTGCTGGCCAAACCACAGCTTCTGGTGCTGGATGAGGCAACCCAGGGCCTGGATCAGCCGGGAGAGGCGGCCTTTTACCGCCTGATCGCCGAGATCCGCGAAGAGACCGGCGCGGCAGTGCTGATGGTCAGCCATGATCTGCATGTGGTGATGGCCGCCTCTGACCGGGTGGTCTGCCTGAATGGCCATGTCTGCTGCGAGGGGACGCCGCGGGTGGTGTCAAATGCGCCGGAATATCGCGCGCTCTTCGGGCTTGGCACCCAGGGGGCGCTGGCGCTTTACCGCCATGAACATGACCACGGGCATGATCACAGCCACGACCAGGCCCCCGGCCTGCATCTGCCCGCCACCCATCACCACGGACCCGGCTGCAACCACGGACATGCCCATAATGCCTGATGAATTTCTGATCCGCGCGGGTCTTGCCGGAGTGGGCGTGGCCCTGGCTGCCGGGCCTTTGGGCTCTTTCGTGATCTGGCGACGGATGGCTTATTTTGGGGATGCGACTTCTCACGCCGCTATCCTTGGTGTGGCACTGGCGCTTGCGCTGAACCTGCCGGTGCTGGCGGGAACGGCGATCGTGGCGCTGGCTATGGCGGGGACCGTTTCGGCCCTGGCCGGGCGCGGCTGGGCCATGGATACGCTGCTGGGTGTGATTGCGCATTCGGCGCTGGCCTTCGGGCTGGTTGCCGCCTCGCAGATCCCGGGGGCGCGGATGGGGCTGGAGAGCTGGCTTTTCGGCGATATCCTCGCGGTCAGCCGCGCCGATCTTTGGGTGATCTGGGGCGGTGCTGCGGTGGTTGTGGCGCTGCTGGCCTGGCGTTGGCAGGCGCTTTTGACCTGCACGCTGAATGAGGATCTGGCGCAGTCGTCAGGTCTGCATCCGGGGCGCGAGCGGCTGATCCTGACGCTGGCTCTGGCGCTGACGGTTGCGGTCTCTCTGAAGGTGATCGGGGCGTTGCTGATTGCGGCGATGCTGATAATCCCGGCGGCCGCCGCGCGGATCGTGACCCGCACGCCTGAGAGCATGGCCGCGACGGCGGCAGGGCTGGGCGCATTGGCCGCCCTTGGTGGTCTTTTCCTTTCGTTTCAAAAGGATACAACGGCCGGCCCTTCGATCGTGGCGGTGGCAGCTGTTCTTTTTGCGGTGCTTCTGGCGTCAGGTGCGCTGCGCCGCAGGGGTTAAACGCCAAGGCCCAATTCCGGGCAGTTCAAGGGTGCGGCACTGCGCGAGGCTTCGGTGAGTGAGCGGGTCTGGCCGAGGCCCAGAAACTGCGCCGAAAGGCCGGATGCCGCGACCTCAAAGCGCCAGCATTGTGGCGCATCGCGGTGCTCATAGAGAAAGCAGATCCGGCCCGGCTCAGGCTCAGTCCAGGTGCCATAGTGGCAGGCGCCGCCTTCAGACTGCCAGATGACCCGGCGATCCCGCAGATATTGCTCGGCTCCATAGGGGGTGCCGTGGCTCTGCCACCGCAGGGTCTGCCCGGTCACTGAGGCTTCAAAGCCCGCCCCGTCCAGCGCATCTGCGGGGGAGGCCATGAGAAGAACCAGAAACAGGGATGCACGCATAACAACCTCCACCCTCACAGGAAGCAGAGTGGCAGATCGCCACCGCCTGCGGCCAGTCACATTTCAGCGCGGCAGATGTCTGTGCATCACCCGAAACCACAGCGGCGGCATCAGCGCGAGGACGGCCATCACCGGAAGGCTGTAGGGCAGCCGCAACCCGCCCTCCGGGAGCAGAAGACCGGGATAGGCGCGGCGCGGATTGGCATGGTGATCGGCATGACGCGGCGCATTCAGCATCAGCGCCGAGGAGGCCCAGGCCGGTGCATCCCAGGAATGCTGCGGGCCGATCGGCTCCAGCCGCCCGTCGGGCTGCCGCGCGCGACGCAGCCCGTAATGCTGCACATAGTCCGACAACAGCAGTTGCACCTGGGCATAAGCCGCCAGCCCCGCCCAGATCAGCACGCCCCGCGCACCGCCGAGCGCCAGGGACAGCGCCGCCGTGGCCAGTGTGATCGCCGCATAGATCCGATAGGGCGAAGACGCCCCCGCCCGCAAAGCCGCCTCTGCGGCGCGGCCGGCGCGATATTCCGCAGGCCAGACCCGCAGCAGATAGCGCCAGAACCCCTCCCCCCGCCGGGCGGTATTGGGGTCGCTGTCACTGGCCACATAGCGGTGATGTACCAGTCGGTGCGCCGAGGCATGATGTCCGTAACCTATTGTTGAATATAGAAGAACACCAAGACCACGCAGAAAGCGGCTGTCGCGGTGGATCAGTTCATGCGCATTGGAATTGGACACCTGCCCCAGCCAGAGCGCAAAGCCCGCAAACAGCGCCAGCCGCGCGCCTGTGCTCAGGGACGGATCGGGCTGAGACAGCCGCCAGATCAGCCAGGGCAGCAGCAGAAGATGCAGCACCGCCAGCACAACGCAGAGGGCCTGCGCCGCCGGAAACTCCTCTGCCTCAGGCACCAGGGGGGCGGCCAGCGCGGCAAAGCGGTCCAGCGCGGCGACCATAACCGCAATAAAGATCAACGAAAGTGGCGCAGCCCAGCCGCCACAGGCCGCCCCGAACAGAAACAGCGCCACCGGCGCCAGCGTCATCGCTGAAAACAAAGACAGCGCCCGGCGCGTGGCAGCAGTTCCGGCAAAGTCAGTCACGGCATTCACTTTCTGACGGTCCCGTCCTGAGGCAGAACCGTCAGTCTCGCAGTCAGTTCCTGCGAAAAGGTTACACCCTGACTGCCTCAGCGCAAAGTTTCGAGAATCCAGTCGAGGGTGATCGGCATGGCGATCATCTCGCTCGACCCCGCGCGCCGCTTCAGCGCCAGCCGCGAGGCCGGGCGCAGCCAGGCCAGTGCCTTTGCACGCTGCACGAGTGCCCCCGACAGCCCTTCAGGCGCAGTTGCCAGCCAGGCTTTCAGCACGATGCCCGCCTCTTCCGCGCCGTCTGGCCGCAGCGAGAACAGCGAATGCAGCAGTACCAGCATATCCTGCGCCATCAGTTTCCGGCTGCTCTCGCCCCGGCGGTAGCGCTCAAAGTCGATAAGCCGCGCCTGATGACCATCCCAGCAGATATCGCGCAGCTTCGGGCGGCCATGGACCACCCCCGCGCTGTGAAAGGCCCCGAGAGCGCGGCCCGCGGCCTCAAGCGCGGGGGCGAGCTCTGCCGCGCTTTGCGAGCCGCGCAGGAAATGCGCAACCGGCGTGCCGATTTCGGTGGTGGCGAAGAAATCCCGCCCTTCGGCACGGATCGCCGGAACCGGAAGGTCCTGTTTGGCAAGATCTTTCAGCGCCAGGCGGTCGGCCTCAAAGGCGCGACGGCTGTTGCCTTTCAAAAGCCGCCACCACAGCGAGAGGCTGTCTTCCTTTTGCTTCAGCCAGAGCGCTTCGCCGCCGCCCTCGACCCGCTGCACGCGCTGCGGCGGCGCGCTCAGCGCCTGCGCCAGCGCCGCACGCAAAGGGGCGGGAAGGTTGGGGTCGATGTACTCAAAAGCGGGGGGCATGCAAAAATCAGATCCAGAGGCAGCCAAAAGGGGCCGAACCTGCGCCATATAGGCCGGAGCGGGGTGTTTTTCCACCTCCTGCATTGTCTGCGCCGCTTTCCACCGCCCCGGCCTTGCGCTAGCAGAGGGAAAGCCATCACGACTGAGGGGCCGGCCATGTCATTTTTCGGAAAGCTCAAGGAGCGTCTGTTCAAATCTTCCTCCCGCCTCTCGGACGGGCTGGATGAGATTGTCGCCGACCAGAGCAGCACGGCCGCAGATGCCGATACCGGTGCAGAGCCGCCTGCGGCGCCCCCTGCCGCCGCACCTGCCGCTTCTGCCCCCGAGGCCCCCGCTGCGCGGACGGACCCCGCATCGTCCCCTGAGCCCGCCCGCGGGCCGGAGCCGGAGGCAGAACCCGAACAGCCCGCCGCCCGACCCGGCTTTTTCGCGCGGCTGACCGGTGCCGTGATCCCTGAGACCGAGCAGCGCCGTCTGGTCGATGATGAGATGCTGGAGACGCTGGAGGATCTGCTGATCCGCGCCGATATGGGTGTGGAAACCGCAGCCCGCGTCACCGCCAATATCGCCGAGGGCCGCTTTGGCCGCCGCATCAGCGCGCGCGAGCTGCGCGAGGCGCTGGCCGGTGAAGTCGCCCGCATCCTGGAGCCTGTAGCGAGACCGCTGCCGATCTATCCCAAGCGCCCGCAGGTGGTGCTGGTTGTGGGGGTCAATGGCTCCGGCAAGACGACGACCATCGGAAAACTCGCCTCGCAGTTCCGCGCGGCGGGCAAAAAGGTGGTGATTGCCGCTGGTGACACCTTCCGGGCCGCTGCTGTGGAGCAGCTGCAGGTCTGGGGCCGCCGCGCCGATGTGCCGGTGCTGACGGCGGCGCAGGGTTCGGACCCGGCCTCCCTGGCCTTTGATGCGCTGACCCAGGCGCAGCGCGACGGGGCGGATCTTTTGCTGATCGACACCGCGGGCCGGCTGCAGAACCGTCAGGATCTGATGGAGGAACTGGCCAAAATTGTGCGCGTGTTGCGCAAGGTCGATCCGGATGCGCCGCATAACACTCTGCTGGTCCTGGATGCCACCACCGGTCAGAACGCGTTGGCGCAGGTTGAGGTTTTCCGTAAGATCGCCGATGTGACCGGCCTTGTGATGACAAAGCTTGACGGCACGGCGCGCGGGGGGGTGCTGGTGGCGCTGGCCGATAAATTCGGCCTGCCGATCCATGCAATCGGCGTGGGCGAGCAGATCGACGATCTGGCCCCCTTTGATCCGGAAGAATTTGCCCGCGCCCTTGTGGGGGCGTCGGACTGATCGGAGGGGCAGGCGCTGTCCGGGCTGACAGCGCCGGGGGCTTTGCGCCCCCGGACCCCCGCAGAGTATTTGGAAAAAGCCAAAGACCGGCTGCGCTGATGCGAAGGGACGAGGCCTGTGACTGAGCTGATCCTTTCGCTGGAGGGCACCGCCGAGGGGCGGCAGATCGCGCTCTGGCTGGCGCTGCTGGCGGCCTTTTGTCATGCAGTGATGAGTGCTTTGCAAAAGGGCCGCTTTGATCCCTGGCTGATGCGCGGCGGGATGGATCTGACCTATGGGCTGATCGCGCTGCCGCTGGTGATCTTTGTGGCGCCGTTTCCGGCCGCGCATCTCTGGCCCTTTCTGATCGGCTCTTTTCTGCTGCACAGCCTGTTTAAACTGGCGCAGGGGGCGGCGTTTTCCCGCGGGGCTTTTACGGTGGTTTATCCCACCAGCCGTGGCACCGGGGCGCTGGTCTCGATCGCGCTGGCCTGGGTGCTCTTTGGCGAGACGCTGGCGGGCTGGCAATGGGCGGGGCTGGCGCTGCTGATCACCGGGATCGGCGGGCTGGCGCTCTGGAACCTGCGCTATGTGACGATGAGCCGGGAGACCCTGGCCCCGGCGCTGGCCTTTGCCGGTCTGACAGGGGCGCTGGTTGCGCTTTACACCAGCTTTGATGCCTGGGGGCTGCGCGCCTCGGGGCCGGAGCCTTTCAGCTTCATCGCCTGGTTTTTCCTGCTCGACAGTCTGCTCATGCCGTTTCTGGCGCGGCATCGTTTTCGCGCCCTGCCCCGCGCCGATCTGCGGCCCATGGTCCTGCGGGCCATTGCGGGCGGGGTAACGGCCTGGATCAGCTTTGGCTCAATTCTCATTGCGACGCGGATCGGCAATCTGGCCGAAGCTGCGGTGGTGCGCGAAACGGCGACGGTCTTTGCGGCGCTGCTGGGCTGGCTGATCCTTGGGGAGCGTTCACGCCCGCAGCAGATTGCGCTGATGGGTCTCATTGCGCTTGGCGCGATCGGGGTCAAACTCTTCGCCACAGCCTCGTGACGGGTTCTGCCCCAAAGCAGACCCGTGACAGAGGCCCGGGCAGAAGGTTATCTTTGCGTGAAAGTGATGGCCTGGCGCTTGTGCCGCCCGGGGCGGGCTGCGAAAAACCCGGTCAGATCTGAGTTCCTGAAGGATGCGAGAAATAATGTCGGAGAAACGCGCGGTCAGCCCGCTTGTCAAACTGGGGCTGGAGCTGGGTCCGGTGGTCTTGTTCTTCATCGCCTACAGCCGCTGGAAAGATGAGGTTTTCACCTTCGGGGGCACCGATTATTCGGGCTTCATCGTTATCACTGCGGGCTTTATCCCGATCATGGTGCTCTCCACCCTTCTGTTGTGGAAGCTGACCGGGCATCTGAGCCGGATGCAGCTGATGTCGACCATTCTGGTGGTGGTCTTTGGCGGGCTGACGGTCTGGCTGAATGATGACACCTTTTTCAAGATGAAGCCGACGATCATCTATGCGCTTTTCGCGGCGCTGCTGGGGATCGGTCTTCTGCGCGGTGAATCCTGGCTGGCGGCCGTCATGGAAGGCATGGTTCCCATGACCCATGAGGGCTGGATGGCGATGACGAAGCGGATGTGCGGCTTCTTCTTTGCTCTCGCGGTGCTCAATGAGGTGGTCTGGCGGACGATGTCGACCGATACCTGGGTCAGCTTTAAGACCTTTGCTCTGCCGCTCGCGCTCTTTGTCTTTATCATGTCGCAGAGCGGGCTGATCGCGCGCCATAAACTGCCGAAAGATCCGGGGCAGTGATTGCCACCCTGGGCGCCCTGGGGACCGGTTTTGCGCTGGTTTACTGGCTGAAAGGCCGGGGCGCTGAGGGGGAAAGGGGCTGGCGCTGGTCGTAGCCAAGACCGCCGCGACGGCCTGTCTGGCGCTGGCGGGCCTGGTGGCGGGGATAAATCCGCTGATAACGGCGGGTCTGGCCTTTGGCGCTTTGGGCGATTTTGCCCTGGCGCAAAAGGGGCAGCGCGCTTTTCTGGCAGGGCTGGTCGCCTTTGCCATCGGGCATCTGCTTTATATTCCGGGCTTTCTGAGCGGTTTCGGTGCCCCCATGGCGCCGCCCCTTTGGGCCCTGGCGCTCCTGCCGCTGTTTCTGAGCACGTTTTACTGGCTTTGGCCCCATGCGGGGGCGCTGCGGCTGGCCGTCACCTGCTATGCGGCGATCATCTCTCTGATGGGGCTTGCGGCCCTGATGGTCCCGCCCGGTGAGGCCCGGGAGCTTCTCAGGGCGGGGGTTTTGCTCTTTGTCGCCTCAGATGTGATCCTGGCGCTGCGGCTGTTTCGACTGACAGCGCCGCGCGCGCGGCAGATCGCCTCTCTCACCCTCTGGCCGCTTTATTTCGCGGGCCAGGGGCTGATTTTGCTGGCAGGTCTCAGCGCTTAGTCGCGCTTGCCGAACAGCGCCTTCTGCGCCTCTTTGCTCATCGGCGCGTTGGAGCGCTTTTCAGCCCCCACATCCCGCCCCGTCGCAAAGCCGGGCCGCGCGGCGAGGGCATCAAGCCAGCGCTTCAAATGTGGTTTGTCGGAGATATCCTGTTCCTGCCGCTCCCAGAGGATCGCCCAGGGCCAGATCGCCATATCGGCAATCGAGAGGAAATCGCCCGCCACAAACTCATGTTTTGCAAGCTGACGGTCGAGCACGCCATGCAGGCGGTTCACCTCGCTGCGGTAGCGATCCTGCGCATAGGGCAGCACCTGAGGCGGATCGAGCTGCGGCGCATAGGTCAGGAAGTGATGCGCCTGGCCTGCCATGGGACCAAGGCCGCCCATCTGCCACATCAGCCACTGCTCTACCGCCGCCTGTTCGCGGGCGTTGGAGCCGCCGAATGTGCCGGTCTTGCGTGCGAGATACTGCAGGATCGCGCCGCTTTCAAAGATGCTGATCGGCTGGCCGTCAGGGCCATCAGGGTCGGTGATCGCAGGCATGCGGTTGTTCGGCGCGATGGCCAGAAACTCAGGCGCGAACTGTTCGCCTGCGCCGATGTTGATGTAGTGCAGCTTATAGGGCAGCCCCATCTCTTCGAGGGCGATGGAGATTTTCCAGCCATTGGGCGTGGGCCAGTAAAAAACTTCGATGGGCTGAGCCATGGGACCTCCTGATTTATGCCGCGCCGGGGAACCCGGCAGGGCCTCGCGGGCTTTCCCCCCGCAGTTCCGGCGTCAGTCAGAAGGAAAGGACGTCAAATGTCGATACTCAATTCTCTGGTCACGGCCCTGACCGGCGGCGGGGCGGGCGGCGCATCCAAAGGCGGCACGCTGGCCAATATTGCCCGCGTCGCCATGCGCAATCCGCAGCTTCTGGCGGTGGCCGCCGCAATGTTCACCAGCGCCAATAAACACGGCGGCCTGACGGGCATGATCGATAAATTCAAACAGCACGGCCTTGGCGATGTCGCCCAGAGCTGGGTCGGCGAGGGCGAGAGCAAAGAGGTCAATGCCGATCAGATCCGCGAAGTCTTCGGCGAACAGGGCATTGAGCGCATCGCTCAGAAATCGGGGGCAACGCCGCAGGAAACCCCGGATCTTCTCGCCTCTGTTCTGCCCGGTCTGGTCAATATGCTGACCCCCGGCGGCCGCACCCCGCCCCAGGCGGAAGCCCCGAAAAGCAGCGAAGATGTGCTGGCCATGCTGCAAAACATGCTCAGAGGCCGCTGAGCCTGCCCGGGCGGGGGCCGGGCTTCCGCCCCCGCTTGACCTTCCGATACAAGGGGCGTAAGCGCGGGTCGTGGCGCTTTGTTTCCGGATTGCGGGCCACGTTAAATAAACCGCTAAAGAGGAGCCACGGCCCCGGACAGATCCTGTCCCCGACCCGGCCCCCTCATCTTCCGGAGGCTTGTGTCGAAGGGGATACCTTATGAGCACCGACTGGAAAACGCGCACGAAACTCGTTCACGAGGGCGTTCGTCGCAGCCAATTTAACGAAATGTCGGAAGCCATCTTCCTGACCCAGGGCTTTGTCTATGACAGCGCCGAACAGGCAGAGGCCCGCTTCATCAACTCGGATCCGAACGAGTTTATCTACGCCCGCTACGGCAACCCCACCACCCGCACCTTTGAAGAGCGCGTCGCAGCGCTTGAAGGCACCGAAGACGCTTTTGCCTGTGCCTCGGGCATGGCGGCGGTCAATGGTGTGCTGACCTCGCTGCTGAAAGCCGGGGATCACATCGTTGCGGCGCGGGCGCTTTTTGGCTCCTGTATCTATCTGATGTCGGATGTGCTGGGTCGCTACGGCGTGAAGGTCACCTATGTCGATGGCACCGATCTGAACGCATGGCGCGAGGCCGTGACGGAAGAGACAAAGCTCGTCTTCTTCGAATCCGTCTCGAACCCGACGCTGGAAGTGATCGACATCCGCGCCGTGGCTGAGATCGCCCATGCCAAAGGTGCGCTGGTCGTGGTCGACAACGTCTTCGCGACCCCGGTCTTTTCGGATGCCGTCGCCCAGGGCGCGGATATCGTCGTCTATTCGACCACCAAACATATCGACGGCCAGGGCCGTGCGCTTGGCGGCATCATCTGCTCCACCAGCGAGATCATCCGGGGCAAAATTGAGCCCTATATGAAGCATGCCGGAGCGGCGATGAGCCCGCATACTGCCTGGCTGATGATCGGCGGTCTGGTGACCCTGGATCTGCGCTGCCGGGCCATGGCCGATTCGGCGCTGGCGATTGCCCGTGCGCTGGAGAACCACCCGAATGTTGAGCGTCTGATCTATCCGGGTCTGGAGAGCCATGCGCAGCATGCGCTGTCGATGGAACAGATGAACGGCTCGGGCGGCACGCTGATCGCGATCGACGTGAAGGGCGGCAAGGATGCGGCCTTCAAGGTGCTGAACGCGCTGACCATCGCCAAGATCTCGAACAACCTCGGCGATGCGAAATCCATCGCAACCCATCCGGCGACCACCACGCACCAGCGTCTGCCGGAAGATCAGAAGGCGCTTCTGGGGATCACCCCGGGCCTGCTGCGCATCTCGATCGGCCTGGAAGACAAAGACGATCTGATCGCAGATTTCAAAGCCGCGCTCGACGCGCTGTAAGATTTAAGCGGCTGCGGGAAACCGCAGCCGTTTCACCTCTCAGGGGCAGCTTTGCAGCTCAGCCCCTGCCCCTCTGCCGGGATCAGACCTCCGTCTTTTTCGCGCAGCCGAAAGGCGAAAGTGATCCCCGGTCCTGCGGGGAACGTGCTGGCGGAGGCATAAAGAAAGATCACGCCGTCTTTGCGGCTTTCGGCCCTGCCTGCGCCCAAAAGCGCGCCACGCGGGCTTTGCAGAAGGAAACTGCCGTCCCGGTCCAGGGTCAGCAGGATCTTGCGCCGGGTGTCACCCTCGTCCCAAAGGCAATGAAATGCCCCTTCCGGCAGCGCCTGGGCCAGAGCGGGCCAGAGCAGCAGCAGAAGGGCGAGCGCTTTCATCTGAGGTTCAGACCTTCCAGGGGATCACTCAGAACAGCTTTCATCCGGGCCGCCACGTAATCAATGAACAATCGCGTTTTCGGGTCCTGAAGCTTGCGATGCGGCATCAGGACGGAGAGCTGAACCGGCAGCGGCGGGGTTTGCCGCGCCACCGGGACCAGCGTGCCTGCGCGCAGGTGGTCGGCCACCTCAAAGATCGGCTTCATCACCACACCCCGTCCATCAAGCGCCCAGCCGGTCAGCACATCGCCATCATCGGATTCAAACGGCCCCGAGACCTCAAAGCGCTGCGGGCCCTCAGGCGTGACCAGCGTCCATTGAAACTCCCGCGCGCCGGGGTAGCGCAGGTTCAGACAGTCATGGCTCTGAGCGATCAGATCCGCGCCGCTCTCCGGCAGGCCGCGTTTGGCGATATAGGCGGGTGCTGCGCAAAGAATGCGCGGGCAATCGGCCAGCACCCGCAGTTTCAGGTCCGAATCCTGCGGGATGCCCAGATGAAAGGCGAGATCGAGCCCCTCTGCCGTGACATCAATACCCCGGTCTGAGAGGCGCAGGCGCACGTCGATCTGCGGCCATTCATCCTTGAAATGTGGCACCAGCGGCGCGATCAGCCGCCGCCCGACGCCGAGCGGGGCCGCGATGAACAGGGTGCCGCGCGGATTGGCCCCCGCATCGGTGACCGCAGCCTCTGCCTCTTCAATCGCCTCCAGGATGCGGCGGGCGCCGTCATAGAAAATGCGGCCATTGCCCGTCGGCTGCAGCATCCGGGTGGTGCGGTTGAAGAGCCGCACCCCGAGATGCTTTTCCAGCTCTGAAATCCGGGCTGATGCCACCGCCGGAGAGGTGCGCTGGTCGCGTGCTGCAGCCGACATGCTGCCCAATTCATAGACACGCACGAACATGCGGATGGTGCTGACATAAGACATCGGCAGGCCCCCCCGGTGCGACCGGCGTTTTTCGGTGATTTTTTGAAACTGCCTTGCGATTATCCAAGGTAACGAAAGGGTGTGCAACCGTATACCATCGGCAGCGTAGCGAAGAGGAACGGCCATGTATGATCTGATGGTTTTTGGCGCCTGGGCGGAATTTGCAGTGCGCTGGCTGCATGTGATCACGGCAATCGCCTGGATCGGCTCAAGCTTTTATTTCATTGCGCTGGATCTGGGGCTGCGCAAAGCGCCCGATCTGCCGGAAGGGGCGCACGGCGAGGAATGGCAGGTTCATGGCGGGGGTTTTTATCACATCCGCAAATATCTGGTCGCCCCCGCCTCGATGCCCGAGCATCTGACCTGGTTTAAGTGGGAAAGCTATGCGACCTGGATGTCGGGCTTTGCGCTTCTGGTGCTGGTCTATTACCTCGGCGCGAATTTCTATCTGGTTGATCCCAATGTGCTGGATATTCCGGTCTGGGGGGCGATCCTGATCTCAATGGGTTCGCTGGTCTTTGGCTGGCTGGCTTATAACCAGCTCTGCAAGACCTTCGTGAACGCAAACCAGACCGTTGTGATGGTGGCGCTGTTCTTCGTGCTGGTGGGCATGGCTTATTTCTACACCAGCGTCTTTTCGGGACGGGCAGCGCTGCTGCATCTGGGGGCTTTCACGGCCACCATCATGTCGGCCAACGTCTTTATGGTGATCATTCCGAACCAGAAAATCGTGGTGGCGGATCTGATTGCCGGGCGTAAACCCGACCCGAAATACGGCAAGATTGCCAAGCAGCGCTCGACGCATAACAACTATCTGACGCTGCCGGTGCTGTTTTTGATGCTCTCGAACCACTACCCGCTGGCCTTTGCGAGCGAGTATAACTGGATCATCGCAAGCCTTGTCTTCCTGATGGGCGTCACGATCCGGCATTACTTCAACTCAAACCATGCCCGCACCGGCAATCCGATCTGGACCTGGGGCGCGACGGCGGTGATTTTCGTGCTGATCATGTGGCTGTCCTCGGTGCCCTTCCGCACGCAGGAAGAGGCGGCGCTGTCGCCCGCTGCCGCGCGCTTTGCCGAAGTCGAGGGTTTTGACCAGGTGGCAGAGATCGTCATGGGCCGCTGCGCGATGTGCCACACCGCCGAGCCTGCCTTTGAGGGTCTGATGTGGGCGCCGAAAGACGTGCATCTCGACACCCCTGAGCGGGTTGCCCATCATGCCCGTGAGGTCTGGCTGCAGGCGGGGATGAGCCATGCCATGCCCCCGGCCAATCTGTCGTTCATGGAAGAGGAAGAGCGTGCAGCGATCCGCGCCTGGTTCCGGCGCGCGGCTGAAGGCTGAGAGCCGGGTCTGAAGGGGGCCGCTTCGCGGCGGCCTCCGGCGGGAGTATTTTTCAAAAGCCAAAGCTGAGACGCCCGGCCCCGAGAGGATCGGGCGTTCTAGTTTTTGAAGCGGGCTTTGAAGCGCTGCCAGCGGGACCCGGCGCGGGCGCGGGCGCGGGCGGCATCGGCGCGGGCGTCGATTTCATCAATGCGGTCGGTGACGCGGTCGCTCATCGGGTCGATCACGCGCTCGCGGAAGCGCGCGAACATGCGCCAGATCAGGATGAGCAGAAGCGCCAGTGCGATCAGGATCGAGATTGCGGCCCAGGGGAAGATCGAGACATCCGGGCCTGCGACCGGGCGGATCGAGATGGCATTGGGGAAGATGGAGAAGAACTCATTGCGCCAGCCGTAGTGTTTGACGGCGACCCATTTCGGGTTCTCGGCGGTGGAGTTCATCGAGGAGGACAGCGCCTGAAGATCGAAGCTGTTGAATTTGAAATAGGGCGGCCAGCCCCAGGCGGTGTCTTCATTGCGGTAGACCATGGGTTTGCCGTTGGGGCGGATGGTCTCAATGAAGAAGACATCGCGGGTCATGCCCTCGCTGGCCATGCCGCTTTCGGGGGCGGACCAGAAGAAGGAATTTTCCCCGAAGTCGATGCGCTTGGTGCCCGCGCCGACAATGCGGACCACATCGGTCTGCGGCAGATTGTAGTGAAGCACTGAGCCGATCAGCAGAATGACGACCAGCAGCAGGCCGCGCAGAAACCAACGCATCGGCAGATCCTTTCAGTTAAAATTTGTTAACCACACCAATACAGCAATTGTGACCGGTGGCACGATCCAGATCGCCATGAGAAGCCGGCGACGGGCGGATTTATCGTAAAGCCTGAGGCCTGCGGCGATGAAGTCTTCGCGCCGTCCGGCGTGGGGTTTGGCTTCCCAGCGTCTTTCCAGCCGCTCCCGTACCAGAGAGCGGGCGTAGAGGGCGACGAGGACATAGGTGATGCTGAGGATAACCAGAAGAAAAACCGCGAGGCGCAGGAGGCCGATCATGGCACTTCCCCCTTGCGGCGGGCCAGGCGGATTGTGGCTGCCGCAAGCGCCGACCAGAGCAGCAGCCAGAGCAGATAATCAAGCGCCAGCCAGGGCAGCAGGCCACCGCCCCAGGCGTCGAAGCTGGCGGGTTTGCTGAGGACCCTGTCGTTCCACCAGAAGGCCATGGCCGAACTGAGTGCGCCGAGAAAGACCAGCACGAGGGCCGGCGTGGTGACCCTGCCGCCTTTTCTGCGCGCAGCCTCAATCAGGGCGCGGAAGGCGGTGAGGATCATCATCAGCGGCATGGCGATGGCGAGAAGTGATCCCAGGGAGGAACCTGCGGGGGCCATGGGGGGTCCTTAGCGAAACGAGCCTTTGTGCAGCATAGACCGCCCGCCCCCCTGCACGCCACGGCTTTCGGCAGGCTTCCCTGAGAGAAGGCTTGCCTTGCAAAATCACCTCGCGCATCGTTGCGACATTATGACCGAGACACGCATCCTTTCCGAGATTACCGCGCGCCGTGACGATCTGATCGCGCTGACCCAGGGCCTTATCCGCATCCCGACGCTGAACCCGCCGGGGCGCAATTACCGAGATATCTGCGACTATCTGGCTGCGCGGCTGGAGCCGAAGGGCTGGAAGGTCGAATTTATCCGCGCGCTCGGCGCGCCAGGGGACAGCGAGACCTATCCGCGCTGGAACCTGCTGGCCCGCTATGAGGGCGGATTGCCGGGCGACTGCGTGCATTTCAACAGCCACCATGATGTGGTCGAAGTGGGCCACGGCTGGACGAAAGACCCCTTCGGGGGCGAATTGGAAGACGGCAAAATCTACGGGCGCGGCGCCTGCGATATGAAGGGCGGGCTTGCGGCCTCGATCATCGCGGCGGAGGCTTTTATCGCGGCCTGCCCTGAGTTTAAGGGCGCGATTGAGATCTCAGCCACCGCCGATGAGGAATCGGGCGGCTTTGGCGGCGTGGCCTATATGGCGGAGAAGGGTTACTTCAGCCCTGAGCGCGTTCAGCATGTCATCATCCCGGAGCCTTTGCACAAAGACCGCATCTGTCTGGGCCATCGCGGCGTCTGGTGGGCGGAGATCGAGACCAAAGGGCGGATCGCCCATGGCTCTATGCCCTTCCTTGGCGACAGCGCGATCCGGCACATGGGTGCGGTGCTCGAAGAGATGGAGCATCAGCTTTATCCGCATCTGACCACCAAACACACCGAGATGCCGGTGATCCCTTTGGGGGCGCGGCAGTCGACGATGAATATCAACTCGATCCATGGCGGTGAGCCGGAGCCGGAGCCGGGCTATACCGGCCTGCCTGCCCCCTGTGTGGCGGACCGCTGCCGGATGATCATCGACCGGCGCTTCCTCATTGAAGAGGACATCAAAGAGGTGAAGGGCGAGATCACCGGGCTGCTGGAGCGGGTGAAGGAAAAACGCCCGAACTTTCAGTATGAGGTCCGCGATCTCTTTGAGGTGCAGCCCTCGATGACCGATACCGATGCCCCGGTGGTGAAGACGGTGGCCGGCGCGATTGCGAAAGTGCTGGGAACCCATGCGGAATATGTTGTCTCGCCCGGGACTTACGATCAAAAGCACATCGACCGCATCGGCAAGCTGAAGAACTGCATCGCCTATGGGCCGGGGGTGCTGGATCTGGCGCATCAGCCCGATGAATGGGTGGGTGTTGAGGATATGATCGACAGCGCCAAAGTCATGGCACTGACGCTGCAGGAACTGCTTTTGTAACGATGCCGGGGCGGCGATTTCGCCGCGACACAGACTAAAGGGCCCCGGAGAGGCCCGTGAGGAGGATAGATGTTCAACCGTCTGAAGCTTTCCGTGGCCGCCCTGGCGCTGGTGGCAGCGCCGGCGCTGGCCGCGAATGACAGTGTGATTATCGGCATTGCGCTGGAGCCGCCGACCCTGGATCCGACCAGCGGGGCGGCTGCGGCCATCCGTGAGGTGACGCAGGTCAATATCTATGAGGGTCTGACCCGCTTTGGTCCCGACGGCTCCATCCTGCCGGCGCTGGCGAAATCCTGGGATATTGAGGAAAACGGCAAGGTCTGGATCTTCCATCTGAATGAAGGTGTGAAATTCCACGACGGCTCAGATTTTGATGCGGAAGACGTGAAATTCACGCTGGAGCGCACCACGGCTGAGGGCTCCACCAATGCGCAGAAGCAGCTCTTCAACGGTATTGAGACCGTGGAAGTGGTTGATGCGAAAACCGTGAAGATCACGCTTAAAGCGCCGGATGCGAACTTCGCCTTCAATATGGCCTGGGGCGATGCGGTGATGATGGCCCCGGAATCGGTGGCAGATAACGCCACGAAGCCCGTCGGCACCGGTCCCTATAAGCTGGGCGAATGGGTCAAAGGCGACCGTATCGATCTGGTGGCAAACCCGGACTATTGGGGCGCAAAACCGGCGATTGAAAAGGCGACCTTCAAGATCATCGCCGATCCGACTGCCGCGCTGAACGCGATGATGGCGGAAGACGTCGATGTTTTCCCGATCTTCCCGGCACCGGAAACTCTGGCGCAGTTTGAGGGCGATTCGCGCTTTCAGGTGCTGAAAGGCACCACCGAGGGTGAGACGATTCTGGGGCTGAACAACCAGAAAGCGCCGCTCGACAATGTGAAGGTCCGCGAGGCCATTGCCCATGCCGTAAACCGCCAGGAGATCATCGATGGCGCGATGTTCGGCCTTGGCACGCCGATCGGTACCCATTTTGCGCCGCACCATCCGGCCTATGTGGATCTGACCGCGCAGTCGGCCTTTGATCCGGAGAAGGCCAAAGCGCTGCTGAAAGAGGCAGGCGTTGAAAACCTGAAGCTGCGCCTGGCGCTGCCGCCGCCGATGTATGCCCGTCGCGGTGGCGAAATCATCGCTGCGCAACTGCGCAATGTGGGGATTGAGACGGAAATCTCGAATCTGGAATGGGCGCAGTGGCTGGAACAGGTCTTTAAGGGCAAAGACTTTGATCTGACGATCATTTCTCACGTCGAGCCGATGGATATCAATATCTACGCCCGCCCGGATTACTACTTCGGCTACGGCAAGCCCGAGTTTGTGGCGATCCTCGATGAGCTGGCGGTAACCGCGGATGACGCGAAACGCACTGAACTGCTGCAGTCGGCGCAGAAGATGATCGCGGATGATTACGTCAACGTATACCTCTTCCAGCTGGCGAAGGCCGGTGTGGCAAAGGCGGGGCTGAAGGGCCTCTGGCCGAATTCTCCGGCCCCGATCATCGATATCGGTGCGCTGTCCTGGGAGTGATCTTCGCAAAGTTCTCAAAGCCGGGGGAGACCCCGGCTTTTTCATGGAAAGTTCAGAAATGCTTATTGAAAAATTGACCCGCGACGGCATTGAGCCGGAAGTCACCCGCCCTGAGCCGGAGAAGCTGGTTTCGGGGGATCCGGTGCACACCACCTGGAACCTTGATGAGGCTGAGGGGCTTTATGCCGGGCTCTGGCAGTCCACGCCCGGTGCCTGGCGGGTAAATTATGAGGAATGGGAATATATCCGCGTCCATGAGGGCCATTCGGTCCTCACCGGCGATGACGGCAGCCGGGTCGAGCTTCGGGCCGGAGACAGCTGGCTGATCCGGCCCGGCTATTCGGGCGTCTGGGAAGTTCTTGAGACCACGCTCAAGGACTATGTGATCAAAGTCTGATCACGCCCCGTTCACTCCTGAACTTTACGCACGAACTCGGACTTCAGCCCCATCTGGCCGAAGCCCGGGATCTTGCAGTCGATGTCGTGATCGCCGTGCACCAGGCGGATGCCGCGCACCTTGGTGCCGACCTTCACCATATTGCTGGAGCCCTTCACCTTCAGGGTTTTGATCACCGTCACGGTGTCGCCGTCCTGCAGGATGTTGCCCACGGAATCGCGGATCTCGCCCAGGGCGCCGGCTTCCACGCCGCCGGGGGTCCATTCATGGCCGCACTCCGGGCAGGTCAGACCCGCTTCGCTTTCATAACAATAGACCGATTTGCACTCGGGACAGGGGGGCAGAGTGTCAGACATGACAGGTTCCTTGGTCGTAAAAGAAAGCGACACCGGAGCGATCCGGTGCCGCCAAAGTCAGAGCCGCTGAGGCGCTTAGTCCAGCGTTTCAGTGGTCCGTTCGATTTCAGCCGCAACCAGAAGCTGCGCCTGCTGGCGCTCTTCCGCGCCGGCCAGCCATTCGGCATCCGCAGCCAGGGCCGCATCCACCGCCGCATCCCCCTCAAGCGCGCGGGATTCAGCCACCGAGCGGATCTTCACCGTCGCGCCGCTGTCCACCGCTTCATAAAGCGCCAGGATATCCTGGTTATAAAGCCGGATGCAGCCCGCAGAGGTGGCCCGACCGATCGAGGTGAAATCCCCGGTTCCGTGGATACGGAACATGGTATCGCGCCCGCTGCGGTAAAGGTAAAGCGCCCGTGCGCCCAGCGGGTTCAGCGGACCAGACTCCATCCCGGCAGCTTTATCGGCGTAAAGCTCGGGCATGGTGCGGATCATGTTTTTGGTCGGCGTCCAGCGCGGCCAATGGGCCTTGCGGCCGACGTAGGTCGTGGCCTTCAGCCCGCGCCCCTCATCGCCCACCGCGATGCGGTAGCGGTCTGCCGACCCGTCAGCGCGCACGTGATAGAGATATTTCACATGTGGATCGACAACGATGGTCCCGGGTTTCTCACTCCCGTTATAGGCGACCGTGGTGCGGCGGTTTTCCGGCGGAACATAACGCGCGGGAACGGCCGGAATGGTGAAACCGCCATCCTCGATGGCACCGTAGCCCGGCACCTCCTGGGGCGTGACGGAAGCCGGCGGCGCACCACAGGCAGCGAGAAAAGCCGCGGCGCTCAGAGCACAGACGGCACGAATAATGGTGACAGACACGTAACCTATTCCCCCGGGGAAATGAACGTTGGGCAGCTGCGCCTATTGCACCGGCTCAGGCAGGCCCGGTCAAGGTCTGCAAAGCCTCAGCCGCGATGAAAGCCGAAAGGCGTTACCCCCGTGCCGCAGCGCGTCTGCGCCGCCCTTCCCGCCAGAGTGTGAAAATTCCCGAAGCCACAACCACCGCAGCGCCGAAAAGCGTCAGCCCGTCGGGGAAATACCCCGAGATCAGCCAGCTGAGCAGCAGCGCCCACAGGAGCGCTGAATAGCGAAAGGGGGTGACGAAGCTGACATCCCCTGTCCGCATGGATCGAATCACCGAAATATAGCCCGTCACCAGGGCACAACCTGCCCCGAGCAGCAACGGGATCGCCTCCGCAGGCACCGCGTCCCAGGGCTCACGAGAGGCGATCGCCAGCGAGACGAGAAAGACCCCGCTCGCCGCCAGAAAGGCGACACTGGCCGAGGGGATGTCTTTCGGCAGCCGCCGCGTGCTCAGATCGCGCAGCACCACAAAGCAGACCGAGATGAGCACAAAAACCGTCGGCAGCCCAAAGCCGTCAGAACCGGGCCGGATGATGAGCAGCACCCCGCAAAACCCCGCGCAGATCGCCAGAAGACGCGGCAGCCCGACCTTTTCGCCCAGAAAAAGCGCAGCCGCTGCCGTCACCGCGAGCGGCGTGGCCTGCAGAATGGCCGTCACAATCGCCAGCGGCAGCGCCACCAGCCCCAGAAAAAAGGTCACCGTTGAAAGCACTTCGGCAAAGGTGCGCAGCCCGATCAGCCTGCGCTCGCGCCAGAGGCGGTCGAAATGCAGCCCCCCGCTTACTTTGCCGACCAGCAGCAAAAGCGGCAGCGTCATCAGACCGCGCAGCGCAACAGCCTGATAAAGCGGCATCATCTGCGAGACCTGCTTCATCAGCGAATCGCCGATGGTAAAAGCTGCCATAGCCAGCAGCATGAAGCCCGCGCCTTTCAGATTCTCCCCCGAGGCCAGACCTGCGCCCCCGGAACCGTCACTGCCAGTCATCTCGCGGACCTTCCCTCTGCCCTCAGCAAAGGCCTAGCATGGCCTTTTCACCCCTGCCAGAGCGGCGGTGCCGGGAGAGCCGGGCGGCGGCATTTCCGCCACGGGGGACCGGGCCAGTCAGTCAAATCTGAAGCATTTTTCCCGCGAGGTCGCCCCGCGCACCAGGGTCAGCCGGGTTTGCGCCACGCCCATGGCTTTTGCCAGCAGTCGGCGCACGGCGTCATTGGCCCTGCCATCCTCCGGCGGGGCCGAGACGCGGACTTTCAGACCGTCTGCGGTCTCTTCAATCGCATCACGGCCGCCGCGCGGGGTCACGCGCAGGCGGATTTCGGTGCCAGGCTCGGCCAGGCGGGACAGATCAGGCAGGCTCATGCCCCGGGTTTAGCCGCGCCTTTCATCTGCTGGCAAGAGAGCGGCGCTAAACTGGCGTCTTTGCGTTAACTTGGATGCAATCACAGAAGGAGGCGCCCCATGACTGCCCAGCCCACAGGCCGCACGGCCCTTGTTCTTGGCTCCGGGGGCGCGCGGGGCTGGTGTCACATTGGTGTGCTGCGCGGGATCGACGCGCTTGGTCTGCGCCCGGATATGCTGATCGGCTGCTCGATGGGGGCGCTGGTGGGGGCCGCCTGGGCGGCGGGCAGGCTGGATGCGCTTGAGGATTTCGCCCGCAGCCTGACCCGCAGCCGGGTGCTGAGGATGCTGGATCTGCGCCCGGGCTCAGGCGGGCTGATCGGCGGCGGCGGTATCTCGCATCTTTTGGGAAGCCTGGGGCTGAGCGGGTCTTTTTCGGATCTGTCGCTGCCCTTCACGGCGGTTGCAGCGGACCTGAATCTAGGACAGGAGATCTGGCTGCAACGGGGGGATCTGGCCCCCGCGATCCGCGCCTCGGCCGCCATGCCGGGGATCCTGGCGCCCCAGTGGCTGGAGGGGCGCTGGCTCATCGACGGGGCGGTCGTCAATCCGGTGCCGGTCTCGGTCGCCCGCGCCATGGGGGCCGTCAGCGTGGTGGCGGTCAATCCCACCACCCGGGTGCTGCGCCCCACAAGCCACCCCCTGCCCCCGGAGGGTGAGGCTGCAACGGCTCCGGCCCCCTCGCGCTTTGCGCGGCTGATCCCGCTCCGCTCCGATAAACTGCCGCGGGCTGCGCCGCCCGCGCCGGGGTATCTCTCGCTGGTGGCCCAGGCGCTCGACATTATGTCAGAGCGGATCCGCCGCAGCCGTCTGGCCGGGGATCCGCCGGATCTGCTGATCGGGGCGCGGCTGCAGGATCTTTCTGCTCTCGATTTTCACCGTGCGGCAGAGGCGATTGATGAAGGCCACCGCATTGCGGAACTGCACCGCGATGTGCTGCGCGAATGGCTCAGGCCGTCAGCTTCGACAACAGCAGAAAAACCCCCGCCGAAAGCGCCGCCGTCAGCGGCACCGTGATGATCCAGGCCGTCAGCATGGTCAGCACATGCGAGCGGCGCACCAGGCGGCGGCGGTGGCGCTCTTCCACCGGGGCATCCGCTTTTCCGCGAAGCTTGCGGCCCCGCGCCGCCTCGCGCCATTCGCGGTAAAAGCCAAGGCCGAAGATCGCCCCCACCGCGATATGCGTTGAGGAGACCGGCAGCCCCATGGCCGCCGCCGCAATCACGGCCACCGCCGTGGCAAGCGCCACGCAGAAAGCCCGCACCGGATTCAGCCGGGTGATCTCTTCGCCGACCAGCAGCACAAGGCGCGGGCCAAAAAGCAAAAGCCCCAGCGCGATGCCCGCCCCGCCAATGGCCATGACCCAGAAAGGAAGGCCCACGGCCTCCATATAGGCCCCGCCGCCCCCCTCTGAATAGACCCCCACGATCGCCGCCAGAGGGGCGACCGCGTTGGAGACATCGGAGGCCCCATGCCCGAAGGACAGCAGCGCCGCCGAGACGACCAGCAGCGGAGAGAACAGCTTTTTCAGCGCCTTACGCTTGTTCGACAGCCCCTCAGCCTGCCGCCGCACCAGGGGCCGTGCGCCCCCCCAGGTCAGCAGCGCCACCACGAGCCCCAGCCCCAGCGCCGTGCGCCAGCCGCTGCCCGTATGCACCGCCAGGCCCTTTGCCCCCAGATAGACCGTGAAGGCCCCCGCCATCAGCGCCATCAGCACCGGCAGCCAGAGCCGCGCTGCCGCAATCCGGTCCTCAGCCTCTGCAATCGCGTGGTTGATGAAGGCCAGAAGCGCGGCCGCCAGCAGCCCGCCCACCAGCGGCGAGACCACCCAGCTGAGGGAGATCACCCCCAGAAGTCCCCAGTCCACCGCCTGCGGCCCTGCAGCGGCCAGAGCCGCCCCTGCAACGCCGCCGATAATCGAATGGGTGGTTGAGACGGCGGCCCCCGCCCAGGTCGCCAGATGCAGCCAGAGCGCCGTGGCCAGCAGTGCCGCCATCATGGCCCGCACAAAGGCCCCCTCGGAGGGGAAGACTTCAGCATGGATGATCCCGTCTGAGATCGTCGCCACCACATCGCTGCCCGCGATCAGTGCACCCGCCATCTCGCAGACCGCCGCCAGCACGAGCGCCCCGCCCAGGGTCAGGGCCCGCGCGCCCACGGCGGGGCCGACGTTATTGGCGACATCATTGGCCCCGATCGTCAGCGCCAGATAGGCCGCAAGGATCGAGGCCAGGATCACCGGCAGACCGCCCCCCGCAGAGACCGGCACAATGCCCGAGCCCAGCGCCACAATCGCCACGAAGGCCAGAGCCAGCCCCGGTGCCAGCAGTGGCCGCGCCACATGGCGCCCCGCAAGCTCCAGCGTGCCGATCCGGCCCAGGTCTTTATCGAGCGTTTTCCATTGCGGATCGGGCGGCAGCGCCATGGCGGTCAGGGTCTCCGGGTCGGTCAGGGGGGGCCTGCGACCTTCGGCGAAAGTGCAGCAAAGGACAAGTGCGGCGGATCAGCCCTGCGGCGGCGCTCCGCCCAGACGCTCGCTGAGGGCTGTAATCACCTCTCCGAGGGCGTCGACATCAGCGCGGCGGGCGGCCAGATCGATGGGCCACATTCTGCGTTCGCGTTTTCCGGCCTCGGGGTAGTCGTCGAGCAGTTCAGTCCCGGTCATCACAAAAATCGCCAGATCCGTCGGCACCTCAAGCCCGCCGTTGCGCCGCTTGTTAGAGGGGATCCGGGCAAATTCCTCAGGCATCATCCGCCCCTTCGCCCCCGCCTCTTCCCAGGCTTCAATCTCGGCCGCTTCCGCCAGGGTTTTGCCATCCATCGGCCAGCCCTTGGGGATGATCCAGCGACCGGTATCAAGGGTCCGCACCAGCAGCACCTCATAGCCCTCAGGCCCCTCGCGCAGGCAGATGACCCCGGTCTGCAAGGCCCGGGGCCGGAAGATCATACCGCGCAGAAATGCCATCAGGCCCAAGGATCTTCCTTTCCGTCCAATACTTTACGCGCAAAGCCAACCGCCCGCGCAATATGGCTTTTCTGCACCGGGTGTTCCATCGGCAGACGGGTCATCACCCATCCCACCGAGGCGCAGCAGCGTGCCAGCGTCATCACCGGTAAAAGATCCGCATCCAGCACACGCACCGCGCGATACCCTTCACAAAGCGCCTGCACGAGATCCGGCAATCCCGGCTCGCTCAGGCTCTGGCTGAGCAGAGTGCCAGGATCATAGGCGCGCAGGCCAAAGCCTGAATCGTCAAAGTCGATCAGGGAATAGCCCTTTGGTCCGGAAAGAACATTCTCGCGCAGCACATCAGCGTGGATCAGACCGTAATCGCCTGAAATTTGTGCGGACTTTGCCCGCTCAAAGACAACTGCCTGAGATTTGTGCAAAATATCGCGGTCTGCGGAGGTCAGCAGCGGGTGATCCGTAAAGCGCCCCCAAAGCGGGTTTTCCCCGGCCAGCCCTTCGGCATCCCAGGAGGGGCGGGTGAACCCCTGCGGCAAAGAGAGCCCGTCGGTGGCCTGATGACAGGTGGCGATCAGACGGCCAACGCCCGCCATCAGCGCCTCTTTCGCGGCCATTGTGCCCGCAAGGGGCAGAGCTGCCGCGCCGATGGCCTCTCCCTCAACCCAGTCGATCACCGAGACGAGCCGCCCGCCGGAGAGCTGCTGCAACAGCTCTCCCGACAGCGCAGGCAGCGGCGCAGGGACCGGCGCCCCGGCCGCGGCCAAAGCCGCGCACCACCAAAGCTCGGACCGGATGGCCGAGGGTTCCTGATAACCGCGCCGGTGAAGCCGCAGGGCAGCCGGACGCCCCTCCGGCAGGGTGATTGCATAAACGGCATTCTCACGCTCGGTGATCGGGCGCAGATCCCGTGCCCCCCAGAGGGCGGCGGCCTCAACCGCCTCCGCGCTCATGCCCGCACCGGAGTGCTGTTCAGCGCGTCCTGCAGAGCGGCGATCAGCATGTCAGCGTTTTCGCGGGTAAAGGGCATCGGCGGGCGCATTTTCAGCGTGTTCCGGTTGCGTCCGATGTTGTTGAGAATAACGCCGCGCTCCAGCATGGCCTCGATGACATCGGCTACAAAGGCGGTGGCGGGTGCACCTTCGGGCGTCAGGAACTCCAGACCAAAGAAGAGCCCCTGCCCCCGTGCCTCCGCGATCCAGGGGTGCGAAAGACTGCGCAGACCGTCCAGCGTATAGGCTCCGACCTCGCGGGCGTTCTGCTGCAGGCCCTCTTCTTCCATGACATCCAGCACCGCCATGGCCGCAGCCGCCGAGACCGGATTGCCGCCGAAGGTGTTGAAATAGGCGAAAACTTCGCGGAAGGCACGCATCACATCGGGCCGCGCAAAGACTGCGCCGATGGGATGGCCGTTGCCCATGGGCTTGCCCAGGGTCACGATATCGGGGGCAAAGCCTAAGACCTCATGGCCCCAGAAGGCCTCTCCGGCGCGGCCGAAACCGGGCTGCACCTCATCGCAGATGATCACACCACCCGCCGCCCGCACCGCAGCCACCGTGGGATCGAGGAAGCCCTTTTTCACACAGGGCAGCCCCTCATTGGCGAACAGCGGGCAAAGGATCAGCGAGGAAAATCCAAAGCCCCGGGTCTCAAGCTCAGCAATCGCCGCCTTCACATGCGCGGCAAAGGCCTGGGCCTGACCTTCCCGACTGCCGCCCACGGGGGCCAGGCTGTCGGGCGCAGGCACCCGGATGATATTTTGCGGATAGCCCCCCACCGGCGGGCGGCGCGACGACAACCCGGAGGTCAGGGCCGAATTGCCGTGATAGGTATTGTCGGTGGCGATAATCCCGGTCTTGCCGTTCACCGCCTGGGCCATGCGCAGCGCCAGATCATTGGCCTCGGATCCGGTGCAGACCATGATGGCCTGGGTGGTCTCATGGCGGAAGGTGGCGCCCAGGCGCTCGATATAATCCAGCACGCCTTCGTGCAGATAGCGGCTGTGGGTGTTCAGCGTCAGGGCCTGGGCGGTGATCGCCTCAACCACTTTGGGGTGCGAATGCCCGACGTGGGGGACGTTGTTGTAGCAGTCGAGATAGCGTTTGCCCGCTTTGTCCCAGAGCCAGACCCCCTCACCCTTCACCAGATGGAGCGGGTTGCGGTAAAAGGTCGGCACCTCCGGCCCCATCAGCCGGGCGCGGCGCGCGAGCAGATCTTCGGTCATTCGTCTTCGTCCCCCACTTTGGCGCGACTGGACTTCAGCGCGCCCCTTGCCTGCTTTGCTGCCACCCGTCTGCGCTGACTGGCAAGGGTGGGCTTTGTGGCAATGCGGCGTTTCGGGGCCACAAGGGCCGCGCGGATCAGCTCAACCAGCCGCTCACGGGCGATTTCGCGGTTGCGCGCCTGTGACCGGGTCTCCTCTGCCCGGATCAGGATCGCCCCGTCCTCAAGCCACCGCCGCCCGGCCAGCCGGCGCAGCCGGTTCTTCACCGGATCGCTCAGCCCCGGCGAACGCGCCGCCTCAAACCGCAGCTCAACTGCAGTTTCCACTTTATTTACATTCTGCCCGCCCGGACCCTGAGATCGGGTAAACTGCTCTGTCAGTTCCCAGTCTTCGATCCGGATTTCATCCGTTATCCGCAACATAGGGCCACGCTATCGCGTCTGCGGCTGCGGCGCAAAGGCTCTGGCAAAAGCGGCCTCGCAGACCCATATGACCTGCGAAGGAGCCAAAGCCATGACCGTACAGATGATCCCGGCCTATAACGCCGCCGGCCAGCTTGCCCCGATGGAAAAGCTTGAGGTGCACAGGCGGGGCCTGCGCCACCCTGCGATCTCAGTTTTTGTGCGCCGTGGCGAAGAAATTCTGCTGCAACAACGGGCCTTTGGCAAATATCATACCCCCGGCCTCTGGGCGAATACCTGCTGCACGCACCCGCATTGGGAAGAAGAGATGCAGGCCTGTGCCAGCCGCAGGCTGCGTGAAGAACTGGGAATTACCGGGCTGACGCTTTCTGCGGCCGGAGAGGTCGAATACCGCGCCGATGTCGGCGGCGGACTGACCGAGCATGAGGTTGTGCAGATTTTCACGGCCGAAGCGCCGCCGGATATGCCCCTCGCGCCCGCTGCCGAAGAGGTCGCCGCAACCCGCTGGATGACCGCTGACGCCCTGCGCGAGGCGATCCGAATCACACCCGAGGCTTACACCCCCTGGTTGCGCATCTATATCGATCAGCATTACGATCAGATTTTCAGCTGATCGCACAATAAAAAGGCACCGCAGACTGCGGTGCCTTTTTTCTGTTTTTCTGTCTCAGATCAGATCGGAAGATCAATCTGCGCCACGGAAGGGCTGCACATATTGCAGCGCCATATCCCAGGGGAAGAAGATCCAGGTGTCCTGGCTGACCTCTGTGATGAAGGTATCCACCTGCACGCGGCCCGCCGGTTTGGCGTAGACGGTGGCGAAATGCGCTTTGGGATAGAGGCGACGCACCAGCTCAATGGTTTTGCCGCTGTCGACCAGGTCATCAACGATCAGGATACCTTCGCCATCGCCCAGAAGATCGGCCTGGGGCGCTTTGGTCACCACGGCTTCGGCGCGGTCCTGATGCGAGTAGCTTTTGACCGAAATGGTATCGACCACGCGGATGTTCAGCTCACGCGAGACGATCATCGCCGGAACAAGACCCCCGCGGGTGATGCCGACCACAGCTTTCCAGGTGCCGCCTTCCCCAGGGCCGCGGCCGTCAAGGCGCCAGGCAAGCGCACGGGAATCGCGGTGGATCTGGTCCCAGGAAATGTGGAACCCTTTTTCATGAGGCAGACGCTCGGGAGCCATAGGATCCTCTCAGGTAATGGCGATATGACAAGGCTCCAGCCCCGAAGCACCACCATCCGGCCCCGCAACGGCTCTGACGCCTAAATAAATACGGCGGCTGCCCTCAGGGAGAACAGCCGCAGACCGAAGCCGGTCGGCTTCACAGCCTGATTGTGCCACAGCCGCCCCGCCAAGCCAAGCGCTGAGCCACCGGCTGCGGCGAACTGACGAAAAAATCTCAAAGATCGAGGCCCGGAAGTGGTCTGCGCCGCCGGGCATCGCAGCGGCAGCCCCACCCTGTTCTGCACCGGATTTGCAGCGCAGGAAGGCTTTGCAGAGCTTCACCTCTTCCCGGACAGGGTATAGGTCTGAGACAGGATCCGGCAGCCGCGAGAGGGGACGACCATGGACCGCACTGGTATTTTCGCAGGGGAAACCCCGTCAGAAATCGCCCGCCGCTGGCTGGCCGAGGCAGAGAAGACCGAACCCAATGATCCCAATGCCATCGCGCTTTCGACGGTGGATGCGGATGGGCTGCCCAATGTGCGCATGGTGCTTCTGAAAGACATCGGCGAGGATGACTTCACCTTTTACACCAACTACACCTCAGCCAAGGGGCGCGAGATTGAGGCCAGCGGCAAAGCGGCCTTCGTGATGCATTGGAAAAGCCTGCGCCGCCAGATCCGGGTGCGCGGTCTTGTCAGCCGAAGCGAAGGCCCGGAGGCCGATGCCTATTACGCCAGCCGCAATCTGCAGTCGCGTCTGGGCGCCTGGGCCAGCCGGCAGTCTGAGCCGCTCGACTCGCGCGCAACACTGCTGGCGGAGGTGGCAAAGGTCACTCTGAAGCAGGGCCCGTCACCCAGGCGCCCGCCCTTCTGGGGGGGCTTCCGGATCACGCCGCTTGAGGTCGAATTCTGGGCCGATGGCGCCTTCCGTCTGCACGACCGCTTCCGCTGGCGGCGGGAGAGCGTTGAAGCCCCTTGGGAAATTTTGCGTCTTAACCCCTGAGGGATTGCGCATCACTCTTTCGCATAGATTGCGCCGGGGCAAACTTTCCTAAAGCTGCGCCCCGGAACTCCTGGCGATTGACCTTGATTAACACATCAGGCAAGGGCACAACCACGGAGTGTGAGCTGAGACTGGGGAAAAGGCTCGAACAATGGAAGATAACAGCAAGATCCTGGATCGGGAACGTATCCAGGGTCGGGTAAAGTGGTTTGATCCGGTAAAAGGCTTTGGCTTCATCGTCAGCGATGAAGGCGGACCGGATATTCTTTTGCATGCAAATGTGCTGCGTAATTTCGGACAGGGCTCGATCGCGGACGGGGCCGAGATCGATGTCGAGATTCAGCGGACCGCGCGGGGGACGCAGGCCGTTGAAATTATTTCGATTCGTCCGCCCGAGAGCACCGGGCCGGCGCTGACTGAGGATCTCTCGCCTGAGATGGCAGAGCGGATCGGCGATCTGGCCATTGAGCCGGCGCGGATTAAGTGGTTCGACAAGGGCAAGGGCTTCGGCTTTGCAAATGTGTTCGGACGTCCTGAAGATATCTTCGTGCATATTGAAATTCTGCGACAGTCAGGTTTTGCTGACCTTCAGCCCGGCGAAGCCGTAGGCCTGAGAATCATCGAAGGGAAGCGCGGTCGTATGGCCGTGCAGGTGCTGTCATGGGAAGCTGCTTTACGCGACAACTGACGGGGGCTCTGGCTGCCGTATTTCTGGCGGGCGCTGCTGCGCCTGTCACCGCACAAACCTGCCGCCCCGATCTGGTGGAGCTGAAAGGCGCCTCCGGCGAAATGCGGTTTCGCGTTGAGGTGGCCGACAGCGATGCCACCCGCGCGCGGGGTCTGATGTGGCGCGACCATCTCGACCCGGGTGCGGGGATGATCTTTATCTATGACCGCCCCGGTCCGGGGCAGTTCTGGATGAAAAACACGCTGATCCCGCTCGATATGATCTTTGCCGATGAGACCGGCACGATCCGTCACGTTCATTCCAACGCAAAGCCTCAGGATGAAACCATCATCGACGGCGGAGATAACGTGCTGGCAGTGCTGGAAATTAACGGCGGTTATGCCCGGCGCATGGGGATTAAGCCCGGCGATGTGATGCGACATCCGGCCTTTTCGCAGGAAACTGCAGCCTGGCCGTGCGACTGACCTTTTCAAGCCGCAAATCCTTCGCTAAGGAGAGGGCAGTCGGGGCGTAGCGCAGCCTGGTAGCGCGACGGTTTTGGGTACCGTAGGTCGAGAGTTCGAATCCCTCCGCCCCGACCATCTTCCACAAATAAGACGTCAGATCCGGAGCTTATGGCGCCGGATGTGCTGTGGCCGTCATCCCGCCCGCTCAGCGTGGTGGCGCATGCGGTTGGTGGCGGCGACCAGGTCTGCTGCGATTCCCGGCTCGGACATGGCATGTCCGGCCATGGGCACCATCTGCAGCTCCGCCCCCGCCCAGCCTTCGGCCAGACGCGACGCCGCAAGCGGCGGGCAGATCATGTCAAAACGACCCTGAACGATGATGGCGGGAAGATGGGCAATGCGCGCGCGATTTTGCAAAATCCAGCCATCCGTCTCCAGAAAGCCAGCGTTATGGAAATAGTGGCACTCCAGCCGCGAGAAAGCCCTTGCGTAATCGCCCGGGACATCGCCCGCCGCGATATGGCGGGCTGAGGCCAGTGCGTTCTCCCATCCGGCCCAGATCCGGGCGTGGCGGATCTCCTCGCTCAGATCGCCGCTGAAGAGGCGCGCGTGATAGGCGGCGATCAGATTGCCGCGCTCCCCCTCAGGGATAGGCGCCACGAAACGCGCCCATTCGCGGGGGTAAAACTGCCCGGCCCCGCCGCCGTAGAACCAGGCCAGCTCAGAGGCTTCCATCAGGAAGACCCCGCGCAGCACTAGCCCGGTGACCCGCGACGGATGGGTGATGGCATAAACCAGCGAGAGCGTGGCCCCCCAGGAGCCGCCAAAGAGCAGGAAGGCTTCGATCCCGAGTGTTTCGCGGATCATTTCCATATCCGAGACCAGATGCCAGGTGGTGTTCCTCACCACGCTGGCCGAGGGCTGCGAATGACCACAGCCGCGCTGATCGAAAAGCACGATCCGGTAATGGTCGGGGTCAAAAAAGCGCCGCATCGCCGGACTGCAGCCGCCGCCGGGGCCGCCATGGACCACGAGAACGGGCTGCCCCAGAGGGTTGCCGCATTGCTCGACATAGATGCGATGCCCGTCGCCTGTCTCGATCATCCGCCGGTCAAAGGGCTCAATCGCCGGATAAAGATAATCGAAGGCGGTCGGCTGTGCGGTTGTCCTGTCCATCGGCTCCCCTGTATATCTGTCTAAAGTGGCCCGATCAAAGCCGCGCCGCAAGGAGCAAGCAGATGAGCAGCACCATCGACCCCGCCGAAGTGGCAAAGTTTGAGGCTATGGCCGCTGAATGGTGGGACACCAATGGTAAATTCCGCCCTTTGCATATGATGAATCCCTGCCGGCTGGATTACATCTGCCAGCAGATCGCCGGGGAATTCGGGCGCGACCTTAAGGCGGAAAAGCCCTTTGAGGGGCTGAGGCTGCTGGATATCGGCTGCGGCGGCGGATTGCTCTCAGAGCCCATGGCACGGCTGGGGGCCACCGTTGTGGGCGCCGATGCGGCCGAAAAGAACCTGCCGGTGGCGCGGATCCATGCCGCGCAGTCGGGGCTCGAGATCGATTACCGTCACACCACGGCTGAGGCTCTGGCCGAGGCGGGAGAGCAGTTTGATGTGGTGCTGAATATGGAGGTGATCGAGCATGTCTCGGATCCCGCCGCCTATCTGCGCGCCTGCCATGATCTGTTAAAGCCCGGCGGGCTGATGGTCTGCTCGACGCTGAACCGCAATCCGAAAAGTTATCTGATGGCGATTATCGGGGCGGAGCATGTGATGCGCTGGCTGCCGAAGGGGACCCATGACTGGGCAAAGTTCATCACCCCCGATGAGCTTTATGAGCTGATCCGTGGCGCGGGTCTGACCCCGGTGGACCGGCGCGGCATGGTTTTCAATCCGATTTCCTGGCGCTGGAGCCTGTCGGCGAAGGATCTTTCGGTCAATTATGCAACGACCAGTCTGAAGCCTGTCTGAAGCCGGTGGCCTGTCCTTCGCAGGGGGGGGGCGTGACAGGCGGCTACGCCGCGGGGGCTGCCTGCCCCCGCACCCCCGGGAGTATTTAAAAAAAGCCAAAGACAGGGCCTGTTTCGGCTTAAAAGACAGGCTGCGGCGGGGCAGGCTGCCTTTCCGCTTGACCTCGACGCCCCTTCTCTGTTGAACCACCTCACCAGAATAGCAGGTGGTTGCCCATGGACGATCAGAACAAGAACCTCATACTGGCGACGGCACTGAGCTTTCTCGTGATCCTCGTCTGGTTTGTGGTTTTTCCTCCCGCAGACCCGGTGACGGACCCGAATGCTCCGGTCGCAGTCCAGGGTGAGACTTTGCCACCCGCCCTTGCGGGTGTGACCGGCGAGACCGCCGCCATTCCGGCGCCTGAGACCGCGCGTCTGAAACTTGACACGCCGCGTCTGACCGGCTCGGTCGCGCTGACCGGGGGTCGTCTCGATGATCTGCAGCTGCGTGATTACCGCGAGACCACCGACGATGCCTCGGATATCGTGCGCCTTCTGCGGCCGATGGATGGCTCGAACGCCTTTTATGCGCTTTACGGCTGGGCCCCCGGTGGCAGCCTGACCCATGACGATGTACCGGGCCCGAATACGCCCTGGCAGGCCGTCTCGGGTGAGGTGCTGGCTCCTGGCAATCCGGTGACCCTTGAGTGGGCCAATACCAAAGGCCAGACCTTCCGCCGCGTTTTTGCGGTGGATGAGAACTATATGTTCACCGTCACCCAATCGGTCGAGAACCAGAGTGCTGAGGCCATTCGCCTTGCGCCCTACAGCATGATTTCGCGTCACGGGATCCCGACGGATTACCAGAGCTTCTTCATCTCGCATGAAGGGCTGCTGGAAGTGGCCGACGGCATTCTGACCGAAACGGATTACAGCGACCTGCAGGACGCGCGTACCTCGGACACCGAGGGTGTGCCGATGCTGTCGACGGACGTGAAAGAGGGCGGCTGGCTGGGCTTTGGTGACAAATACTGGCTCACCGCGCTGATCCCTTCGGCGGGTCAGGCCTATACCTCGGTGCAGAAATATTTCCCGGCCCGTGACGTTTATCAGGCCGAGGCCCGTCTTCCGGCGGTGACCGTTGAGCCGGGTGCGACGGCGAGCGCCGAGAGCCGCCTTTATGCCGGTGCGAAAGAATGGGCGACCATTCGCAGCTATGAAAATGATCCGGGCTTCCTTGCGCGTCTGACCGGCGCAGAGGCGGATCCCTCACAGCAGAAGATTGAGCGCTTTGTCGATTCGATCGACTGGGGCTGGTTCTTCTTCCTGACCAAGCCGATCTTTGCAGTGCTGCACTGGCTCAATGGCCTGATCGGCAATATGGGCTGGGCGATCGTGGCGCTGACCTTCATTCTGAAGGCGCTGGTTCTGCCGCTGGCTTATAAATCCTACGTCTCGATGGCGCGCATGAAAGAACTGCAGCCGGAGATGGAGGCCCTGAAGGAGCGCGTGGGCGACGACCGCCAGAAGCTTCAGCAGGAGATGATGAAGCTTTACCGCGAGAAGAAGGTGAACCCGGCTGCGGGCTGCCTTCCGATGCTGCTGCAGATCCCGATCTTCTTCAGTCTTTACAAGGTGATCTTCGTCACCATCGAGCTGCGTCACGCGCCCTTCTTCGGCGTGTTCCAGGATCTCTCGATGCCGGATCCGACCTCGATCTTCAACGCCTTCGGCTTCCTGCCCTGGGCAGCGCCTGAGCCGAATTCGATGCTGGCGATGATCTTCATCGGGATCCTTCCGATCCTGCTGGGGTGCACCATGTGGCTGCAACAGAAGCTGAACCCGGCCCCGGCTGATCCGATGCAGCAGCAGATCTTTGCCTGGATGCCCTGGATCTTCATGTTCGTGCTGGGTGGTTTTGCCTCGGGTCTGGTCGTTTACTGGATCACCAACAACATCATCACCTTCATCCAGCAATATGTGATCATGCGCAGCCATGGCCATAAGCCCGATATCTTCGGCAACATCAAAGCCGCGCGGAAACGCAAATCGCTGCGTGAAGCCCTGGCAGAGAAAGCCGCGGAAGCGGAACGGGCTGCTGAGAAGAAAAAGAAATAAGGGCTGACGCCCCGTTTTCGAGCCGCGGACGCGAGGGGGTGCCCCCGCGTCCGCTTCTCATTTATAAGATCCCCTGACATATTGACGTGCGGCCCGTCCGCCCAAGCTCTTAAAGGTGCCCCAGGATGAGCCTGAAGTTCCCTCTCGCCCCCGAACCCGAATTTGAAGCTTCTGAAAAAGGCCGTCTGCTTTTTGCGGGTCCGGTTGAATTTCTCAAGGGCGTGGTTGCCATGTCCGGCATGCCGCCCGCCGACCGGATTGAGGTCTGTTTTGCGGGCCGCTCAAACGTCGGAAAATCCAGCCTGATCAACGCGCTGACCGGTCGCAAGACGCTGGCACGGGCCTCGAACACGCCGGGCCGGACCCAGGAGATCAACTTCTTCACACTCGGCGAAGAGCGCTATCTCGTCGACCTTCCGGGCTATGGCTATGCCGAGGCTCCGGTGGCGATTGTGGCCAAATGGCAGGCGCTGCTGAAGCAGTATCTCTCGGGCCGCGCCACGCTGCGCCGGGCCTTTGTGCTGATCGACACCCGCCACGGGGTGAAGGCGGTCGATGAAGAGATCATGAAGCTTCTGAACCGCTCAGCCGTGACCTTCCAGGTGGTGATGACCAAATCGGACAAGGTCAATAATGCCACCCGTGAGGCCAATATTGCCCAGGTGCAGGCTGCGCTGGCCAAACATCCGGCGGCCTATCCTGAGATCATCATCACCTCTTCCGAGAAGGGTGAGGGCGTTGAGACACTGCGTGCGACCATCGCCGGGCTGGTCTGACCGGGATCTGAGGGCTGCAAAAAGGCCGGGGGGTCCCCGGCCTTTCTTTATCTCAGCGCGGAGCGGCGGCGCGCTTCAGCCGGTCGTTGATGGCCAGTCCAATCCCCGTGGCCGGAACCGGTGCGATGGCGATGCGCCCCCCCTGCCCGGCCAGCCGGTCGGCGGCGCGCAACACGGCGAAAAGGCGGGCCGCCGCTTCCGCCGGATCGCCTGAGGGCGAGAGGTTCAGTTCGGGCGCCCCCCCGATCGGGCCGAAGCCGATGAAGATCTCATCCGGGCCGGCGGTCTCAGCGTTCAGGCGCACGAGGGCCTCAGGCGCGTAATGCGACGAAAGCTGCCCCGGAGCGACGGGGCGCGCCGGGTCCTGGTCCGGGCGCAGTGGCAGCCTGCCCAGCACCTCAAGGATGTCTTCTGCAGAAATGCCACCCGGCCGCAGCAGTTGCGGCGGCTCTCCCGGCGCGAGGATCGTCGATTCGACCCCGACCTGGCAGGCCCCGCCATCAAGAACCGCTGCGATCCGGCCGTCGAGACCTTCGAGGACGTGATCTGCCGTGGTCGGGCTGATGCGGCCCGAAGGATTGGCCGAAGGCCCCGCCATCGGCACGCCCGAGACCTGCAGAAGGGCCCGCGCCACCGGATGGGCCGGAATGCGGACCGCAAGCGAACTGTTGCCCGCCGTCACCCTTGGGGAAAGTCCGGCATCGGGGCGCAGCGGCAGCACCAGGGTCAGTGGCCCGGGCCAGAAAGCGCGGGCCAGCGCCTCTGCCTCAGGGCCGACCTCGGCGTAGCGGCGCACGGCGTCGAGATCAGGCAGATGCACGATCAGCGGATTGAAGGAGGGGCGGCCCTTGGCGGCATAGATCCCCGCGACCGCGTCATCGTTGCGGGCATCGCCGCCGAGGCCGTAAACCGTCTCGCTCGGGAAGGCGACAAGCCCGCCCGCCCGCAGCAGTTCCGCAGCGCGGAAAATACCCGCTTCATCGGGTTTCAGACGTAGGGTCGTAAGCATATCTGACGCCGCGTATCGGTTGCGAGGAACGGGGCAGCGGCTAGTCTGCCCGCGAAACACCCGTGCCACAGCCCCGCCGGTCCTGCAACCCGGCAGCCCTCCGGAGGACCTTATGCCCTATCGCGCGAATGTCGAAGAGTTCCGCTTCATTCTCGATCATGTCGTTGATTTTGCGCAGGTCAGTGCGACAGAGCGTTTTGCGGATGCGACACCGGAGACCGTGGATGCGATCCTGAGCGGCGCGGGACGGCTGAGCGAAGAGGTGCTGGCCCCGCTCAATCGCAACGGCGATCTGCAGGGCGCGAAGCTGGAGAATGGCGTGGTCCGCGCCAGTCCCGGTTTCGCTGACGGCTACCGCCAGATCGCCGAAGGGGGATGGGTCGGCACCTCGGCGGATCCGGAGTTTGGCGGCATGGGGCTGCCGCTGACGCTTAACAGCTGCGTCAATGACATGATGGGCGCGGCCTGCCTGGCGCTGCAGCTCAACCCGCTGCTGACCCAGGGGCAGATCGACGCTCTGGAGCATCACGCCTCTGATGAGATTAAGGCGCTTTATCTGCCAAAACTCATCTCGGGTGAATGGACCGGCACCATGAACCTGACCGAGCCCCAGGCCGGGTCAGACGTCGGCGCTTTGCGCAGCCGGGCCGAGCCGAAGGGCGACGGCAGCTATGCGGTGTCCGGGCAGAAGATTTTTATCTCCTGGGGCGATCATGATGTGGCCGAAAATGTCTGCCATCTGGTTCTGGCCCGCCTGCCCGATGGCGCGCCCGGCACCCGGGGGATCAGCCTTTTCATCGTGCCGAAATATATCCCCGATGCTGAGGGCAACCCCGGCGTGGCCAACAGCCTGAAGGTCGTGAGCCTCGAGCATAAGATGGGTCTGCACGGCAGCCCGACGGCGGTGATGCAGTTTGACGGTGCCACCGGCTGGATGGTGGGTGCGCCGCATAAAGGCATGGCGGCGATGTTCACCATGATGAACAACGCCCGTCTCGGCGTCGGCATCCAGGGGATCTCGGCGGCGGAGGGGGCGTACCAGCATGCGCTGGCCTATGCGATGGAGCGGGTGCAGGGCAAACCCGTGGCCGGCAGCCATGGTGCGATCATTGACCACCCGGATGTGCGCCGCATGCTGGTCACCATGAAGGCTGAACTTTTCGCCGCCCGCGCCATTGCGCTGGCCAATGCCGTGGCGATCGACATGGCCCGCGCCACCGGCGATGCAGAATGGGAGACCCGCGCCGCCCTGCTGACCCCGCTGACCAAAAGCTATGGCACCGACACCGGGATCGCGGTCGCTCAGGCAGGGATCCAGATCCACGGCGGCATGGGCTTCATTGAAGAGACCGGCGCCGCGCAATACCTGCGCGATGTCCGCGTCACCGCGATTTATGAAGGCACCAACGGCATTCAGGCCGCCGACCTTGTGGGCCGCAAGATGATGGATCAGGGCGAGGCTGCCTTCCGTCTGATCGAGGAGATCGAAGAGGGTGCCGAGGCTGCCCGCGCCGGTCTGCCCGATCTGGCCGGGGCGGTCTGGCAGGCCGCGGAATCGCTGCGCGAAGGCACGGATGCGCTGCTGGCGCAGCAGATGACCGACCGCCTGGCCGGCTCGGTCGCCTATCAGCGGGCCTTTGCCCTGGTGCTCGGGGCGCATTTTCATCTGAAAGCGGCTCTGGCCGAAGGCGGCACGGGGGCACGCACCGCGCTGGCGCGCAGCTTTATCCTGCGATTGCTGCCACAATATGGTGCACTTCTGGCTGAGATGCGCGAAGGTGCGGGCGATCTTTACGCCCATAACATCGAATCGCTCGCTTCATGACCCAGACGACCAGTTCCGGCCCGATCCGTTTTCCCTTTCCCGATGCGCCGGAGCCTGGTCAGGCCGTTGAAATCGCTGAAGGTGTGCTGTGGATCCGCATCCCGCTGCCCTGGGTGCTTGATCACGTCAACGTCTATGCCTTTGACGACGGCGATGGCTGGACCATCGTCGACACCGGGATCGATACCCGCAAAATCCGCGGCGTCTGGGATGCCCTTCTGGCGGGGCCGCTGGCGTTCCGGCCGGTCAGACGGGTGCTGCTGACCCATCACCATGTCGATCACACCGGGCTTGCGGGCTGGTTTCAGGATCAGGGCGCGCAGCTTCTGACCTCGCGCACCTCATGGCTGATGGCGCGGATGCTGCTTCTGGATGTCCAGGAGGCGCCGCCGCCGGAAACGGTCCGCTTCTGGAAAGCAGCCGGGATGGATGAAGCGCGCATCGCCCAGCGCCTTGCGGAGCGTCCGATGAACACCGCCGATAAATCGGCCCCCATGCCGCTGGGCTATCTGCGCCTGCAGGAGGGCGAGCGGCTGCGCATGGGCGGACGTGACTGGCGGGTCCGCATCGGCCATGGCCATGCCCCGGAGCATGTGACCCTCTGGGAAGAGGGCGGCCCTCTGGTGATTGGCGGCGATCAGATCCTGCCCGGTATCTCGGCCAATATCGGCATCTATGCCACCGAGCCTGAGGCTGATCCGATCACCGAATGGATGGCGGCCAATGACCGCTTCCTGCCCCATGCCCGCGAAGACCATCTGGTGCTGCCCGGCCATAAGTTGCCCTTCACCGGCCTGCCGACCCGGCTGCGGCAGATGACCGAGAACCACCACGGCGCCTTAAAGCGGTTGCGCCGGCATCTGGCAGAGCCGCGCACCGCCTGCGACTGCTTTGTCCCGCTCTTCGGGCGTGAGATCACGGGCGATCAGTTCGGCCTCGCCATGGCGGAATCGGTGGCGCATCTCAACCACCTCTGGAAAGCCGGAGAGATCAGCCGCACCCTCGACGAAAACGGCGTCTGGCAGTGGCAGATGCTTTAATCCTGCGCAGCGCGGTTCCGGCGCAACAGGGCCGGATTGCACCGCGAAGGGGTAATGACACAGACGCGCTAATCCGCTAGCACTGCGACAGATTGACTGAGGAGATTACCAACATGGCCGAACACAAACACGGCAGCATGGACATCACCGTCCACCAGGCGACCTATAAAGGGTTCATCAAATTCGCGACCTGGGTGGGCATTCTTTCGGCGCTGACGCTGGTCTTCCTCGCGCTTGCCAACGCCTGATCCGGGACTTCTTACATGGTGCGTTTTGTAGCGGGTGTTCTCGTGGCCCTCAGCCTCTCGGGCTGTGCAGCGGAACGGGTCTGGGCTCCGGATGAGGCGGTGAAAGCCGCGCGTTATGTTCATCAGGGCCCGCCTGAGCTGATGCTGGTCACCTCGATCAATGACCGCTCGGGAGAGGGTGCGCATACGGGGCTGCTGATCAACGCCTCTGAGCGCGTGCTGTTTGACCCCGCCGGCAACTGGGACGACCCGCGCGCACCTGAGCGCCACGATCTGCGCTATGGTATGACCCCGCAGATGCAGGCGAATTACTTCGCCTTCCAGTCGGCCGGCCCCTTCCATGCCGTGATCCAGCGCGTGCAGGTCAGCCCCGAAGTCGCAGAGCGCGCCTATCAGCTCGCCCGCGACAACGGCCCCGTGCCTTCGGCCTTCTGCACCTCTGCCACCTCAAAACTGCTGAGCCAGCTGCCGGGCTTTGAGGGCGTTCAATCGACCATGTTCCCGAAAAGCCTGATGGAAAGCTTTGCCACCCTGCCGGGTGTGAAAACGCAGATCGTCTACGGCTCGCCGGATCAGAATGAGCCGGACCGCGTGCCGCTGGTCTCGCCGGTGATTGCAAAGGCGATCCAGGGCGGCAACTGACGCGCCGGTCCGTTTAAAACGCAAAGGGCGGCTCTTTCCGGAGCCGCCCTTTTGCATTGCCGCAGCAAGTCTCTCAGCCGAAGACGAAAGCCTGCAGCAGAAAGAAGGTCACCGCGCCGCCCAGGATCGCCAGCAGCATATTGCGCAGATACCAGCCAAGCCCCGCCGTCACCCCGGCGGCGATCAGCCGCGCGGGATCGGTCGCCCCGCCTGCCGCTGCGGGCCAGAGCACCAGGGGTGCCACGATCCCCGGCAGCACGGCCACGGCGGTGTAGCGCAGCATCCGCTGGAAAAACACCGGAAGCTCGCGAGAGCCGATCAGCCCCAGAAACGAGAACCGCAGAAGGAAGGTGCCGACACCCAGCCCGATGATGATGAACCAGATCTCAAGCGTCGAATAGCTCATGCCCGTTTCTCCAGAGCCATCTCGGTGAAGGCGCCCGCCAGCATGGCCGTGATCGCCGCGACCAGAATGCCGCTCGACCAGGGCAGCCAGGTCAGCGTCAGCGCCAGAGTAACCGAGGTGAAGGCCGCCACCAGATGCGGGATCGTCCGCAGCATCGGGGCGGTCAGCGCGATAAAGCTCAGCGGCATTGCGAAATCCAGAGCCAGTTCCGGCGGGATCTGCGCCCCGAGGATCGCCCCCGCCCCGGTCGCCAGATACCAGAAGGGTGCAATCAACACGACGGTGCCGAAGAAATAGGCCAGACGTTCCGGCCCGGTCAGCTTCGGATTACGCTCATATTCCGCGACCGAAGCCGCATAGGACTGATCGACCAGCAAAAAGGCCACCCAGGCGCGGGACCACAGGCCCAGCCGCCCAAGCCAGGGCGTCAGCGCAGCCGAATACATCGACATCCGCAGGTTCACCGCCAGCGAGGTCGCAAGGATCACCGCCGCCGGCGCATTGTCCTGCATCAGCTGCAGCGCCGTCAGCTGCGACGAGCCTGCAAAGACCGCCACCGTGAAGGCCATAACCGTCAGCAGATCAAGACCCGCTTCGGTCGCCAGCACGCCAAAAAGCATCGCAAAGGGGATGATGACCAGCAAAAACGGCGAGGAGACGAGGACGCCGCGCAGAAAAGCGCGCCGCACCGAACTTTTGTCGCCGATTGAACCGGATGTGCTTTGCTCTGCCTGCATTGCCCCCTCCCCGCGGGATCTGTAAATCTCGCTTAAGGCTTCACCCTGACGAGAGCAATGGGCCGCAGAGGCAGTCACCTTTGAACCAGGATTTCCGCATTCTTCCGCTGCATTTTCTGGCAGAGGGCGCCCGCGATCAGGCGGCCGGCCTCTATTGGCAGGCCTTTGAGGGCAAGCTGGGCCGCCTCCTCGGGCCGTCGCCGCGCGCCCTGCCCGTGATCCGCGCGGCCCTCGACCCGCACCACGCGCTTGCGGCCGTCACAGCGGCGGGCGAAGTGGTTGGTGTGGCTGGCTTTCGCAGCCCCGGCGGCAGTTTTGTCAGCCTGACGCCGGGGCTCCTGCGGCGCTTTTACGGCCCCGCAGGCAGCCTCTGGCGGATCGGCGCGATGCGGCTTCTGGGCGTCGACACCGACAATGAGCGTTTCCTCATCGACGGCATCAGCGTCGCACCCGCCCGCCGCAGCCAGGGGATCGGGCGCGCCCTTCTGGAGGAACTGGCCACCCGCGCCCTGGCGGAGGGCTATCAGGCCCTGCGCCTTGATGTGGCCGAGAGCAACCCCCGGGCGCGGGCGCTTTATGAGCGCTGCGGCTTTCGCCTGATCAAACGGCAGCGCATGCCCTTTGCCGCGCCGGTCTTCGGCATCAGATCCTGCGACGTGATGGAAAGCCGCCTGACCCTCAGCCCATCTGCGCCCTGAGCGCCAGAGCCCCGTCCCGCAAAAGCCCGACGTCGTGGCCGATCGCCACAAAGACCGCGCCGTTCGCCACAGCCTCTTTGCCCGCCTGCGCGCCGCCGACCAGGATGCCGCCGGCCTTGCCATGGGCCCGGATCCGACCCAAAGCATCGCGGATGGCGTCCTGCACTTCCGGAGCGGCGGAATTGCCCGGATACCCCATATCGGCAGACAGATCCGCCGGGCCGATAAAGACCCCGTCCACCCCTTCGACGCTGCAAATCTCATCAAGGGCCGCCAGACCGGCGCGGCTTTCCACCTGAACCAGCAGACAGACCTCGGCATTGGCGGTGGTGGCATAATCCGGGATCATGCCATAGCGCGCCCCGCGCCCCAGCATCCCCATGCCGCGCATCCCCTCGGGCGGATAGCGCATGGCGCGGACCAGCTCGCGGGCCTGATCTGCCGTCTCCACCATGGGGACCAGCACGGTCTGCGCGCCGATATCCAGCACCTGCTTGATGAGCCAGGCCTCTCCGATCGGCACCCGCACGACGCAATGGGTGCCCCCCTCAGCCGCCGCCTGAAGCTGCGAAAGCATCAGCGGCAGGTCATTTGGCGAATGCTCACCATCAATGACCAGCCAGTCATAGCCACAATGGCTCAGCATTTCGGCCACATTGGGACTGCCGAATGAGACCCAGAGCCCGATCTGCGGCTGCCCTGCGTTCAGCGCCGCTTTAAACCGGTTTACCGGTGCTGCCATTTTCTTCCCCCTCCTGCGATAATCGCCCTTCTTCTTCCCGGTGTATGACGGAACATGCGCAAGATTCTTCGATTTATTCCCCAATAAACACGATTTATTGCGCAAATGCCGTCATGGGGTGGATCATCACGCAAGAATAGCCTATCACCGCAGGAACGGAGGGAGACGGCACAGGACCGCTCCGCCGGGGTTTCAGCCGAAGACAGAGGACGTCCGAGATGGCAGTGGGTGTGTTTGATTCCGGTCTTGGTGGCCTGACCGTTCTGGACGCGGTCAGCAAACGCCTTCCGGAGGTTCCCTTTGTATATCTTGGGGACAATGCCCATGCGCCCTATGGCGTGCGCAGCCATGACGACATCTACAATCTGACCTGCGCCGCCGTAGAACGGCTCTGGGCGGAGGGCTGTGATCTGGTGATTCTCGCCTGCAACACCGCCTCTGCCGCCGCGCTGAAGCGGATGCAGGAAACCTGGCTGCCGAAAGACAAACGCGTGCTGGGCGTCTTCGTCCCGATGATTGAGGCCCTGACCGAGCGGAAATGGGGCGACAACTCGCCACCGCGCGAGGTTGAGGTGAAAAACGTCGCCCTCTTTGCAACGCCTGCGACCGTGGCCAGCCGCGCGTTTCAGCGTGAACTCGCCTTCCGCGCCATCGGCGTTGATGTTGAGGCGCAGCCCTGCACCGGCGTCGTCGATGCTATTGAGCAGGGCGATGAGCAGCTGGCCGAAGCCCTGGTGCGCAGCCATGTCGAAACGCTGAAGCGCCGCATGCCCTACCCCGAGGCCGCGATCCTCGGCTGCACCCATTACCCGCTGCTGGAAGGTGCCTTCCGCAAGGCGCTCGGGCCGGAGGTCAGGGTTTTCAGCCAGGCCGATCTGGTGGCCGAATCGCTGGCCGATTATCTGCAGCGCCACCCCGAGTTCCTCGGCCCGGGCAAAGTGTCGAAATTCCTGACCACGGGTGATGCGGAAAGCGTCTCCTCAAAGGCCACGCAGTTCCTGCGCCAGCCTTTGCATTTTGAGGCGGCCTGAGGCAGCGCAGAAAGCGGCACGGAACTGGCCTTGGGGTGTTATAAGGCATCACCTCTGAAAGGATGACCCTTCTGTATCTGCGTTCTGCTAAACTGGCCCCGTCACCGGCCCCGGCCAGGGTCAGTG
>NZ_SBLC01000070.1 GCF_004054105.1 Falsigemmobacter intermedius
AGTTGCGCAAGCCCGCGCGCGCGGTCGATGGCGATGGTCAGATTCTGATAGCTCTCAGCCAGATCCGGGAACATCCCGAAGCCGGGTTCAATGGCGTTCCAGCCATAATCCTGAGCAAAGCGGATCTCCCCGATCTCAACGATCAGCCGGTCACCAGGCTCTGCCCCCTCGATATGGATCGGTCCCGTCAGCATATGCGGACCGAGCTCCGGCGATTTCGCCGCGATCACCGCAAGATGCGACGGCAGCGCCGTGCCGGGCTGCCCCTCCGCCGGCAGATTGCGCGCCCCGCCTGAGAGCGTCTCAACCTCGACGCTGTCGCCGGGAGTGATGCGCAGAACCGGCGCGGCATTCGGATCAAGATGGCCCCAAAGGATGGTGTCAGGGCGGGCGGGCAAATGGTGCAGCATAACGGCCTCCGTCAGATCGGGCGGAGGGTGGCGGCCACGCAGCACCGCCGCAAGCGTTTATTGCGGAATGCTGCGCAGACTGCGGATATGGCGTGCAATCAGCCGCGCGCCTGTCTCGGGCAGATCAAAAGCGCGTTCCGAGATCATCCATTCCAACAGCAGCCCGCGGAAAAACGCCACCAGCGACAAAGCCGCCTCCACCGGCGTCAGATCCCCGGCGAGATAGCCATTCTCCTGTGCGCGGGTCATCAGACGCACCATCAGCCCGAAGCCCTCGATGTTCGGGCCGGGGCCGTCCCCTGAGGGGGTCTGCTCAAGGATCAGGAACATGCGCTGCCGGCTTTCTTCGCCGGCAAAGGTCGTCAGGCAGGGATGGGTCAGCGAAATGAGCACCTCGAAAACATCGTCGAGCCGGTTGGCCAGAGCCGCCTCCATGATGTCCACCTCCGGTGGCCGATAGCGGTCACGCAATGCGGCCAGAAGGTCACGCTTATCACGAAAATGCCAATAGACCGCCCCCCGGGTCACCCCCGCCGCGCGGGCGATCTGATCGAGAGAGACGGCCTGAACGCCTTTATTTGCAAAGAGTTGCTCGGCGGCATCAAGGATGTCGGCCCGGGTCTTCTCAGCATCTTCTTTGGTGCGGCGCAAAGGGCTCTCCCGGCGTTTGTGACTTTACATACAAACATGAATGTAAGAAAAGGTCCACACGGCTCAGACCGACGGACTGACTGAGAGGCGCGATATCGCGGCGCGGTTTTGACCGTCCGCCCCGCCCTTTGGGTCCGTCCTTCGGGATCGGGCGACCAAATAAAGCGGACAACCATGAAAAGCCTCAAGGCCACCGAGCAGTTACCGCGGCGCAGCTTTCTTCTGGGAACAGCCCTTCTGGCTGTGGCCGGATGTGCGCCGGCTGCCTTTCGCAGCCATGAAACCGAAACCGGCGCGACGTTTGACAATGCCGCACCGCCCCGCACCGCCTCCACTGCGCCCTGGTTTGAGGCCTTCCGCGATGCACAGCTGAACGAGCTGGTCAGCGCTGCCCGCGCCCGCAACCTCTCGGTTCAGAACGCCGTTGAGGCGATCCGCGCCGCGGAAGCCGCCTCGGGTCAGGCCGCCTCGGGCGCGTTCCCCTCGCTTGGGGCCAGCGGATCGGCGACGCGGTCTGAAAACGCCGCAGGCGCGATTTCGGAATCAAGCTCGGCCGGATTGAATGTCTCGTGGGTGCTGGACCTCTTCGGGGCCAATGCGAACGCCCGCAAGGCGGCGGCTGCGCGTCTCGACGCCAGCCGCCTGACTGCCGATGCCACCCGCCTGGTGATTGAGGGGGCGGTGGCATCGGCCTATGTCGATCTGCGGTATTATCAGGAGAGCATGGCGCTGACCCGCCGCTCGCTGGCGAGCCGGCGCAAGTCGCTTGAGATCACCCGCACCCGATTTGATCTGGGCGATGCGGCACAGATGGATGTGCTGCAGGCCGAACAGCTTGTGGCTGAGGGAGAGGCACAGCTCCCCGCCTATGAGATCGGTTTTGACCAGTCGCTGGCAAAGCTCGCGACCCTGGTGGCAGGCCGCAGTGCCGCGCTGCGCCCGCAGCTGACCAAAGGCCGCGCGGTGCCGAATCCGCGCTTCAGGCCCTCAGTCGGCGTTCCGGCCGATGTTCTGCGCGCGCGCCCGGATGTTGCCGTGCAGGAAAAGCTTTATGAGGCTGCGGTTTACGACATCGGCGTTGCGCGTACGCAATTTCTGCCCGTCGTCAGCCTTGCCGGATCAGTCACGCCGACTAATATCTCGGGGGGTGGCAATGTAACGCCCTGGTCCTTCGGGCCGACTGTTTCGCTTCCGATTTTCCGGGGCGGCGCTTTGATTGCCAACCTGCGCGGCGCTGAGGCACGTGCGGCTCAGGCGCATATCGCCTGGAAGGCTGCCGTGCTGAAGGCTGTGGAAGAGGTTGAGACCGCTCTGGCTGCTGCCAATCGTGACGCGCGCAGCGTCGGCACGAGGCAGCGTCTGGTCGAGACCTCACGCAAGACGGTGGAACTGGCACAGACGAACTTCTCGATCGGCGAAGGCACCTTCATGAACGTCCTGGATGCCGAACGCAGCTACCTGAATGCACAGCAGGGCCTGGCCGCTGCGGTGCGTGTCCGGGCGCTGAACTTTATCTCGCTCAGCCTTGCGGCGGCGGGCGGCACGGGTGCCGCACAATAAACAGGGGATCTCCCGTCCCCGCCCTTTCAAGATTTCCACCGGCCCGGATGATGCAGACATCATCCGGGCCGGTTCCATCCGATCCAAATCTCGCAGGTAGCCTGATGTCCTGGCCCCGGACCCCCCGTTTCTCCCTCTCTGTCACAGCGCTGATGACCACGCTTCTGCTGCTTTTGCCGCTGGCAGCCGCTCAGGCCGTCGCGCAGGGTGCTCCGGGCGGCGCACCGCCGCCCGCCCCGGTCGGCTTTGTTCCGGTTGAGATCACCGATCACCAGATCACCGCGCGCCTGCCGGGCCGGGTCAAAGCCTCGACCGTGGCCGAAGTCCGTCCGCAGGTCTCGGGCATCATCCGCGAGCAGCTTTTTGAAGAAGGCCGCGTCATCAATGCGGGCGATCCCCTCTTTAAGATCGAAGACGACAGCTACCGTGCCGCCGTGGCCGCAGCCCGCGCGGCAGTGACCCAGGCGAAAGCCAGCTATGAGTTGTCGATCACCGAGGAAAAACGCGCGCTTGAGCTTTTTGGCAATAACGCAGGCTCGGCGCAGCGGCGCGACGCCGCCGTCGCCAGCCGCCAGTCGGCAGAGGCCGGTCTTCAGGCCGCTGAGGCCCGTCTGATGAGCGCTGAGATCGATCTCGAGCGCACCACCATCCGCGCACCGATCTCGGGTGTCGTCGGTCTGTCGCAGGCCACCATCGGTGCTCTGGTCGCGGCGCAGCAACCCGCGCCCCTGGCCACCATCCGTCAGCTGGACCCGGTTCATGTCGATGTGACCCAGTCGGCCGTTGATCTGCTGCGCTATACCTCGACCCCCGAGGGGCGCGAGATGCAAAACACCGGTGAAGCCGAGATGACCCTCTCGGACGGCACCAGCTATTCGGTCAAAGGGCGTCTGTCCGCCGCAGAACCCCAGGTCGAGCCGACCACCGGCATGATCACCCTGCGCATGACCTATCCGAACCCCGATCACGTCCTGCTGCCGGGCATGTATGTCGAAGTGCATCTGCCCCAGGCCATCGTGCGCGGCTCGGCGCTGGTGCCGCAGAATGCGGTGCTGCGTGACCGCAGCGGTGCGACCTCTGTCTGGGTGATCGAAAACGGTGCCGTGGCCGTGCGGCCGGTCAAAGTGGCCGGAACCGCAGGCAATGAATGGGTCATTCAGGAAGGTCTGAAAGCCGGCGATCAGGTCATCACCTCCGGCTTCCAGAAAACCGGACCCGGTGCCCCCGTGACCCCGGTTCCCGAAGGCGGTGCCGCCGCCCCCGCAGCGGATGCGCCTGCGGAAACCAAAGGGGACTGATCCATGGCCCGCTTTTTCATCGACAGACCCATCTTTGCATGGGTCATCGCGATTATCATCATGGCGGTCGGCGCGATTTCGATCATGCGGCTGCCGGTCTCGCAATATCCGCAGATCGCCTCGCCCTCAGTCGTGATCACCGCCGTCTATCCGGGGGCCTCGGCTGAGACGGTTTCTGACACCGTGGTCCAGGTCATCGAGAAGCAGATGACCGGCCTTGACGGGCTGCGCTATATCAACTCCTCGACCACTTCGACGGGGCGGGCGACCATCACGCTGACCTTCGCACTCGGGACCGATCCCGATACCGCGCAGGTTCAGGTGCAGAACAAACTGGCCCAGGCGAACGCCAGCCTTCCCCAGGTCGTGACCCGCCAGGGCGTGACGGTGACGAAATCAACCACCGGCTTCCTGATGGTGGTCTCGCTGATCTCGCCCGACAAATCGCGCACCGATGTGGAACTTGCGGACTATATGTCCTCAAACCTCGTCGAGAGCTTCTCGCGCATCAAGGGCGTGGGCGGCGTGCAGGTCTTCGGGTCGGAATATGCGATGCGCATCTGGCTCGATCCGACGAAACTCTCGTCTTATGACATGGCGCCTGCGCAGGTCATTGCCGCCGTTCAGGGCCAGAACGCCCAGATCGCGGCCGGGGCCTTTGGCGCGCAGCCCGCGCCCGCAGGCCAGCTTCTGAACGCCACGATCACCGCGCAGTCGCTGCTGAAAACCCCGGAAGACTTTGAGCGGATCGTGCTGCGTGCCGATGCCGACGGCGGCCTTGTGCTGCTGCGCGACGTCGCCCGCGTTGAGCTTGGGGCCGAGATGTATGAGGTTGCGGCCTTCTACAACGGCGCGCCTTCGGCCGGTATGGCCATCCAGCTCGCGACCGGAGCCAATGCGCTGGATACGGCTGAACTGGTGAAGGCGCGCCTTGATGAGATCGCAAAAGACCTGCCGGAGGGCATGGACTATGTGATCCCCTATGACACGACGCCCTTCGTCTCGATCTCGATCAAGGCGGTGATCACAACGCTGATCGAGGCCATCGGCCTCGTCTTCCTGGTGATGCTGATCTTCCTGCACAACTTCCGTGCAACGATCATCCCGACCATGGCTGTTCCGGTGGTTCTGCTGGGCACCTTCGGCGTCATGGCGTTCTTCGGCTTCTCGATCAACACGCTGACCATGCTGGCCATGGTTCTCGCCATCGGCCTTCTGGTCGATGACGCCATCGTGGTGGTGGAAAACGTCGAACGCATCATGGCTGAGGAGCATCTTTCCCCGAAAGAGGCGACCAAAAAATCCATGGATGAGATCACCGGCGCGCTGGTGGGGATCGCCATGGTGCTCTCTGCCGTCTTTGTGCCGATGGCCTTCTTCGGCGGCTCAACCGGTGAGATCTATAAACAGTTCGCCATTACCATTGTAGCGGCCATGGCGCTCTCGGTTGTGGTTGCGGTGATCTTCACCCCGGCGCTCTGTGCCACCATGCTCAAGCCGCATTCGCCGGTTCCGGGCCGCTACGCCCGCTTTTTCGAGCCGCGCTTTACCCGCCTGACCAATGGCTACGGCGGTCTGGTCAGAACGGTGATTAAGAACCCGGTTCTGTCGCTTCTGGTCTATGCCGGTCTCATCGCCGGCATGGTGGGGCTGTTTAACAATACCCCCAAAAGCTTCCTGCCCGACGAAGATCAGGGCGTTCTGATGACCATCATCGTCGGCCCCTCGGGTGCCACGACAGAGCAGACCCGCGCGGTCACCGAAGAGGTACAGAACTACTACCTGGGCGCTGAGGGCGACAATATTGAATCCGTCTTCTCGGTTCTGGGCTTCTCCTTCGCGGGGGAAGGGCAGAACATGGGGATGATGTTCGTGAAGCTGAAAGACTGGAGCGAACGGACGGCCTCGGAAGATGCGGCGGCTGCGATTGCAGCCCGGGCCTTCGGGCCGCTGATGGGTGGCATCAAAGAGGCGGTGGTCATTCCGATCGTGCCGCCCGCCGTTCTTGAGCTTGGCAACTCCAACGGCTTCCAGGCCTTCCTGCAGGCCCGCGCCGGTCAGACCCATGAAGAGCTGATGAACGCCCGCAACATGCTCCTGGGCCTCACGGCACAAAGCGACAAGCTGATGGCCGTGCGTCCCAACGGCGTGGAAGATGCCGCGCAGTTCCGTCTGAACATCGACTGGGCGAAAGCCGGAGCGGTGGGTCTGACGGCAGCTGAGGTCGGCCAATACCTGAGCACCATCTGGTCCTCGGCCTATATCAACGACTTTCTCTATGAAGGCCGCGTGAAGCGGGTCTATGTTCAGGGCGAGCCCTGGGCCCGCACCAGCCCCGAGGATTTCGCCCTGTGGCGGATTCCGAACTCGAAGGGTGAGTTTGTGTCGCTTTCGACCTTTGCCACCCAGGAGTGGGTCTATGGTGCCCAGCAGGTCGTGCGCTATGACGCCCTTCCGGCTATGGAGCTTCAGGGCTCCCCTGCGCCGGGTGTCTCAACCGGCGAAGCCATGGAAGAGATGGAGCGCCTGGCCAGCCAGCTGCCTCCGGGATTCTCGCTGCAGTGGTCGGGCATGTCGCTTGAGGAGAAAGAGGCCGGAGACGGCGCAATGCTGCTCTACTTCCTTGCCATCGCCGCCGTGTTCCTCTGCCTTGCAGCGCTTTATGAGAGCTGGGCGATCCCGGTATCGGTCATTCTTGCGATGCCGGTCGGTGTGCTTGGCACGCTGATCGGAGCCTGGATCGGCGGGCAGCAGAACGGCGTCTACTTCCAGGTCGGCATGCTGACGGTGATCGGTCTGACCGGCAAAAACGGCATCATGATCGTCGAATTTGCCCGTGAGCGGATGCAGCGTCTGGGCGAAAGCGCGCGTGAAGCGGCCTATCAGGCAGCAAAACTGCGGTTCCGCCCGATCCTGATGACCTCGCTCGCCTTCGGGATCGGTGTGGCACCGCTGGTCTATTCCTCCGGCGCCGGTGCCGGTGCACGCCACGCCATCGGCTATGCGACGCTCTTCGGGACGATCTCGGGCACGCTTCTGGGGATCTTCTTCGTCCCGGTCTTCTTCGTGCTGATCGACCGCCTCTTCGGAGGCCGGAAAACCCGGACACCCGAAACCGCTGAGACTGCACATTAACCCAGCAGGCCGCCCCACCCGGGGCGGCCTGCTTCATAAAGCACCGAGCCATGCCGGCTTTTCCGTTCCGGGCGGACTGTGTTGCACAACACTGTAACGATCCAGCCGTTTCTGTTTAGTTCACGCTGCTAATTTGAATGCCTCAGCAAGCGTGGCGCTGATGATGTAACCGCCCCCCCGATGGCATCGGATGTGCCAAGGTGGGATCGTCATAATCCATTAGGGAGGCGGTCATGTCGGAGATT
>NZ_SBLC01000071.1 GCF_004054105.1 Falsigemmobacter intermedius
GTAGGGGGAAATCTGCACAGCGCAGGATTTCTGCAACAATGCCATAGTGATGGGACAGTTTGTTGTAACGTAGGCAGCGGCATCTGACTTGGCAAGATGCGGCCTACATACCGTCTTGTGCCAGCGCATAGCGACCATTGTCATTCACGGGCGCAATTAACCAACCGCTTTAAAAAACAGCGAACTGTGTTATCGAATTGAAAGGTTATAAAATAATAAGAAATTTTTCGTATGGACGACCCTTTCAAGACCTTCCTGGATCGTTGCCTGTCCGTCGATCTGGAGATTGATCCGAAAACGGCACGCGTCTTCGCATTTGCTGCTGTGACCTCAGATCCCAACGCGCCTTCGCTGGTGATGGCCCAGGGGCGTCTTGAGGAGGGTCTGGATGCTCTTGATAAAGCGCTGGCAGACAAAGACTTCATCATCGGACACAATATTCGCGGGCATGATCTTCCGCATCTGGCAGCGAATCGAAAAAGATTTGCCCAGGCGGCATCTGCCCATATAGACACGCTCTGGCTGAACCCTCTCGCCTTCCCGCGCAATCCTTACCACCATTTAGTGAAGCATTATCACGATGGCCGCTTACAGGCGGGGCACGTCAATGATCCTGAGCTTGACGCCCGTCTGGTCTTTAAGGTGCTGGATAATCAGCTAACTGCCTTTGCGGCGATGGGGCAAACTGCGCCCAATGTTCTTGCGATCTACCATTATCTTTGCACCTGCGATGACCAGGCTCAGGGTTATGATGCTCTGTTTTCACTGCTTCGATCAGGGCAGGCGGCGCCCGATACGGCGCAGGCGGGGCGGTTGGTCGCAGAGGTGTTGCAGGGGAATGCCTGCGGGGCGGCGATCGAACGTCTGACGAGCAATCTCGCACAGCCACGCAGGGCGTGGGCTGTCGCTTATGCTTTGTCTTGGATCTCGGTCGCAGGTGGAGATTCAGTCATGCCCCCGTGGGTGCGGGCGCGATTTGCAGAGGCCGCCCAAATTGTACGTGATCTGCGCGACAGCCAATGTGACGACGATGCCTGTGCCTGGTGTCGCATGCATAATGATCCGATCAAGGCACTGTCGCGCTGGTTCGGCTTTGACAGCTACCGTGCAGAGCCTGTGGATGAGATGGGTCGCCCGCTGCAGGAACGCATTGTCGATGAGGGCATGCAGGGTGCAAGTCTTCTCGGCATTCTGCCGACCGGCACAGGGAAGTCTGTGTGCTACCAAATACCGGCATTGTCAAAGTTCGACAAAACCGGCGCGCTGAGCGTGGTGATCTCGCCCCTGGTCGCTTTGATGCAGGATCAGGTGCAGGGCATGGCGCGCGCGGGCATTTCCTCTGCGGTGACGATCAATGGAATGCTCTCGATGCCGGAACGGCAGGACGCGCTGGATCGTGTGCGCCTTGGGGATGCCGCGATTTTGCTGATCTCGCCTGAGCAGCTGCGCAGCAGCTCGGTGCGTTCGGTTTTGCAACAGCGCGAGGTTGGGCTGTGGGTGCTGGACGAGGCACATTGCGTATCAAAATGGGGCCATGATTTTCGGCCGGACTACCGCTATGTCTCACGCTTCATTCGTGAATTCACAGGGGATGCAGAGGTTGCGCCGGTCATTGCCTTGACCGCCACCGCCAAGCCCGAAGTTGTGCGCGATATCCGCGACCACTTCCAGGCGCGTCTGGGGCGCAGCCTGCTGTTGCTGGACGGTGGCGCCTCGCGGACGAACCTCAGCTATGAGGTACGTGAGACGCAAAAGGCCACGAAGCTTGCTGATATTCTGGCTGTTATTCAGGAAAAACTGCCCGCCGAGGGGCGCTCCGGTGCGGTCGTTTACTGCTCGACCAGGGGCGAGACAGAGCGTGTGGCCGAGTTTTTGAAGATGCAGGGCATGACGGCCGAGCATTTCCACGCCGGCATGACACCCGAGCAAAAGCGTGACGTGCAAGAGCGCTTCCGTGTGGGCGATCTGCGGGTAATCGCGGCCACCAATGCCTTTGGCATGGGGATAGACAAGCCTGACATTCGTTTGGTGGTGCACGGCGATATTCCGGGCTCGCTCGAGAATTACCTGCAAGAAGCCGGCCGGGCGGGCCGGGACCGCGAACACGCAAACTGCGTGCTGCTGTTTGCTCCAGAGGATGTGGAACGCCAGTTCAATCTTTCGGCCCGGTCGCGCCTCGCTCGCCACGAGATCGGTGCCATTCTGAGAGCCGTGCGCCGTTTGGACGAGCGTACCAAAAAAACCGGTACGGTTGTCGCGACATCGGGCGAGATCGTGCGGGCCGAGCTTGATCAGGATTTTGGCCGCGACAGCGCCACTGACGATACGCGGGTGAAAACTGCAGTCTCCTGGCTGGAAGAAGCCACGCTGCTCAGCCGGGAAGAGAACAAGGTTCAGGTTTTCCCCTCATCGCTTCGCATTCGGGCCTTGGCTGAAGCCGAGCCTGTGCTGGACAACGCGGCAATCACTGGTACGCGCCGCAAGCAGTTGATGAATATTCTGCAGCATTTGATGAATGCGCCGCCCGATGTGGGTATTTCCACCGATGACCTGACCTCGGTCAGCGGGCTCATGGCGCCGCAGCTCAGCCGTGCTATGGCCGATCTTGAAGCGCTTGGTCTTGCTAAAAACGACATCGCGGTGACGGTCTTTGTTCATGTGGGCATCGAAGGGGCCTCTGCTGCGCGCTTCAAAGAGGCGGGAGGTCTTGAACATGATCTGATCGCGCTGATGCGTGAAGCTGCACCCGATGCTGAAACCGATATGGCTCTGCCACTGAACCTGGCCGAAACCACACAGCGCCTGCGGGATGCGGGGCATACGCATGTCCGCCCCGACCTGATCGAAAAGCTGCTGTATGGCATGGCCCGCGATGGTCAGGATATGGAGGGCGGGCGTGGCAACCTGCGGCTGCGCAAGCTGTCGCGCAGTGCCATCGCGGTTACGTTGCAAAGATCATGGGGCATACTCGATAGAACTGCGGAACTGCGCCGTCAGGCTGCAGAGCTTTTGTTAACGGAATTGACGGGCAAAGTGCCCCGCGGCACACGTGGTAAAGATCTGCAGGTTGAAACGACCATTGGCGATTTGCTCGCGGTTTTAAGTGGCGATGCGCTTTTGAAAGGCCAGGTGAAAGACCTCACCAAGCTGCTCGACCGCGCTCTGTTGTGGCTGCACGAGCAGGAGGTCATGACCCTTGGCAAAGGCCTTACCGTGTTCCGCCCGGCGATGACCCTGCAACTGCGCCCGGGCTCTGGCGGGTTTACCCGTGAGCATTTCCAGCCGCTGGAAGAGCACTACAGCGAACAGACCATACAGACCCATGTGATGGCGGCTTATGCCGAAAAGGGTTTGGCGGCGATTGATCAGGCGCAGCGACTGTCCGAAGATTACTTTGTTCTCGACAAAGATGCGTTCATGAAGCGCTGGATGCCGGGGCGCGGGGCCGAGGTGCGCCGCCAGACAACCGGTACATCCTGGCGCGCCATCGTGGAGGCCCTGAACAACCCGGTGCAGCAAAAGATCGTCTCGGATGATCGCGAGGCCACCAACGTGTTGGTGCTGGCGGGGCCAGGCTCAGGCAAAACCCGAGTGTTGGTGCACCGCATCGCCTATCTGATCCGCGTGAAGCGCGAAGATCCACGCGGCATTCTGGTCCTGACCTATAACCGCCATGCGGCTGCCGAAATCCGGGCCCGCCTTCGCCACCTGATCGGCGATGATGCTTTCGGAGTGGTGATTTCAACGTGCCATTCGATGGCGATGCGGCTGGTCGGCGTCAGCTTCACCAATGCACCGGCCGAGACCCGCGAGTTCGATAAGATTGTCATGCAGGCGGTGAACCTGCTGAATGGCGAGGGCTTGGGCAAGGCCGAGGCCGAGGCGCAGCGTGATGTGTTGATCGAAGGGTATCGCTGGATCCTGGTGGACGAATATCAGGATATCGGCCCGGAGGAATACGCGCTGATCGCAGCCATTGCGGGGCGCTCCCTTGAGGATCCTGACCTGCGCCTCAGCCTCTTCGCCGTGGGGGATGATGATCAAAACATTTATGCCTTCGCGGGGGCCTCGATCCGCTACATCCGACAGTTCGAGGAGGATTATCGGGCAAAACCGGAGTTCTTGGTCGAGAACTACCGCTCAACCCGGCATATCGTTATCAGCGCCAACGCGGTCATCGCGGGGGCTGCGGACCGGATGAAGCTCGGCCACGACATTACGGTCAATCAGGCCCGTGCAAAGGAGATGCCCGGCGGGGTCTGGGGGGCGCTTGATCCGGTTGCTCAAGGCCGGGTGCAGGTTCTTCGCGTGCCTCCAGGGCCACTATCACAGGCTGTCGCTGCCGTGGACGAGCTGCAGCGCCTGTCGCGTCTTGATCCTGACTGGAGCTGGGCCGGCACGGCCATCATCTCGCGTGACTGGCGAAGCCTGGAGCCGGTGCGCGCCTATGCCGAAAGCCAGGGTATTCCGGTTTCCATGGCCAATGAAAGCCTGCCCAGCCTGTGGCGCTTGCGGGAAACGCAAAACCTGATCGCCGGTCTGACGTCTTCAGGCAAGCTGGTCTTCACTATTCAGGACCTCGTCGAAGAACTGAACCGTCTTCCTTCCAACCGTTGGACCGACCTGCTGGGTGAAGGTCTGGGAATTCTTGCGGCGGAGATTGGAGACAAGGGGATGCATCTTCCTGATGTGATTGAATGGATCGCCGAATGGACCCGCGATGCCCGCTCTGAGCCACGCGGCCTTTTGTTAATGACCGCCCACCGCGCGAAGGGGCTTGAGTTCCGCGATGTGGTTATTCTCGACGGCGACTGGGCCACGCCCTCGAAAAACGAGGATGCGGATGGGCCGCGGCGGCTCTTCTATGTCGCGATGACCCGTGCAAAGAACAGTCTCTCCATTCTGGCGACCGGTCGCCATCCGCTCGCGCCCTCTGCGAGCGAGGCGTGCCTCTGGCGGGACGTCAGCCCCGATCTCTCAAATTTGCCCGCGACTTATCCGAGCTATGTCACCCCTGAGATGAGGCTGGTTGACCTGTCCTGGGCGGGGCGTCTGCGTGAGGGGGCAGCTGAGCTCAGCGCGATTGCCGAGGCCCGAGTCGGGGATCAGGTCGCGCTGGACCGCGACGGAGATCGCTGGGTGATCCGCGATCTCAAGGGACGGATACTTGCCAGAATGGCCAAAAGCTTTGAGCCACCGAAGGGCAAGAGGGCGACCCGCGCTGAGATCGGTGCGATTGTGCGTTGGAAAAAGTCTGACAACGAAGAGAGCTATCAGACCCATATCCGGCGCGATGAGTGGGAAGCGATCCTGCCCGACCTGCAGTTTTGATTTGACCTCCCTGGGTTCGCTGGGCCGAATTGTGAGCAACCCATGCCTGACGGCAGATTTCAACCCGAGCGCCCGCAAACGTTAACTCGAAAAAGGAAGCTGAAATGAGCAACGCTGTATGGGGCCTTCACATGGGTGAGCATGTTTCATCGGCGCCGATTGACGAGGGCTATGTCGGCATCGGTTGGCAAGCCATGGGCGATCTCATGCAATATCCTGACCGGGATGCGCTGAAACGTGCTTTGGCAGTGCACTATCCCGATAAAAAGCCAGGCGCTTTACCGGTTGATGCCGGCACGCTGTATCGGTTTAGTCGCGAAATCCGTGAGGGTGATTACGTCATCTATCCCTCCAAGCACGATCGGATGGTGAATGTGGGGCGCTTCGTAGGGCAATACCATTTCAAGCTTAACGACGCTGATGGCTACCCCAATCACCGCAAGGTTGAGTGGCTCGGACATTTCCCGAGGAGCACCTTCACTCAGAGCGCGCTGAACGAAATCGGGTCGTTCATCACACTGTTTTCGGTCCGGGAGCACGCCTCAGAGTTTCTTGAGCGGATCGGAGTTGCAGCGGCCGTTACCCCGGCGGTGATGGCATCTGCCGAGGCGGAAACCCCTGTCGACGATGACAGCGCTACGGTGGCTGTCTCCCGTCAGGCTGAAATCACAACAGAAGATTTCGTCATCCGTCAGATTATGAGTCGGATGAATGGCTACGAGTTTGAAGAATTCGTGGCACATGTCCTCGAATGCATGGGTTACACCGCTCGGGTAACTCAGCGCTCAGGTGACGGCGGCGTCGACGTCATTGCTCATAAAGATAAGCTCGGCTTTGAGCCGCCGATCCTGAAGGTCCAGTGTAAACGAAAAACGGATCAGACACCGAGGACGGATGTCGATCAGTTGCTCGGCACTCTGGGCGAAGGCGAGTATGGTTTGTTCATTACTCTGGGCTCCTTCAGCCGCCAATCGGTCGAATTGGAGCGCAACCGTCCCAAGTTACGGTTGATTGACGGAGAGCAGTTCGTTGAGCTTCTGCTGGAGAACTACGCGCATCTTTCTCCGCGCTACCGCTCGATCATACCTCTGAAGCAGATCTATGTGCCGGATCCGCAGACCTGACAGCGCGAGGGACGCACTGTCAGATTGATCGGTCAGCGGCGGATCTCTTCCATGACCGCTGCACTCAGGGCGATCAGAGCGTCATTTCTGGCTTTAAAGTCAGCTTTCGTGTCCGAGATGAAAAGGCTGACGAAAACCGACTCGCTTTCAGGCGGCGTCAGTATGGCAATGAGATTGCGGGTGCCGTCGCCTGCACCGGATTTGTCTGCTACATCCCAGCCCTCGGGCACATGGGGACGAATGAGCCTGCCGGTCACACCACCCGGGCGCATCCAATCCGCCAGTTGGCTGCCTGCCTCCTCAGAGAGGACCTCACCGGTCAGCAGCTCCTGCAGAAGGGCGGTCATCGCGAGCGGGCTGGTAGTGTCACGCGGATCCTGCGGGGCAAAGGTGTTCAGCGCCGGTGTAATGACCCAGCGGTTTCTGCTCAGTACCTAAAGAAAGCTTAAGATCGAAAATACCTGTGGATAGCGAGCGCCAGCGTCGGCGCCATTGCCAGATATTGCCGCGTCTGGAGAGGTGGGGCAGTCTTTGCATGCTCTCAGCGAAACCTTTGGTTCGTCGAGCACTGAGGCCACATAAGGATGGTACATCCTGATGCCACACTCACGAAGCCGTTCTGATTTCGTGAGTTTAATCAACTTCTTGAGTTGAAGATGGCTCCGGCGGTAGGGGAGCCACTATCTAAAGTCACAAGCCATTGAAACGTAAGGCTTAATCTTTAATTGTTGATTGCCGCTTAGAACTGACCCATTTGGGGCGATAATTTCCATTGAGATTTGACCCATG
>NZ_SBLC01000072.1 GCF_004054105.1 Falsigemmobacter intermedius
ACCGCGTGACCGGCTTCACACAGACTGCAACACACCAGGTGAAAATAACTTGGCAATGCCTCTGCGCGAGCGTCTGAAACTCTCTGTTCCCGAAGACGTCATGGTGGCGGGCTTTGACGACATCACCTCGAGCCGCTGGCATCCCTACCGTTTGACCACAATCCGCCAGCCTGTCGAGGCTATGGTGGATGATGCGCTTGAACTGCTCAACCTCGACGACCCCGAAGAGGCGCTCGAAAGGGGTATCAACCGCGTGCATAAGGTGCGGCTCATCTGGCGCTCGACCATCACGCCGCCCAAATATCCGAAATGAAAAGGCCCCCTTTCAGGGGGCCTTTCGTATCTTACTTGGGCTGTTCCGATTTGCCTTCGGCCTGTGCTTTGCGCGCTGCCAAGATGCGCTTGTCGCGCCAAGCCTGCCAAGCGGCGATATCCTTTACCGGGAAGCTTTCGGCCATTTCGGCGTGGATCTCGTCGGCAAGCGATTGCGGCCAATCGTAATCGGTTTTGGCGCTTGCACCCATCTTGCGCATCATCGGGCCCAATTGGGCGACAAATCCGGCAAAACCTTGGGTCGCATTCAGATGGGCGGTGGCGAAAGGCCCGATCGAGAGCCAACGCAACGCAAGCCCCTCGGTCATCACGCGGTCAATGTCGGCGGCCGAGCAATAGCCCTCGCCCACCAGATGCAGCGCCTCGGCCACCAGCGTATATTGCAGCCGATTGAGCAGGAAACCGTCGATCTCCTTGTTAAGAACAACGGGTTTCATGGCGAGACTTTCCATGAAGGCCTTGGTTCGCGCCATGACCTCTGCCGAGGTGATGCCCGTGGTGCAAAGCTCGACCAAGGGTATCAGCGAGGGCGGATTGACCGGATGGGCAACCAGCGCCCGCTCGGGCTGCGCGATATGGGTGAGGAAAGTCGAGCCCGGCAGCGCCGAGGTCGAACTTGCGATCACCGCATCCGCCGGTGCGAGATCGGCGATGGCCGAGGCCACCGCACGTTTGATCTCGACATCCTCGCGCACGCTTTCTTGGATGTGATGGGCATCGCCCACCGCCTCGGCCAAAGTCACGCAGCCGCGGATGCGTGAAAGAATTTCATCGACGCCGTCTTCCAAAAGCCCTTCGGAATGAAGCTGTTGCAAGGTGACCTTAATGAGAGGCAAAGCGGCGGCGACTTGGGCGGGGTCTTGGTCGTAAAGCACGACCTCATGGCCCGCGCGGGCGAAAACCACCGCCCAAGCGCGCCCGACATTACCCGTGCCGATACAGGCGGTGCGTGCCATATCAGCCCTCGTTGCTCTGGCGCGCCCAACGGCGTTCGAATTCCCAAACCTCGGGGAAGCCGATCAGCTCGTTGAAATCGGCAAAGCTGTAAAGCTCTTGCGCGGGCGTGACCGAAGTGCCCAGTTCCTTGAAGGCGCTCAATGCCTTGAAAGCGGCTTGGGCGGCGGCAAGGCCGGTCATGGCGGGATAGATCGCCATTGCATAGCCCATGTCTTCCAATTCCTTGGCCGAGCGAATGGGGGTTTTTCCGCCATCGGCCATATTGGCCATCATGGGCGCCTTGATGCGGCGGCAGGCGTCGCGCATTTCGTCTTCGCTTTCGAGCGCCTCGACAAAGACCACATCGGCGCCAGCCGCAGCGAAAGCTTCGGCGCGTTTCAATGCACCTTCATAGCCTTCGACTTGGCGGGCATCGGTGCGGGCAATGATGAGGGTTTCCGTCGAGCGACGGGCTTCGCAAGCGACCTTGATTTTCTCGACCATGTCGATGGTGGGCACGACGCGCTTGAAGGGCGTATGGCCGCATTTCTTGGGGAATTCCTGATCTTCGATCTGCACGGCCACAACGCCGGCTTCCTCATAGCCGCGCACGGTGTGATGCACGTTCAAAAGCCCGCCATAGCCGGTGTCGGCATCGGCGATGATCGAGGCGTTCGAGGTGCGGCAGAGCGTGGCGACGCGGTCGAGCATCTGGGTGTATGAGGCGATGCCGGCATCGGGAATGCCATGGGCCGAAGCCGTGGTCCAATAGCCCGAGGCATAAGCGAAGTCGAAGCCGACCTTATTGGCGATCACGGCGGTGATCATGTCGTGCAGGCCGGGTGCGGCAACGAATTTGCCAGAGTTGAGAGCGGCGCGGAGGCTTGGTTTGGTCATTTTTTCAATCCGTTGAGATAGTCGATGGTTTCCGCCTCGGAGACGACGTCGCCATATTTCGCATTCATGTCGAAGAGGTTGGCTTCATGGGGCGCGGGGTGGCGGTCACCCACTGCCTCGCGCGGGATGATCGGAATGAAGCCATGGGCATTGGCATCGACGCAGGAAGCGCGGATGCAGCCCGAGGTCGACACGCCCGACAAGATGACGGTGTCGATGCCGAGCGAGGTCAGGGTGGGGGCGAGCGACGTGCCGAAGAAGGCCGAGGCATGCTGTTTGGAGATGCCCCATTCGTTGCGGATGTGCTTCACCGTCTCGAAGGTGAAATTCGCTGACATGTCTTTCTCTCCCTTACCCTTTTGTCCGGCTCAATCCGCCGTCCAACCCCCGTCGAGCAGCATGGCAGAGCCCGTCATCAAACTCGAGGCGTCGCTGGCGAGATAAAGCGCGGCATTGGCCACTTCTTCCACTTGGCCAAGGCGCCCCAATTTGATCTTGCCCAGAACCTGCGCCTTGAAGGCGGGGTCCTCGAAGAAGGGCTTCGTCATCGGCGTTTCGATGAAGGTCGGGCAGATGGTATTGACACGGATGCCCTTTGGCCCAAGTTCGACCGCAAGCGCCTTGGTGAAGCCTTCGATCGCCCATTTCGAGGCGCAATAAAGCGTGCGGTTCGCCGCGCCGACATGGCCCATCTGCGACGAAATATTGATGATCGAGCCGGATTTTTCCGCCGCCAGCATGCCCTTGGCCACGGCTTTCGCCGCAAAGATCGCCGCCCGCAGATTGAGGCCCATGACGGCGTCGTAATCGTCGGGGGTCACCTCTTGCAAGGGTTTGGGGCGGTTCGTTCCGGCGTTGTTTACAAAGACATCGAAGGCGGGCAGGGCGCTCAGCGCATCTGCGAAGGCCTCGACATCGGTGACATCGGCCACCAGCACTTCGGCTTTGCCGCCCGCGGCGCGGATTTGCGCCGCTGCTTCGTCAAGCTCGGATTTGGAACGGGCGCAGAGGGTAACCTCTGCGCCTGCTGCCGCCAAAGTCTGGCTTATGGCAAAACCGATGCCGCGACCCGCCCCCGTTATGAGGGCGCGCCGACCGTCCAGAGAAAAGGCTGCGAAAGCGCTGCTCATTCCGCCGCTGCTCCGTAGGGAACATTGCGTTTGCCGTAGCGGCGCACGCGGATATTGCATTGCTCGGCATGGCCGACAAAGCCCTCGAGCATGCAGAGACGCGAGCCGTAGGCACCGATATGGGCGGCGGCCTCGTCAGTGGTCACGCGCTGGTAGCTGTGGGTTTTCAGGAACTTGCCGACCCAGAGGCCGCCAGTGTAGCGACCGGCTTTCTTGGTGGGCAAGGTGTGGTTGGTGCCGATGACTTTATCGCCATTGGCGACATTGGTGCGCGGGCCGAGGAAGAGCGCGCCATAGCTGTGCATATTCTGCAAATACCAATCGTCGCGGTCGGTCATCACCTGCACATGCTCCGAGGCGATGTCGTTGGCAACCTCGAGCATTTCCTCGTGGGTGTCGCAAAGGATGACCTCGCCATAGTCCTGCCAGCTTTTCGCGGCGGTCTCTTTGGTGGGCAGGATCTCCAGAATGCGCTCGATTTCCGCGAGGGTTCCCTCGGCCAGTTTGCGGCTATTGGTGACCAGAACGGCGGGCGAGTTATAGCCATGCTCGGCTTGCCCCATAAGGTCGGTCGCGCAAAGCTCTGCATCGACGGTCTCGTCGGCGATCACCATCGTTTCGGTCGGGCCGGCGAACAGGTCGATGCCGACGCGGCCGTAAAGTTGGCGCTTGGCTTCGGCGACAAAGGCGTTGCCGGGGCCGACGAGCATATCAACGGCGGTGATGCTTTCGGTGCCGAGCGCCATCGCGCCGATGGCCTGAATGCCGCCGAGGACGTAAATCTCATGTGCGCCTGCCATATGCATCGCGGCGATGACGGCGGGATTGGGCGAACCCTTGAAGGGGGGGGTTGCGGCGATGATGCGCGGCACGCCCGCAACAGCGGCGGTCAGAACCGACATATGGGCCGAGGCAACCATGGGGAACTTGCCACCCGGCACATAGCAGCCGACCGATTGCACGGGAATGTTGCGATGTCCGAGGAAGACGCCGGGAAGGGTCTCGACCTCGATATCCTGCATGGAATTACGCTGAGCGATGGCGAAATTGCGCACCTGCTCTTGGGCGAATTTGATGTCTTCGATGTCGCGGGGCGAAACCTGCGCGATCAGGGCATCGATCTCGTCTTGGCTCAGGCGGTAGCTTTCGCGTTCGTAGCCGTCGAATTTGACGGCCATTTCTTTGACTGCGGCATCACCACGGGTCTCGATCTCGCGCAGGGCTGCCTCAACCGCCACGCGAACGGCTGCGTCATCTTGCGAACGGGCATCGGCGGGCTTGCCTTGCTTAAGGTATTGGACGGTCATTGCGAACCTCTTTTCGGGCAATTTATAGAATTGCGTTAAAAGTATTTGAGAGCGTATTCATTGACCAGTTTTTCTTATATTTCTGAAATTATTTCATGCACTCTCGCGCAGAACGAGTTCCACCGGAGCGATGCGGATAGAGCCTTGGCGCTTGGGGTCGGCGATCATGTCGTTAATCATTTGCAGCGTGTCTTGCACCATCTGGTCGATAGGCTGGCGCACCGAAGACATCTGGTAAGAGGCCCAAGCCGCCATGGGAATATCGTCGAACCCCATGACTGCAAGGTCTTCGGGGCAGCGCAGCCCGTGGTCGCGCGCCGCATCTATTGCAGCGAAGCCCATGATATCGTTGATACAAAACAGCGCTTCTGGCCGTATCTTGCCCGCCAGCATCTGCGCAACGGCGGCATAGCTCACCTGATAGTCGAAATCGCCATGGGCGAAATAGTCGATTTTGATCCCCGCTTCCCCAAGCCGGTCCTGCAGGCCGCGCGCCCTTTCGAGATGGGTTGAAGTATTGATCCTGCCCCCGATCATGCCGATGGAGCGGAAACCCTTTTTGATGAAATATTCGGCAACCATTCTGCCGCCGCCGTAATTGTCGCAGGTGACTGCGGTCATGCGGTTGTCGGGCTGGATGCGGTTGAACAGCACCACGGGCAGATTGGCGTTGCGGCAGGCTTTGACCAGCATGGACGACATAGAAGAGGTCATGATGATGGCCGCGCTCGAGCGGAATTCGAGGACCTGATTCATCACCGCATCAACATCGCTGCCCGGCGGCACGGTATGCAGGATCATCCGCCCACCCTGCGCGGAAATCGCGCGGGCGAAACGCTCGGTTGCCAGCGGATAGAATGGGTTCGACAGATCGCCCGCAACCACCGAAATGCTGTTGAAATTCGTAACTTTGCTCAGTTTGAGATGGGGGTTCACATAGCCTAGCTCTCGCGCCGAGGCGAGAATGCGATTGCGTAATTCGGGCGAGATCGGGCTGTCCGGACGGAAGGCACGGGAAACGGCAGAGGTCGAGGTTCCTGCCGCCTTGGCGACATCAGCGGCGCGTATGGTCTTTGACAAGCTAGGCTCATTCTTCTGAAATTATTCACGTGCGATTTGCGGCAGAAGGGGCGGCATTGCCAAGTTATTTTCACCTGGTGTGTTGCAGTCTGTGTGAAGCCGGTCACGCGGTCA
>NZ_SBLC01000073.1 GCF_004054105.1 Falsigemmobacter intermedius
AACAACAACCGGATAAGCTCAACTTCGCTGAGCCAACCGACCGCGTATCCATCAGATCTTCCCGCAACAACCAGCCGTTTCCGTCTGCCCCGCTGCGGTGAAGGGGTGTTTAGACAGACACGAAGACAGGCGCAAGAGCGAAAATGCAAATAATTCAGCACTGAGTGGGATTTTGTGGTGCAGGCTCAAGGATTCAAGCGATTCATGGCGGCTCCTTTTCTGGACCTGAAACGCTACTCATGGCGAATTCTGCTTTATGAGTGACTGAGATGTTGAAAACTCGCTCTGGTAACTGTGTCCCGCATCACCTTATGCGTCCCATTCCTGCCGCTACTTGATCGTGGCGAGCATGATCTCGCTAAGCCTGCTGAGACAGGCTGGCTCATCGCAAAGGTGCGGCAATGGCTGGCGCGCTGATCCGGGCGCTGTGGAGGCTGCTGGCGGGCCTCCTGCTCTCCGTGGCGCTCTACTGGCGCGGACGCAGGGACGCCGCTCAGCGCGCCGATCTGGAGGCCGCTGAGGCATATCACAAGACACGCGAGAGGATGGACCATGAAGAAAGCAATCTGGGCGACGACCCTGGCGCTCTGCGTGACTGGCTGCGTGCGCGTGGATCAGATCGCGGTGTGTGACGGCTCCCGAGCCGCGCGCGCGGACCATGCAGCGGCGCTGGCGCTGGACGGTGGAGATCGATCGGTGGTCACCGGAGCGCGGCTGATCCGCCTGATCGATGTGGGGTGTGCAGATGGCCGCAAATAAGGGGCTCGGGCGGGAAGCCTATCAGGAAGCCTTTGACCGCCTCGGCAGCATGAACGCGGTTGCGAAAGAGTTGGGGGTCTCTCATCGCACCGTTGCACGCTCCCTTCGCAGCGCAACGGACCCCGCTATTCAGGCAGGCATGGATGCGGTCGGCACGGGCATGGTTCCGGCCATGGCGTGGATCAAGACGAAGGGGACGAAAGACCAGCCGGGCTAATCGCTGATGCTGAAGCCCGCGGCGGACGACACAGACCCGCTGGAACGCATCCGGGAGGCCTTCACTGATCTGCCGGCCGCTCCCCCTGCCCCACCGCCGCTCTATGCAGACGATGACCTGCTGACGTTCTACCCCATTGCGGACGCTCATGTCGGTGCGCTCGCATGGGGCGAAGAAACCGGCAAAGATTACGACACGAAGATCGCCTGTGACCGGCTCCGCTCATGGGTAGGTCAGTGCGTGGCCTCTGCCCCGGCATCGGGCACGGGCGTAATCCTCGTGGCGGGCGATCTGCTGCATGCTGACGACCAGACCAGCCAGACGCTGGAGTCGCGGCATGTCCTCGATGTCGACACCCGACACTTCCGCACGCTCGACATGGCGATCAGCGGGCTCGCCGCCTGCATCGATCTGGCGGCCCGGTAGCACGCACGGGTGATCGTGCGGATCCTCCCCGGCAACCATGATCCTCACAGCAGCATGGCTGTCCTCTTTGCCCTGGCGGAGCGCTATCGTGACGACCCGCGCATCGAGGTCGACAAGCGCCCCGGCGAATTCAGGGTCTGTGAGCACGGTCAGGTGATGCTGGCCAGCCATCATGGCGACAAGGTTCCGCCTGAGCGGCTGGCGATGGGGCTTGTGTCTCAGCATCGGGAGGCCTTCGGACGCTCCAAATTCTGCCACCTGTTCACCGGCCATCTTCACAGCTTCGCAGGCAAGGATATAGCCGGAGTGAGATGGGAGCAGTTGCGTGCTGTCACCGCCCGTGATGCCTATGCACCCTCTCACAGCTGGGTAGCCAGGCAGAGCTGCAAGCGATCACCTATCACAGAGAGCGTGGCGAGATTGCCTGCGCCCGTGTCGCTGCATAATATCGCCCCTGCCCTCACGGGTGGGGGCGGTCTTTTTGCGTTGTGGATAACCATTTCTTATTTTTCTAAGTTTCTTATATTTTAGAGAAGTTAAATCACTGATTTAAAACATAAAAACCTACCATATTGTAACCTTTTGCTAGCTTAATGTAACCGGGTGGTAGGGGTATCGTAACTTCTTGGTAGGAGTAACGTAACCTTTTGGTAGGTTTCGTTGTCCTGGCCAATCTCCCTGTCCCGACCGCCTCATCGGCAGGAATGCAGCACGGTTTTCACGCTCTATCGTAACTTATTGGTAGCCCTGAGGGTCGCGAGCGTCCGTGGTATTGTAACTTATTGGTAGGGTTTTGTCGGATTATCAGGGATTTGGTCTGTTCTGTGTGGCGGAAGGTCATAAAACCCGTATTGTGACCGGGTGACATTGCACAGGTTACAATGATGGATGAGGCCACCCTACCAAAAGGTTACGATGGAACCACGCTTTCCGCGTTTCAGCGGCGAGGCGAGGTTATCAAGCCGGTTGAGTTGATCGAGGTTCGCGGCGGTGAGCGAATGACGCTCCTTGCCCGCCGGATATACAATCAGCTGCTTGCGAATGCCTTTGGCCCGAATATGGCCGACGAAGGCCGCATGTTCAAAATCACCATGGCTGATCTTCGCGGCAACAACCCGTCCAGCCAGCGTGTGATTGAAGCCCTCGGGGTTCTCCGCCGGACTGACGTCACGGTTATTCTCACGAATGGCGATGTTCTGAGCGTTCAGCTTCTCGGGCCTACCATCAGGTCACGGTGCGGCCGTTACGTGAGCTATGAGTTTCATTCGTCGCTCATCCCGATCCTGCGCGACAGCCAGATTTTCGCCCGGCTTGAGATGGAGATCCTCCACGGCTTCACCACCAAGTACGGCATGGCCCTCTATGAGATCATCTCAAAGCGCGTTCGGTTGAAGCATGTGCTTTTCAATGACTTCGATATTGACGAGTTCCGGGACTACCTCGGCGTTCCCAAAGGCGCACTTGCCTCTTTCGGCGCGCTGCGCGTGAAGGCGCTGGAGCCCGCCGTAGAAGAGGTGAACCTGCTGGCGCCCTTTTCGTGTCGCATCGATGTGGCAGAGCGCGTGGGGCGCAAGGTGACCCGGCTTCGCGTGACGTGGTGGGACAAGACCAAGGATGAACTGAAAGCTCAATGGCAGGCACAGCGCGAGAGGCAGTTCGATCTGTTTGATGAGGAAAAGGAATCCTTGACCGGATTAGATGAATTATCGGATTAACCAGATAACCCGGTGATAAAACAAATCCGGTAATTAAAAATACCCGGTAAACAGGATAATCAGGTGATGCCAACTGTCGTGATCGCCAGCCCCAAGGGGGGCGCAGGGAAATCAACTACCGCTGTGATCCTTGGCACAGAGTTCGCTCATGCCGGCGCAAATGTGACGATGATGGATTGCGACCCGAACGGCAGCCTTACCCTGTGGAGCGAGCGCGGCACGCTTCCTGAGCGCATCGAGGTGGTCTCAGGCTTGAAAGAGAGCGAGATCATCAAGGCGATCAAAGCGCACGATCAGGATGGCCGCATTGTCGTGGTCGACTTGGAGGGTGTGGCATCGCGGCTGGTGTCCCGGGCAATCTCTCAGGCCGATCTGGTGATCATCCCCATGCGGGCCACGACCCTCGATGCCACCATCGGAGTTCGGGCCCTGCAGCTGATCGAGGAAGAGGCAGAGGCCCTTGAGCGGGACATTCCGCACGCCGTGGTGTTCACCATGACGCGGGCGATCCAGTCGAAGCAGCACAAGGGCATTGTTGGTAGCCTGAAGGAGCAGGGCGTCGACGTGATCGAGCCTGAGTTGATGGAGCGGGCCGCATTCTCTGCGCTCTTTGAATTCGGCGGTGACCTGTACTCGATGCCTGGGCAGGGGAACGCAGATAAAGCGATCGAGAACGCTCAAGGCTTCGCTAAGGCAGTGTTTGATCGGCTGTCCGGGGAGCAAGTGGCATGACCGATTTCAAAATTAATGTCGGCGCCCTGAAGTCGCGCCGTAAGGACATCGAGCCCGAGCGCATCGAGGCAGTGGACCGTGTGAGCGAGGATTTGGGCTTCACCTCCCGAGAGGCTCCAGCCAAGCGCGGCCGGAAGCCGTCCCCGCGCACCGGGCAGGTGCATGCCAAGGTGTTTCCAGGTGTGGCGGCAGAAATCGCTGACGAAGCCCGGCGCCGCGGCGTGCAGCAGGGCGTGCTGATCGAAGAGGCGTGGGCGTTGTATAAAGTCAAATCCGGTATTTAAAATTATCCGGTTTTTATACAAATCCGGTTAGTATGATAATCGGATTAAGTGGCACTTATTCCCTTTTCGTCCCATTGATATGCAACGCTCATGGGAGAATATCCCCTGAGCACCCGGGTTTGATGTGGTCCTAATGTGCTCTTGCGGGCGGCGAGGCGTGCTCGAGATGGTCGAACATCCGGGGGAAAACCCTAAGAAATTCAGGTGCCGTCAGTGCGATGAGCTGGCGGCATCGGTTGATGTCTGGCCGATGTGGCTGCGAGCCACACGGGGCGACCCCAGGTCGCCCCAAAAGGCGGATAAGGTAATTTTAAGAGAAGTGAGTTTGGCGGTCGAAACGGCAGCTGCACTTGCTGTCACACCTCGTATGGGGGGCAGCAGAAGTTCTTGGGGCCCTGCTTCGAAGAAGCGATGAGGGCTCGGATGCTCGGAGATATCGAAAGCAGTGCTGTAAACCAACATCTGACGCACGGAGGGTGATGAGTCCGAAATTTCCGGAGCAGGTTCGCCGATTGATTGCTGCCCTGCACCAAGGTATGCAAGATTAAGCGCCACTATGTCGAGAAGAAGCTTCTGCGCATGAAATATGTCGTTATTAATCTGGATCGTAGTGTCGATAGACTTAACTTAATTGAAGCGCAGTTTCGGTTGGCTGATCGGGACTTCGTGCGGTTTTCTGCTATCGGAAACGCTATTGTGGATGGTGATCCACAGGTTCGAGCTACGAAGTTCGAAGGAATATTTGGGCGCAAGATGACCAATGGCGAGCTAGGCTGCTTTAAAAGTCATGTTCAGTGCCTACGCGACTTCGTCGCATCTGGTGATGACGTCATACTCATATTGGAAGATGATGTCACGCTGGGTCCCGAAGCTTTTGCAATGATCGAGGAATTGCCCCGGGCTTTAAGCGCAGCATCCGAGAACTGGCAGTGTGTTAACCTCTCATCTTCATACCCTAAAAGATTTTCACGGATTGCTCGGGTCGAGGGACATGAACTCAGAAGATCTTGGCAGTTTCCAATCTTGGCATCGGCATTGATGTGGAGCCGAGCTGGAGCTCAAAATTTTCTGAAAGATTTGGACAAGAAGGGAATCTACGCCCCGTTCGACGATCAAGTCAGATATGTGCTGACACGCACAGGGCAAGGATTTTCCTTCGATCGGTCTCCGATAAGTCTCGCCCATTTTGGAAGCGACATTGGTTTGGTTGACTGCGGTTCCGATAGTAGCACCCGGAACCCTGCGAAGAAGGTAAGAAAAAATTCCTTGAAAGATGTTATCAAGCGGACCCCATTCTATGGTTGGTCACTGCTGCATGTAACCATGTATCGCTTGGGCATGCTCCGATAACGTAAGATTATCCGGTTTTTATAAAAATCCGGTTAGGGTCCGTGGACATTCATCGTGAAGCGATGATGGCCGCTGCGAGATACCAGTTGGCAGCATAGCTTGACGCTGTCTTTTCGTATC
>NZ_SBLC01000074.1 GCF_004054105.1 Falsigemmobacter intermedius
CCGATGGTCTGCCGCTCTATCGGCAGGAAGGTATCTATGCACGTGACGGTGTCGAACTGGAACGCCGTTTAATGGCGCAATGGATGGGTCGGCTCGGTTTTGAATTGGATATCCTGGCCGATCACCTCTTTGCCGAGGTGAAAAAGGGCGAACGTATTTTTGCGGATGAGACCACACTCCCCACCCTGAGGCCGGGCAGCGGGGCTGCCAGAAAGGCCTGGCTTTGGGCCTATGCCCGCGATGATCGCCCCTTTGGGGGCCAGGCTCCGCCCATGGTCGTCTATCGTTTTGAAGACAGCCGATCCGGTGACTGCGTTCGTCGCCATCTCGGTGGTTACAGCGGCATTCTCCAGGTGGACGGATATACCGCCTATACCAAGCTGACCCGCAAAGACGGTGGCAATGACGGCCCTCGGTTGGCAGGCTGCTGGGCACATAGCCGACGCAAGTTCTATGAGCTTCATGTGGCGGGCATCTCAGAAGTGGCCACCGCCACGCTGGAGATGATGGCAAAGCTCTGGGAAAATGAGGCGGCTATCCGAGGCTGTGCGCCGGACATACGCGCAAGCGCCCGGCAGACGGCCTCTGCTCCGATCGTCGAGGCGCTCTTTAACCTGTGGCAGAACACGCTGGCCCGGATCTCCGGAAAATCAAAACTGGCCGAAGCCATCCGCTATGCCATGACCCGTCGCACCGTCTTCGAACGCTTCCTCCGGGATGGACGCGTCGAGTTGGACTCCAACATCGTCGAGCGGGCCATCAGACCGCAAACAATCATCCGTAAGAACAGTCTCTTTGCCGGATCCGATGGTGGCGGGCGGACATGGGCAACCATCGCCACACTCCTGCAGACCTGCCGCATGAACGACGTCGACCCCACCGCATGGCTCACCCAAACATTGCAGCGCATCGCGAACCAATGGCCAAGTTCGGACATCGACGCTCTGATGCCGTGGAATTACCGCGCCTGAACGGTCTCGGCTCCCCGCTTACGCAATGGTTTCTGCGTATCCGTCCGGTGTCGGCGCTCTGACGGCGTGATGGAGTGCCTGCTAGATGTCCACCATTGATAGTGGACATCTTGAGGTGGGTGATGGCGGGCAAGAAAGGCCAGAAGAAGCGGGTCTGGTCAGACGATGAGAAGCTGTCGATCTGCGCGCAGGCGCGGGTTTGCGGTGTCTCGGTTGCGCAGGTTGCGCGGCGATATGCGATGAACACCAACCTGATCCACAAATGGCTCCGCGATCCTCGGTTTGCATCAGAGGATCAGGCTGCGGATTTGTCGGTGCCTGAAGGGGCAACCTTTCTTCCAGTCGAGGTTGCGGGCATGGAGCCTGTCTCGGTAGCACCTGTTTTGCCCACCTCTTCGACAGGTTCCATCACCGCGCAGCGTGTGGACATCACGTTGTCGGATGGTCGGCGGATATTGGTGGAGGGTGCCACCGCGCTGTCAGCGATCGTGGCGATGGTCGAGGCAGTGGCGCAATGATCCCGGTGCCAAGCAACACGCGGGTATGGCTGGCGGCCGGCGTCACGGACATGCGACGCGGTTTCAACACGCTGGCGGCACAGACGGAACAGGTTTTGGCCGAGGATCCGTATTCGGGCCACATGTTCGTCTTCCGTGGTCGCCGGGGTGATCTTTTGAAGATCATCTGGTGGGATAGCCAAGGGGCCTGCCTGTTTACAAAGCGGCTGGAACGGGGCCGGTTTGTCTGGCCTGCTGCCAAGGAAGGTAAGATCAGCCTGAGCCTATCACAACTATCGATGTTGCTCGAAGGGATCGACTGGCGGACCCCACAAAAAACCTGGCGACCCCTGGTCGCGGGGTGAGGCAAACCACCAACAAAACATAGGTTTATATGCAGTTTTGCGTTCCCTCGTAAGAGGCGATCCTGTATAAATTATGCCATGCTGGAGGCCTTCAAATCCCTGCCTGAAGATCCTGATGAGCTGCGCGCGATCAGCGTGCAGATGGCCCAGCATATCCAGTCTCAAGCCTACCAGATCGAGAAGCTGAAGGCTGAACTTCATGGTCACCGCAAGGCGTGTTTTGGCGCAAAGTCAGAGGGTATAAACCAACTGGCGCTTGATCTGTCAGAGGACGATGAGATCGCGCAGGCCGCAAAGGATCAACACACTGGGCATCCACCCGGTGATGAAGAGACCCCAAACAACAAACGCCAGCACAGCCGCAAGCCGCTGCCAGATCATCTGGAACGGAAAGATGAGGTCCTGTCACCCGGTGAGGCATGCGCCGGATGCGGCGGCACCCTGCGCCAGGTGGGCGAGGATATCACCCAAGAGCTGGATTATATCCCAGGTCACTTCGTCGTGCGCCGGTTCATCCGCCCCCGCATGGCCTGCACCTGCTGTGAAGCCTTCGCCCAAGCCCCGTTGCCATCCCGCCTGATCGAGCGCGGGCGACCCGGACCCGGCCTCGTGTCGCACATGCTGGTCGGCAAATATTGCGATCATCTGCCGCTTGAGCGGCAATCCAAGATCTACGCCCGCGAAGGGGTTGATTTGCACCGCTCCACGCTCAGCGACTGGGTCGGGCGCACGACGGCGCTGCTGGAGCCTCTGGCCGAGCATATCGGCAAACTGGTCCGTGCGGGGCCAGCCCTGTTTGCAGACGACACCCCTGTAAAGCTGCAGGTGCGCGCCAACACCACAAAGACCAAAACGGCCCGGCTCTGGAGTTACGTCCGGGATGAACGTCCGTGGTGCGGGGCAGCACCCCCCTGCGCCTGGTATCAGTTCAGCATTGATCGAAAGGGCGAGCACCCCGCCAACCATCTCGCGGGCTATACTGGCACGGTCCATGCTGATGGCTTCGCCGGGTTCAACGGCTTGTTCGGCAAGGGCAAGGCTGACGAACAGGCCTGCATGGTCCATGTGCGCCGCAAATTTGTCGACGAGGTCGAGCGCACCGGTTCCCCCATTGCCCAACAGGCGATCAAACAGATTGCACAGCTCTATGCTGTGGAGAAGGAAGCGCGTGGGAAATCCCCGGAAGAGCGCGTGGCCCTGCGGCAGGCCAAGGCCAAGCCGGTCTTTGACGCGTTGGAACTCTGGCTGCAGACGCAGCTGCGCAAGATCTCTGGCAAAACCAAGCTGGCCGAAGCGATCCGCTACGCCTTGAACCGCATGCCGAAAGCGCGCGGCTATCTCAGCGATGGGCAGCTCGAGCTGGACAACAACACCTGTGAGCGGTCGATCAGACCAATTGCGACGCTGGTTTCATTATGCACTCCATATTCAAGTGTCTGTAAACATTGGAAGCGTGTCCGTGTCGGTGATGCGACACGGGCGATGTTTTCGGGTCGCGGCAATTTTGACCGCCTCCGACGCCAAGTCATTGGCACGGATCTGATAGGGCGCTCCGGAGACAACCTGCTCGGCGGAAAGGGTGCCGGATTTAATAAGGCGACGTATCACATGGTTAGTGACGCCTAACGTTTTTGCGGCCTCGGTCATGGTAAGCCATTCGCCATCCTTTTCAGCAGATCGATAGGCGTGGATTTCGCGAACGCGGCGAACTGAGGCGACGCGGTGCGCAGTCCAGGTCTTGCCTTGCCCAGTGGGCATGCCCATCCGATTGAGTGACGCGGCGATATGCTCGTCAGACCAACGGCCGGCCATGCTGCGCATGACCGCCAAGGCCTCATCACTTGTCGCAGAACCGTGTTCCCCGGTTCGGGGTTTACGGACGCGCAACTCTGAGTGCTGGCCGCCCCGCCAGTGGATCGTGAGGACGACGTCGCGCACTGCATCATCGACATCGACGATGATGTCGGCGATCAATGTCCGCAGCAGCTGCTGACGCGCGCGCATCGTCACATCAGGCGCATTCCAAGCTGCCGACAGGTTTTCTGCCATGTCGGCAAAAGCAGACGGATCGACTTCAATGGCCGATGCACAGTCCGTCGGTTGTCGTGCTTCCAGACCCTGCACACGGCGCAACGCGATTTCCCAGTTCTTCTCTAACTGGGCAGCGATCAGACGGTTGTCAGGATCGCAGGCAGCATAGCGACGCTCGGCAAGACCGGCCTCGTAGCGGGCCTGCCGCAGTTCCAGATCAAGGATCTGACGTTGATCATCCTGTCGTTTCCGATGCATCCGCTCTGCCTCGAATGCGGCTTCGATCGCCAAGGGTTCTACTGCGCGCAACAGTTCACGCGCAACAGCCGCGTCGACCCGGGGGCCGCCGAAGGTCATGCACCGGGGCAGACCCATCATCAGGTTGGGCTTGTCACAGCGATAGACGGGACGGCTCTGTGGCTTGCCGGTATAGGCGACCGAGAGCCGCCGTCCGCACCGGGCACATGTCATCATGCCCGACAGCAGCGCCCTGCCTCCGCGGCCAGATTTTACCCCACCGGCGCGACCGTAGGTGTTTAGTGCCAACTGTTCCTGATTCCGTTCGTAATCATCCCAACTGATGTATCCCTCGTGGTGGTCCCTGATAAACACGTCCCAAGTGCCTACCGGTTTACTGTGGCCATAGCTTCGCCGAGCGCGCCCATCGATGATGGAGGTCCGCTTCTCGCTTTTGCCGTAGACGTAAACACCTGCGTAGAAAGGGTTCTTGAGCACGGAGATCACGTTGCGATAGCGGATTGGCATCCATTTGAAGCTGGTCATCCGCCCCTCATCCGAAGGCCGGGGGAAATGGATCCGGTCGGCAGACATCGACAACAGGACCTGTCGCGCGCTGCCCAACTCACCGAAGCGGGCGAAGATGAGCCGGATGACCTCCTGTAAACGCAGATCGGGATCGAGCCCCAGCCCAAAATCCCGGTGCCAGATGTAGCCAAACGGGACTGGCAGGCGCAGCTCGCCCCGTCGCGCCTTTGCTTTGGCGGCATCGAGCATCCGCGTCCTGAGCACGCCGAGCTCGAACTCGCTGATGCTGCCTTTCATGCCGAGAAGCAGACGGTCGTTGGGATGGCAGGGATTATAGATACCATCATGGTCAATGACACGGGCTTCGACGAGGCCGCACAACTCCAACAGATGGTGCCAGTCCCGGCCATTTCGCGCCAGCCGTGACGCATCCTGGCACAGGACAGCCCCCACCTTGCCCGCGCACAACCACGCCACCAGTCGCTCAAAACCGGGGCGCGCCACCGTTCCGCTTGCGGAACGCCCGAGGTCTTCGTCGATCACCGTGATATCCGCGAACCCATGCTGGCGTGCGATGTCCACAAGATCATACTGGCGCCGCTGGCTTTCCAAATTGGTCATCACCTGAGACTGTGTCGACTGGCGCACATAGACGACAGCCTTGCGCTTCAGGAGCTGTGTGGGGATCAAGTCAACGCTGCTCATCGTCAAGCTCCTCCACAATCAGGCCCGCCGCCTGCATCAGAATTTGGGCAAGTGTCATTGTCGCCTCCGCCCGCTCTATGTCCTTCATCCCGTCGATCTTGCGAGGCTCGAACGCCAGGCTCAGCTGCCTGCCCGAGCACGGCATCGGCGTGTTGTGCTGTCTCATCAACGTCCTCCCTTGCGACTCCACATTGAGTAATGCGCGAAAGTTGGTGATGGGCTGAGGGGCGGCATATCATGGCGGTGTTGAAGAC
>NZ_SBLC01000075.1 GCF_004054105.1 Falsigemmobacter intermedius
GCGCACTGATTGAGGCAGGTGCTCGATACGATCGAGAAGCTTGCGGCTCACCCGCGCCTGCATCCGATAACTCCAGGCACCTTCGATCAGGACGCGACGGGCCAATCCACTCCCTGCCTTGGTGATGCCGCCCCGGCGGATGCTGGCGCCGCTCGAGTGTTCCGATGGCGTCAGGCCGAGGTAGGACATCAATTGCCGTGGACTGTCGAACCGGTTGAAGTCTCCGACTTCGGCCACCACCGTGACTGCCACGACAAAAGCGACGCCCCGCATGGTCTGCACCGCTTCCACAACCGGGGCGAGGCTCCATGTCGGCAACAGTTGCAGGATCTGGTCGGTCAGGCGCTCGATACGCGCCTCCGCGTCCGTCACCGCATGGATGTAGTCCTGCAATACGACCTGTTGTGCGGGGTGATCAAAGCGCACCGTCGTGAGCCACCTGCGGTAAGCCTTCGTCCAGCCTTTCTTGCCCGGATAGTTCCGCCCATGGCGCAGCAGAAAGCCCTGCATATGCTGCCGCGCCTTGCCTGCAACCCGTATGGCCGTGGCTCGTGCACGGACAAGATCGCGCATCGCTTCATGGGCCGCATCAGGGACCCAAACGGCCGTCAACTCCCCAGCTCTATGCAATTTCGCCAGCATCAGCGCATCGCGCCGGTCTGTCTTCACCCGGTCGCCGGCCTTCACCGGTATCAGGGACGGTGCAACCACAATGCACTCATGCCCCAACTCGACCAGTTGTCGGTGAAGACCATATCCGCATGGGCCAGCCTCATAGCAGGAATGAAGCCGCGCGCCATTTGAAGCCAACTTCTCGACTAGTTTGCGCACGTGGTCAGGGCGGTTGGGCACAGTTCCGAGGCTGCGGACTTCTCCGCCTCTTTCCCCGACTGCGACCCCAACCGAGATCGTTGCCTTATAGACATCCAGCCCAATGAATATGCTACGCTGCATTTGGTCTCTCCCCCATTCTTGAGGCTCGGCACCAGAAAGACTGGAGCAACCCTCGAATGCAGAATGCAATGGGAGAGGCCGCCGACCCAGTCAGCTCACACAGCGATCATCGGGTCTAAAGGGTTGGAAGCACGAAATGTCGTACACTCAAAGCGCATCCATGGCTGTTCTTACCTCGTCACGTTCCCACCTATTTCTCATTGAATTGTCCGCGGACAACACGTGAATAAGTAATTGTCCGCGGACAATCTCCGGAGGGTATGGCCAATGACGTTCCTCAAAGGCGCAAAGTTGCGCGCCCGTTTGCCCAGCGTTGCCGCATAGAAGTAGGCTGAAGGATATCTGATAGATTGACCTCGCTGCAAAAGCTGCCAGATGAGGGCGACGATCTCCATAGGTGAATGCCGTTCCACTGCCTGGTCGAAGTGCTGACTTGAAATGCCCATCATCGGCGCAAGATTACGGGTATGGATGAGCGCATCTCTCTCCGTCACAATCTGCTTCTCTGCATAAATCAGGGCCTCCGGGTACCGGTCCTTCAGCACTGGCAAAACCTCTTTATCAATATGTTCTTTATTGAGACTCTGATGATGACGGTCATTTTGTCCGCCACTGCCGGTCAGATCCTCAGACGAATGCAGCTCAGCGGGCAGGGCAGGGTGGTCCATGACGGTGGGAAGCCGGTCGAGATGCTTGGAGATTTCATCAGCGGAGAGATTACGACGAGCCGCCTTCAGACAATCCAGCGCTGGCTGATCTTCGGGGGCTTCAAGAAGTCTGCGCGCGGCTGCCGCCCGGAGACGCGTTTTGAGAAAGCGAAGCTGGCTCTCTTTTCTTTTGACCTCTTCCGCCTGTTCTTTCAGAGAACTGAACCCCGCGAAGATCGGCGTAAGGTCCAGGCCAAAGCGAAGGACCCTCTGCTCTACAGGATCAAAGCGGGTAAAACGCTTGCGGTTCGCGCTGTCGCTGCGCTGCACAAGGCCAGCCAGGCACAGGGCTTCGATGTGACGACGCAGGCTTCGCTCACTCATGCCGCCCATGCGGGAGAGGAGCGTCTCGTTTGAGGCAAAGACGGTGTGGTGATTCCGCTGGGGCGGAAGGAAGCTCAACAATGCCTCGAGTGTCCGCAAGACCTGCGCGCTGATCCCAAGATGTTTTGCACAAAGCCGCAGCACCGGCAGCACTTCGGCCATGTTAACAGGGTCTGGCGTGGCGCTGCGCACCACCGACAAACCCTCATCCTGTGAGGGGAAATTCTGATGGATCATGTCATTTGGGCAACCCTTCTCCGGTCGCGCCCAACAAAGTGGCCCGTCTGCTGTCAAAAGGCAGCAAAAATCCGACGGCAGAAACTGCCGGACTTGACATTTAAGGAGAGAGATGGCAGATCTGGCTTGCTGAACACAGATCGGGCTCTCCGGGGGAAACCTTGGGGGGCTCGTTCCTTTTTAGGCTGTCCGTTCCTCCTTTCTCTTTCGTTTCGGTTACTGCCGGGTCTCAGACCAGCGGCGATAGAGCGCCTGAAGCTCTTCTTCGGCATTCGCCTCGAACCAGGCGGCGAAATCGGGGTTCTGGCGGCTGTCGATTTTGACGGTCAGGCTGCGGGCGCCGGCTTTAAGTTCAGCCAGCGGGTGACCACGTTCAGAAGTGATCTGACGAAGGGCCTCACGCGGGGCAGGGCGGGTGGCACCTGCCCCGATGCGGGCGATGGCCTGAACCGCTTGCTCAAAGCGTTCATCAGAGGAGAGGCCCGCCGCAGCAGCGTCCAGGTCCTTGATGAGCTTGCCAAAATCAATGCCGTTCTCGCGCACGCTGTCGGCCAGATCTTCCCAGCGGCGACGTCCGACCCCATGGGCCGGGCCGATGGCTTCAATCAGGCTCATCGGAAGGCTGCGGGCAACTTTCTGCATGCGCGACAGCATCGGACGGTCAATCGCAAGCGCATCGAGAATGATGTTCTGCGCATGGCCGCTTTCAGCAAGCTGTGCCGCGAACATCGCTTTCTCGATGAAGCTCGGATCGAGACGCTGGCTGTTCTCCTGGCCCTGAGCCAGAATCGCCTGAGTGTCGTCAAGGGTGCGCACCATAGCGCGGGCCGGCTGATTGAGGACACGCAGCGCGGCAAGGCGACGGCGGCCGTAGACGACCTGATAACGTCCGGGCTGATCGCGCAGCGGGCGCACCATGATCGGCACCTGCTGGCCGTGCTGGCGGATGCTCTCGGCCAGTTCTGCCACCGCCTCCGGCCCGAAAGCCAGACGGTCACGCGGGCCGTCATCGTCGATCAGCGAGGGATCAATCTCGCGCACCGCATTGCTCGACATATCGCGCAGGGTGGACTTCATCCCCGACATGGCGCCGGTATTCGGAAAGCGTGGCGCCCCCGGAACCTCGGTTGCGGGGGCAGGGGGGGGCGGCGGCTGAAACAGATTGCGGCGGGCCATATCTTAAACTTTCCTTCCCCAGGCCTCCTGGAGGACCTTTTCGAACTCGTCTGCGACCCCGTTGACGCTTTCCAAAATCCGCTCAAGTGTGCGGCGGACGACCTGAGAGGGGTCAATCTCATAGATCGTTTGCTGGGTCATGCCGGCATCTGAAATGGCGGTGGACTTCAGCATGGGCGTGTTGAGAACCTGATCGAGCAGGATGGAGCGCAGAAAGCCCGCCATTTGCGACTGCGGAACATCTGTCGGCTCATAGCGCGCGATCAGGAATTTCAGGAACCGCCAGTCGGTGGGACCGGTGATCTCCTCCAGGGTGCGGACAGTTTCACCAGCCATTTCAAGGAATTGCGCCATCGACGCTACGTCCAGCATCGATGGGACAACCGTGATCAGCAGGCCTGTTGAGGCCAGCAGAGAGGTCATGGTGGTGAAGCCGAGCTGCGGCGGGCAGTCGATGATGACCAGGTCATAATCGGCCTCAACCTCTTCCAGCGCGATGGCCAGGCGCTGCGTGAAGGCAGGCTCGATCCGGTGCTGCAGCGCATAGGCGGTTTCGGTCTCATATTCCGAGAGCATCAGCCCCGCAGGCGCGAGATCGAGGTTGTGGAAATAGGTTTTCCGGATCACCTGGCTCAGCGGGACCGGTTCGCTGTAGCGCAGCGCGTCGTAGATCGTGCCGCCCTCGGCAAATTCGATCTCCGGACGATAGCCGAACATGGTGGTCAGACTGGCCTGCGGGTCCATATCCAGCGCCAGAACACGGTAGCCCCGCAGCGCATAGCGCTGCGCCAGATGAATCGCCGTGGTGGTTTTAGACGATCCGCCTTTGAAGTTCACAATCGAAATGACCTGCAGATCATCCCCTTCGCGGCGGCCGGGGCGGTAAATCTCGCCATTGCGCCCTGTCCTGGCCATCACATCGCGAATCGCATCGATTTCCGCGGCCGTATAAAGCCTGCGCCCGCGGCTGTCAGTTTCCACGGCCGGGAAGTCGCCTTCCTGATGGCGGGTCCGCAGATTCGACAGGCTGATTCCCGTCAGCTCCGCCACCTCGGCAGGGTGGAATTTCCGCAGAATTTTGCGGGCTTCCGGGTGAAAACTGTTGCGCATATGATCGTTCAGCGCATGCGAAAGCCGTTCCGCGCTTGCGCTGATGCTTCCGGCGATGGATCCGGGGCTGGGACGAGCTGTGCCTGTCATGTGCTGCGATGCCTCTTGTCGGGCCGGATGTTAGTTGACGCAGAATTGCATAAAAGTGCAAATTTAGCGACAGAAAAGTTTCTGGCACGCAAGCGCCCGTCTGACAAGCAGATTCGCGACGCCGCGACAGGAATCTTCACCCGAGGGTTGTCACCCTCCGGCCAAGGTCACCGCTGCGTAATGGCTGAAAGAAGATTATGGGCGCCGTCACAGCCTCCGCCTGCGAAGGAAGCGCGCAGTTTACGGCGGAAGGTCTGGTCCTTCTTCAGATACCATTCACGCGACATTGCCGCTTTCCGATCAGCGCAGCGCTCAAGATGAACAAGGGTCCAGAGAGCGCCCCTTGTGCTTCTGGCGCCTTTTTTTGTGCCTGAATTATGCTCTGCCAGCCGTCGTGCCGGATCGCTGGTCCAGCCGACATAGGTCCGTACACCGCGCAGGTCTTTTGTGGCCAGAACATAGACATAGGCGGGAGCGTGCTGCTCAGGCGGGGCAGGTGGGGCGTCGGTGGTCAATGCGGTATCAGCGGTTGTGAGATTTCCTGAGAGCCTGCGGAGAGGCGCGGCAAATGTCCAGATCGCAGCAGCGAACGCGCGACCAGGAAAGTTGCAGGTTTTGGGGCGTTAACTGATCCGGACGACCGGGCGATTCCCGGAAACTCTGACAGGAGACAGCATGAGTGATCCGTTCAAAAGCCATGCCCTTGGCCCCGCCGGCCCCGCGATCGGCGGTTTTGCGGTGACACCTTCCGACAGCAATGATCTCACTCAGATGGTCCGTGCCATCTCGATCGGGGGGGAGGGAGGAACGCTGAGTTTTATCAGTTCGCGCGACGGGCAGACCTATACCACCGGCGAGCTTTTGCCCGGCACCTATCCCCTCTTTGCCCGGCGCATTCGTGCTACCGGGACGGCATTGCCAAGTTATTTTCACCTGGTGTGTTGCAGTCTGTGTGAAGCCGGTCACGCGGT
>NZ_SBLC01000076.1 GCF_004054105.1 Falsigemmobacter intermedius
CCGTGTTGCCAACTGTGTCACCTCATGGTGAGCCTGCCAGACTAGAAAACTAGAAATCTAGTTAAGGCCCCTTCTTCTTTTTGAGGTCGGCCCACCCGTGCAGGAAAATTTCCTTGATCGTCATGTCGTGCCTCGCGCACCACTCCTTGAGTTGTTGGCGCTCGTGCTTGAGGATTTTGAAGGCGATTCCTGCCTCGACTTTAGGACGGTCATCATCGGTCAGACTAAATACTGCGGGAGGCTTTTCTTGCTCGCCCCTTGGCGCGGCGACGGCCTTCGGCAGATCGTTGAACGCATCTGCCATGCTCGGCTTCTTCTTAGACATTGACCTGCTCCATCACCCAGTTCCAGATCATAGCCACTTCGGCAGCGGCTTGCCCTTTCGGCTCGTATTCCGTCACGGTCTGATTGCTCATAACTGCGTCGGTATACGCGACACGGTTCCCCATGAAGTGCGGGCAGACGACACCTCCAAAGTGATCTGCTAGCTTCGCGGTGGCAGTCTGAGTGTCCCGAAGAGAGCGAGACCCGGCCTTTGCGCGAGTGATTACGATTGCAAAGGGCTTACCAGCCTCAACGATCAGCGGGATCGTCTTCGGCAGCTCTCGCAGATCGTCGATGGACGGCTGTGTCGGCACGACCACGTAGTCAGCCATCTCAATAGCCTTCCTGATTGCCCGTTGGTCATCGTGTTCCGGCGGTGTGTCAATAATCAACCACTCTACCCCACCCGATGCCCGCGCCTTGTCTGCCACCTTGTCTGCCGATCCAAGGTCCGCGATCAGGTGCATGGGTTTGTTGATTCCCGCCTCGATGCGCCCCTCGATCCAAGCGTTGGTGGTGCCCTGCGGGTCCAAGTCCAGCAATGCCGAGTTCGGCAGAATGATAGAGCCATGCCTAGAGAGTGTGGACTTTGCCGCACCGCCCTTCTGCATGACGACAGCAATAGTTTTCATAATGTCTCCCTTGGCTAACTGCATTTCTAGTTTTCTAGTTTTCTAGTTTTCTAGTTTTCTAGTTGTAACCTAACCTTGGTTTCTGTGTCATTAAAAAAAAGCCCCCATGTCGGGGGCTTTGATCGCTTTTCTTATTTGTCGAAGCTTCGCAGGTATTCGCCAGCCTTGCCATCCATGTCTAGGTCCTCGGCATCCAGCGCCACCCCCGTAACATCGGGCCACTCCATCTTTGTCGTGTTGAATGCCTCGGCAAAGTCCCTGCGAGCGTCGTCAAGTGCAGGAAGGAAGAAGGCCCTCTGCTTCTTCGATGGCAGCCAGTCGAAGTCCATAAGCTTTGCGAACGACACAATCCTCCCTTGCCCTTCAATCCCGCCAGCCGCCGACTTGCAGAGCTTGGCAACGATCCTGCGGATTTCGACCGAGGACGGCTTGTATGAACGGCGGTTATCGGAAGACCAATCTGCGAACGACCGATCCAGCAGAACCTTCGGCACTGGCTTGGACTGATACGTCTCCCACATGATCACAGGATTGTCCTTGATCGGGAAGTATCCGTTGCTCAAAACCTCATACCACCATTCTTGCAGTGGGGTGAAGTTCAGCATCTTCTGCTGTAGTCGGGCGTCGGTCTCGTAGGGCTTAGTGATGTCGATGTCCCGATACTCTTCGGAGTTCAGGTCAATACTCAAGAGATGGCCGAAGAACGCCTCGACCCCTCCGTCATCCATCTCTGCCTTCAGAGCGTCGAAGTATTCCTTAGGCATCACCTCTTCGCCTAGATCAAAGACAGTGTAGCGTCGGTCGCTCTCTTCCAGAGATGCAGCCATTTCAAAGTTGGTCGCGGTGAAAATGTCGAAGAGGGCTTCCTTAACAACAATGTCTTTGCCCTTTCGCTCGATGTTCACAGTGTCCTCGGTAATCAGCGTTTTGAGCTGGTTCGCGGCTTCACGGTTACGAGTAAAGAAAGCTTCATCAAGGAAGATGAACAAAGCTTCAGACATGCCAGTGTTGAAGCGCCCAGTAATCGTCTCAAGCTTATCGAAGTGCCTGAAGTATTCGCCGTAGATTTTGCCGAGGACGCCAGCAATAAAGATGCCCTTACCACCACCCTGCCTTGATCGGAATGACACGGCGGACCCAACCTTGCGGTCTGGGAATTGCAGCTTCGTTGCCATCAGCTTCTTGACATGACGGTAGCCGCCTTCATCGCCTGCACAGAGAACATTAAGCAAGTGGGCAAGGATGCGGGTGCATTTGCTGTCATCGTAGATCGGCTTGAGAGGCCACCCGAGGAACATGTTGAGCGTCTTGTCGTCAATGTCGGATGGCTGCCCGCCATACTTATATGGCTTGAACGCAATCGACTCGAATTGCGGGCGGAAGCGCTCTGACTTGTTCCAGACAGAGTAGGGGTTCTTCTTCTTCCAGATGACTTCTCGTGGAAGAGGTTCGCCAGTCTTCTTGTCGTACTTCTGCGGCCCGATTTCGGGCATCCAAACTTCTTTGTTGCTACTGCGCTGCTGTAGCAGGCTCGGGCTCTGAATGAAGTTGTAGACACGGAAGCGGCCCTTCCCGACAGTCCGATACTCGAACGACAGAACCCCGAGGTTGCCTTGATCTTTCACGAACATGTAGTTCCGGTAATGGGCATCGGACGACATAATGTAGTGTTCAATCGCGTCGCAGATGAACGGCACGTCAGACAGCTCTACCTGCCTCTTCGTGTCATACTTGTGGCCTGTCCAGATGTAATCACCATGCCTGCCGATGAATGCGTCATAATGAACGCTTTCGTAAATCGTCCCCTCGACTACAGCGGGCTTGATCGGCTGATCGTAAATGTGGCCGAACGCTGTCCAGGACTTCTCAGGGATCAGAGGAACAGGGATGTATTCATGGCCCTCAATGAAGGGCTTCAATCCTGGGGCGGGATGACGGGTTGTCAACTTTTTGTCTGTGGATGCTGAGGTGCAATCGTTTTCTTGTGCTTCGAGTTCTTCGAGGTTCGTCACCTCCATGCTTTTCTTCGCGGCGTAGTTCATTGGATCACCCCGCTACTTTGATTTCGTCGGCAGCGAAGGCTTCGAGATTGCCTGCCGCGATCTGTTCCACGCTGGTCGCGTCGATCCGATAACGCCCGCCCACTTTGTAACCAAGCTTTGGGTATTTCCGAATCCATGACCGAACGGTGTGACCTGTAACGTCCAGCCTCACCGCCACTTCATCAGGCGTCAGCCAGCTTCTTACTTCTGCTTCTTGCACTTCTAAAAACTCCTTGTGCTTCATTACATATAGCACGGAATGATTAAAATCTACGTAAATTACGTTTGTCACACAAGGCACATTTAATACGGTTTTAACCTTTCGCCTCGACGATGGCAGGAAGTCGCCACCCAAAGAAAAAGCCCCCATCTCTGGGGGCTTCTACGATCACCGAGGCTTGAAGCCCGTTGGCGGCTCCTCTGCTGGCGGCTCTCCCTTCGGAGGCGTCTTGCGTCGGGGGGTGTCCTCATTGGCGGTCGGGGTTGTCGCCTCTGGCTTCTTCTGCTCTGCGGGGGACTGTGACTTCGCTCGATCAGCGTTGTTGTCACTCACAGCGGTCAGGAACTCTTCCTGCTTCTTTGGAGTCAACTTCTCGAACTGAGCATCAGCGAACTCATTGAACCCGATAACTTCATTGTGCAGCTCAATGCCCTCGATGTTCTCCGCTCTCCATCCCATCAACTGCTGGATGCTGCCCTTCAAGAACGTCCGCAGAGCACGATATTTCTCAACGAGCTTGTCGTAGACGGTTCTCAGCTCGCTGTGCTTATCCTTCTCTGTCCCTAGCTCTTCCTTCACCCGATCTAGCTCTTCAGATACCCGACTGAACTCAGCCAGAGCATCAGCAAGCTTACGGGCAGCTTCAGCCTGCGTTTTCCTTGCTGCCTCGGTCTCTGCCTTCGCCGCAGCCGCAGCCGCATCGGAAGCCGCTTTGTCTGTTGATAGGGACTTGAGCATGTCGCCGAAGGTGATCTTCTCAGCCTCGCGGGCCGCCTGCTCCCCAGCCAGCTTGGTCTCGGCGACTTGCCGCGCCTTCTTCACCTCCGCAAGCTCCGCCTGCACGGCAGCCAGTGCTGCGGCGTGAGCGACTTGCTCAGCGGCCAGCTTGTCAGCAATGGCTTTTGCATCAGCTTGTGCTGCTTCGGTCGCGGCGACGGATGCCTCCAGCTCGCCCTCCAGCTCCGTTTCCCGATCTACCGATAGCTTCAGCTTGTCTTGAACGTCACCCAGCTTGCCATTTGCCTCGTGCAGCTTCGCAGCCAATGTAGCAAGCTGTTGTTGGACCTCTGCCAGTTGGTTCTCTGCCCTTGCTTGTGCAGCCTCGGCAGCTTCAGCCTTAGCCGTCGCTTCGGCGCGAGCCTTATCAGCCCTCTCAGCCTTTTCCAGTGCGTTGAAGGCTAGCTGCTCAGCCTCATCCCGTGCGGTCTTCGCGGCGGCAGCTTCTTCCTGTGCTTCGCGGATTTGCACCGTAGCTGCAAAAGCATTGGCGATGTCATCCTTGCGCTGGCGAGCCGCTTCAAGGGCTGCTTCAAGGTCGGCAACCTCTTTAGCTTGACGGTCGTGTAGGCGGCGCAACTTGTCTTCATCTGGTGTCATCTTCATGACGCGAGATGCCAGCGACCCCTCGGCTGGTGGAAGCACAATAGACTTCTTGTCCAGAGGCTCAGCCATGACGCTGACGGTATCCAGCGCCGACTTCTCAGCGGTGCGAGGATGCTCACGTGCGCCGATCTGGAAGGCAGTCAGACCCTCGGCTTCCAAGGCGTCATTTATGAGGCCCACAACGCTATTCAGAGGACTAGACTTGTCTTGAACGATTGCGTTTTGAACCAGCACTTGGCCGTCCTCTAGGCGCTTTAGCGGGGTCCGTGAGAGGATGACTTGTAGGTGGTATTCAGCCCTATCCATGTGCATGGGGGTCGCTATTAGCTGGCGGCGGGCATCGGGGTCTTGGGGAGATGTTGCCAGGGCACGAATAACGGCGCGACGAACCTGATCGCGCAGGTTCTCATCTTCTTTAAGCATAGCCGACTGATCCGGTGTAAACGCAATCAGTATGTGGTCATAGTCCACGGGACCGCCGCGCTCGGCGTCGTCTTTGCCAGCTTTGAAGTTGCCGAGGACTTCGCCCCTAGCCTTCATCTCTAGCAGACTGGTGCGTTCCCAACGCTCGACCTGACTGGCAACTGAGGGATGATCCAGCCCATTCGATCCCGGTGGAACATGGGGCAAGTCGATCTCGTCACCGTTAATCGGCTCTATATAGGTCAGACCATCCCCAAGGAATGAGTTCTGCCGCGCCACCTCCCGCGCCTTTCGCGCGGTCATGGTCTTATTCATGATAGTGAGTGTAGACATTCTTAGTGGACCTCCCTTGTTGTCCGTTGAGTTCAATATGAGTTTAGGTCTAGCTGGAGTCAATACTCAAACTCAAACCCAAGACCCAAGACTTAAAGCCTTTTTAACCTTTGGCCGCTACCTAGCCGACTAGAAAACTAGATTTCTAGTTTTCTAGTCTGGCAGGCTCACCATGAGGTGACACAGTTGGCAACACGG
>NZ_SBLC01000077.1:2500-5449 GCF_004054105.1 Falsigemmobacter intermedius
ACCTGACAGATCGTTATGATTACCTCGGTAGCTCATAACAGTCTGAACCAGGTACTAATTACCTGAACACATAGGGTTTTTAGGGCAAACCCGGGGAACTGAAACATCTAAGTACCCGGAGGAAAGGAAATCAATAGAGACTCCGTTAGTAGTGGCGAGCGAACGCGGACCAGCCGATCCATGAAGAGTGACTGGAATGACCTGGAAAGGTCAGCGATACAGGGTGACAGCCCCGTACAGGAAGCTCCATTGGACATATTAAGTAAGGCGGGACACGTGAAATCCTGTCTGAAGATCGGGGGACCACCCCCGAAGGCTAAGTACTCCTTGCTGACCGATAGCGAACCAGTACCGTGAGGGAAAGGTGAAAAGCACCCCGACAAGGGGAGTGAAACAGTACCTGAAACCGGACGCCTACAAGCAGTCGGAGGGGCCTCGAGCCCTGACGGCGTACCTTTTGTATAATGGGTCAACGACTTGGTCTTACGAGCAAGCTTAAGCCGATAGGTGAAGGCGCAGCGAAAGCGAGTCTTAAAAGGGCGATGAGTTCGTGGGATCAGACCCGAAACCAAGTGATCTAGCCATGTGCAGGATGAAGGTTAGGTAACACTAACTGGAGGTCCGAACCAACACCCGTTGAAAAGGGTCTGGATGACGTGTGGCTAGGGGTGAAAGGCCAATCAAACTTGGAGATAGCTGGTTCTCCGCGAAAGCTATTTAGGTAGCGCCTCGGACGAATACCTTGGGGGGTAGAGCACTACATGGTCAATGGGGGCCCACAGCCTTACTGAGACTAAGTAAACTCCGAATACCCAAGAGTACTATCCGGGAGACACACGGCGGGTGCTAACGTCCGTCGTGAAGAGGGAAACAACCCTGACCCGCAGCTAAGGCCCCCAATTCATGGCTAAGTGGGAAAGCAGGTGGGACGGCCAAAACAACCAGGAGGTTGGCTTAGAAGCAGCCATCCTTTAAAGATAGCGTAACAGCTCACTGGTCTAGATAAGCTGTCCTGCGGCGAAGATGTATCGGGGCTCAAGCCATGAGCCGAAGCTCGGGATGCACAGCGATGTGCGTGGTAGCGGAGCGTTCTGTGATATAGCTCCATGTCTCTTGCTTCCTTAGCAATAAGGATGCGCAGAGACGCGGAGCTTTCTGTGAAGCCGGCGCGTAAGCGATCCGGTGGAGAGATCAGAAGCGAGAATGTTGACATGAGTAGCGACAAAGAGGGTGAGAGACCCTCTCGCCGAAAGTCCAAGGGTTCCTGCTTAAAGCTAATCTGAGCAGGGTAAGCCGGCCCCTAAGGCGAGGCCGAAAGGCGTAGTCGATGGGAACACGGTTAATATTCCGTGGCCAGGAGATGGTGACGGATCTCGAAGATTGTACATCCTTATCGGATTGGATGTGCCGTTCAGAGGTCCCTGGAAATAGCCCTCCACAAGACCGTACCCTAAACCGACACAGGTGGACAGGTAGAGTATACCAAGGCGCTTGAGAGAACCACGTTTAAGGAACTCGGCAAAATGCCTCCGTAAGTTCGCGAGAAGGAGGCCCTGTCATTAGGCAACTAGTGGCAGGGGGCACAGACCAGGGGGTGGCGACTGTTTACTTAAAACACAGGGCTGTGCGAAGTCGTAAGACGACGTATACAGTCTGACGCCTGCCCGGTGCCGGAAGGTTAAAAGGAGGGGTGCAAGCTCCGAATTGAAGCCCCGGTAAACGGCGGCCGTAACTATAACGGTCCTAAGGTAGCGAAATTCCTTGTCGGGTAAGTTCCGACCTGCACGAATGGCGTAACGATCTCCCCGCTGTCTCAAACGTGGACTCAGCGAAATTGAACTGTGTGTCAAGATGCACACTACCCGCGGTTAGACGGAAAGACCCCATGAACCTTCACTCCAGCTTTGCACTGGTATCAGGATTGCGATGTGCAGGATAGGTGGTAGCCATTGAAACCGAGACGCCAGTCTCGGCGGAGGCTCCCTTGAGATACCACCCTTCGCACTCTTGATATCTAACCGCGGCCCGTTATCCGGGTCCGGGACCATGCATGGCGGGGAGTTTGACTGGGGCGGTCGCCTCCCAAACAGTAACGGAGGCGCGCGATGGTGGGCTCAGACCGGTCGGAAATCGGTCGTCGAGTGCAATGGCAGAAGCCCGCCTGACTGCAAGACTGACAAGTCGAGCAGAGACGAAAGTCGGCCATAGTGATCCGGTGGTCCCAAGTGGGAGGGCCATCGCTCAACGGATAAAAGGTACTCTGGGGATAACAGGCTGATGATGCCCAAGAGTCCATATCGACGGCATCGTTTGGCACCTCGATGTCGGCTCATCTCATCCTGGGGCTGGAGCAGGTCCCAAGGGTACGGCTGTTCGCCGTTTAAAGAGGTACGTGAGCTGGGTTTAGAACGTCGTGAGACAGTTCGGTCCCTATCTGCCGTGGGTGTAGGAGACTTGAGAAGAGTTGCCCCTAGTACGAGAGGACCGGGGTGAACGATCCACTGGTGGACCTGTTATCGTGCCAACGGTAGTGCAGGGTAGCTATGATCGGACAGGATAAACGCTGAAAGCATCTAAGCGTGAAGCCCCCTTCAAAACAAGGTCTCCCCATTAGGGCCGTGGAAGACCACCACGTCGATAGGCCAGAGGTGTAAGCGCAGTAATGCGTGTGCTGACTGGTACTAATCGCCCGATTGGCTTGATCCATCCGGAAAAAGCAAGACTCTTTCGGAAGACCATACTACACCAACAGTGTACCCCTTGAACAAACCGATGTTTGACAGACTTTAACCGGTCCGGTGATCATAGTGTTCGTAAAACACCCGATCCCATCCCGAACTCGGAAGTTAAGTGCGATCATGCCAATGGTACTGCATCTCAAGATGTGGGAGAGTAGGTCGTCGCCGGACCTGATAAAGTCTGTCAGAAACTCTCTGACGATCTCAAATA
>NZ_SBLC01000078.1 GCF_004054105.1 Falsigemmobacter intermedius
ATCTCTATGCGCGCGGTCAGGGAGAAAAGGGCTGATGGCACCGAAATTCGGCACCTCTGGCCTCAGAGGGCTGGTCAGCGATCTGACCTCTGAACTGATCGGGGATTACACCCGTGCCTTTCTGGCGGCCTGCCCGGTGGGGCGCGGGCTTTATATCGGCCGCGACCTGCGGGCCTCCTCGCCTGAGATTGCGGCCGCGGTGGCAAGGGCCGCGCGGGCCGAGGGCGTGGCGGTGACCGATTGTGGCGCGGTGCCGACCCCGGCGCTCGCGCTGGCCGCGATGGCGGCGGGATCGGCGGCCATTATGGTCACCGGCAGCCATATTCCGGCGGATCGCAACGGGCTGAAGTTCTATCTGCCCGGGGGAGAGATCACCAAGACCGATGAGGCGGCGATCCTTTCGGCCCTGGGCCGCGCTCCGGCGGGGCTTTCGGCACCGCTTTCTCAGGCGGATGCTGCGACGCCCTGGGTGCAGCGCTATATCCGGGCCTTTGGTCCGGAGGCGCTCTCGGGTCTGAGGATCGGGCTCTGGGAGCATTCTGCCGTCAGCCGCGATCTGATTGCCGGGGCTCTTGAGGGGCTTGGGGCAGAGGTGCTGCGGCTGGGCCGCAGCGAGACCTTTATCCCCGTCGATACCGAGGCGGTTCCGGCTGAGATCCGCGCCCGCATCGCCGCCTGGTGCCGGGAGCACGGGCTTGATGCCCTGGTCTCCACCGATGGTGATGGCGATCGCCCGCTCCTGGCCGATGAGCGGGGCGCCCTCGTGCCCGGCGATCTTCTGGGCCAGATCACGGCGCGCGCCCTTGGGGCAGAGGTGGTGGTCACGCCGGTCAGCTCCAACAGCGGGGTGGAGCGTTCGGGCGCTTTTAGCCGGGTGATCCGCACGAAGATCGGCTCTCCCTTCGTGATCGCCGGGATGGAGGCGGCGGGGGGCCGGGTTGCGGGCTATGAGGCCAATGGCGGTTTCCTTGCGGGCTTTGAGGCGCAGATGGCGGCAGGCGCGCTTGCGCCGCTTTGGACCCGGGACAGCCTTTTGCCTCTGGTCGCGCCCCTGGCGCTGGCGCGGGCTTCGGGTCGCAGCCTCTCTGCCCTGATCGCAGCGGAGCCTGCGCGCTTCACTGCCGCCGACCGTCTGGAAGAGATCGCCCCTGAGACGAGCCGTGCCCTGATGGCGCGACTGGAGGACGGGCACTTCACCGCGCTGCTCTCTCCCTTAGGGGAAAGCCTTTCTGCGCAGGACCGCACCGACGGGCTGCGGCTCCATCTCGCTTCCGGCCGGGTGATCCATCTGCGCCCCTCGGGCAATGCACCGGAACTGCGGCTTTACACCGAGGCCGAAAGCCCGGAGCAGGCCGGGGATCTGCTGGCCCGGGGGCTGGAGGTCCTGAAGGCTCACCTGGCGTAATACGCGCGGTACCAGGCGACAAATTCCGCCACGCCTTTGCGGACATCGGTCTGCGGGCGATAGCCGGTCAGGCTTTGCAGAAGCGATGCCTCCGCCCAGGTGGCGGGGACATCGCCTTTCTGCATCTCCATATAATTGCGGATGGCGGTCCGGCCCGTGGCCTCTTCAATGGCATCGACGAAATCCGTGAGCTTCACCCGGTCAGAATTGCCGATGTTCACCACCCGGTAGGGGGCAACCGGTGACAGGCTGTCGCCCGGGGCAATCTCAGCGGCGCTTTCGGGGCGGACCGGCACCGCATCGATCAGCAGCCGGATCCCCTTCACCAGATCGGTGACATAGGTGAAGTCGCGATACATCTCGCCGTGGTTATAGATATCGAGGGGGCGCCCCCCGAGGATGGCTTCCGTGAATTTATAAAGCGCCATATCGGGCCGGCCCCAGGGGCCATAGACGGTGAAGAAGCGAAACATCGTCACCGGCAGGTGCCACAGATGTGCATAGGAATGCGCCATGCTCTCCGAGGCCTTTTTGGTCGCTGCATAGATCGTGAGCTGCGTGTCGGCCTTATCGGTCTCGCGAAAGGGCATCTCTTCATTGGCGCCGTAAACCGAAGAGGTGGAGGCCATGAGCAGATGCTGCACCCCGTGGCGCCGCGCGATCTCCAGCACATTGAAGCTGCCGATGACATTGGCATCGAGATAGGCGCGCGGGTTCTCGAGGCTGTAGCGCACCCCGGCCTGAGCGGCGAGATGGACGATGACATCGGGCCGAAACTCACCCGCCACCCGGTCAATCAGCGCCTGATCCTCAAGCAGCCCTTCGGTGGCGCTGAAATTGGGGTGCTGAAGCAGCATGGCGTGCCGGCGCTCTTTCAGGCGGACGTCATAATAATCGGTCATCCCGTCATAGCCGTGAACGGTAAAGCCTTCCTCAAGCAGCAGGCGGCTGAGGTGAAACCCAATGAACCCGGCTGAGCCGGTCAGAAATACGCGGGTCATCAAAGGCTCCTGTCGCATTTTGTCGTAATAGATAATGCTTTTCTGATCCTGAAAAATGCCTGTAAACTTACGGGATAGCAGGCAAATTTTTACCTTTTCTGAGATAAAAGAAGCTTTTGCGATAGGATATTCGATATGAAAATTACAGTTGTCGGCACCGGCTATGTCGGGCTGGTATCCGGCGTGTGCTTTTCTGACTTCGGTCACGAAGTTATCTGTGTCGATAAATCCGCTGAAAAGATCGAACAGCTCAGCAAAGGCCAGGTACCGATCTATGAGCCAGGCCTTGAGGACGTATTGGCACGAAATGCTGCAGCTGGACGGCTCAAGTTCAGCACAGATCTTGTTTCGGCTGTAGACGGCGCAGATGCAGTCTTCATCGCGGTCGGAACCCCAACCAGGCGCGGGGATGGGCATGCGGATCTGCGGTATGTGATGGCAGCCGCTGAGGAAATCGGCCGAGCCCTGACCGGCTATACGGTCGTGGTGACGAAATCCACGGTACCCGTCGGCACCAATCGCAAGGTCGCGGAAGTGATACGCGCTGCCGTTCCTGGCGCCAGATTTGACATTGCGGCGAACCCCGAATTCCTGCGCGAAGGCGCGGCGATTGAGGACTTCATGAAGCCTGATCGGGTTGTGGTCGGTGTTGAGAGTGAAAAAGCGAAAGCCGTCATGGCGGCAATCTACCGCCCGCTCTACCTGCGTGACTTCCCGATCGTCTACACGGGCCTCGAGACCGCCGAGATGATCAAATATGCCGCCAATGCGTTTCTCGCGACGAAGATCAGCTTCATCAATGAAATTGCAGCTCTCTGCGAGCGCGCCGGGGCCGATGTGAAGGGCGTGGCCAAGGGGATTGGTCTCGATGGCCGTATCGGCTCAAAGTTCCTGCACGCAGGCCCGGGCTATGGTGGCTCCTGTTTTCCGAAGGATACCTCGGCGCTTGCCCGTATTGGCCAGGAGTATGGTGTGCCGCAGCGTATTACTGAGACGGTTATCGCCGTGAATGACGCTGTCCGCCGTCGCATGGTGGATAAGATCCTCGACCTTTGCGAAGGCAAGGTCGCCGGCCGCAAGATCGCCGTGCTCGGCGTCACCTTTAAACCTGAAACCGATGATATGCGCGAAGCCCCTTCGCTCACCATCGTGCCGGCGCTGATCGGAGCAAGGGCGAAAGTGCATGTGGTGGATCCCCATGGCCGTCGTGAAGGTGAAGCTCTGCTGCCCGGCGTGGTCTGGGAGGAAGACGCCTATACGGCCGCGCAGGATGCTGAGGCCGTGGTGATCCTCACCGAGTGGAACCAGTTCCGCGCCCTGGATCTCAAACGCCTCGCAGGCAGCATGGCGGTGCCCCGCATGGCGGACCTGAGGAACATCTACGACCGTGAGACCGTGCTTGCTGCAGGTTTCACGGCTTGGGACGGTGTCGGCCGGGGCTGAGCCCCCTGCCCTGTCGTCTGTTTATGGCCGGTTCCGGAAGGCACCGGCCATTTTCATGTCCTGGAACCTCAGAAGCTCAAGGTGCGTCTGATACAATCAACATGATATCTGGTAGCTATCGGATATCTGTTAGCTACCATATTGCTATCGGATAGCTATCGGATAGATGCTGGCCAAAACAGGCAGGAGCAGCAGATGCCGGTGATCTCATTCGCCAACCCTAAAGGGGGCGCGGGCAAAACCACAACTGCACTGATCGCAGCCACGATGCTGGCCGAGAACGGCGCAAGTGTCTCGATTATCGATGCGGACCCGGAGCGTTGGATCAGCCAGTGGGCCGATCTTCCCGGGCGGCCGGAAGCGATCCGCATCCTGTCCGATGTGACGGAAGAGAGCATCGCAGATGTGATTGAGGCCGAGAGTGCCAGATCTCAGTTCGTCATCGTTGATCTTGAGGGAACCGCCTCTCTGATGGTGGCCAATGCCATCGGCTTCTCGGACTTCGTTGTGATCCCCCTCCAGGGCTCCGGCATGGATGCAAAGGGCGGTGCGAAGATCCTGCGGCTGATCGCGACCCAGGCCCGCATGGCGCGGCGCGCGATCCCTCATGCAGTTGTTCTCACCCGGACCAGCGCAGCCGTCAAATCCCGCAGCCTGAAGAATGTAACCAGCGAGCTGACGGAGGCTGGTGTGCCGGTCTTTGAAACGGCGATCGTCGAGCGCGCGGCCTATCGGGATCTCTTTGACTACGGCGGCACGCTCTCAGGCCTCAGCCCGACGACGACTTCCGGCCTGCCCAAAGCGATTGAGAACGCGCAGGAGTTCGCGGGTGAACTGGTGGCAAAGCTGAAGGAGGCCCTGGCATGAGCACCCGTGCGAAAATCGGCTTTGGAGATGCTCTGGGCGATCTGAGCGGCTTCGCTCCCCTGCCCCGGGTGAAGACGACGGCGCCGCCGGTTGAGGCCGCTGCAGTGGCAGGTTTTACAAGTCGTGAAGCGCCGACTGCGCCGGCGAAACCCCAACAACGCCGCCACCGTACAGGGCGCAGTGCTCAGATCAACATTAAAGCCAAGCCAGATACCATTGCAGCCTTGAATGCTTGGGCCGATGAGCAGGGAATTAGTATCGCAGAAGCCTTTGAGAAAATGGTGGAAAACCTCAAGGATAGCTTATAGCTATCTGGTAGCTACTAAGTAAATTTGTACTATTTATTAGCTATCCGATAGCTACCAGATAGCTGGCATCTTTGATCGCTTGAAGAACCCATCCGCTCTTAGCGAACAAGCGCGGACACGGCGTCGGCTGTCAGAGGTGGTCCGGGAATTTGGACCGGATTGCCGCTCAGCTAAGCTCTAGCATGGGTTTCATGTCAGACGGCGGCTTTCAGGTTCTGATCCGAGGTATCATAGGCCTCGGCTGGCGTCAGCAACCCGTGCGATGAGTGCGGTCGTTTTTCATTGTAATAGCTGATCCAGGCCCCGATCCCCTTGCGTGCCTCTGAGCCAGTCTCGAAGGCATTCAGGTAGACGCATTCGTATTT
>NZ_SBLC01000079.1 GCF_004054105.1 Falsigemmobacter intermedius
GCGTTTTAAGAGCCGCGCCGCATCAAGGCCGCTGCGGATGGCCGACTGGCCCGGGCTGCGCTGATGCCGCCGCAGAGCGGCTGCCAGCACCCAGGCGGTCAGCGCATCGGCGCCGAGCGCCGCCGCGGCACCGCCCCTCTGACATTCCTCTGCCAGAAAGGCGGCAAGGGGTGCCTCCTGCAGGTGCCCCTTCAGCGCCAGGCGGATCTGCAGGAAGGGACGCGCCTGATGAATGCGCAAAGGCGCGAGCGGGCCGCATTCTACCTCGAGATCGCTGAGTGCCTGCTTCAGACGCTCAGGCTCCCCTCTCAGATGGCGCTCGAGCATTGCGGTGGCCCAGACCGCAAGGTCGCGGCAGAGCTCGGGCTCAAGCGGGCCAAAGAGGGGATGTGCGGCCGTCATCGCAGGCCCAGACCTCGCACCGCCTCGGTAAAGACATCGGGCTCGGGCTTTGGCTCCAGCCGCTCGCGGCGCAGACGAAACCGCCGGCGCAGCTGCGTCACATCGCGCGACGCCGGCAGACCAAAGAGCCCGAGTTCCTCGCGCGGACAGCGCTGGCTCAGCGCCATCAGAAAGCTGGCTCGTTGCTCAGAAGTTGCGACACATGCGGGGAACTGCGCGGCCACCTCGCGCCACCCCAATTTACGGAGCTCTGCGGGGGTGGTCTGTGCGGGGAACTCGAGAACAGGGATGACGTCCTCTGCGCAATGCAGCCAGCCAAAGCCTGCCACGGCCAGAGAGGGCAGCCCCTGAGCCGCGTCAGGGGCACTCACACAAAGACAAGGGCCCCATACCTCAGGTATCCCCAGCCTGCGCAGAACGTCATAGGCCGGCAGAGCCAGAGGGTGGATCTGAAAGGACGACCTTGGGGCAGAGCGAAACATCACAAGCTCCGTTCAACGATAAAATACGAGCCAGAATGCGCCTTTCTGGCAAATTCGATGAAAAGCGGTATCTGACCAGATTAGGCATAATTTTATCGTTGAAAACGATTTTCTGCCGAAACTGGCCAATCCAGGCCAAATTCAACGATAAAAATGGGAAGTTTCATATAGTCGCCCGCCGCCCACTGGCCTTTTATGAAGCGGTTGGGCGCCGCCTGGCGAATGTCGCGGAGGGGGGCCCATGATCCCGGTCATCGAACGCATCCGACAAAGTCTTGTCAGCCTGCACATGGCCCGCGCCCTGGAAACGCTGGATCACACCCTGAGCCGTTTGGAAAAAGGTGAGATCAACGCCATTGAGGCAATCGACGAGTTGCTGGCTGAAGAACTGAACCTGCGCGAAGGGCGCCGCATCGGCGTGGCCCTGCGCACAGCGCGCCTCATGCCGGTCAAAACTCTGGAAAGCTTCGACTTCTCGTTCCAGCCGTCACTGGATCGACGCCGCATCATGGCACTGGCTCAGCTGGAGTTTATCAAGCGGGCAGAAGTGCTGCACTTCCTCGGCCCGCCGGGGACCGGCAAAAGCCATCTCGCCACGGCCATGGGGGTCGCAGCGGTGAAAGCCGGACGGAGCGTCTATAGATGCTCCCTCGCCGAGCTGATCGAGGCGCTCACCAAAGCTGAGCGCGAGGGGCGCCTGGCGGAAAAAATCCGCTTCTATGCCCGTGCTTCGCTGCTGATCGTCGACGAGATCGGCTACCTGCCAATCACCAGTGGCGGGGCCAACCTGTTCTTCCAGCTGGTGAACGCGCGTTACGAAAAGGGCGCGATGAACCTCACCTCAAACCGTGGCTTTGCGGAATGGGGTGAAATCTTCGGCGATCCCATAGTGGCCACAGCCCTCCTCGACCGCCTCCTGCATCATGCGGTTGTCGTTCAGATCGAGGGCGCAAGCTATCGGCTTCGCCACCACGCAGATCTGATCCCCGAACACACCCGCTCACATGCAGCAATCACACCACCGCCGCCGACCAAGCGCCGCGGCCGAATCCCGAAATACGGAGCTGCCCATCCCATGAGCAGCTAATTGCCAAAACCGCGAGGTGGGGAATTTTGCGCCAGCACTTCGGGGGAAATTTGATCCAGCATTTACAGCTTGATCAGGCCGTATCACCCAAAATCCCGCATAGCTCATCGCGCTCAGCTTTGGTGAGCGCCTCGCTCAGCTCGGCGAGGGAGCATCGATAGACGCTCCGTCCGGCTTTCACCTCCGCGACACCCATGGCTGTGGCAAGATGGCTTTTGCCGGTCCCCGGCGGGCCGAGGAAGTGCAGCACTTCTGCCCGCTTGATAAACTCCAGCTGAGCCAGTGCCATGATCCGGTGTCTGTCCAAGTAGGCCCTTGCACTTCTTCCTCAGCGCGGGTCAGGTCGGCACCTCACCCGGACAACGCCTGACTTCTGCAGTAATGCCGAACGCATGCGTTCATGATATACTGGTCGACGACCCGAGAAACTCAGATCCGCCTCACAGTTAAGAACAGGAACAAGACTCCTGGCACCACCAGAACCACAGCCATAACTTGCACGAAAATCGGAAAAGAGGCGGAGCCACCTGCCGCCGGATAAACCTAAAGACGTCCAAGACATGGCGCAGCAAAAAGAAAATTTATTATGCCTATAATAATGAACAAAATAGAGAAATTTTGCAGAAAATGGATTAAGAAACTACCTCATAAAGTACGCTATAGGTTCAGACGTACATATTATAGAGAACTTGAAAATTCACGATTAAGCCGAACAGAACAACACGAATTGGAAGATGACGCGATTACCAATGAAGATTTTCGAACCTTCATTAAGAATCGGCTTACTTTGAAGAGAGTGGAGACTCTGCCTTACTCACCATACAGAGATTCTACTGACTTGGCCCTGACGGTTGAATATAATCTTCTATGGAAAGCGGACGGCACAGATCCACAATTAATTGATCTTTTACGAAACGGCGGTGACATCATCGTAAAGGATCAGTTAAAAGTAAGCGACATTGCATATGTGGAGAAGTTAATAGATCATATCTATCTCGCATATTTTAGATTTTATCCGAACAGTTGGGATAGATGGGAACGTGCCAATGCAGCAATCCGTGACAACGGCTTCTCCGGAATAATTTCAGATATAAAAAAATCACCCGACTTCATTAAGATGGGATTTCGGAAGATAAAATGATGATATATGTTAATGCTAGCAATACACTATCGACTGGATCCAAAACAGGCATTCAGCGAGTTGTGAACGAACTCTGTCGTCATTTTACTCTCTGCGAAAAGTATAGGATAATCGCTTATTTTGATGATGGATTTTACATCGTAAATAATCATTACAACACAGGGCCGAAAGAATATGACCCTAAAAAAATCAGATTTGATTTTGAAGATATCACTAAAGGCGATATTCTATTTGACCCGGACGCATCCTGGAGGGACCATTACGATTTAGGTCAGCTATATCGAGAATTCAAATCAAGGGGAGCACTTGTGGTAAAATTACACCACGACGCCGTTCCTATATTATACCCTGAATTTTCTCACAAAAATACAATTTTTCAATTCAAGGAAAATTTTGCAATCACTGTGACTTACGCAGACTACTGGATTTGCGTCTCACAAAAAGTACGGGATGACTTAAAGCAACTAATGCAAACCCTTTCACTCCCATCTCCACAGCTATTTGTGATAAATTTGGGTGCCGACATAGGTTCAACTGAATCCAAAGACGAACTTATTGGTGACGCCTGCAAAAGTCTCATGGATCGCAACTACCTACTTTCTGTAGGAACAATCGAGCCGAGAAAAAATCATTCATTATGCCTCGACGCATTTGAGGCATACATTAAATCAGGAGGCCAATCAGATCTCAATCTCATCCTTGCCGGGAAGCCCGGATGGAATAACGAGGATATCATTAATAGGATCATAAATCACCCCCTCTACAACAAAAGAATTCATTGGCTTCAAGATTTAAATGATGTTGAGATCGGTGCATTATATAAAAATGCAAAGATTTGCCTTTGCCTTTCTCACTATGAAGGCTTTGGACTGCCAGTAGTGGAAAGTTTGGCATATGGAACACAAGTCATATGCACAGCAGGCAGTTCTATGGAAGAAATTGCAAAAGGTTACACGTTTCCGGTCGAACTGAACGTGTCAGCTGTCCTTGAAGCTATTCAAGGCATCTTAGACAGGGGCATTTCGAAAGATTTACGCCTTTACTCCCCACCAAAGTGGAGTGATACGGCGATGTTTTTAGACAGTGTTTTTTCTGAAATTACTTCCTTTATGCCGCACAACCCTGCGCCAAGACAAGCTGTTTATATCTCTATTCGTCCAACCGCCGTTCGTCAGTCAATTTTTTCCATAATGAGGAATATGAGCTTTATTTCCAATATTGTGATTCTAACTTCTGATGAAAATTTTCAAGAAATGTGTGCGGCATTGAAGGGGATCGAAATTGAAACAACGATCTTAATGGAGTCGTCGATTGGGTTAAAAAATCTTCCAAGTGATCACCTACAGAGAAACACTCTCCTTAGAAGAACCTTATATCAGAGAGCGGAAATTGATGAAAATTTTATTGCCTTCGATGATGATTACATAGTAGCTCAGCCTGTTGATCTGGAGAATTTTTATATTTCCGGTAAGCATATTGCTTACTATTATATTGACAGAGGTGACGAATGGTATGGAGCCCTGCCTGATCCAACTAGCTTTGACTTTGGCACCTGGAGAACCCGCAGCTATCTGAATAATTGCGGATACGACACAAGGCTTTATGGCTCTCATCAACCCCAAATCATCAACAAATCTTTAGCAGCTATAACATTGAATATTGCAGAAGTGTACAACCTTGATGAATGGAGTTCATATTTCAATATTGCAAAGCATCTAAAACCTTCGATGTTCGTAGATAGAGTTTATCAGGCAGGAGGATGGCCTGCCAACTTTGATGGTTGGTTACCTTCGGCGGCGCCTGATAAAGTTTTATTTTTCAATGATTGGGACGGGAACAGCGAGATCAGCCTTATTAAAGCAATTAAAGACTGGAGAACGGGCCTAGCGGAACATATTGCACTGAAGGAAAAGATAATGCCGAAACTTGTTAAATTGCTTATTGATAATAATTACGCATCATTCACTGACGAAAAGATTTACTGCAGTCCAAATAATACCTTGTTTATCCCAGTTTTCCGCCGAGAGGATCTCGAGTATTTTAATTTTACATTTAATGAATGGGCAAGTTCAATCGATTATCAGTGTCCTCCAAATTTTATACATCTACCATTGACCGGCCATAACATTGTTAATGATTTTAACCTCGAGATAGAAGTGAAGATAAAAGGTTCGGTGGAGCCTTTGAGAGCA
>NZ_SBLC01000008.1 GCF_004054105.1 Falsigemmobacter intermedius
GGATTATAACGATCCCACCTTGGCACAAAGATGCCGTCGGGGGGCGGTTACAACATCAGAGCCCCTGGCCGGCAGCAACTATGCCCGGATCTACAAGATCAATGCGTCCAGGCACCACGGCGGGTGGTGGCAAAGTTCTCGCCATAGCCCATCTGGCGGATATTGGCGGCGCGTTTTTGCGGCGGCAGGACATCGTACTCAATGCCGCGGGCGCGGGCATAGTCTTCTGCGGCCTCCTGCGAGGCGAAGCGCAGGCGGACCTGACGCTGGGTATCGGCCGAAGAGGTCCAGCCCATCAGCGGATCGATCTGACGCGCATCTGCGGGCGCGAAATCGAGCACCCAGTCGTGGGTCTTTGCGGTTCCCGACTGCATGGCATTGCGGGCAGGCTGATAAATACGCGCGCGCATGACTCTCTCCCGTCTGATGGCTGGCGCGTTGATGCCTCAAAGCGCCCCGGCGTGCAAGTCCGCCCTGCGGCGAAAGGGCGCAAAAGCTGCGGCCGGTTGCTCCTGCCCGCGTTTCGGGCATTATGCGCCCATGGCCCGCGACCCCCATTCAGATGATCTGCCCGAACCCGACCGCACCGACGGCGCGCCCCATCCGCGCGACGTCCATATCCTGCGCGGCCAGCCCCGCGCCGAAGCCGCTTTTCTGGAGGCTTTCAACAGCGGGCGGCTGCATCACGGCTGGCTGCTGACCGGACCGAAAGGGGTTGGCAAAGCCACGCTCGCCTGGCGCATTGCACGGTTCCTGCTCAGCCAGCCGGGGCCGGAGGCAGCGGGCGGCTTTTTCGCGCCCGAGCCGCCGCGTGATCTCAGCACACCGCCCGAAAGCCCCGTCTCACGCCGCCTTTCGGCTCTCTCAGAGCCACGGCTTTTCCTTCTGCGCCGCGCGCCCAATGACAAGGGCGATGCGCTGTCGCGCGACATCACCGTGGGCGAAGTGCGTAAGCTGAAAAGCTTTTTCGCGCTGTCTTCCGCGGACGGCGGGCGGCGGGTGGCCATTGTGGATGCCGCCGATGACATGAACCCGGCCGCCGCCAATGCGCTGCTGAAGCTTTTGGAAGAGCCGCCGGAGGGCGCGGTGATCCTGCTGATCTCGCATCAGCCCGCAAAACTGCTGCCGACGATCCGCTCGCGCTGCCGGGTGCTCTCTCTCGCGCCGCTCGGGCCCGAGGATGTGGGCACGATTCTGCAGGAAAACGGCATTGAGGCGGAAGATCCGATCGCTCTGGCGGAGCTCTCGGGCGGCTCGGCGGGGGCGGCGTTGCGGATTGCGGCTCTCGATGGAGAGGGGCTTTACGCCAGACTGATCCGGCTTTTTTCCACCCTGCCCGATCTGGCGCGGTCCAATGCGCTTGCCATTGCAGAGGCCACGGCGGGGCGCGGCAAAGAGGGGCAGTTTGATCTGACGCTCGAACTCATCGACCTCTTCCTTGCCCGCCTCGCGCGGGCCGGGGCCACGCGGCAGCTTCCGCCGGAAGCCGCAGAGGGAGAGGGGCAGCTTTTTGCCCGCCTCTGCCCCGATCCGGCGACGGCGCGGACCTGGGCAGAACTGGCGCAGACGCTCGGGATCCGCGCCCGCCAGGGCCGGGCGGTCAACCTTGACCCTGCCGCGCTCGTGATGGATATGTTCCTGAAGATAAATGACGCGGCGAAGGGGTTACGGCAATGATGGCAGAGCTTGTGGACAGCCATTGCCACCTCGATTTCCCCGAATTTGAGGGGGAGACCGAAGCCCTGATCGCCCGCGCCCGCGACGCCGGTGTAACCCGCATGGTCACCATCTGCACGCGCATCGCCAATGAGCCGAAAGTGCGTGCCATGGCTGAGGCGCATGAAGGCCTGTTCTACAGCTACGGCGTTCACCCGATGTCGGCCACGACCGAGCCGGAGGTAACGGTTGAGGATCTGATCCGCCTGTCCCAGCACCCCAAAATGGTGGGTCTGGGCGAGACGGGTCTTGATTATCACTACACCCCTGAGTCGCAGGATGTGCAAAAGCGCAGCCTGCGGGTTCATATTGAAGCTGCTCAGGAAACCGGCCTTCCGCTGATTATTCATGCACGCGATGCTGATGAGGATATGGCGCGCATTTTAACCGAAGGCTACCGCGCAAAGCCCTACGGCTGCGTAATGCACTGCTTCTCCTCAGGGGCAGAACTGGCGAAAACGGCTCTCGATCTGGGGTTTTACCTCTCGATGTCCGGCATCGCTGCTTTCCCCAAAAGCAAAGAGCTGCGCGCGATCTTCGCCGCCGCCCCGCTTGAACGTATCCTGGTGGAAACCGACAGCCCCTATCTGGCGCCGCCGCCCTTCCGCGGCAAACGCAATGAGCCGGCATATGTCGCCCATACCGCCCGTGTCGGTGCGGAAACTTTCGGCGTTTCCTACGAAGAATTCGCCCGCGCGACGTCGGAAAATTTCGACCGCCTCTTCCCCAAAGCTGCCCGCAAAGGCTGACCCCCCATGAGCGCCACGCTCCGCTATACCATTCTGGGATGTGGCTCTTCGGGGGGCGTGCCTCGTCTGGGCGGCTATTGGGGGGACTGCAATCCGGCCAATCCGAAAAACCGCCGCCGCCGCTGCTCCATGCTGGTTGAGCGGATCACGGAGGCGGGCGTCACCCGGGTGCTGATCGACACCGGCCCGGATATGCGCGAGCAGTTGCTGAGCGCGGGCGTCGGCACGCTGGACGGCGTGGTCTATACCCACAGCCATGCCGATCACGTCCACGGCCTCGATGATCTGCGCCAGATCGTCTTCAACACCCGTAAGCGCCTGCCGGTCTGGGCGGATGCGCCGACGCGGGATGCGCTGATCTCGCGCTTTGGCTATGCCTTTGTGCAGCCCGAAGGCAGCCCCTATCCGCCGATCCTGACGCTTCACAGCCTGAAGGGCCCCTTTGAGGTGACGGGCGCGGGCGGGCCGATCCGCTTTGAGCCTTTCACCGCCGATCACGGCTCGATGGAGGCTCTGGGCTTTCGCATCGGCGGGCTGGCCTATCTGCCCGATGCCGTGGCGATCCCCGAGGAAAGCTGGCCGCTGCTGAGCGGGCTTGAGGTCTTTGTGGTCGATGCTTTGCGCCGCACCCCCCATCCCACCCATGCCCATCTCGCCCTGGCGCTGGACTGGATTGAGCGCGCCGCCCCCAAACGCGGCGTGCTGACAAATATGCATATCGATCTCGACTATGACGCGGTCGAGGCGGAAACCCCTGCCCATATCACCCCTGCCTTTGACGGCATGGTGATCGATCTTCCTGACCACCGGGTCTGACCCCGGCCTGAGGCCCCCTGATGCTCCTGCTGCTTGATGTCATCCTCCCCGTCTTTCTGATCATCGGGGCGGGTTACGCAGCCGTGTGGCGGGGCTGGTTCAAAGACGACTGGGTTGAGGGTCTGATGCGCTTTACCCAGGGCTATGCGATCCCCTGCATGACCTTCCGCGCCGTGGCGCAGATGAACCTCTCGAATGACTTTGAACCGGCGATGCTGGCCAGTTTTTATATCGGCGCAGTCTGCGGCTTTCTGGCCGCCCTTCTGGGGGCGCGGTTCCTGTTCAAACGCCCCTGGACGGATTCGGTGGCGATCGGCTTTGTGGGGCTCTTCTCCAACTCCGTCCTGCTGGGTCTGCCGATCTCAGAGCGCGCCTGGGGGCCGGAGGCGGTGGCCTCAAACTTTACCATCATCGCCTTTCACGCGGCCTTTTGCTACGGCATCGGCCTCACTGCGATGGAGGTGGCGCGCAATGCAGGCGGCGGTCTGCGCGCTGCCGCTCCGCGCATCCTGAAGGCGATGTTCCGCAATCCGCTGATCCTCGCGATGCTGCTGGGGGTGACGGTCAATCTCACCGGTCTGGGCCTGCCCAAAGCGGGCTGGGATGCCATCGACATGCTCTCGCGCGCGGCCCTTCCGGCGGCGCTTTTCGGCTTGGGCGGCACGCTTTACCGCTATCGCCCCGAAGGCGACATCCCGACGATCCTCTATGTGACCGCCGTTTCGCTGATCCTGCACCCGGCCATCACCTATGGCCTGGCCCGCCTGCTTGAGGTCTCGGATGAGGGGCTGCGCTCTGCCGTCATCACCTCCGCCATGGCACCGGGGATCAATGCCTATATGTTCGCGGCCATGTATGGCGTGGCCAAACGGGTTGCCGCCTCGACCGTGCTGATCGGCACCGCGCTGACGGTGCTGACGGCCTGGGGCTGGCTGCATATCCTGCCCTGAGCGGGAAACGAAAAAGGCCGCCCCCGGGGCGGCCTTTCGCAATCGCAGCAAGGTGCCTCAGGCGACCTTTGCAACCTCTTCAAAGCCCAGACGCGGCAGGCGGTCATATTCCGGCTGCGCTTCGACATAGCCAAGGGTCGAGAAGTAAAGCGGCTGCCAGCCGTTGTCGGCCAGGAAGAGTTCTTTCACTTTCGCCGCGTCAAAACCGATCATCGGCCCCATGCCCAGGCCCAGACCGCGCGCTGCCGCGATGAACATGCCCGACTGGATCAGCGCGTTCAGCTGACCGGCCTGAGCCGCACCGGCGGGATCGGCGAAATAGCCGCGCACGTCCGCCAGCGGGAAGACCTTGGGCAGAGTTTCAACGAAATTCGCATCATAGCAGAAGATCGCAATCGCCGGAGCAGCGGCCACTTTCGCCTTGTTGCCCGGAACGATGGCTTCATCGAGCTTCGCCTTGCCCTCTTCCGAGGTGATGTAAAGCACGCGCAGCGGCTGCTGGTTAAAGGCGGTCGGCGCAAGACCTGCCAGCGCGCTCAGCTCTTCGAGCGTGGCGGCGTCAATGGCTTTATCGGCATAGGTCGGGTGGCTGCGGGCCGTGCGGAACAGCTGATCAAAAGCGGCGTCATTCAGGCGGGTCATAGTCATTTCCTCAGGATCATCGGGCCCCGTGGCATCGGCTGCCGTCGCCCGTCAGTGCAGAAATTAGGTCCTTTGCTGCATCTGCGAAAGGCCCGGAGACAGAATTCTCTGTTCAAAAACCCACAGAGCACCCTTCCCATCCGCTCAGAAACCCGCAAATCTGACCAGGCATCACGGCAGAGGACAGAGGCGACATGAGCCCCGCAGCAAAGCCCCCGCCCCGCCCCAATCTGCTGATCGTCGCGCAAAACGGCCGGCTGCAATATGAGGCACTGATCTTCACCGCCTCCCTGGCTGCCCTGGCCCCGCATCTTCTGCCGCACCTTTATATCGCAGAGCCGCAGCCCGGCCCGCTCTGGCCGCAGGACCCGCGGCTCTCTCCCCCGGTGCGCGACAGGCTGCTGGAGTTCGGCGCGCAGATCCTGCCGCTTCACAGCCGCCATTTCGGCGCCGATTATCCCTATGGCAATAAAATTGAGGCCCTGCGCCTGCTGCCCCGGGGCGAGGCTTTTCTCTTTTTCGACAGCGACACCCTTCTCCTGCAGCCCCCCGACAGCCTCGGGATCGATTTCACCCGCCCCTCAGCCTCCATAAAGGTCGAGGGCACCTGGCCGGAGCCGCAGCCCTATGTCGCCAGCCTTCAGGCCATCTGGGAGGGGCTCTATACCCGCTTCGGGCTGAAGATCGGCCCCACGCTGAACCCACGCTTCCCCCCCGATTACTGGCAGCATTACCTTTATTTCAACGCGGGCTGGTTTTACGGGCCCTGCCCCGCCCGCTTTGGCGAAATCTTCACCCGCATCGCCACGGAGATAGAAGCAGACCCCGGCCCGATGCTCGCGGCACAATCGCTGGATCCCTGGCTCGATCAGGTGGCCCTGCCCCTGGTGATCCATGCCCTCGGCGGCACCCGCCCACCGGCCTCGCTCGCCCTCGACGGCCCGGCCAGCTGCCACTACCGCGCCCTGCCCCTCCTCTACGCCCGCGAAGAGGACGAGGTCCTGATCCGGCTTGAAGAGATCACGCAGGACCCCGCCCTCCGCCGCCTGCTCCGGGATTGGGAGCCCGCCAAAAAGCTGATCTATCAGGGAAAAGGCCGCCAGAAGATCCGGCCGTTGTTTGACCGCCATGACCCGGGCTTACGCGAAAACCAGATCCGAAAAACCCTGCGCAACACAGGATGGTGGCTCAGATAGCAAAACGCCGCGCTTTGGCGCGGCGTCTCAAAGCTCTCAGAGCGCTTCGATCCGGATCGCCACCGGATCCCCCGCCAGCACACCGGTCTGCGGCAGCTGCGACAAAGCATAATCCAGGGCCTCACGGGTGCAGCGATGCGTCACGATCAGCACCGGCGCGGTCTCTGCCTCATTGCCATGCTGACGCATGCGGTCGATGGAAATCCCCGCATCGCCCATCACCGTCGCCACTTTCGCCAGCGCGCCCGGCTTATCCTGCACCTGCATGCGGATATAGAAGGGCGCAGGCGCCGCCACCGAGGCCGCAACCGGCTCCGCCAAAGTCGAAGCGGGCTGACCAAAGACCGGATAACGCACCCCGCGCGCCAGATCGAGCACATCGCCCATCACCGCACTCGCCGTCGGCCCCTCGCCGGCACCGGCACCGCGCAGAACGATCTGCCCCGAAGCCGCGCCCTCAATGATCACCATATTGGTGCCGCCGTTCAGCTGCGCCAGAGGGCTTTCCACCGGCACCAGACAGGGCGACATGCGCTGCTCAAGGCCGCGACCGGTGGTCTGCGCCACGCCCAGCAGCTTGATGCGGTAACCCATATCCCCGGCATAACGGATATCGGCAATATCAATGCGGCCAATGCCTTCCAGCTCGACCGCGTCAAAACTCACCCGCGTGCCAAAAGCGATTGAGGCCAGCAGCGACAGCTTATGCCCCGCATCGATGCCATCCACATCAAGGCTCGGATCCGCCTCCAGATAGCCCAGGGACCGCGCTTCTTCAAAGACGGTCTCATAGGGCAGCCCGGCCGATTCCATCCGCGTCAGGATGTAATTGCAGGTGCCGTTCATCACGCCCATCACCCGCTTAATCCGGTTCGCGCCCAGCCCCTCCATCAGCGCCTTGATGACCGGAATGCCCCCGGCCACGGCCGCCTCAAAACGGATCACCGCGCCCGCAGCCTCCGCCGCCTCCGCCAGGGCCTGCCCGTGATGGGCCAGGAGCGCCTTATTGGCGGTGACCACATCTTTGCCAGCGGCAATCGCCGCTTCCGTGGCCGCCTTGGCCGGACCCGAATCGCCGCCCATCAGTTCAACGAAAACATCCACATCCGGACGCTGCGCCAGCTTCACCGGATCATCTTCCCAGGCATAGCCCGACAGATCCACATCGCGGTTTTTCTTCCGGTCGCGGGCCGAGACAGCGGTAATCTCAATGCTGCGCCCCGCGCGGGCCGCAATCAGCGCGGCTTCCTCCTGGATCAGGCGCACAACACCGACGCCGACAGTTCCAAGACCGGCAATGCCAAGTCGCAAGGGGGCAGTCATGAGACACTCCGTCAATAAGCCTGCTTCGGGGTTTAGACACTTCCCCGCTGAGGCGCAATGTCGCCCCCGCCCGCGCCCGCACTTTGGCTTTTTCCAAATACTCCCGGGCGGGGTCCGGGGAGGGCAGGCAGCCCTCCCCGGCGCTCTCAGACCAGGGCCCCCGCCGCCTTCAGGCGCAAAGGCTCGGTCTGGCTCAGATGCAAAAAGGTCTCCATAAAGGGGTGACGCCCGTCCTCATCGCGCACCGCCGCATAAAGCCGGCGGCTCTTGCGCCCCTTCAGCGGCCGGATCACATAATCCGGGTTGCCCCGCACATGCTGAAGCACCCAGTCCGGCAGCACCGAAACCCCGCGCTCCGAGGCCACCAGCATCAGGATCACTGCCGTCAGCTCCACCTGCCGCACCAGACGCGGCTCGACCCGCGCGGGCGCCAGAAACTGCGAAAAAACATCCAGCCGCGTGCGGTCCACCGGATAGGTGATCAGGGTCTGGTCGCGCAGATCCTCCGGCTCAATCTCGGCTCTCTCAGCCAAAGGACTGGCCCCCGCCATGACCATCAAAGGCTCATAGTCAAAAAGCGGATGAAAGGTGACGCGCGGGATCTCTTCAGGATCAGAGGAGATCACCACATCCACCTCTTCGCGCACCAGCGCGGGCAGCGCGTTGAAGGCAAGCCCCGGGCGGATGTCCACATCCACCTCGGGCCAGGTTTTGCGATAAAGCGACAAGACCGGCAGCAGCCAGTCAAAACAGGCGTGGCATTCAATGGCGATATGCATCCGCCCCGCCTTGCCCTGGCGCAGGCCGCGGAATTCCTCTTCCAAAGCCTCAATCTCGGGCAAAATCCGATCGGCCAGCCGCAGCACCCTCAGCCCGGCCGCCGAGAGCCGCAGGGGCCGCGCGCGGCGCACGAAAAGCTCCACCCCCGTCTGCTCTTCAATCCCTTTGATCTGATGGCTCAGCGCCGACTGCGTCAGGTTCAGCACTTCAGCCGCCCGGGCCAGACCGCCCTGACGGTGAATCTCGCGGATGGCTTTCAGGTGACGTAACTCAAGATGCATGGTGAGAGACTTTCATCGTGAGTGGCTTTCATATTGATCTTGAAGATTATGAATTTGTCCCATGTTCATTTGTCTGGCACAAGGCCGGAGCTGAACCGGCACCCCGCCGGTCAAGGAGTTCTGCCATGTCTGCCCCGCGCATCTCATTTGAGTTTTTCCCGCCGCGCTCGCTCGATGCGTCGTTCCGGCTGTGGGAGACCATGAAGATGCTCGCACCGCTGAAGCCGGGCTTCGTCTCGGTGACCTATGGCGCGGGCGGCACCACCCGCCAGCTGACCCATGAAGCGGTCAAGGCCATCGGCACCCATTTCGGCGTTGATGTGGCGGCCCATCTCACCTGCGTCGATGCAACGCGCGAAGAAACCCTCGCCATCGCAAACTCTTACGCAGAGGCCGGTGTGAACCAGATCGTGGCGCTGCGCGGCGATCCCCCGAAGGGCGCCGAGCGCTTCACCGCTCATCCCGAAGGCTTTGCCGATTCGGTCGAACTCATCGAGGCCCTGGCCGCGACCGGGAAATTCAACCTGCGCGTCGGGGCCTATCCGGAGCCGCATCCGGAAGCCGCCGACGATCTGGCCGATGTCCGCTGGCTGAAACGCAAGTTTGAAGCCGGTGCCGACAGCGCCATCACCCAGTTCTTCTTTGAAGCCGAGACCTTCCTGCGCTTCCGCGACAAATGCGCAAAAGAAGGCATCACCAAGCTCATCATCCCCGGCATCCTGCCGATTGAGAATTGGGAAGGCACCAAACGCTTCGCCGCGCGCTGCGCCGCCCAGGTCCCCGCCCATCTCGATGAAGCCTTCACCAAAGCCAATGCCGAGGGTCGTGAGGCTGAGCTTTCAGTGCAGGTCTGCGCCGATCTCTGCCGCCGACTGATGGCCGAAGGGGTTGAAGACTTCCAGTTCTACACCCTGAACCGCCCCCATCTGACCCTTGCGGTCTGCGCCGAGTTTGGCATCCACCCCGAGGGTCAGGCTGCCGCCTGAAGCGGCCTGAAACGATTAAAGCCGCGCCCCGGGGCGCGGCTTTTTCAGTTCCGCCGCACCACTTTCGGGATGCGCGAGGGGCTGAGCACATAACCCGCTTCCGGATGGGGCGGGTGACCGTCAAACCGGCTCCAGAAGCGTGGTCCGCCCTGGCGCAGGAAGAAGGGCATGGCCAGCGCCAGCCCGGCGATGAAGCCGCCCGCATGGGCCCAATAGGCCACCATATCCCCACCCTCCGGATCGTCCGGCGTGGTCACGCCCAGCACCTGCAGGCCGAACCAGGCCATGAGCACGATCCAGGCCGGAATGGTGAAGACCCTGAAAAAGATAATGAAAATCAGCAGGACATCCACTTTTGCCCTTGGGTAGAGCAAAAGATAGCCCCCCAGCACCCCGGCAATCGAGCCGGAAGCCCCGACCATGGGGATCTCGCTCAGCGGATGGGCCAGATATTCCGCAAAAGCCGCCGCCGCGCCGCAGATCAGATAGAAACACAGATATTTCAGCGGCCCGAAGGCGTCTTCGAGATTGTCCCCGAAGATCCACAAAAAGAGCATATTCCCCAGAAGATGCATCCAGCCCGCATGCAGAAACTGCGAGGTCAGAAAGCCATGCAGCATCTCGCCCTCAGAGACAAAGGCCGGAACCATGCCGCCGATGTAGAAGAGAAAGCCGGTCAGCTCGTCGCTGCTCAGCTTTTCCCCCGCGACCGCCTCACCGGTGCCAAGAAGCACCTCCGGCATGACCCAGGTCAGCAGAAAGACAATGAAATTCAGCGCAATCAGCACCCTGGTGATCCAGGGTGTGCGGCCGGAGGGATTGTGATCACGGATCGGAAACATAGGCGCGAGGCTGCACCCTGCGCCTGTGCCGCGTCAAGCGCGAAGCCTGGCCTCAGGCACCTGCCTCTGCAAGCAGCTGCGCATTGCCGCCCGAAGCGGTGGTATCAATGCAGATATGCCGCTCAGAGAGCACCCATGAGGCATCGGGCCGCCCGGTGATCAGCGGCACAATTGCCCCTTCCCGCGCCGCCAGCGCCTGTTGCAGCGGCGCGGTGTTACCGCCGTAACTGACGACCGCCGCAAGGCCGCTCACACGGCTCAGAACCTCAGGCGCGACAGGTCCGGTGGCACGCAGCGCCACACCGCCAGCCGCCTCAACCGCGCGGGCCTGATCTTCCACCGCCTCACGCCCCGGCCCGAGGCATAGCACCGGACCGCGTGCAAAAGCGCTCAACCGGTTCGATTCGCCCGTCGGCCCCGGCAGATCATGCACCCGCAAAGCGCCCTGCGGCACCTGCATCTGCGCCAGCGCGCCTTGCGGATCAAAGGGCGCTTCCCCGCCCCACGCGCCCGCAATCCCCGGCGCATCCTGCACAAAGCGGCTGAGATACATCGGCCCGCCCGCTTTCGGGCCCGTGCCGGAAAGCCCTTCGCCCCCAAAGGGCTGGCTGCCGACCACCGCACCGATCTGGTTGCGGTTGACGTAGATGTTCCCGGCCTTCACCCGCTCGGTGATGGTCTGAACGCGGTCGTCGATGCGGCTGTGCAGACCAAAGGTCAGCCCATAGCCGGTGGCATTGATCTCATCGACCACGCGGTCGAGATCGCGGGCTTTGAAGGTGACGACATGCAGCACGGGGCCGAAAATCTCGCGCGTCATCTCTGCGATCGAGCGGATGCGGATCACCACCGGTGCCAGATGCCAGCCGGTGCCGGGGGCCTGGCCCTCAAAGACCACCCTGCCCGCTTTACGCGCCTCAGCCACATACTCAGAAATGCTGCGCCAGGCGGCTTCATCGATCAGCGGCCCGATGTCGGTCGAAAGCTGCCAGGGATCGCCGAGTGTCAGTTCCGCCATCGCCCCTTTCAGCATCTCAAGCACATGGGGGGCGATATCTTCCTGCAGATAAAGGCAGCGCAGCGCCGAGCAGCGCTGGCCTGCCGACTGGAAGGCCGAGGCGATGATATCGCGCACCGCCTGTTCCGGCAGCGCCGTGCTGTCAACGATCATCGCATTGAGCCCGCCCGTCTCGGCGATCAGCACCGCCTCAGGCGCGTGAAGGCTGAGGCTTTGGCGAATGCCCAGCGCCGTGGCGGTGGAGCCGGTAAATGCCACGCCGTTCACACGCGGATCAGCGGTCAGCGCCGCGCCCACGCTGCGGCCGTCACCGGGCAGGAATTGCAGCGCCGCGCGTGGAACACCGGCCTCATGCAAAAGCGTAACCGCCAGATGCGCAATCAGCGGGGTCTGACCGGCCGGTTTGGCCAGCGCGGCGTTGCCTGCGGCCAGCGCCGCTGCGACCTGGCCCGTGAAAATCGCCAGCGGGAAGTTCCAGGGGCTGATGCAGGCGAAGATTCCCCGCGCCGGGGCCTGAAGGGCCGGGGCCTCTCCGGCGTAATAGCGCAGGAAATCCACCGCTTCGCGCAGTTCAGAGATGGCGTCTCCCAGGGTTTTTCCGGCCTCACGCGCCAGCAGCGCAAGGATCTCCCCCTCACGGGCTTCCAGAAGATCAGCCGCGCGGTTCAGAACCGCAGCGCGGACCTCTGCGGGGGCATCCCAAGGCGTTGCTGCGTCAAAGGCGGCGGCCACATCGGCGGCAGAGGCATTGCAGACGAGACCCGCCACCGCTTTGCTGCTGCGGGCGAATGCGGGGGAGAGCACCTCCTGGGGTGTGTCTCCGGCGTCCCCTTCAACGGCGAGCAGCGGGGCCGCCTGGTAAAGACCATCGGCATGGGGGAGGCGGGCGCCCTCAATCTGCGCGAGATCGCGGGCATCGCTCAGATCGCGGCCGCGCGAGTTGCGACGGCTGCCGAAGAGATCCCCCGGCGGGGTGAGTTTCGGGTTCGGGCTGCAGTGCCTGGCCTCAAGCGCGGTCAGCGGACAGCCGGCAACCACTTCGGCGGGCACGGCCTCATCGACGATCTGATTGACGAAGCTGGAGTTTGCGCCGTTTTCCAGCAGGCGGCGCACCAGATAGGCCAGCAGATCGCGATGGGCACCGACGGGGGCATAGATGCGGCACATGGTGCCCTCATCTTCCTGCACGATATCGTGGAGACGCTCTCCCATGCCGTGCAGGCGCTGGAACTCATATTGCGTCGCCCTGATCCCCGCGCCTTTCGCCAGATCAAGGATCGCGGCGACGGTATGGGCGTTATGGCCCGCGAACTGCGGATAGATCCGGTCGGTCATTCCCAGAAGTTTGCGGGCATTGGCGATGTAAGAGACATCGGTCGCTTCCTTCCGGGTAAAGACCGGGAAGCTTTCCAGACCCAGAACCTGAGCGCGTTTCACCTCGGCGTCCCAATAGGCACCTTTGACCAGCCGCAGCATGATGCGCCGCCCGCTGCGGCCCGCCAGATCATAGAGATGGTCGATCACCGCACCGCAGCGGCGGCCATAGGCCTGAACCACCACGCCAAAGCCATCCCAGCCCTGCAGGCCGGGGTCTTTCAGCACCTCTTCGATGACCTCAAGCGAGAGCTCCAGCCGGTCGGCCTCTTCGGCGTCGATATTGAGCCCCATGCCGCCGGCTTTGGCCAGGCCGCAGAGCGCGCGGACGCGGGGGACCAGCTCGGCCATGACACGGTCGCGCTTTGCCACCTCATAGCGCGGGTGCAGCGCCGAGAGTTTGATGGAGATGCCGGGATTGCGGCAGATCTCGTCATGGGGGCAGGCGCGGGCGATGGCGGTGATGGCGCGGGAATAAGACAGGTGATAGCGCCGCGCATCGGCCTCGGTGCGGGCGGCTTCGCCGAGCATGTCGTAGCTATAGGTGAAGCCCTTTGCCTCGCGGCTTTGCGCGCGTTTCATGGCGGCTTCGATGGTCTCGCCCAGAACGAACTGCCGGCCCATCTCCTTCATGGCCTGGCCCACGGCGCGGCGGATCACCGGCTCGCCCAGACGGCGGAGAGCGGCGCGCAGACGGCCCGCCATGCCGGGCGCGCCGTCTTCCAGCACGCGCCCCGTCAGCAAAAGTGCCCAGGTCGAGGCATTCACCAGGCTGGAGGCGGATTTGCCCAAATGACGTCCCCAGTCTGAGGGGGCGATTTTATCCTCGATCAGCGCATCCATGGTGGCGGAATCGGGCACCCGCAAAAGCGCCTCAGCCAGACACATCAGCGCGATCCCCTCATCGGTAGAGAGGCCGTATTCGGCAAGGAAGACCTCCATCAGCCCGGGTCTTGCGCTTTGGCGGATGCGGGTCACGAGATCGGCTGCGGCCGCGCTGATGCGGGCGCGGTCCGCGGGGCTGAGTGCGGCCTCACGCAGCAGGTTTTGCAGCAGGAGGGTCTCATCGCGCAAAGCATGGCGCGAGATGATCTCAAGAGGCGAGGGCTGTGCGGGGGAGAGATCGGACATGGAGAACCTGCGATATGGGCTGGCCGGGAACCGGTTTGCCGCAGTATACCGCGAAACTGGCGGTCATTTGGCCCGAAGATGAAGAGATGGCAGGCAGATTGCCTGAAGATCGGGGATTTGCGATGCGATTGGAATGGCGCGATCTGGATCGCTATGATCTGGCGATCCTGGAGGTTCTGGGCAGTGAGGGGCGCATCGCGGTCACGGAACTGGCGCGGAGGATCGGCCTGTCGAAAAGTCCGGTTCAGGCGCGGCTGAAGCGGCTTGAGGACGGCGGTATCATTCGCGGCTACCGCGCCACGCTCGATCCGATCGGCATGGGGCGGGCGCATGTGGCCTTTGTGGAGGTGCGGCTGTCAGACACCCGCGAGGCGGCTTTGCAGGCCTTTAACCGCGCGGTGCGCGGCGTGGCGGAGATTGAGGAATGCCATATGATCGCCTCGCGCTTCGACTATCTGCTGAAGGTGCGCACGGAAGATATTCAGGCCTATCGGCGGATTTTGGGGGAAAAGATCTCGGCCCTGCCGCATGTTGCCTCCACCTCGACCTATGTGGCGATGGAGGCGGTGAAGGAGGCGGGGGTGTGAAAGCCGGGCTTTGGGGACTGTGGCAGGCCCCGGGGCGCTGCCCCGGACCCCGGAGTATTTTTGAAAAGCCAAAGTCCTGAAGGGGCTGCGGGTTTACGGGCGGGTCAGGGTAACGGTCTGGCGCAGGCTGCCGCTGGCGCGGTCATAGATGAGGATACGGTCATCACTGGTGGTGATGCCGATCCAGTCAGCCCCTTGGGTGACCGAAAGGGCGCTGGCGCCTTCGGGGAGCGCGAGGCTTTCGGGTAGCGGCGGTGTCGCAGCTTTCGGGAAACGGGTGACAACCACCGCCACCACCGTTATGACGCCGAAAATCAGGCTGGCGGTCAGACCGATCACCAGCCACTGCAAGATGCGCAGCGGGGCCGGAAGCAGAGCCTGGCTGTCTTTTTCCGGAGGTGCTGCCATGTCCACTGATCCTTTCGGGGAGGTTCTTCGCGTCACTCTGGGCGAAGAGACGCCGTCGCGTCTTGATAAGGCGCTTGCGCTTTATGTGCCAGAGGGTCTGGGGCTGTCGCGCTCACGGATCGCGAAGCTGGTGGAAGAGGGTGCGGTGCGGCGCGGCGGAGAGGTGCTGATCGCAAAGTCCAAGGTCGCGGAAGGCGAAGAGATCGAGATCACCCTGAGCGCGCCGGAGGATGTGGAAACGGTCGCAGAGGATATTCCGCTGGAGGTGGTCTATGAGGATGACGATCTGATCGTCATCAATAAGCCTGCCGGAATGGTGGTGCATCCGGCAGTCGGCAATCCGTGCGGCACCCTGGTGAATGCGTTGCTGTGGCATTGTGGCGAGAGCCTGCAGGGGATTGGCGGGGAGAAGCGACCCGGGATCGTGCACCGGATCGACAAAGACACCTCGGGTCTTTTGGTCGCGGCCAAGACCGCTGCTGCCCATCAGGGGCTGGCGGCGCAGTTTGAGGCGCATACGGTGCACCGTCATTATCTGGCGCTGGTGCACGGGGTTCCTTACGTCGGCGATCCGCGTCTGCGCGGGCTGAACGGGGTGAGCGTTGAGACCGGGGGTGTGGTGCGCATTGCCACGCAGCTCGACCGCCACCGGGGCGACCGGCAAAAGCAGGCTGTGGTGCCGTCAGGCGGGCGTCATGCGGTGACGCGGGCGCGGGTGGTGGAGACTTACGGCCAGCCCGCCGGAATTTCGCTGATCGACTGCTGGCTGGAGACCGGGCGGACGCATCAGATCCGCGTGCATATGGCCTATGCCGGCCACGGGCTGATCGGCGATCAGACCTATGGCGGGCGGCGCCGGATGTCGGAAAAAGCGCTTGGCGCGGCGGGCGTGGCGGCGGCGGAAGCCTTTCCGCGGCAGGCGCTTCATGCGGCCACTTTGGGCTTTACCCATCCGATCACCGGGGAGGAGCTGCATTTTGAAAGCCCCCTGCCTCAGGATATCTGCGATCTGATCGCCGCTTTCGTGCCGCCTGTTTCAGCGGGCTGACAATTGCGTGAGATCTTTGACACAACACGCAGTTGTGCGACGGTTTGCCTTTTGCGCTGCGTATAAGCTTCGGGACATCCGGGGAAAGGGCCTGCCGCCCTGCCCCTTGAGGAACCTCCCGGCGCTTCATAGGTTAGCGTCAAAAGGCGTCTGCTGCGGAGTTTCCGGGGCCTTCCCCGGCATGCAGCGGCAGAGATGAACCGAACAGGGATTCGACGAATGGCCAGTTATACCAGTCTTCCGGCCCCCAGCCCGGAACAGGGGCTGAACCGGTACCTGCAGGAAATCCGCAAGTTCCCCATGCTGGAGCCTGAGGAAGAATATATGCTCGCCAAGCGGTGGGTCGAGGATCAGGATGCGCAGTCGGCGCATAAGCTGGTGACCTCGCACCTGCGGCTGGCGGCGAAAATCGCTATGGGTTATCGCGGCTACGGGCTGCCCCAGGCGGAAGTCATCTCGGAGGCGAATGTCGGCCTGATGCAGGCTGTCAAACGCTTTGACCCCGAGCGCGGCTTCCGGCTGGCGACCTATGCGATGTGGTGGATCCGGGCTTCGATCCAGGAATATATCCTGCGGTCCTGGAGCCTGGTGAAGCTGGGGACTACCTCGGCGCAAAAGAAGCTCTTCTTCAATCTGCGCAAGGCCAAGTCGCGCATCGGCGCGCTGGAAGAGGGCGATCTGCGCCCGGAAAACGTGGCGAAAATCGCGGCGGATCTGAATGTTTCAGAAACCGAAGTGATTGATATGAACCGCCGCCTTTCGGGCTCGGATGCCTCGCTCAATGCCACGGTCGGCAGTGAGGGGGAAGGCACCGCGCAGTGGCAGGACTGGCTGGAAGATGAGGATGCCGATCAGGCGGGTGATTATGAAGCCCGCGATGAGATGAGCACCCGGATGCAGCTTCTGACCACCGCCATGGAAGCGCTGAATGAACGTGAGCGTGATGTTCTGACCCAGCGCCGCCTGGTGGATGAGCCGGTGACGCTTGAGGATCTCTCCGTCCGTTACGGCGTCTCGCGCGAGCGGATCCGCCAGATTGAAGTCCGCGCCTTTGAAAAGCTGCAGGCGCGCATGACTGAGCTTGCCGCTGAGCGCGGGATGCTGGAAAGCGCCTGAGGCTGAGTGCTGAAACAAAGGCCGCGCAGGTTCTGCGCGGCCTTTTTCTGTCGGGCCTCTGCCACGACATGCCCGAAACTCTGCCGTGGTTTTGCCCAGGTCCGCAGGCAGACTCCCCGCAGGCAGCAGTGGGGCCCTTTTATGAATATCTCTCTTCCGACCCGAAACGGCGTTGAACCGCCGCCCGGTCCGCGCCGGATGGAGGACCTGGGCATCAGCCCGGTGATGATGCGGGACATTCTTCTCAAGACGATGTTTCGCACCAATCTGTCCCTGCCCAGTGACATCGCGCGGGCGATCTGCCTGCCGCTGCAACTGGCGCAGGAACTGCTGGATCTGGCGCGCGGCCAGAAGCTGGTTGAGGCGGTGGGCAGCCTGATCGGACAGGGCGGCAATGAGGTGGCCTTTCAGCTGACGGACGGGGGCCGCGCCCGCGCGCTCGATGCCCTGGCGCAGAGCGAGTATTACGGGGCCATCCCGGTCCCGCTTGAGGCCTATAAAGCCCAGGTCAAACGGCAGTCGATCCGCGACATCCGTCTGAGCCGTGAGGATCTGCAAAGCGCCATGGGCCATCTGATCCTGCCGCCGGATCTGTTGTCGAACCTTGGCCCCGCCGTCACCTCGGGGCGATCGGTGCTGCTTTATGGCCCGCCGGGCAACGGTAAATCTGCGATTTCAAACGGCATCCGCGATGCGATGCGCGACAAGATCTATGTGCCGCGCGCGGTGGAATATGGCGGCCAGGTCATCACGGTCTATGACCCCATCGTGCATTCCTCGGCCGAGGAATCGAAGGATGACCCCAACAGCCTGCGGCGCAGTTCGAACCGCTTCGACAACCGCTATGTGCTTTGTGAGCGGCCGACGGTGATCACCGGGGGCGAACTCAGCCTTGATATGCTGGATCTGGCCTATAACCCGGTCTCGCGGACCTATCAGGCCAGTCTGCAAATGAAGGCCACGGGCGGGATCTTCATTATCGACGACCTTGGGCGTCAGGCAGAGCCGCCGCAGAAGATCGTCAACCGCTGGATCGTCCCGCTTGAAGAAGCGCGCGATATTCTGACCCTGCAGTCGGGCGAAAAGTTTACCGTTCCCTTCGACACGCTGGTGATTTTCTCGACCAACTTCCACCCCAATGAGATTTTTGACGGCGCGGCGCTGCGGCGGATCTTTTTCAAGATCAAGATCGACGGTCCGGGGCAGGAGAATTTCCTGAAGATCTTTGCCATGATGGCCCGCAAAAAGGGAATGGCGCTGGATGAATCTGCGCTGCTGCATCTGCTGAAAGTGAAATATCCCACAATCAACAACGTCTTCGCCAATTATCAGCCGGTTTACCTAATCGACCAGATGATTGCGGTTTGTGAGTTTGAGGGGCTTCCCCGGCAGATGACGCCGGAACTGATCGACCGCGCCTGGTCGAATATGTTTGTCAAAGATGAAGTGATTCTGAAGTAAGCTGCCCGTGACGGCGGCAGGAAAGGCCCCGCCCCTGCGCGGGGCCTTTGCGTTTTTTCCTTGATCCACCGTATGGCGAAATATAGTTTAACGCTAAACATTCTGGATTCACTGAGGGAGGGGCTGCCGTGGCGACCCGCAAATCACCGGAGAAGGCGAACGTCTCCAAGGACGAGCTGCTGAAATACTACCGCGACATGCTGCTGATCCGCCGTTTTGAGGAGAAGGCCGGGCAGCTTTACGGCATGGGTCTGATCGGCGGCTTCTGCCACCTCTATATCGGTCAGGAAGCTGTGGTTGTGGGTCTCGAGGCCTCGGCCAAAGAAGGCGACAAGCGCATCACCTCCTACCGTGACCACGGCCATATGCTGGCCTGCGGTATGGAAGCCAATGGCGTCATGGCGGAACTGACCGGGCGCATCGGCGGTTACTCCAAAGGCAAGGGCGGCTCGATGCATATGTTCTCGAAAGAGAAGCATTTTTACGGCGGCCATGGCATCGTCGGCGCCCAGGTGCCGCTTGGCGCGGGTCTGGCCTTCGCGGACAAATACCTTGGCAACGACAACGTCACCTTCACCTATTTCGGCGATGGCGCGGCCAACCAGGGTCAGGTCTATGAGACCTATAACATGGCAGAGCTTTGGGACCTTCCGGTGATCTTCGTCATCGAAAATAACCAATACGCCATGGGCACCTCGATGAGCCGGGCCACCAAATCCACCACGCTTTATGAGCGCGGTCTGGCTTACGGCATCCCCGGCGAGCAGGTCGACGGCATGGATGTCCTGGCGGTCAAAGCAGCCGGCGAGAAAGCCGTGGCGCACTGCCGTGCGGGCAAAGGCCCCTATATCCTGGAAATGATGACCTATCGTTACCGCGGTCACTCGATGTCGGATCCGGCGAAATACCGCACCCGCGAAGAGGTCCAGAAGATGCGCGATGAGCGCGACCCGATTGAGCAGGTCCGCGATCTGCTGCTGACCGGCGGTCACGCCTCGGAAGAGGATCTCAAGCAGATCGACCGTGAGATCAAGACCATCGTCAATGCCTCCGCTGACTTCTCCAAAGAGAGCCCCGAGCCGCCGGTCGAAGAGCTCTGGACCGATATTTACGCCTGATCCCTGAGGAGAGACTGACAATGGCAATGAACATCCTGATGCCCGCCCTCTCCCCGACGATGGAGGAAGGCACCCTTGCGAAATGGCTGATCAAAGAAGGTGATGAGGTCAAATCCGGCCAGATCATCGCTGAGATTGAGACCGATAAAGCCACGATGGAATTTGAAGCCGTCGACGAAGGCGTGATCGGCAAGCTGCTGGTGGCTGAGGGCACCCAGGGCGTGAAGGTCAATGCCCCGATCGCCACGCTGGTCACCGAAGGCGACAGCGCCGAAGCACCTGCTGCCGCAGCGCCTGCCCCGGCCCCTGCCGCTGCTCCGGCCGCCCCTGCGGCGGCCCCTGCCGCTGCCAAAGCCCCGGTTCAGATCCGCGACGTCGCCCCCGATTACCCCGAGGGCACGCCGATGAAGACCATGACCGTGCGCGAAGCGATCCGCGAAGCCATGGCCGAGGAAATGCGCGCCGATCCGACCGTCTTTCTGATGGGCGAAGAGGTGGGCGAATACCAGGGCGCCTACAAAATCTCTCAGGGTCTGCTGGATGAATTTGGTGCGAAACGCGTGGTCGATACGCCGATCACCGAACATGGCTTCACCGGCATCGCGGTCGGTGCCTCCTGGGGCGGCGTGAAGCCGATCCTTGAGTTTATGACCTGGAACTTCTCGATGCAGGCCATCGACCATATCATCAACTCGGCTGCCAAGACGCTTTACATGTCGGGCGGCCAGATGGGCTCGCCGATCGTCTTCCGTGGCCCGAACGGGGCCGCCGCCCGCGTGGGCGCGCAGCACAGCCAGGACTTCGCTGCCTGGTATGCCGCGATCCCGGGTCTGAAGGTCGTGATGCCCTATTCGGCAGCCGATGCCAAAGGCCTGCTGAAAACCGCGATCCGCGATCCGAACCCGGTGATCTTCCTTGAAAACGAGATCATGTACGGCAAGTCGTTCGAAGTGCCGGATCTGCCCGATTTCACCATCCCCTTCGGCAAGGCCCGCGTCTGGCGTGAGGGCTCTGACGTCACCATCGTCTCCTTCGGCATCGGCATGACCTATGCGCTGGAAGCAGCCGATAAGCTGGCGGAAGAGGGCATCTCGGCAGAAGTCATCGACCTGCGCACCCTGCGCCCGATCGACTACGACACCGTGCTTGAATCGGTCAAAAAGACCAACCGCTGCGTCACCGTGGAAGAGGGCTTCCCCGTCGGCTCCATCGGCAACCACCTCTCGGCCACCATCATGGAGCGTGCGTTTGACTACCTCGACGCGCCGGTGGTGAACTGTGCGGGTAAAGACGTGCCGATGCCCTATGCCGCCAACCTGGAAAAACTGGCCCTGGTCACCACCGCTGAGGTGATCGAGGCGGTTAAATCCGTCTGCTACCGCTGAGGAGAGGCGATCATGGCACAAGACATTCTGATGCCCGCCCTCTCTCCGACGATGGAGGAAGGCACTCTGGCGAAATGGCTGGTCAAGGAAGGCGACAGCGTCACATCCGGCCAGATCATCGCTGAGATTGAGACCGACAAGGCCACCATGGAATTCGAAGCCGTGGATGAAGGCGTGATCGGTAAGATCCTGGTGGCAGAGGGCACCGCAGGGGTGAAGGTCAACGCCCCCATCGCGGTGCTGCTGGAAGACGGCGAAGACGCCTCCGCCGCCCCTGCCCCGAAAGCGGCAGCCCCGGCAAAGGTGGAAGCGCCTGTGGTCGCGGCAGCGCCCGCAGCTGCTCCTGCCCAGGCAGCGGCGGCTCCGGCGAAAGACGGCAAGCGCGTCTTTGCTTCGCCGCTGGCACGCCGGATTGCCACGCAAAAGGGGATCGATCTTGCTTCGATCAAAGGCACCGGCCCGAACGGCCGCATCGTGCGCGCCGATGTTGAAGGTCTGAGCGCCGCTTCCGCTGCCCCCACGGCTGCGGCCACCGCTGCCCCCGCGGCAGAGGCCCCGAAAGCCGCCGCCGCTCCGGCAGCCGCAGGCGCGATGCCCACCGGCCCCAATGCCGCGCAGGTCGCCAAAATGCTCGATGGCCGCGACTATGAGGAGGTCACGCTTGACGGCATGCGCCGCACCGTCGCCGCCCGTCTGACGGAGGCCAAGCAGACCATCCCGCATTTCTATCTGCGCCGCGAGATCCGTCTCGATGCGCTGATGGCCTTCCGCGCGCAGCTCAATGAGCAGCTCTCGGACCGGGGTGTAAAACTCTCGGTCAATGACTTCATCATCAAGGCCTGCGCCGTGGCGATGCAGCGCGTGCCGGGCGCCAATGCCGTCTGGGCGGGGGACCGGATCTATAAGCTGAAGCCCTCGGATATCGCGGTGGCGGTGGCGGTCGAGGGCGGCCTCTTCACCCCGGTGCTGAAGGATGCCCATCTCAAGACCCTCTCGGCGCTTTCGGCAGAGATGAAGGATCTGGCGGGCCGTGCACGCAACAAAAAGCTCGCGCCCCATGAATATGTCGGCGGCTCCATGGCGATTTCGAACCTTGGCATGTTCGGGATTGAGAACTTTGATGCGGTGATCAACCCGCCGCATGGCTCGATCCTGGCGGTCGGCGCGGGCGTCAAAAAGCCGGTGGTGCAGGCCGATGGCAGCCTTGGCGTGGCGACCGTGATGTCGGTGACGCTTTCGGTCGATCACCGGGTGATCGACGGGGCGCTTGGGGCGGAATTCCTCCAGGCGATTGTCGACTGCCTTGAGAACCCGCTGTCGATGCTGGCATAATCAAAAGGCCCCGGGCAGACCCGGGGCCTTTTTCACAGGTGGATGATGCGGATTTCCGGTCTCTTCCCCGCGCTTTTTCTCTGCGCGCTGAGCGGTGCAGCCAGCGCACAAACCCGCTGCGCCGCCCCGCCCGCAGCCGAAGTCACAACCGTGCTGACAGAGGTGAACCAGCTGCGCGCGCGCCTCGGCCTGCCGCAGCTGTCCCCTGAGCCGCGCCTGATGCAGGCGGCGCAGAGTCATGCCTGCGATAACATCGCCCGTGGCGGCCCCTCACATCAGGGATCGGACGGTAGCAGCCTTGGCCAGCGGCTGCAGCGCGCGGGCTATCCCTATCGCACAGCGGCAGAAAATATCGCCTGGGGGAAGATCGCCCCGGGCCAGGTGGTGGAGATGTGGCACGGCTCTCCCGCGCATGACCGCAATCTGCGCAACCCCGCCGTGACGGAAGCCGGGCTGGGGATTGCGTGCAACAACGCAGGCCAGAGGGCCTATGTGCTGAAACTGGCCGGTCGCTGAAGCCCGAGGGCAAGCGCAGCATCCGTCTCATCCGCCGGACCCGTGGCCCAGGGCCGGAAGCGCAGCCGGAAAGCCGCAAGGCGGTCCTCTGCCGGAACATCTGCCGGATAGCCGAAGGCGAGCGCCGCCGCGTCAAAATCAGCCGCCGATGCACCCGCCACCGGTGTGGGCCAGAGTGCCAGCCCCTGACGGGCCAGCCGCAGCCAGTCAAAGCGCGGGCCGGGATCGATCTTGCGCCCCGGTGCCATGTCGGAATGTCCGATCACCCCTTCCGGGCCGATCTGCCAGCGCGTCATGATCCCGCGCAGCAGGTCTTCAAGCGCGGCCATCTGCGGCTCGGGGAAAGGATGGGTGGCGGGATTGGCCAGCTCTATCCCGATGGAGCGCGAGTTCATATCTGAGAGCCCGCGCCAGGAGCCGGCCCCCGCGTGCCAGGCGCGCATCTCTTCGGCAACCAGCGCTTCCGTCGCGCCGCTCTCAGAGATCAGCCAATGGGCCGAGACCTCAGCCTCCGGCAGGCAGAGCCGCTCGCGCGCGGCCGCGCAGGAGGCCATGCCGGTATAATGGATGACGATAAATTCAGGCCGCAGCCCGCCCCGCCGCTCGGTGAAATTCGGCGAGGGGAAAGACATCAGCGCGCGCGGAAGGGACGCGGATCCCAGCCACAGGCAAAGCCGTCCCCATCGGGATCCACCCCGAGTTTGTCGCGCTGCGGGCCGCCGTTTGACAGGAAAGCCTCCTGCGCGGCATCTGCCGAGGGGAACTGGCCACAGGCGGCCTCATAGTTCTTCCGGAAAAGGCTTGAGCGCGAATAGACCTGCGTGCCGGGCGCATGGCTGGTCGAGACCGCAAAGGCCACGATATTCGGCCCCGAAGCGCCGGTGCGGGTCGGCAGGGCCGTCGGCTGCACCACCACGTAATTCGCGCGGTTTTGCTGAATGCGGGCGGCGTCAGACTGAATCGACTCGCGGCTGGCCACGGCGTCAAAGTTCTGCTCATCCGAGATGCCGGTGCTGTTGCCGCCGCTGTAATGCACGCGCTCGCCGCTTTGCTGTTGGATGCCCGCAAAGGTTTCCGCGCGCGGGCGCTCCCCGGTGGCGGGGGCCATGGCGCTCAGCGGCTGCGAGCTGACGGCGGCGGGCGCGATAGTTCCCAGGCCCTGTGCGGCGGGCGCGAGACCGGTCTGACCATCGCGCCGCGCCAGATAAGAGGAATAACTCTCAAAACCAACGCCCTGCCCCGAATCCGGAACCTGCGGCTGGCAGGCTGCGAGCATCACAAAGCCAAGTGCAGACAAAGCAAAGCGTTTCATTTTGACCTCAGTATTCCCGATCGGGAGAGCCGATTACCACCATTTCGACGGCTTGGCTACAAAGCCCGCCGCCTTCTCCAGCACATAGGCATGGTTCAGCAGACCTGCCTCATCCCAGGGACGGCCGATGAGCTGCAGACCCAGCGGCAGACCCGACGCGTCCAGACCGACCGGAACCGAGATGCCCGGCAGACCGGCAAGGTTCACGGTGACGGTGAAGACGTCATTGAGATAGGCCTCAACGGGGGAGGCGTCTTTCAGCTTGCCCAGCTCAAATGCCGAAGAGGGCGTGGCCGGGGTCAGGATCGCATCGACGCCTGCCGCGAAAGCCTGCTCAAAGTCGCGCCTGATCAGCGCGCGGACCTTACGGGCACGGTTGTAGTACGCGTCATAGAAACCGGCCGAGAGCACATAAGTGCCGACCATGACGCGGCGCTGCACCTCCGGGCCGAAGCCTTCGGCGCGGGTCTTCTCATAGAGATCATTGATGCCGTCACCGGCGCCCAGGGTGGCGCGGTGGCCGTAGCGCACGCCATCATAGCGCGCGAGGTTCGACGAGGCTTCGGCAGGCGCGATTACATAATAGGCCGGCAGCGCGTATTTGGTATGCGGCAGCGAGATGTCGACGACTTCAGCGCCGGCATCGCGCAGCATGGCGATGCCGTTCTGCCAGAGGGCTTCCACCTCATCTGGCATGCCATCGACGCGGTATTCGCGCGGAATGCCGATCTTTTTGCCGCGGATATCGCCGGTCAGTGCCGCTTCAAAATCCGGGACCGCGATGTCAGCCGAGGTGCTGTCTTTCGGGTCGTGACCGGCCATAGCCTGCAGCATGATCGCCGCGTCGCGCACGGTTTTGGTCATCGGACCCGCCTGGTCGAGCGAGCTTGCATAGGCGATGACGCCCCAGCGCGAGACGCGGCCATAGGTCGGCTTGATGCCGACGGTGCCGGTATAGGCCGCAGGCTGGCGGATCGAGCCGCCGGTGTCGGTGCCGGTTGCCCCAAGGCAGAGATCCGCCGCCACAGCCGCCGCCGAGCCACCCGAGGAGCCGCCGGGGGTCAGTTGACGGCCGTCAACTTTCCAGGGGTTGACCGCCGGGCCATAGCAGGAGCTTTCATTGGCCGAGCCCATGGCGAATTCGTCCATGTTCAGCTTGCCGAGCATGACGGAGCCGGCCTCAAAGAGCTTTGAGGTGACGGTGGATTCGTATTCAGGCTTAAACCCTGCGAGGATATTCGAGGCCGCCTGCGTGGCCACACCTTTGGTGCAGAAGAGATCCTTGATCCCCAGCGGGATGCCGCACATGGCGGGCGCCTCACCGGCGCGCAGACGCTCATCGGCGGCGCGGGCCTGATCGAGGGCGATCTCGGGAGTTTTATGGACATAGGCGTTCAGCGGATCAGAGGCATCCATCGCCGTGAGGCAGGAGAGCGTCAGATCTTTCGCGGTGATGTCGCCTTTGCGCAGCTGGTCGCGGGCCTCTGCGATGGTGAGCGTATTGAGGGTCATTCCACCACCTTCGGAACTGCAAAGAAACCTTCACGCGCATCGGGCGCGTTTTTCAGAACGGCCTCAGGATAGCCGCCATCGGTGACGCCGTCCTGACGACGCTTGAGGCGCATCGGCGTGACCGAGGTCATCGGCTCAATGCCCTCGACGTCGACTTCGTTGAGCTGTTCCATGAAGTCGAGAATGCCGGAGAGCTGCTCGGCAAGTTTCGGCAGGTCTGCCTGCTCAACCCGGATGCGGGCGAGACGCGCAACCCTGGCTGCGGTCGGGATGTCAATGCTGGACATGGAGGCCTCCGTCTGTCGGGCTTCCGTTTAGCGGGAGGGGGGAATTTGCGCAAGTCAGCGCTTGTCGCACGGGGAGGTCGTGGTGGGACTTCGTGGGGGGATTTCGTGAGGGGGACTTCGTGCGGCGGAAGAACCCGAGACCCCGCGCGCCGGGGGCTTTGCGCCCCCGGATCCCCGCAGAGTATTTTGAAAAAACCAAAGGCTGCGACGCGCTCTTGCCGGGAGCGGCGGCGGGCGGCAGACTGCGGCTTCTCGGATCCGGAGCGCAAAGGAGATTTCAGATGAAGATTATCTGGCTGGGGCATGCGGGATTTCGCATTGAGATCGGCGATCAGGTGCTGCTGGTTGATCCCTGGCTGACCAACCCGCTGTTTCCGGCAGCGCGGCGCGCGGAGGCCATCGCCGGAGCCACGGCCATTCTGATCAGCCACGGCCATTCCGATCACATGGCTGATGCTGTGGCGCTTTCCAAAGAGCTGCGCATTCCGGTGGCGGGGAAATATGATCTGACCTCCTGGCTGGAGAAATCAGAAGGGCTGAGCGGCAACATCGGCTTTAACAATGGCGGCACGATTAAGCTCGGGTCAGTGAATGTGACCATGGTGGCGGCCTCGCATTCTTCGTCGGCCATGACGGAGAACGGGCCGGTCTATCTGGGCTCGGAAGCGGGCTATATGATCGAGCATGGCGGGCGCACGATCTATTTCTCAGGCGATACCGATGTCATGGCGGATATGGCGATTTTCGCCGATCTGCATAATCCCGAGATCGGCATTTTGTCGGCGGGCGGTCATTTCACCATGGATATGAAGCGTGCGGCCTATGCCTGCCGTAAGTTCTTCCATTTCCGCACCGTGATCCCCTGCCATTACAAGACATTCCCTCTGCTTGAGCAGAGCGCCGATGATCTGCGTGCCGGGGTGTCGCATCATATCAATGTGATTGAGCCGGAGGTCATGGTGGCGATTGAGCTCTGACGCTCAGTCCCGCCTCCTGGCGAAAAACTCCGAGAGCAACCTCGCTGCCGCCCCGGCCTGCTGGCCGTCATAGACCTCGGGGCGGTGGTGGCACTGGGCGTGGCTGAAGATCCGCGGCCCCTGGGCGATGCCCCCCGATTTCGGATCCCCTGCCCCGTAATAGAGGCGGCGGATGCGGGCATTGCTGAGGGCGGCTGCGCACATGGGACAGGGTTCAAGCGAGACCCAGAGATCAAAGCCCGGCAGGCGTTCGGTCTTCAGCCGCGCGCAGGCTTCGCGGATCACGAGGATCTCGGCATGGGCGGTGGGGTCTGAGAGTTCCCGGCTGCGGTTTCCCGCCCGGGCGGCAATGCTGCCATCAGGGGCGATGAGCACCGCGCCCACGGGCACTTCGCCACGGGCGGCGGCGGCGCGGGCCTCTGCGAGGGCAAGATCCATATGGCTGAGAAAGGGGCTCATCCCTCTCTCCTGGCCTGAAGCGGGAACGCGTGCAAGCCTCACGCGGTTGTCGCTTGCAGGGGGGCGCTCTTTGCGCCTATAGCGGGCCTCTTTTGCCGCCCCCGCATGACTGCCGGGCTTTCTCCTCAGACAGAGTGACATCATGGCCAGCCGCCCCTTTGACCGTAAATCCGCCGCCCCCAAACCGGGTGCAAAACCCGGCCTGAAAAAAGGCGGTGCCCGTGCCGCGACGGCTGCCCCCGCGGCGCCCGCCTCTGATCTGATGGACAAAACGGAGGCCGGTCCGGAGCGGATCGCCAAGGTTCTGGCCCGCTCGGGCGTGGCGTCGCGCCGCGATGCGGAGCGCATGATCACCGAGGGGCGGATCTCGGTGAACGGGAAGATCATTGAAAGCCCGGCGCTGGATGTGACGCGCAGGGATAAGATCCTCGTTGACGGCGTGCCGCTGGCCCCGCCGGAGCCGCCGCGGCTGTGGCTGTTCCACAAGCCTGCCGGTCTGGTGACCACCGAGCGCGACGAACTGGGCCGCCCGACGGTTTTTGAGCATCTGCCCGAGGGGCTGCCGCGGGTGATGAGCGTGGGGCGTCTTGACCTGAACTCGGAAGGGTTGCTGCTGCTGACCAATGACGGTGAGCTGAAGCGCCGCCTGGAGCTGCCCTCGACCGGCTGGCTGCGCAAATACCGCGTGCGGATCAATGGCCGTCCCGAGGATCAGGATTTCAACGCGCTGCGCGAAGGCGTTGTGATTGACGGCGAGGTGTTCCAGCCGATGGTGGTCTCAATGGACCGCCAGCAGGGCGCCAATGCCTGGCTGACCGTGGGGATCCGAGAGGGCCGCAACCGTGAAGTGCGCCGTGCGATGGAATTCGTGGGCTATACGGTCAACCGCCTGATCCGCGTGAGCTACGGTCCGTTCCAGCTGGGCGATCTTGAGGTGGGTGAGGTCACTGAGGTGCGCCCGCGCACCCTGCGCGATCAGCTGGGCCTGGCTGAGACCCCGGATGTCGCGGCGACGGACGGCATTCTGCGCACCTCCGGCACCTCCGGCCGCTCGGTGAAAGGGGCTGCGGCTTCGGGCTCTCCGGCCCGGGCGCGGGTCAGCGGCTTCGCGCGCGGCGCGGCTAAGGATGACGGCGCAAAAGCTTACCGCAGCCGCGATGATGCAGCACCGCGCGGGGGCTTCACCCGTGGTGCGCGGGATGGCGAGGAGCGGCGTCCGGCAGGTGGCTTCCGCGCCCGCGATGAGGCCCCGGCACGGGGAGGTTTCTCGCGGGGCGCGGCAAAGGAGGAGGGCGCAAAGACCTTCCGCGGCCGCGACGATGCGGCACCGCGCGGGGGCTTCACCCGTGGAGCGCGGGATGGCGAGGAGCGGCGTCCGGCAGGCGGCTTCCGCGCCCGCGATGAGGCTCCGGCACGGGGCGGTTTCTCGCGGGGCGCGGCGAAGGATGAGGGCGCAAAGACCTTCCGCGCCCGCGAGGATGCGGCACCGCGCGGGGGCTTCACCCGTGGAGCACGGGATGGCGAGGAGCGGCGTCCGGCAGGCGGCTTCCGTGCCCGCGATGAGGCTCCGGCACGGGGCGGTTTCTCGCGGGGCGCGGCGAAGGATGAGGGCGCAAAAATCCTCCGCAGCCGCGAGGATGCGGCACCGCGCGGGGGCTTCACCCGTGGAGCACGGGATGGCGAGGAGCGGCGTCCGGCAGGCGGCTTCCGCGCCCGTGATGAGGCTCCGGCACGGGGCGGTTTCTCGCGTGGCGCGGCGAAGGATGAGGGCGCAAAGACCTTCCGCGGCCGCGACGATGCGGCACCGCGCGGGGGCTTCAGCAAGGGACCGGGGCGTGACGGCGGAGCGCCGAAAGCGCCCTTCGGACGTGGTCCGAAACCCGGCCCGAAACCCGGCGCCCGTCCCGGTTCGAAAGGCCCGCGCGGTCGTGGCTGATCCGGCCTGAGACAGTGATCCCGGCCCCCCTGCGGTGACGCAGCGGGGCCGCATTTATTTCAAATATCTTCCTGGCGCCCAGGGAACCCTTTGAAAACGGTGTGCGTTTCTCTCCGGCAGGGGACCGCCTAAAAGCGGTCAGTAAGCCTTGTTTAGCTGGATCGGAACCGGGGCCTGCCCTATAGTTTCGGCGATATCAGACCGGATCGGTGGAAATGGGTCAGACTGGGATTAAACGCACGGCCTTTGCCCTTTGGGCCATGCTGATGCTTTACGCAGCCTTCACGGGGACCGGCGCATGAGCCAGCGTTTCGGCGGTAAGTACAGCCCTCAGCCGCAAAATTCCCCCGCAAAAGCCGGCAGGCCGCTGCAGAGCGCCCGCCCCTCGCGGCTTGGTGCGCGGGTCAATATGCTCTTCGTGCTCCCCTTTGCGCTGCCGCTGGTGGCTTTTTCGCAAAACCCGACGGGGCTTGCGGCGGATCTCATCGCGTTTGGTATCCTGATGCTGTCGGCCTGGCTGACCCGCGAGGGTGAAAAGGCCCATGAGGCCTGGGACAGCCGCGCCATTGCCCGTCGCCCGGCCTTTCCGCGCAAGATCTTCGGCTCGCTGCTCAGTGGTATCGGTATCGGCCTTGCGGCCTGGGCCCCGGGGGCAGAGGCGATCGGCCCCGGGCTTCTGGGCGTGCTGGGGGCCGCGCTTCACTTTATCTCTTTTGGCGCAGATCCGATGCGCGACAAGGGGATGGAGGGGGTTGATGCCTTCCAGACCGAGCGGGTGGCCAATGCTGTGGCAGAGGCCGAAAAGCACCTGAGCGCTTTGCGTGAGAGCGCCCGTCCCGTGGCTGACCGCGCCCTGATGGATCAGATTGACCGCTTTTCGGCCACGGCGCGGACCATGTTCCGCACCCTGGAGAACGACCCCCGCGACCTGACCTCGGCGCGACGCTACCTCTCGGTTTACCTCGAGGGCGCGAAAGAGGCGACGGCGCGGTTTGCGCAGATCTATGCCACCACCCGCGACCCGAAAGCCCGCTCCGATTACGCCGATCTGCTGAGCGACCTCGACACCCGCTTCTCGCAGCGCACAGAGGTGCTCCTCTCAAACGACCGCACCCGGATGGATGTGGAGATTGAGGTGCTGCGCGAACGCCTGGCTCTGGATGCGCCGCGTACCGTCGCGCAGACGGACCCTGAACATTCTTAATCCTGCCTGATGTCCCGCCCCGGAATTTTACCGAAAGGCCTGTTATGACACCGATTGACCCGAAAGCCGCCGCGCAGCTGACTGCCGAATTGCAGGATCTGACCGCAACGCCCCTGCCCGAAGCCGGTAACGCTCTGGTGACCCTGGAGGAGGCCCCGGCCCCCATGGCAGAGGCGATCCGCTCGCGCATGGCAGAGCTGGATATCACCTCAACGCAGTCGATCATCGGCTTTGGCTCGAAAGCACAGGCAGAACTCCAGGTGATCAGCCAGGAGATGCTGCAGGACGTGAAGAACAAAGACGTCGGCCCGGCAGGTGATGCGCTCGCCTCGATGGTCTCGACGATCCGTGGCTTTTCGGTCTCGGAACTCGATGTGCGCCGCAAGCAGTCCTGGTGGGAAAAGCTGCTCGGCCGCGCCGCGCCTTTTGCGAAATTCGTCGCCCGCTTTGAAGATGTGCAAAGCCAGATCGACAAGGTCACCGATGAGCTTCTGGGCCATGAGCATAAGCTGCTCAAGGACGTCAAAGCGCTTGATAAGCTTTATGAAAAAACCCTCGACTTCTATCATGAGCTCGCGCTTTACATTGCCGCCGGTGAAGCCAAGCTGAAAGAGCTGGATGCCACCACCATTCCGGCTGCTGTGGCCGCGATGGAAGCCGCCCCTGAGACCGATCAGATGCTCAAGGCGCAGGAGCTGCGTGATCTGCGGGCTGCGCGGGATGATCTGGAACGCCGGGTTCACGACCTCAAGCTGACCCGTCAGGTCACCATGCAGAGCCTGCCCTCGATCCGGCTGGTGCAGGAGAACGACAAGTCGCTGGTCACCAAGATCAACTCGACGCTCGTGAACACCGTGCCGCTGTGGGAAACCCAGCTGGCCCAGGCGGTCACCATCCAGCGCTCACGCGAAGCGGCAGAGGCCATTCGCGGTGCCAATGACCTGACCAATGAGCTGCTGACCTCGAACGCGAAAAACCTCCAGGATGCCAACCGCGTGGTGCGCACCGAGATGGAGCGCGGCGTCTTTGACATTGAGGCGGTGCGCGAAGCCAATGCGACCCTGATCGCCACGATCCAGGAAAGCCTCGCCATTGCGGATGAAGGCAAGAAGCGCCGCGCCGCCGCGGAGGAAGAACTGGTGAAGATGGAGGCGGAACTGCGCGAGACGCTGGCGTCCTCTAAGGCGCGTGCACCGCAGACCGGGGCCGGAAGGGGCTGAAATGACCGATGACGGTGGTGCGGCAAAGCGTCTTTGCCTTGCTGCATCTTTCCTGAGCCTGACTGCCCTGATGGCCTGCGGGTTACAAAGCCCGCAGGTCACGGCACTTCGGCCCAGTGCCCGGCCCGAGGTGGCCCTGCCGCCGAAACCCCAGGAGCCGTCCCGCGAATCCAAAGCCGTCGCGCGTCACTTCGCCGATGTTGAGAAAGATCTTCTCAGCCGGGGATTGCTGCGCCGCGACGGCGGGGGTGCGGATACGCCCTTTGGTCCGCGCCAGATTGCCGAGAATTTCACCCGCATCGCGCTTTACGATGAATATGCCCCCGGCGGCGGGACGCTGGTTGCGCGCGAAACGCCCTCAAAGCTGCGCCGCTGGCAGGCCCCGGTGCGGATCGGGCTGCGCTTTGGCGATTCCGTCGGCGAGGCGCAGCGCAATCACGACCGCGCGGCCGTGACCGCCTATGCACAGCGCCTCTCGAAAGTGACCGGACATCCGGTGCGGCTGAGCGATCAGAACCCGAATTTCTGGCTTTATGTCGTCTCAGAAGATGAGCGGCCCGCCATGGGTCCGGACTGGGCAAAGCTGTTCCCCGGTCTCGATCCGTCCGAACTGCGCGCCGCCACCGAGATGCCGCTTTCCACCTTCTGCCTTGTCATGGCGATCTCGCAGGGGGGCAGCCCGGTTTACACCAATGCCTTGGCCGTGGTGCGTGCGGAACTGCCCGATCTGATGCGCCTCGCCTGCTTCCACGAAGAGCTGGCCCAGGGGCTGGGGCTTGCCAATGACTATGCCCGGGCGCGACCGTCGATCTTTAACGATGACGAAGAATTTGCCACCCTCACCCCTCTGGATGAGACGCTGTTGTCTTTGCTTTATGACAAAAGGCTGCGTCCGGGGATGCGGGAAGCTGAGGTCAGCCCGCTGCTGCCGGCGCTGATTTCGGAGCGACTGCCGGGGGGCAGCTGAACAGGCTTCGGGTCTGCTGTGCCGGACCCGGAGGATTTTAGAGTGGAAAGCGCAGATCGCGCGGACCGAGAGGAGTGGTCAGATGGTGTTCTCTTTTCTGAAGGGTCAGTTCATTGACGTCATCCATTGGGTGGATGACACGCGCGACACCATGGTCTGGCGGTTTGAGCGCTATGATCATGCGATCATGTATGGCGCCAAGCTGACGGTGCGCGAAGGTCAGGCGGCGGTCTTTGTTCATGAAGGGCAGATCGCGGATGTCTTTGGTCCGGGGCTTTACCAGCTTGAGACCAACAACATGCCGATCATGACGGCGCTGCAGCACTGGGATCACGGCTTTAAGTCGCCCTTCAAATCCGAGATCTATTTCGTCAATACCACCCGCTTCACCGGTCAGAAATGGGGCACCCGCAACCCGCTGATGCTGCGCGACCCGGAATTCGGGCCGCTGCGTCTGCGCGCCTTCGGGGCCTATTCGCTGCGTGTGATTGATCCGGCGAAATTCATGCAGGAGATCGTCGGCACCGACGGTGAGTTCACCACTGAGGAAATCACCGTCCATATCCGCGATGTGATCGTGCAGGAGTTTACCCGCGCGGTGGCCTCTTCGGGCATTCCGGCGCTGGATATGGCGGCGAACCTGGGCGATCTGTCGAAGATCGTCAAAGAGGCCATGGAACCTGCGGTTGCGCAATACGGCCTCGAACTGCCGGATTTCGTGATTGAGAATATCTCGCTGCCCGAAGCGGTGGAGAAGGTCCTCGACCAGCGCACCTCGATGGGGATCGTGGGGGATCTGTCGAAATACGCCCAGTTCTCCGCCGCAGAGGCCATGAGCAAAGCCGCCACCACCCCCGGCTCGGGCATGGGTGAGGCTATGGGCGCCGGCATGGGGGCCGCCATGGGCATGGCCATGGGCAGTGCAATGGGCGGGGGCGCCGGTCCCTGGGGCGCGCGCCCTGCCGCTCCTGCCGCTGCCGCGCCGCCGCCGCCGCCCCCGGTGCCGGAAACCGACTGGCATATCGCCGAGGCCGGGCAGTCCAAGGGCCCCTTCAACACCGAAGGTCTGAAAGCCCTGATGGCAGAGGGCCGCTTTGGGCGCACCACCCAGGTCTGGAGCCCCGGAATGGAGGGCTGGAAGCCCGCCGGAGAGGTCCCTGCCCTGAGCAGCCTGCTGTCGCGCCTGCCGCCTCCGCCGCCGCCCGCGGGCTGATCCGGGTGACAGGGAGAGCCACCCGATGAAGTCCGAAAATTCCCGCTGGCCCTGCCCGGCCTGCGGCGCGGCCATGAACTACAACCCCGCAGCCAGGCAGCTGGTCTGCGGGCATTGTGGCCATACCGAAGTGCTTGAGGCCCCGCCCGAGGCGGACCGCAGGCAGGCCCTGCAGGAGCATCCTCTGCTGCCCGCCCTGAACGGGCGGCTGCCGCAGGCGGCGATGGAAGAGGTGCAGATCTCAAAATGTCCGGGCTGCGGCGCGGATCTGGAGCTTGAGGGGCTGGTTTCGGCCACCACCTGCCCCTTCTGCGCCACCCCCGTCATGCCGGGCGGCCCGCCGCAGCGGCTGATCCGGCCCCAGGCGGTGATTCCCTTCCGCATCCCCGAACGCGAAGCCCGCGAGCGGATGGCGAAGTGGCTCGGCAGCCTGTGGTTTGCGCCCAATGGCCTGACGCAATTTGCCCGTAAGGGCCGTCTGCTGACAGGCATTTACGTGCCCTTCTGGACCTTCGATTCCGACACCCGCTCCAGCTATTCCGGGATGCGGGGCGATGCCTATTACGTCACAGAAACCGTCACCGTCATGGTCGACGGCAAGCCCCAGCGCCAGCAGCGTCAGGTGCGTAAGATCCGCTGGAGCCGGGCCTCGGGGCGCGTCGCGCGGTTCTTTGACGATGTGCTGGTCATCGGCTCTCAATCGCTGCCGCGCGAGCATACTGAGGCCCTGGCCCCCTGGGATCTGGGCGGGCTGGAGCCGTTTCGCAAAGACTACCTCTCGGGCTTTCAGGCTGAGGCTTATGGCGTTGCCCTTGACCAGGGTCACCAGCGGGCGCGTGAGATCATGTCGGGCCAGATCGCCATGGATGTGCGCCGCGACATCGGCGGCGATGAGCAGCGCATTGAGCGGATCGACACCGACTGGGCGGATGAGACCTTCAAGCACATCCTGCTGCCGGTCTGGACCGCCGCCTATAAATACAACGGCAAAAGCTACCGCTATGTCGTCAACGGGCAGACCGGCAAGGTGAAGGGCGAGCGGCCCTATTCGGTCTGGAAGATCCTCTTTGCGGTGCTTTGTGCGCTGATCCTTTTCGGCCTGATCGCCGTCGTCAGCGAAGGACGCTACTGAGCCAGAGCCTCGCGCAGATCGTCACATCTGCGCGAGTGCTGCTTGAGGAACATTCCGCGAACCCATATTTAACCGCCATGGCACAGCTTACCCTCAAAGAGAAGCTCGCGATTCTCTCGGACGCGGCGAAATATGATGCTTCCTGCGCATCGAGCGGCGGGGAAAAACGCGATGCGCGCAAAGGGGGCATCGGCTCATCGGGCGGGACCGGGATCTGCCACGCCTATACGCCGGACGGGCGCTGCATCTCGCTGCTGAAGATCCTGATGACGAACTTCTGCATCTTTGACTGTGCCTATTGCATCAACCGGGTCTCCTCAAACGTTGAGCGCGCGCGGTTTTCCGTGGAAGAGGTGGTCAGCCTGACGCTGGAGTTTTACCGGCGCAATTACATTGAGGGGCTGTTTCTGTCGTCGGGGATCATCAAAAGCCCCGATCAGACCATGGCCGATATGGTCCGCATCGCTCGCACCCTGCGCGAAGAGCATCAGTTTCGCGGCTATATCCACCTCAAAACCATTCCCGATGCCTCTCCCGAATTGATTAAGGAGGCTGGTCTCTGGGCCGATCGTCTGTCGATCAATGTGGAACTGCCGCAGGACACTACCCTGCGCAATCTCGCCCCCGAAAAGCGGCCCGAGACCATTCGCGGCGCCATGGCGCAGGTGCGCCTGGAGCAGGAGGCGGCAAAAGAGAAAACCCACACCGGTCGGCGCGCGGCAAAATTCGCCCCGGCAGGTCAGAGCACGCAGATGATCATCGGCGCGGATGGTGCGGATGATGTGACGATCCTCAATACCTCCACCCGGCTTTACACCGGCTATAAGCTGCGCCGGGTCTATTACTCGGCTTTCAGCCCGATCCCCGATGCCTCTGCCGCACTGCCCCTGGTGCAGCCGCCCCTGCTGCGCGAGCATCGGCTTTATCAGGCTGACTGGCTTTTGCGGTTCTATGGCTTTTCGGCAGAGGAAATCGCCACCGGCACGCAGAAGGGCCATCTCGATCTTGAGATCGACCCCAAGCTTGCCTGGGCGCTCCAGCATCGCGGGCTGTTTCCGCTTGATATCAACCGCGCCTCGCGGGAGCTTTTGTTGCGGGTGCCCGGTTTTGGGGTGAAGACCGTTGACCGCATCATCGCGGGCCGCCGCAGCCGCACCCTGCGCTATGAGGATCTGTCGCGCATGGGGGCTTTGATGAAAAAGGCGCAGCCCTTCATCACCCTGCCCGGCTGGTCGCCGCGCGGATTGACCGATGAGGCGAACCTGCGCGCGCGCTTTGCGCCGCCACCAGAGCAGTTGTCCCTGCTGTGAGTTTCGCCGCCCGCCTGCCGCTGAACGACACCGACGGGCTTTGGCGCGATGCGGCGCGGCGCGCGCTCAGCCATGGGCTGCCGCCCGACCGGATCGACTGGACCGGAGAGGGCGGGCTGTTCTCCTCAGGCCCGCTGCCTGACGAGCCGGGGCCGAAGGAGATTAAGGTTACTAAAGCGTTTCTTGATCTGGCGACCCGCGTGCTGCCGCACCGCGACCCGAAGAAATACGACCTGCTTTATCAGGCGCTCTGGCGCATTGACCGCCGCGACGGCGACCCGACCCTGCAGGCCGATCCTTTGGGGCGGCAGTTGCAGATGATGGCCAAAAACGTCGGTCGTGACATCCATAAGATGCATGCCTTCGTGCGGTTTCGTGAACTGCCGCCCGTCAGCAACCGGCGCAATTTCGCCGCCTGGTTTGAGCCGGAGCATTTCATCACCCGCCCTGCCAGCAGCTTTTTCGCGAGACGCTTTGCTGACATGGACTGGATGATCGCCACCCCTGAGGAGACGGCGACCTTTCGCAGCGGCAAAGTGACCTTTGGCCCCGGCGGCGCACGCCCCGATCTGCCCGAAGATGCCTCAGAAGAGCTCTGGGCCACTTATTTTGCCAATATTTTCAATCCGGCGCGCATCAAGCTCAATGCCATGCGATCGGAAATGCCGAAGAAATACTGGAAGAATATGCCCGAAACGGCGCTGATCCCCGATATGCTCGCCGATGCGGAGGCGCGGGTTGCACGGATGCATGAGGCTGGCGCGAGCCGCCCGCGTGCCGGGGCCGCCACCATTTCCACCCGCTACCGTGCCGCCATGCCGGTCGCGCCTGACCTGCCCGAGACGCTGGACGAGGCGCATCAGGCCGCTTTGCATTGCCGCCGCTGCGGGCTTTGCGAAGCAGCGACCCGCACCGTCTTCGGAGAGGGCAACCCCCGGGCGCGGCTCATGGTGGTGGGTGAGCAGCCGGGCGATCAGGAGGATCTGCAGGGCCGGGTCTTCGTCGGCCCCGCAGGCCAGCTTCTGCGATCTGTCATGGCAGAGGCTGGGGTGGAGCCGGAAAACCTCTGGCTTACCAATGCGGTAAAGCATTTTAAGTTTGCCCCACGCGGCAAACAGCGCCTGCACCAGAACCCCAACCGGGGCGAGATTGAGGCCTGCCGCTGGTGGCTGGGGCTGGAACTCGCCTTTGTGAAACCCCGGCTGACGCTCGCGATGGGCCGCTCGGCTGCCTTTGCGCTGACGGGCGATGATGCGCCGCTGACGGCGCGGCGCGGGCGGATTGAGAGCGGCCTTCATGAGGGTGAGGTGCTGATCACCTGGCACCCTTCGGCCATTCTGCGCCAGCCTGACCCGCTGCGGGCGGCGCAGATGCGGGCAGAACTGACCGAAGATCTGGCCCGCGCCCTTCAGCTTTCGGATCAGCCCGCCGTCAGCTGATAGCTGTGCGGGATATAGCGAAAGCCCTGCCCCTCACGCGCCACATAGCCCAGCCCCGGGAAGGGCATGTGATAGCCGATAAAGGGGATGCGGTCGTCTGCGATCATGCCAAGCACCCGCCGGCGGCTGGCAGCGGCCTGCGCTTTGTCGAGATCATAGCGCACCTCCCAGTCCGGATTGGGCAGCGAGAAGGCGAAGTGATTGGTCAGATCAGCGGTCAGCATCAGCCGCTGCCCCTCGCTCTCCAGGTGATAGATCATATGCCCCGGCGTATGGCCGGTCGCGAGCATGGCCGTGATGCCCGGCAGAACCTCAGCCCCCTCACCGATGCGGGTGAACTTCGCCTCAAGAGGGCGGATGTGCTTCTCAAAGCCCTCATTTTCCGCCGCCGCCCAATGGGCAAATTCCGCATCGCCCGTCACATAACGCGCATTCGGGAAGGTCGGCCCGCCCTCGCCCGTGAGCCCGCCGATGTGATCACCGTGCATATGGGTGATGACCACAATGTCGATCTGATCGGGCGTAATCCCGGCGGCTGCCAGGGCCGCGGTAATGCCCTGCGGCGCCACGCCGGTGTCAAAGAGCACAAGTTCACGCCCGGTATTCACCAGCACCGGGATCATGAAGCTGCGCAGCATCTCAACAGGGATGAAGGCATCCGCCGCCGCCTTTGCCCGTTCAGACTCTGAGGCGTTCATGGCGAAGGTTTCAAAGGGTTTTTCCATCACGCCGGAACCTGCAAGCAGGCTCGTCACCTCAAAGCCGCCAAGACGGAAGCGCTGAAAGGCAGGCAGATGGCTGCCCTGAAGGGCAATCGCCGCGTGAGAGCGCGCAGGAAGCAGGCTGGCAGCCACTCCCAGGGCGGCGGTCGAAAGCGCGGCGCGGCGCGACAGGGACAGGGTCATGGGCAGGCTCCGGTCTGTTGTCTCTTCGCCTCAGATTGGCAGAGCGGGCCCGGACTGCCTAATAAAAATTCCTGTGCAGAGATCAAAGCCCTGCGAGCGCCCCGCCCGGCAGAAAAAAGGGCGGCCCGTTGCGGGGCCGCCCGGATGATCCCGGATCAGGAGATCATTCCCACCAGCGGTCAATCGCCGCAATGTCCTCATCCGACCAGCCGAAGTGATGCGCCAGTTCGTGCACCAGCACATGGGCCAGCAGATCTGAAAGGCCCACATCGCCGCGCTCAATCCATTCCTCAAGGATCGGGCGACGGAAGAGCCAGATCGCATCGGGCTGCTGCGGCTGATCAAGGCTGGCCTTCTCGGTCAGCGGAACGCCATCGTAAAGACCCGTGATTTCAAAGGGATCTTCAACCTCCAGCTCTTCGAGCATCTCCTGCGGCGGGAAATCGACCACCCGCAGCGCGATGGCCTGAGCGGCCTCGCGGCAGAAGTCGGGAAGCTGTGCCAGGGCCTCACGGGCCAGGGCCTCAAGATCGGCAAGATCGGGGGCTGCGAAGTTCAGTGCCGTGAAGGCGGTATCAGTCTGGCTCATGAGAGGGCTCCTTTGCCCCTGATATGGACTTTTCTTCGGCCTTGTGAAAGACAGGCGCCTGCACCCGGAGGCAAACATGACCGTTACCCGCTTCGCCCCATCCCCCACGGGATTTCTCCATATCGGCAACCTGCGCGCTGCCCTGATGAACTTTGCCATCGCCCGACAACAGGGCGGCACCTTCATCCTGCGGCTCGATGACACCGACCAGGAACGCTCGAAGCAGGAGTATATCGACGGCGTCTTCCAGGACCTCGAATGGCTCGGCTTCACCTGGGATCGGGTGGAATATCAGTCCAAACGCCTTGACCGCTACCATGAGGCGGCGGATCAGCTGCGCAAAGACGGCCGCCTTTATGAGGTCTTTGAGACCCCGGTTGAGCTGGATCTGAAGCGCAAAAAGCTGCTGAACATGGGCAAGCCGCCGGTTTATGACCGCGCGGGTCTGAAGCTCTCGGCAGAAGACAAAGCGAAATATCTCGCCGAGGGCCGCACCGGCTACTGGCGCTATCTGCTCGACCAGGAGCGCATCGAGTGGACCGATGGCATCCTTGGCGAGATCTCGATCGACGCCGCTTCGGTCTCGGACCCGGTGATGTTCAAGGCCGACGGCCAGGTGCTTTACACCTTCGCCTCCTCGGTCGATGACGTCGATATGGGCGTGACGGATATTGTGCGCGGCGCAGACCACGTCACCAATACCGCGACGCAGATCCAGATCATGAAATCGCTTGGTGGCGTGCCGCCGCGCTTTGCCCACCATTCGCTGCTGACCGGCCCGCAGGGCGAGGCGCTGTCGAAACGTCTCGGCACGCTTTCGCTGCGCGATCTGCGCGCGGGGGGCATTGAGCCGCAGGCGATCCTGTCGCTCATGGCGCGTCTGGGCTCGTCGAAACCGGTTGAGCTCTGCACCACCATCGAAGAGGTGATCGCAGGCTTTGACATCTCGACCTTCGGGGCCGCGCCCACGAAATTCGATGAAGCCGATCTGCGCCCGCTGACCCGCCATATCGTGCAGAAACTGCCGCTTGAGGCCGTGGCCCCGAAGCTGACCGAAATCGGCGTTCCGGCAGAGATCCAGGCCCCCTTCTGGGCCATCGCCAGCCAGAACATCGAGACCCGTGATGATGTCAAAGGCTGGTGGACCCTGACCCGCGACGGCGCTGAGCCGGTGATCGCAGAAGAAGACCGCGAGTTTATTGCTGAGGCGGTGAAACTGCTGCCCGCACAGCCCTGGAATGAAAACACCTGGGGTGAATGGACCAATGCGGTGAAAGCCGCCACCGGCCGCAAGGGCAAGGGGCTCTTCATGCCGCTGCGGCGCGCATTGACCGGCCAGGACCACGGGCCGGATATGGCCTCTCTGCTGCCGCTGCTGCAGAAGGTTCGCCTGAAGTGAGATAAAAAGGCCGGGGTTCGCCCCGGCCTTTCGCTTTGCAGGGCCGGGATATTCCGGGCTGCGGAATTGGAGTGGCCATGGCCGGGCAACAGGCGAAATTTCTTGAGGGCAATCTGTTTCGCCATGTGACGGTGATGTCGCTGACCGGCTCCGTCGGGCTGATGGCGATCTTTCTGGTCGATCTGGCGAATATGCTCTTCATCTCGATGCTGGGCCGACCCGAACTGGCCGCCGCCATCGGCTATGGCGGCACCATTATGTTTTTGCTGGTCTCTTTCGGGATCGGCGCTTCCGTGGCGGCGGGGGCCGTTGTGGCCACGGCGGTGGGCGCGCGGGATGAAGCTCTGGTCAAAACCCGCACCACGCATTCGGTCCTTCTGTCTTTTGCCTTTGGTCTGGTGATCTCGCTGATCGCCTGGGCACTTTTGCCGCTGATGGTGAACCTGCTGGGTGCCAGGGGAGAGGTGGCCGACCTGACAGAGCATTTCCTGGCCGTCACCCTGCCCTCGGTGCCCTTTTTGATTGCGGGCATGGTGGGCGGCGCGGTGCTGCGCGCCCATGGGGATGCCGCAGCCTCGATGACCTCGACCCTTTGGGGCGCGGGGGTGGCGGGGGTGCTGAACCCGGTGCTGATCCTCTGGCTCGATCTGGATCTGACGGGGGCGGCGCTGGCGACCTGCGCCTCGCGCTTTGTTATCGCAGGCGTGGCGCTCTGGCAGGTTCATAAGGCGCATAGAGGCTTTGTGGCCACCACGACACGGGCCACCCTTGCGGATATGCGGCCTTTGTCGAAAATCGCCGTCCCGGCCATTCTGGCCCAGGTGGCGACGCCTCTGGGCTTTGCCATCGTCACGCGGTTTATGTCCGCCTATGGCGAGGCGGCGGTGGCGGGCATGGCAATCACGGGGCGGCTGACGCCTGTGGCCTTCGGGGTGATCTTTGCGCTCGCAGGCTCGATCGGGCCGATCATCGGGCAGAATTACGGCGCGGGACGGCTGGAACGGGTTAAACTGGCCTTCAATGCGGCGCTGCAGTTCTCAGCACTTGTCGTGGCGCTGGTCTCGGTGGTGATGTGGCTGACACGGGGGCTGATCTCGGATGCCTTCCACGCCGAAGGGCTGACGCGGGAGATCATCTATCTTTTCTGCGGCCCCCTGGCAGGCCTGTGGTTTTTTGTGGCGATCATCTTTGTGGCCAATGCGGCCTTCAACAATCTGGGGCGGCCGTTCATTTCCACCTGGACCAACTGGCTGCGCGCCACCATCGGCACGCTGATCCCGGTCTGGATCGGATCAGAACTGGGCGGCGCTTTGGGCGTGATGTGGGGCCAGGCGCTGACGGGGGTGATTTTCGGGCTGCTGTCCTGGTGGCTGGCGCTGCGTCTGATCGGAAAAATGCGCATATCACAAAGCGTTTAAGGCGGGGCTTGCCAGCCCGCCCCGGTTTCAGCTAGAGGGAAATTCAGGATCGGGAGAATCCGGGCGGAGGGCAACTTCCGGCTCCGGTGCCGAAGGAGCAACCGCCCCGGTAAACTCTCAGGCGCAAGGGACCGTTCCTGAACAAAACTCTGGAGAGTGGCACCGCCGTGCCCGCCGAAGGGATAACGATCTCAGGCACCCCGCAGGGGTAAGGACAGAGGGGGCATCGAGGGGCAGAGATCCGTCTGCCTGCGGTGCCGTATTCTTTTTAAAAGACGGCCCATAGTCGGAGCGCGCAATGAGCGATCTGAAGCGGCTGGGTCTGCATGACCTCCACGTCGAACTTGGCGGCAAACTGGTCCCCTTTGCGGGCTATGAGATGCCGGTGCAGTATCCGATGGGGGTGATGAAAGAGCATCTTCACACCCGCGCAGAGGCCGGTCTTTTTGACGTGAGCCACATGGGTCAGGTGATCCTGAAGCCGAAAGCCGATATGGCCGCGCTGATCGCGGGCCTTGAGGCGCTGATGCCGGTGGATGTGGCCTCGCTGCCCGAGGGGCGTCAGCGCTATGGGCTGTTTACCGATGACCAGGGCGGCATCCTCGATGATCTGATGTTTGCCAACCGGGGTGATCATCTGTTCCTGGTGGTCAATGCCGGCTGCAAAGAGGCCGATATCGCCCATATGCAGGCACATCTCTCAGAGGTGGCAGAGGTGATCCCGGTCACGGACCGTGCGCTTCTGGCGCTGCAGGGACCGAAGGCTGAGGCCGTGCTGGAGGCGCTGGTGCCGGGCGTGGCGGCGATGAAGTTTATGGATATCGCCGTTCTGCCCTCCCCCGTCCATGGGGAGATCTGGGTCTCGCGCTCAGGCTATACCGGGGAAGACGGGTTTGAGATTTCCGTGGCAGAGGCCCATGCGGAGGCTTTCGCCCGTGCGCTTCTGGCCTCCGGGGGCGTGGCGCCGATCGGTCTTGGCGCGCGCGACAGCCTGCGTCTTGAGGCCGGGCTTTGCCTTTATGGCCATGACATCGACACCAGCACTTCACCGGTTGAAGCCGGTCTGACCTGGGCGATCCAGAAAGTCCGCCGTGCGGGCGGTGCGCGTGAGGGCGGCTTCCCCGGAGCAGAGCGCATCCTTCGTGAGCTGGCAGAGGGGCCCTCGCGCAAACGCACCGGCCTGCGCCCGGAGGGCCGCGCGCCGATGCGCGAAGGGGTCACCCTTTGGGACGCCGCTGAGGGCGGCACGCAGGTCGGCCTCGTCACCTCGGGCGGCTTTGGCCCTTCGGTCGAAGCCCCCGTCGCCATGGGCTATGTGACCGCCGGCTATGACGGCCCGCTGTTCGGGGAAGTGCGCGGCAAACGTCACGCCGTGGCCCGCGCACCCATGCCTTTCCAACCCACCACCTACAAACGCTGACGACATAAGCTGTAAGCGGCCTTTGCTGAGGAGCAAACCCAATGAAATATACTGAAGAACACGAGTGGCTGCGCGTCGAAGGCGATCTGGTCGTCGTGGGCATCACCGCCCATGCCGCCGAGCAGCTGGGCGATGTGGTTTTTGTTGAGCTGCCCGAGCCGGGCACCCAGGTTGCCGCCGGGGATGAGGCTTCGGTCATTGAGTCGGTCAAGGCCGCTTCCGACATTCTGGCCCCGCTCGATGGCGAGATCGTTGAAGTGAACGAGCGTCTGAGCACCAATCCGGCGCTGGTCAATGACGATCCGCTGGGCGCCTGGTTCTTTAAGATGAAGATCGATGATCTGTCGGTGCTCGACGGTTTCATGGATGAGGACGCTTATAACGCGCTGATCGGCTGAGGCCGGTTTTCGGGGAGAGGCCGGGGCGCTGCCCCGGACCCCGGAGTATTTTTGAAAAAGCCAAAGCGGGCGCGGCTCATGCGCGCCCCTTCCCTCCCCGCCTGCGGTTCCCGAGGATATGATGGCCTATACGCCCGTCGCTTATGACACCTATGATTTTGCCAACCGTCGCCACATCGGGCCCTCGCCCGCTGAGATGGAGGAGATGCTGAAGGCGGTGGGGACCTCCTCGCTGGAGGCGCTGATCACCGAGACCATCCCGGCCTCGATCCGTCAGGACAAGCCGCTCGCCTGGGCCCCTTTGGCCGAACATGAGCTGCTGGCGAAGATGCGGCAGGTGGCGGCGAAAAACAAAGTCATGACCTCGCTGATCGGTCAGGGCTATTATGGCACGGTGACGCCGCCGGCCATTCAGCGCAATATTTTTGAAAATCCCGCCTGGTATACGGCTTATACGCCCTATCAGCCTGAGATTGCGCAGGGGCGTCTGGAAGCGCTGTTGAACTATCAGACCATGGTCTGTGATCTGACCGGGCTTGATGTGGCCAATGCCTCGCTTCTCGATGAGGGGACGGCGGCGGCGGAAGCCATGGTCATGGCGCAGCGCCAGTCGAAATCAAAAGCGACGGCGTTTTTCGTGGATGAAAACTGCCATCCGCAGACCATTGCCGTCATTCAGACCCGGGCCTTCCCGCTGAAGATTGAGGTGATCGTCGCGGCGCCGGAGGCGCTGGAGGCGGATAAGGTTTTCGGGGCGATTTTCCAGTATCCGGGCACCTTCGGTCAGGTTCGGGATTTCAGCGCTGAGATCGCGGCTTTGCATGAGGCGAAGGCCATTGCCGTTGTGGCGACCGATCTGCTGGCGCTTTGCCTGCTGAAAGAGCCGGGCGCCATGGGGGCGGATATCGCCGTGGGCTCTGCGCAGCGCTTTGGCGTGCCGATGGGCTATGGCGGTCCGCATGCGGCCTTTATGGCCTGCAAAGATGAGATGAAGCGCAATATGCCGGGGCGGATCGTGGGCGTCTCGATCGACGCGCGCGGCAATAAGGCCTACCGGCTGTCGCTGCAGACCCGCGAGCAGCATATCCGCCGCGAGAAGGCGACCTCGAACGTCTGTACGGCTCAGGCGCTGCTGGCGGTCATGGCTTCGTTCTATGCGGTGTTTCACGGGCCAAAGGGTCTGCGGGCGATTGCGGAGCGCGTGCATGTCCTGACCGTGCGCTTAGCGGATGCGCTGAAGGCGGCGGGCGCGAAGGTGTCGCCTGATCAGTTCTTTGACACGATCACTGTGGAAGTGGGTGTCGGACAGGCCGGCATTCTGGCCGCTGCGCGTCAGGAGGGGCTGAACCTCCGCAGGATCGGCACGGATCGGGTGGGGATCTCGCTGGATGAGACGTCAAACGATGATGTGTTGCTGCGGGTGCTGCGCGCCTTTGGCATCGATAAAGCGCCGGAGGCCGGCGGCCATCTGGGGTTTGATGAAAAGCTGCTGCGCACCAGCGCCTATCTGACTCATCCGATCTTCCACATGAACCGGGCCGAGTCGGAAATGATGCGCTATATGCGCCGTCTGTCGGACCGCGATCTGGCGCTGGACCGGGCGATGATCCCGCTGGGGTCCTGCACGATGAAGCTGAACGCAGCGGCGGAAATGATGCCGCTCAGCTGGCCGGAATTTGGCGCGCTTCACCCCTTTGCCCCCGCCGATCAGGCCGCGGGTTATCATGAGGCGATCTCGGATCTCTCGGAGAAGCTTTGCGAGATCACCGGCTATGATGCCTTCTCGATGCAGCCGAACTCGGGCGCTCAGGGGGAATACGCGGGGCTTCTGACCATTCAGGCTTACCACCGCTCGCGCGGTGAGGGGCACCGCGATATCTGCATCATCCCGGTCTCGGCGCATGGCACCAACCCGGCTTCGGCGCAGATGTGCGGCATGAAGGTGGTGGTGGTGAAATCCTCGGCCAATGGCGACATTGATGTCGAAGATTTCCGTGCCAAGGCGGAAGCTGCGGGCGACCGTCTGGCCGCCTGCATGATCACCTATCCCTCGACCCATGGCGTCTTTGAAGGCACCGTGCGCGATATCTGCAAAATCACCCATGAGTTCGGCGGTCAGGTCTATATCGACGGCGCCAATATGAACGCCATGGTGGGTCTGGTGAAACCGGGTGAGATCGGCGGCGACGTCAGCCACCTCAACCTGCACAAGACCTTTGCGATCCCGCATGGCGGCGGCGGCCCGGGCATGGGGCCGATCGGGGTGAAATCCCATCTCGCGCCCTTCCTGCCCGGCCACCCGGAAACCGGCGGTCAGGAGGGACCGGTCTCGGCGGCACCCTATGGCTCGGCCTCGATCCTGCTGATCTCCTGGGCTTACTGCCTGATGATGGGCGGTGAGGGGCTGACCCAGGCGACCCGCGTGGCGATCCTGAATGCCAACTACATCGCGGCGCGTCTGCGCGGGGCCTATCAGGTGCTCTTCATGGGCAACCGCGGCCGCGTGGCGCATGAATGCATCCTTGATACCCGTCCCTTCGCGGAAGCGGGTGTGACCGTGGATGACATCGCCAAGCGGCTGGTCGACAACGGTTTTCACGCGCCGACCATGTCCTGGCCCGTTGCGGGCACGCTGATGGTGGAGCCGACGGAGTCGGAAACCAAAGCTGAGATCGACCGCTTCATCACCGCGCTCCTTGCCATCCGCGAGGAGATCAAAGCGGTGGAAGCCGGCGAGATCGCGGCCGAAGACAGCCCGCTGCGCCATGCGCCCCATACGGTCGAAGACCTGGTGGCGGACTGGGACCGCAAATATTCGCGCGAACAGGGCTGCTTCCCGCCGGGCGCCTTCCGCGTGGATAAATACTGGCCGCCGGTGGGCCGGATCGACAACGTCTATGGTGACCGGAACCTGATCTGCACCTGCCCGCCGCTGGAGAGCTATCTCGACGCGGCAGAGTAAGCGTCACTACGCCGCCCCCGCGCAAAGCCCCGGGGCGGCGTTTTTCCTTGCGGCAAAGGTAAAGGCGGGGCAAAAGGCCGCGAAATTCCCCGCTCATCGGGCCGTCCCTGACGGGGCCGCCCCCTTGTGATTCTTTCTGCCACAGGATAGGCGAAGGCATGACCCAGTCCCATGAACGCCTGCTCATCATCGACTTCGGCTCTCAGGTCACGCAGCTCATTGCGCGTCGCCTGCGCGAGCTGAATGTCTATTGCGAAATCCATCCCTACAACCGCGTCGATGACGCTTTCCTGGCAGCTTTTGCCCCGAAAGCCGTGATCCTCTCGGGTGGTCCGGACAGTGTGACCCGCGAAGGTTCGCCCCGCGCCCCGGAGGCGCTGTGGAACTTCGGCGTGCCGGTTCTGGGCATCTGCTATGGTCAGCAGACCATGATGCAGCAGCTTGGCGGTCTGGTCGAATCCGGCCATGGCACCGCGGAATTCGGCCGCGCCTTTGTGACCCCGGAAAACGGCGCGCTGCCGATCCTTGAGGGCTGGTTCCAGGACGGCAAAGAGCAGGTCTGGATGAGCCACGGCGATCACGTCTCGAGGATCGCACCGGGCTTTACCGTTTACGGCACTTCGCCGAATGCGCCCTATGCCATCACCGCAGATGTGTCGCGCAACTTCTATGCCGTGCAGTTCCACCCGGAAGTGCACCACACCCCCAAGGGTGCGAAGCTTTACGAAAACTTCATCCGTCTGGCCGGCTTCAAAGGCGACTGGACCATGAAGGGCTACCGCGAACAGGCAATCCAGGCGATCCGCGAGCAGGTCGGCGACAAGCAGGTCATCTGCGGTCTCTCGGGCGGCGTGGACAGCTCGGTCACCGCGATCCTGCTGCATGAAGCGATCGGCGATCAGCTGACCTGTGTGTTTGTAGACCACGGCCTGCTGCGCAAGAACGAAGCCGCAGACGTCGTGAAGATGTTCCGCGACAACTACAAGATCAAGCTGATCGCGGCGGATGAATCCGACCTGTTCCTGAACGCGCTGGAAGGCGTGTCGGACCCGGAAGTGAAGCGCAAGACCATCGGCAAGCTCTTCATTGACGTGTTCCAGAAATACGCCAATGAGATCGAGGGCGCTGAATTCCTCGCTCAGGGCACGCTTTATCCGGATGTCATTGAGTCGGTCTCCTTCTCGGGCGGGCCTTCGGTGACCATCAAATCGCACCACAACGTGGGCGGTCTGCCGGAGAAGATGGGTCTGAAACTGGTTGAGCCGCTGCGCGAGCTGTTCAAAGACGAAGTCCGCGCCCTTGGCCGCGAACTGGGTCTTCCGGCAAGCTTCATCGGTCGCCACCCCTTCCCCGGTCCGGGTCTTGCGATCCGCTGCCCCGGTGAGATCACCCGCGAGAAGCTGGCGATCCTGCAGGAAGCCGATGCCGTCTATATCGACCAGATCCGCAAGCATGGTCTTTACGACGAAATCTGGCAGGCTTTTGCTGCCATCCTGCCGATGAAAACCGTGGGCGTGATGGGCGATGGCCGCACCTATGACTATGCGGTCTCGATCCGCGCGGTCACCAGCGTCGACGGTATGACCGCTGATACCTATCCCTTCACCCATGAGTTCCTGGGTGAGACGATGACCCGCATCATCAATGAGGTGAAGGGCGTGAACCGCGTGTTCTACGATCTGACCTCGAAGCCGCCGGGGACCATCGAACTCGAATAATCGGGTTGGACATCACAAAACCGGAAGGGGCAACCCTTCCGGTTTTTTCATGCCGTTTATTCACGCGCGGAGGGAATGTTGCCGGTATTGGCCCAGAGCAACTCTCTGCGCGAGGGGAAGAAAAAACCCCGCTGGAGACCGGCGGGGTTTCGAAAAGATCAGACGAGTCTGATGCTTACTCTTTGTTGCCCATGAACTGCAGCAGGAACATGAAGAGGTTCAGGAAGTCGAGGTAGAGGTTCAGCGCACCCATGATGGCCGATTTGCCGAGCCATTCGGTGTCACCATACTGAGCATGCTCAATATAGGTGTTCTTGATGTTCTGGGTGTCATAGGCGGTCAGGCCCGCAAAGATCAGAACGCCGAGAACCGAAACCGCGAAGGCCAGAGCCGAGGAGGCCAGGAAGATGTTCACGATCGAGGCGACAACGAGACCGATCACACCCATCATCAGGAAGGTGCCGAAGCCCGACAGGTCTTTCTTCGTGGTGTAGCCGTAGAGCGACAGGCCCGCGAAGGCGATGGCTGTCACGACAAAGGTCTGCGCGATCGAGGTGCCGGTGTAGACCAGGAAGATCGAGCTGAGCGAAAGGCCCATAACAGCCGCATAGGCGTAGAAGACGACCTGCGCGGTGGCAGCCGACATACGGTTAATCATCGCCGAGAAGGCGAAAACCATGACCAGCGGCGCGAACATGATCACCCATTTCAGGGGGGTCGCGTAAAGCGCATAGCCAAGGCCGGTCAGATAGCGACCGCTGGCCAGCTGGCCCGCAGCGGCGGAAGGATCGGTGGTGTAGCTCAGGCCCGCGATGGCCCAGGCTGCTGCCGCAGTGATCAGCATACCCACGGACATCGTGCCGTAGACTTTGTTCATATGGGCGCGAAGGCCCTCGTCGATCTGCGCGGCCCGCGTGCCTGCAGCGGCGCGGATCGTCTGAAAGTCTGCCATTGGTCAGCCTCCGTCATTATGGCGAAAGCCGCCTGAGCAGAAAACTCAGGCGCTCTGTCCAAGATATCGGACGCATGGCCCGCAATTTCAAGAAGTTCCGTCCAATTTGCATGAGATTCAGAGGAGTTTTTTCACCCCCCGGAACCTGCAGCTTTCAGCGCAGCCAGCTGGCCGGGGCGTCCCAGACCGGACGGGCGGCTTCACGGCGCGCCTCTTCACGGGTGACGCCGATATCTGCCAGCGCGGAATCGTCAAGGCTGGCAAGGCGGCGGCGGGTCGACGCCAGCTGGAGAAGGCGCGACAGACGCCCGGCACCCGCTTTTTTGCCTCCCCGTTCGACGCGGGCAAGCGTCAGGGCGGAGGTATGGAGCGAGGCAAACATGGGATGTCCTTTCAGGAATGGCCCGCAGTTTCACGGCGCGGGCGGGGGGTAAAATTTCTGTTGCGTGAGATGCCAGAAGCGGTCAGATAAGTGAAATGAATGGTTTTGACGTGATCCATCAAAGGATGTGATATGTCCCGCCAACTCGATCTTACCGCTCTGCGCAGCTTCCTTGCCGTCCATGAGGCCGGGGGCGTCACCCGGGCCGCAGGCTTTCTCAATCTCACGCAGTCTGCGGTCTCTATGCAGTTGAAAAGGCTTGAGGACAGCCTTGGGATTGAACTGATGGAGCGCTCTGGTCGCGGCGTCGCCCTGACGGCTGCGGGCGAGCAGCTGATCGGCTACGCCCGGCGGCTTCTTCAGCTGAATGATGAAGCTTTAGCAAAATTGACCGGACAATCTTTGCAGGGGGAAGTGGTCCTGGGGGTGCCGTCAGACATCGTCTACCCGGTCATTCCCGCGGTGCTGAGGCGATTCGCGCATGAGCATCCGATGATGCGGATCCGCCTTGTGTCCTCTTATACGCTGAAGCTTCGGCAGCTTTTCGCCCAGGGGGAATGCGATCTCATTCTGACCACCGAAGACACCGTGGCCCCCGGGGGAGAGACTTTGCGCAGCCTGCCGCTGATCTGGGTGGGCGCCCCCGGGGGGCAGGCTTTCCGTCAACGCCCGCTGCCGCTGGCCTTTGAGTTCAACTGCATCTTCCGCACCGGCGTGCAGGCCGCACTGGATGCCGCCGGAATCGACTGGGTCATGGCCTCTGAGGCCGAGGCGACCCGCTCAATCGAGGCCTCTGTCAGCGCGGATCTCGCGGTTCATGCCCTCGTTGCAGGGGCCGAACCGCGGGATCTGGTCTCTGTTCCCCATGGCGGAAGCCTGCCGGATCTGGGTCAGATTCAGGTGAATCTTTACACCGGCCAGAATGAGGCCGCCGGTCCACTCGCCGCGATTATCCGACAGGAATACGCCAGGTTGAAAAGCCGCAGCAGATCGCCTGCTGGTTAACCTATTGTCACTACAACTTTTCCGGTCGATTTTCGGCTGCGCACCAGGTCCAGAGCCTCTTCCACACGCGCCAGTGGCAGAAGGGCGCTGATATGGGGGGCGATCCGTCCGGCCTCAAAGAGGGCGAAAAGCTCGGTAAAACTCTCGCGGATCACCTCAGGGCGAAAGCTCATATAGCCGCCCCAATAGACCCCCAGCACCGTCAGGTTTTTGACCAGCAGCAGATTGGCCGGGATCTGCGGCACGCCGCCACCGGCAAAGCCCACGGGGATCAGCCGTCCTTCCGGGCGTGTGGCGCGCAGAGCCTCATCAAAGGCCGGGCCGCCAACGGTGTCATAGACCACATCCACGCCGCCCAGGCTGCGCAGGCTTGCGCGAAGATCCGGGGCCTCACTGTCGATGACCTCAGCGGCGCCTGAAGCCTTTGCCCGGGCAAGTTTCTCCGCCCCCCTCGCAGAGGCGATCACCCTTGCCCCCATGGCGGCCCCCAGTTCCACCGCGGTCAGCCCTGCGCCCCCCGCCGCGCCGGTCACGAAAAGGGTCTCTCCGGGCTGCAGGCGGGCGCGATGGCTCAAAGCCACATGGGCTGTTCCATAGCCGATCATAAAGGCGGCGGCCGTCTCAAAGCTCATGGACCCGGGCAGCTTCACACAGCGATCGGCCGGGAAAACACCGGCCTCTGCCAGACCGCCATCGCGCCCGAAAACGCCCACCCGGTCGCCCGGCACCAGCTCCGACACGTCGGGGCCGGTGGCCTCAACAACGCCCGCAGCCTCCATTCCCAGCGTGAAGGGCAGCGGCGGTTTTTCCTGATAGCGGCCTTCGGTCAACAGCAGATCCGCAAAGTTGACGCCGCAGGCGCGAAGCGCGATCAACACCTCACCCGGGCCGGGTTGCGGGCGGGCAATCTCTGCCAGGCCCATCGTGCCATTAAGATCCTCAACCCGAAACGCACGCATCGCTCTCTCTCCCCTGCTGCTGTGCAGCAAATCTGCCCCGCCCCCTGCGCATGTCAACCGACAGATGTTCATCCCCCTCCGGGACAAGCATGAGCAATTTATCGCCAGGTGGGGAATTCCCTCTATTCGCCTATAAGATTTTCATTGCACTTATCGCGCTAAAGGCGAATAACCCATACCTGTGGACTAAAAAACCATACCTAAGCATAGTTATTTCGCGGCTTCAATCGGCGTCAGGTTGAGTTTGTGCGGGAACCATCAGGCTCCGGAGTTGTTTCCCTCCGGTATCAGTGTGCCGCGTTCAGGCTCAAGTTAAGGAGTGTAGAAATGAAACATCCCGTAGATGCTCACGTCGGCAAGCGGATCCGTCACCGGCGGTGGATGGTCGGGATGACCCAGCAGCAGCTTGCTGATCGCGTGGGCATCAAATTTCAGCAGATCCAGAAATATGAAACCGGCATGAACCGCGTCAGCGCGTCGCGCCTGTTTGATATTGCGCGTGAGATGGATGTGCCGGTCAGCTTCTTCTTTGAGGGGCTTGATGCGGGTGCGGCCTCGGCACAGGCCAGCGATCTGCTCGGTGATAAAGAGGCTCTGGAACTGGTCCGGGCTTATTACACCATCCCCGAGGCCCAGCGCCGCCGCCTCTTTGATCTGGCGCGTGTGCTCTCGGATTCCACTGCAGCCTGACCGCAGCGGGCAGACTTGACCTTGGCCCTGCGGCTGCGCTAGCGCGGGCCGCAGAGCGAGCCAGGGGAGTGCTGCCATGACCGACCGCGAAGACCTTATGCGCGCGCACCGCGCACCCGGGGCTGTCAGCGGGCATCTCGCTGTTGCCAATGCTCTGGCCGATGCGGCACGGACTGCGACCCTTGCCTGGTTCCGGCGCCCTGCGCTGAGCGCCGACAGCAAGGAAAGCGACCGCTTCGATCCGGTCACCGAAGGGGACCGCGCGGCAGAGGACGCCATGCGCGCCCTTCTCGCCCGTCTGCGACCGCAGGACGGGATCCTTGGCGAAGAGCGCGGCAGCTCGCAGGGCAGCAGCGGTCTGACCTGGATTCTGGACCCGATCGACGGCACCCGCGGATTTCTTTCCGGCACCCCGACCTGGGGCGTGCTGATCGCGCTGGCGGACAGCCAGGGCCCCTTCCTCGGCATCATCGATCAACCCTATATCGGCGAACGCTTTACCGGCGCGCCGGGTCTTGCGGAGGTCAGCGGCCCGATGGGCACCGCCCCCCTTGCGACCCGCGCGGCAAGGCCGCTCTCAGAGGCGATCATTTTCACCACCTTCCCCGAGGTCGGCACCCCCGCCGAGGCAGAGGCCTTCCACCGTCTTGCCGGTCAATGCCGCCTGCTGCGCTATGGCATGGACTGCTATGCCTATGCGCTGCTGGCCGCAGGGCAGATCGATCTTGTGGTGGAGGCAGGTCTGCAAACCTATGATATCGCAGCTCCCATCGCTGTCATTGAGGCCGCGGGCGGGATCGTCACAGACTGGACCGGCGGGCCTGCGCATCAGGGGGGGCGGGTGATCGCCGCCGCCAATGCCACGATCCATGCCGAGGCGCTGAAACTTCTCTCCCTCGCCGGGGAGCCGTAAACCCTTCCGTAACCCGGGGCTGGCAGACTGCTCTCAGTCAGGAGCGGATCTTATGGGTGACACTGCGCAGATTTTGCGTCGAAAACTGGCCGCGGCGCGGCCTGCGGACGTGGCAACGGAAACGGCAGCGCGGACATGGCGCGTGGGCCTGGCACGCGCCGCGCGCGAGCTTGCGGGATTGCCCTTCGCGCCCGACGATGTGCGCGACGAACGGCTCTCTCTGGCTGAGGTCCTGGACAAACTGCCGGAGCGGTCTTTTTACGCGGTGCTGGAAGGGCCGGGGCAGGCCCTTGGCACCCCGCTGGACGCGCCCGCCACCCCCAGGCGGCTGACCCGCACCGATGCGGCGCTCTGTGCCGGGGTGATTGATGGCGGGCTGCTCTTTCTTGAAACGGGCCTCGAGACCAGTTCTGAGCGTGCCTGGGCGGGCGGATACAGATATTCTTCTTTCATCGAGGATGAGCGACCGCTCTCGCTGCTGCTGGAGGATCAGCCCTATCGCTGCCTCAGCCTCAGCGGCAATCTGACAGGCACCAGCCGGACCGGATTTGCCCTGCTGTGCCTTCCTGCCGAAGGGCGCAGCCTGCCCGGTCGCAACTCTCCCTCCCAATCCCCCCCGCCGGACCCGGAGTGGAGCCGGGCTTTCTCTCAGCAGCTCGGCGAGGCTGAGGTGACTTTGATGGCGGTTCTGGCGCGGATTGAACTCTCCCTTGATGCCTCCATGGAGTTGAAGCCCGGAAGCCTGCTGCGGATCGGGCCGGGCGATCCGCTCTCCCTCTCTCTGACCGGTCCGGAGGGCGATCCCCTCTGCGCCGGGCGCCTTGGGCGTCAGGGGGCGCAGCGTGCCGTTAAGATCACCCCCGGCCAGTCGCATGGGGAACCGCCCCTCACGCAGGGGGAGCCGATCGAACCTGCCACGCAGGCCCCCGCTCTCAGGTCCGCGTGACAGCCGGTCACGGCCTCTTTTCATGGTCAGCGGTTTTTAAAGCGCGGCAGAATGCGGCCTGTCCCTGCCACAAGTGACGCCCGGGATTTTCCCGGCCCGCCACGCAGGCAGGCGTGAGGGTGAGCGGTGAGCGGTGAGCGGTGAGCGGTGAGCGGTGAGCGGTGAGCGGTGAGCGGTGAGCGGTGAGCGGTGAGCGGTGAGCGGTGAGCGGTCGTGCTTAAGGCCCGCCCCTGTTGCCAGAGCCGGATGAAGCCCAAGCGCGGACACGGGTGTCGGACGGCCTCTCTCGCCGGCTGTCGGGTAACATGCGGTGACCCGATAAACCCTGCCGAAGGTGCATTGACCTTCTGCGAGGGCGGGCGGACCTCTCCCTCCAGGGCCCCCGAAAGACCGCCCCATGCCGAAGGAGCGCGCCTTGAAAAAGCGCCGCGCAGGATCTCTGCCCCGGGCAAAGCGATCTGCGAAACGGACCCCATCTCTGCAACTTCGGACAGGAACAGCCCGCCCGCACTCCCCGCCAAAGCGAGTGATCCTCACGAAAAGCCGGGCTTCGTTACAAATCCTTTCAATCCCACAGAAAGTTCAGAAGAATTCCTGCCGAAAAGCGCAACAATCCTGCCCTGCAGGCCTTGCGCCCTGACCGTGTTATCTTTCATTTAGGGCAAGGCCCTTTTCGATGTTGCGTCGCCCTGTTCTGCCCCTTTGCGGTGCGGTTTTCCCGGGTCGGCCTGCCGTCGACGGGAACCGAGATACCACAAACCACCGGAAGGGACCGCTTCGGATGATCGAACAGAACCTGATCCTGATCCTCGTCGCGCTGCCGTTCTTTGCCGCCCTGATCAACGCCACGCTGAATGTCAGCGCGCATCGGGCCGCAGCCTGGAGTTCGGGACTGTCGCTCGGCGCGGGTCTGCTGATCCTGCTGGCGCTGATGCCCCCGCTGACAGAACAGGGGATTCTCCGATCGGTCGTGCAATGGGTGCCTTCGGTCCGTCTGAACCTCAGCTTCCGGCTCGACTGGTTCTCCTGGAGCTTCACTTTCCTGGTGCTGCTTATCGGCATCCTGGTGGTGGTCTATGCGCGGTTTTACCTCGACAAAACCGATCCGGTGCCGCGGTTTTATTCCTTCCTGATGGCCTTTACCGGGGCCATGGTCGGTGTGCTGACCTCGGGCAATATCCTGATGCTGGTGGTTTTCTGGGAGCTGACCTCGCTAACCTCTTTCCTGCTGATCGGCTATTGGTATCAGAACCAGTCGGCGCGGGACGGGGCAAGGATGGCGCTGGTGGTTACCGGTTCGGGCGGGCTTTGCCTGCTGGTCGGGATGCTGGTCATCGGGCAGATCGTGGGCAGCTATGATCTCGACCGGGTGCTGGGCTCGGGCGAGCTGATCACCTCGCATCCGCTTTATCCGGTGGCGCTGGTGCTTTTCCTGCTGGGTGCTTTCACCAAATCGGCGCAGTTCCCTTTCCACTTCTGGCTGCCCGGCGCCATGGCCGCGCCGACCCCGGTGTCGAGCTTCCTGCATTCGGCCACCATGGTGAAGGCGGGTGTCTTCCTGCTGATCCGCTTTCAGCCCGCGCTTGGCGGGACGGATCTGTGGTTCTGGCTCGTCTGCGGGACGGGCATGGCCACGCTGACCATCGGCGCGGTGATCGGTCTCTTCCGCCATGATCTGAAGGGGCTTCTGGCCTATTCCACGATCAGCCACCTCGGCCTCATCACCGCGCTTGCGGGCATGGGCAGCCCGCTGGCCATTACGGCGGCGGTGTTTCACATCGCCAACCACGCGATTTTCAAAGCCTCGCTCTTTATGATGGCGGGGATCGTCGATCATGAGACCGGCACCCGCGACATGCGCCGCCTCTCGGGTCTGCGCCGACTGATGCCGGTGACGGCCGTGCTGGCGATCCTTGGCTCTGCGGCCATGGCGGGTGTGCCGCTGCTCAGCGGGTTCCTCTCCAAAGAGATGTTCCTGGCGGAAACGCTGGCCGGCTATGACGGCAGCCTGTTTGATCAGGCCCTGCCGGTGATTGCGACGGTGGCGAGCCTCTTTTCGGCGGCTTATTCACTGCGCCTTGTCCATGCGGTTTTCTTTGGCCCTGAAGCCACAGACCTTCCGAAAACCCCGCATGAGCCACCGCATTGGATGCGCCTCCCGGTCGAGCTTCTGGTCTGTCTCTCGGTGCTGATCGGCGTGCTTCCTGCCCTGACGATTGAGCCCTGGGTGAACCTCGCCGCAGGCTCGATCATCGGCCCGGCCTTTGAGGGTGTGCATATCGCCATCTGGCACGGTTTCAACACCGCACTTCTGATGAGCGTCATCGCGCTCGGCGGCGGGGCTGCGCTTTATCTGCTGACCGCGAAAGCGATTGAGGCAGGTCCGGAAGGTCCGCCGCTGCTGCACCGTCTGCGCGCTCAGAAGATCTATGAGCGCATCCTGCTGGAGGGCACCTGGAAGATCCCGCGCCTTGTCTATCAGTCCATCGGCACCGAGCGGCTGCAGCCGCAGATCCGCATGCTGATGCTGATGGCGGTGATTGCCGGTCTCTATTCGCTCTGGGGTGTGTTGCAGTTCTCGCCGGTACCGCGGATGCATGACATGAACCCGGCCTTTGCGCTGATGTGGGTTGTCGGCGCAGCCTGTGCGGCCGGGGCGGCGGTTCAGGCGAAATATCACCGCTTTGCCGCTGTGATCCTGCTGGGGGGCGCGGGTCTGGTGACCTGTGTGACCTTCGCCTGGCTTTCGGCGCCGGATCTTGCGGTGACGCAGCTGCTGGTCGAGATTGTCACCACGGTGCTTCTGCTTCTGGGGCTGCGCTGGCTGCCCAAGCGCAACGAGGAGATCCCTGAGGACAAAGAGGTTCAGGCCAAGGCCCGCCGCCTCCGTGACTTCATCATTGCGGCCTTTGCCGGTCTGGGGCTTGCGCTGATCTCTTACGCGCTGATGACCCGTCCGCTGATCCCCAATATCGGCGACTGGTTCCTGCGCAATGCCTATTATGAGGGCGGCGGCACCAATACCGTCAACGTCATCCTGGTCGACTTCCGCGCCTTTGATACCTTCGGTGAGATCACCGTTCTCGCCATCGTGGGTCTGACGGTCTATGCGCTGCTGCGCCGCTTCCGCCCTGCCCCCGAAAGCGCGGTTCTGCCTGCGCAGCAGGGGCCTTTTGTGGCTGAGGCACTGAAGGATTATCTGACGATCCCGGCGCTGATCATGCGCTGGATGTTCCCGGTCCTGATGCTGGTTGCGGCCTATTTCTTCTTCCGGGGCCACGATCTGCCCGGCGGCGGCTTCTCGGCCGGGGTGACCATGGCGATCGCGTTTTTGCTGCAATATATCGCGCATAACGTCCGTTGGGTTGAAAGCCGGCTGGTGGTGCTGCCGATCCGCTGGATGGGCTTTGGCCTGCTGATCGCGGGGGCAGCGGGGGTCGGGGCCTGGCTCTTTGGCTATCCCTTCCTTACCGCCCATGCGCGCTACATCGATGTGCCGCTGATCGGCAAAGTCCCTGCAGCTTCCGCTATGATCTTTGACACCGGCGTCTTTGCGCTGGTCATGGGGGCGACCGTCCTCATGCTGATCGCCATTGCCCACCAGTCGCTGCGCTCGGCCCGCCGCCGTGAGCAGACCGGTGAGGCTGAGAAAGACACCAACGCCAGGAAGGAGACCGTCTGATGGAATTCGTGCTGTCCTGCGCCATCGGGATCCTTGCCGCTTCCGGCATCTGGCTGATGATGCGCCCGCGTACCTTTCAGGTGATCGTGGGGCTGTGCCTGGTGTCCTATGCGGTCAACCTTTTCATCTTCTCGACGGGGCGCCTGACCATGGGCGCGCCGCCGATCATGCCCAAGGGCTGGTTTGTGAACCCTGCTGCCTATGCTGATCCCCTGCCCCAGGCTCTGGTGCTGACGGCCATCGTCATCAGCTTTGCCACCACGGCGCTTTTCCTTGTCGTCATGCTGGCCGCGCGCGGCTTTACCGGCACCGACCATGTTGACGGGAAGGAGCGCGACTGATGATGGGACTGAGCGATCATCTGATCATCCTGCCGATCCTGATCCCGTTCTTCGCGGGCGCATTGATGCTGCTTTATGATGACCGGCAGCGCAAAGCGAAGCTCGGCATCAGCCTGGTGGCGACGCTTGCGACCCTTGTGGTGGCGGTAGAGCTTCTGAACCGCTCCAAGGGGAATGCGCTGTCGGGCGGCAACGACATTGCTTTTTATCTGCTGGGCGACTGGGCGGTGCCTTACGGCATCATCCTGGTGATCGACCGTCTGTCAGCGATGATGCTGGTGCTGACCTCGCTGCTGGCGATCCCGGCGCTTCTCTATTCCGGCGCGGGCTGGCACCGGCAGGGTCAGAACTTCCAGTCGATGTTCATGTTCCTGCTGATGGGTCTGAACGGCGCGTTCCTGACCGGGGATCTCTTCAACCTCTTTGTGTTCTTTGAGGTTCTGCTGGCGGCCTCTTATGGTCTGCTGCTCCATGGCTCGGGCCAGCTGCGCGTGCGTGCGGGTCTGCATTATATTGCGATGAACCTTGCGGCGTCGCTGCTCTTCCTAGTGGGCGTTTCGCTGATCTACGGCGTGACCGGCACGCTTTCCATGGCGCAGCTGTCGAACCTGGTGGCCTCGGTTCCCGATGCGGACCGGCCGCTGCTGCATGTGGGCACCGCCATGCTCGGCATCGCCTTCCTGGTGAAGGCGGGGATTTACCCGCTCTCCTTCTGGCTGCCGACCGCCTATATGGCAGGCTCGGCCCCGGTGGCGGCGATGTTTGCGATCATGACCAAGGTCGGGATCTATATCATCCTGCGCATCACCATGCTGGCCTTTGGCGCGGGCGCGGGCAGCTCAGCAGGCTTTGCGGCGGAAGTGCTGGTGGCGCTGGGTCTTGCGACCATTGCCTATGGCAGCTTCGGCGTGCTGGCCTCACAGGGGCTGGGCCGGGTGACCGGGCATCTGGTGATGATTTCCTCGGGCACGCTTCTGACCGTCAACGGCCTTGCGCTGATGGGCGGTGGCATCGGCATGCTGGCGGGGGCGCTTTATTATATGGTGGGCTCAACCCTGGCCACCGGCGCGCTTTTTCTGCTCATCGAACCGCTGAGCCGCGAAGAGGGGGGCATTGCCGCCATGCTCGCGCTGACGGCGGATGCCTATGGTCTTGATCTCTCAGACGAAGACAGCACCGAGCAGGATGAGGAGGGGCTCGCCATTCCCGGTGTGATGACCATTCTGGGCCTGCTCTTCGGGGTCTGTCTGATGATGCTGGCGGGCATGCCGCCCCTTGCGGGGTTTATCGGCAAGCTTGGTATTCTCGGCGGGGCGATGTCGGCCCCTGCCCTGCCTCCGGCGCTGGTCTGGATCTTTGTGGCGCTGGTAATTGTCTCGGGCCTTGCCTCGCTGCTGGCGCTGGTGCGGATCGGCATTCAGACCTTCTGGGCCGCTGATGGCACGCCGCCGAGGGTGATGGCTTCTGAGATCGCGCCGATTGGCGTGCTGGCCGGTCTGCTGATCCTGCTGACCATTCAGGGGCAGGACATCTTCCGCTATATGGAGGCCACCTCCCGCGCGCTTCATGCCCCGGAAATCTACGTTCAGGGTGTGATTGAGGCCCCGCGTGTCGTTGACGGAGGAGACCGGCCATGACCCGTCTGATCCCGCATCCGCTCCTGTCGCTGACGCTCGTTCTGATGTGGCTTCTGCTGACCAGTTTTTCGCTGGGCCATCTCGTGCTTGGCACCGCGCTCGGACTGATCATCGGCTGGTTCTTCCGCCTGCTTGAGCCCGAGCAGCCGCGCCTGCGCCGTGTCTGGCCGCTGGTGAAGCTGATGGGCATTGTGGCGGTGGATATCCTGCGCTCCAACATCGCCGTGGCCTGGCTGATCCTGACGCGCGGCCGCCACGGCAGCCGCCGCTCGGGCTTTCTTGAGATCCCGCTTGAGCTGAAAGACCCCCATGCCCTGTCGCTGCTGGCGATGATCGTCACCGCCACCCCCGGCACCGCCTGGCTTGCCCATGACATGGACAGCGGTGTTCTGGTCCTGCACGTCTTCGATCTGATCGATGAGGACGACTGGCGCGAGCTGATCCACACCCGTTACGAGACCCTGCTGATGGAGGCCTTCGGATGACAACCGGTCTGATCCTCTGGCTGGCGCTGACCTGGGCACAGATTGCCCTGGCGCTGGCGGCCTGTTTTTCCTTTCTGCGGCTCTGGAAGGGCCCAAGGGCGCAGGACCGCGTCATCGGTCTCGATACGCTTTATTTCTGCGCCATGCTGATGCTGGTGGTCACCGGTGCAAGGCTTGGAACGCCCTTCTTCTATGAGGCCTCGATGGTCATCGGCGTGGTGGGCTTTGTTGCCACGGTGACGGCGGCGAAATTCCTCCTCCGGGGCGAGGTGATCGAATGAGCACGACCTATCTTGAGACCTTTCCCTGGTGGATCGCCCTGCCCGCCGCCTTCTTTATGGTCGTGGGCTCCACACTTGCGCTTCTGGGCAGCCTCGGGCTCTGGCAGCTGAAAAGCTTTTATGACCGCCTGCATGCACCGACCCTGGTCTCAAGCTGGGGCGCGGCAGCGATCCTGCTGGCCTCGATCCTGCTCTTCAGCTGGGGCGGCAGCCGCCTTGTCATCCATGAACTCGTTATCGGGATCTTCCTGCTGATCACCACGCCGGTCACCCTGATGATGGTGGGCCGGGCGGCGCTTTATCGTGACCGTGTGGCAGGCTCTCCCGAACTGCCGGAGCATCTTCACCTCCATGAGGCCGCCCCGCCCGCCTCTGACCCGGCCCCTGCCGCCCCGCCGGAGCGCAAAGCTGACTGAAACGGCATTTGCCAAAAAGGGCCGGATATGCGACTTCGGTCACATGACGCGCCCGACCCCCCTGCTGTGGACGGCCAGCGCCCGGACAGTTCTGTCCGGGCTTTTGGTGCTTCTGCTGATGCTGGTCTGGCAGTTCAGCCCGGGCCTGCGCCTCTCGCGCAGCGCCGGAGGGGCTGAGCGGGTCACGGCGGTGCTGCGCACGGCCCTGCCGCCTGAGGCGGTGAAATTCCATCAGATTGCCCCCGCCGCCCGCACGGGCGATGACGGTGCCTCCGGCGATCTGCCCTTTGCGGCGCTGCTGCCGCACCCCCAGGCGCGTGCCTGCGATCTGCCCGGTCTGATCCGCGCGCCCGCCGGCCCACAGCCCTGCGCCAGCGACCGGATGCTGCGCCCCGGCGCACGCGCGCCCCCGGCGTCGCACAGCCCCTGACCCATTTCGCCCCTTTGCTCTCCCCTCAGGGGCCCCGCTCTTTCCGCCGAACCAGAGCCCGCTTTGCCGGGCTTCGATTAACCGGAGTGCTCAATGCACAAGACCGCTCTCTGGAAGCGCCTCATTATCTGGGGGCTTTGCCTTGTCGGCCTGCTTTTTGCGATGCCGAACGCTTTTTACACCCGGGTTGAGACCCATAACGATGCCCATCTTGCGGTGGAAAAAGGCGAAAGCCTGACGCCTGAGCAGGTCGCAGCCCTTGAGGACTGGCCGCAGTGGCTGCCCTCTGGTCTCGTAAACCTCGGGCTCGATCTGCGCGGCGGTGCACATCTGCTGGCCGAAGTTCAGGTCACCGATGTCTACCAGGCCCGTATGGACAGCTTCTGGCCGCAGGTCCGCGACCGTCTGCGCGATATGCGCGATCAGGTCGGCGGCGTGCGCCGTCAGCCCTCTGCCCCCCATGAGCTGCGCATCGAGGTGCAGAACCAGGAGGGCCTTCAGGCCGCCGTTGCCTCGATCCGTCAGCTCTCGACCCCGGTGGTCAGCCTGACCGGCGTGGGCCAGAACGACATCGAGGTCCGCGCCGAAGGCCGGGTCCTGGTGATCTCGCTCTCAGAAGCCGAACGCGCCGCCATGGATGAGCGCACCATCGCACAATCGCTTGAGATCATCCGCCGCCGTGTCGACGAAGTCGGCACCCGGGAGCCGACGATCCAGCGTCAGGGCGCCGACCGTATCCTGATCCAGGTGCCGGGCATCGGCTCGGCAGCAGAGCTGAAAAGCCTGATCGGCACCACCGCGAAGCTGACCTTCAACCCGGTTCAGGGCTCGGCTCGCGGCCCGGATGAGGTGGCGCCCCCCGGCTCCAAAGTCCTGCCCTCGATGAATGAGCAGGGCGTTTACTATATCATCGAGACCGCGCCGGTCGTCACCGGCGAAGAGCTGGTCGATGCGCAGCCGTCCTATGACCAGAACGGCCGCCCGGCGGTGAACTTCCGCTTCAACCCCTCGGGGGCGCGGACCTTTGGGGATTATACGGCCGCCAATATCGGCCGCCCCTTCGCCATCGTGCTTGATGAGCAGGTGATCTCAGCCCCGGTCATTCAAAGCCACATCCCCGGCGGCTCAGGCATCATCTCGGGCAATTTCACCCTGGAAGAAAGCACCGAGCTTGCGGTTCTGCTGCGCGCAGGCGCCCTGCCCGCCGGGATGACCTTCCTTGAAGAACGCACCATCGGCCCGGAACTGGGCCAGGATTCGATCGACGCCGGCAAGCGTGCTGCGATCGTCGGCACCATTGCCGTCGCAATCTTCATGGTGGTGATTTATGGCTCCATGGGCGTCATCGCCAATATCGCGCTGATCATCAACGGCGTGCTGCTGATCTCGATGCTCTCGCTTCTGGGTGCCACGCTGACCCTGCCGGGGATCGCGGGCATCGTGCTGACGCTCGGCATGGCCGTGGACAGTAACGTTCTGATCTTTGAGCGTATCCGCGAGGAACTAAGGGCCGGAAAGGCCGCAGGCCGCTCGATTGAACTGGGCTTTGACAAAGCGCTCTCGGCCATTATGGACGCCAATATCACCGCCATCATTACGGCTGTGATCATGTTCGCCATCGGCTCCGGCCCGGTGCGCGGCTTTGCGGTGACCTTCGGTCTGGGCATCATCACCACGATGTTCACCGCCGTCTATGTCACCAAACTGCTGATGTATATCTGGTATACTCACATCAAGCCGAAGCGCGTCACCGCCGGCGGCCTGATCCGCCTCGTCCCCGATGACACGAAGATCAACTTCTTCCGCTGGCAGGGCGTGACCTTCGGCGGCACCATCGGCGTCATGGTGGCGGCCATCATCATCACCATCACCATGGGTCTGAACTTCGGCATCGACTTCAAAGGCGGCACCACGATCCGCACGGAATCGACCCAGGAGGTCAATATCAGCGCCTACCGCGATGCGCTTCATCAGCTGAACCTTGGCGATGTGAACATCTCGCAGGTCTTTGATCCGGCCTTCCGGGCAGATCAGCATGTGGCCATGATCCGCATTCAGGCCCAGGACGGCGCGGAAGCAGTCACCCCGGAAGTGATCACCGCCGTTGAGGCTGCGATCAAAACCGCAGATCCCCAGGTGATGATTGCCTCGGTGGAATCGGTGGGTCCGAAAGTCTCGTCTGAGCTGATCTGGCTGGCCATCGGCGCGGTGGCCGCAGGCTCCGTCGGGATCCTGATCTATATCTGGATGCGCTTTGAGTGGCAGTTCGCCATCGGCCTTGTGGCGGCCTGTCTGCATGACGTGGTCATCACGCTGGGGATCTTCTCGCTCTTCCAGATCCGCTTTGACCTGACCATCGTGGCGGCGCTGCTGACGATCCTTGGCTATTCGGTGAACGACACCGTGGTGATCTTCGACCGTTTGCGCGAGAATATGGCCAAACATAAGTCGATGGCGCTGCGCGATCTGATGAACCTCTCGACCAACGAGACGCTCGGCCGGACCGTGATGACCTCCGCCTCGACCCTGCTCGCGCTCTTTGCGCTGCTGTGGTTCGGCGGTGACGTGATCCGCGGCTTCGTCTTTGCGATGATCCTCGGCGTGGTTCTGGGCACCTGGTCGACGCTTTATGTGGCGAAGAACATCGTGCTCTACCTCGGCGTGGATCGCGGGGATGACAGCGAAGGCGGTGAGGGCAAGGCGAAAAAGCCGAAAAAACGCCTCGACCATGAGTTCGCCAATATCGATGCATAAAAGGATAAGGCCGGGGAGATCCCCGGCCTTTCTCTTTGCGTTTACGGGTTCATCACCATCTGCGTCTGGGTGACTTTGGCTGCCAGCCGCCCGTCTTCCAGATAAAGCGAGACCTCCCAGACCATGGTGCGCCGCCCGATATGCAGACCCCGCGCCACCGCGCGCACCCTGGTGCCAAGGGGGATGGGGCGGAAGAAGTTGGTTTTGCTCTCCATCGTCACGGTATATTGCCCCGGCGCCATCTGCCGATAGGTGGCGGTGCCCGCGACATTATCCGCCAGTGTCATAATGGCCCCGCCGTGCAGCATGCCGTTGCGGTTGGTCAGATCCTCCCGCACGAAAAGCTCTGCCACCACCTCATCCTCGCCATTGGCCTCAATGGTGCGGATATCGAGCAGCTTCGCGAAAGGCGGCTGCGCCAGTGCGATGGTCTCATCAGCTGTCAAAGTCATGTCAGTCCCCTCTTCGCGCGGCAGTATTGCCCCGCGCCGGGGCGTGTCAATCCGCGAGCGCCCAGTCCAGCTGCGCCGCAGTTTCAATCGCACAGGGCCGCACCTCCCGCAGCCGCGCCAGCGCAGCAGCGCTCTCTTCGCCCGCCATCCGCATCAGGCGCAGCGCGATCATTCCCGATCTCCCGCAGCCCCCCATGCAGTGCAAAGCCAGATGCCCGCCACCGCGCAGATGCTCGAAAGCCTCTGCCAGCACAGGCACCGGCCCCTCAGGCACATCATAATCCCGGATCGGCAGCCGCAGATGGCGCAGCCCCGCCCGCGCCACCCGCGCGTCCAGATCCGCCAGCCCCCTGCGCCGCTCCTCCTCCGGCTCCGTCAGGCTCAAAAGCCACCCCGCCCCTGCCGCGGCCAGGGCCTCCGCCCCCTCACCCACCGGCAGCGGAGACAGCGACAACCGCCCCCCCGCCACCTCCAGCAGTGCCGCAGGCCAGATCACAGACGGTCGGTATTAAAGGTGTCGCAGACCTCCATCTTCCCCGCCTCATAGCCGCGGGTAAACCAGGAAGCCCGCTGCGCGGAACTGCCATGGCTGAAGGTATGGGGCTGCGGCACCCGCCCGGCCCGTGCCTGCAGGGTATCATCCCCGATCTGCCGCGCCGCATTGATCGCCTGCTCAATATCGCCGGGCTTCAGCAGTGAATTCACAGATTTCGCCCAGACCCCGGACAGACAATCCGCCTGGAGCTCCGTGCGCACCGACAACTTATTGGACTGCACCTCCGAGGACCGCGCCCGGGCCTGATTGACCTGACCCAGAATGCCCAGCTCATTTTGCACATGATGCGCCACTTCATGGGCGATCACATAGGCCGCGGCCAGTTCCCCCGGCGCCCCCAGCTCCCGCGACAGCGTCACGAAAAACGCGGTGTCCAGATAGGCCTTCTTATCGGCCGGGCAATAAAACGGCCCCGTCGCCCCCGATGCCCCGCCACAGGGCGACTGCGTCACATCGGAAAAGAGCACCAGCGTCGGCGGGCTGTAGCGCTGCCCCAGTTCCTGCTGAAACCGTGCGGTCCAGACATCCTCAGTGGTGCCAAGCACCTGGCTGACCCATTGGCCGACCTGCTGCTCCTGCTCACTCAAGGGACGGCTCTCCGTCACCTGTCCGCCACCGCCCCCCTGCATCCCGTTCAGAAGCGGCGTCACATCGATCCCGGTGAAATAGCCGATCGCCAGAACCGCCAGCAAAGCCACGCCCGAAACACCGCCCACCGCGCCACCGCGCATGCCACCCCGACCGCGCCGGTCTTCCACATTGCGGCTCTGCCGCTGCCCGCCAAAACGCATCTCGTTCCCCCGGAAATCCGACCGATCATCGCCCGGAAAACCCCGAGCCGCAACGGGGGTTCCAACCGTCCCCGGCTTTGGCTTTTTTAAAATACTCCCGGGGGGTGCGGGGGCCGGCAGCCCCCGCTGCGACGCCGCCGCTCAGGGCGGCGCTCTGGACCCTGAACCTCCCGCCCTCTAGACTGCCCTTCACCCCGAATCCCGAAGGACCCCGGATGACCGAGACCCCCCGCTACCAGGTGCTGGCCCGCAAATATCGCCCCGAGACCTTCGCGGATCTGGTCGGCCAGGATGCCATGGTCCGCACCCTGAAAAATGCCTTTGAAGCCGGGCGCATCGCCCAGGCCTTCATCATGACGGGGATCCGGGGCACCGGCAAAACCACCACGGCGCGGATCATCGCCAAGGGCCTGAACTGCATCGGCCCGGACGGTCAGGGCGGCCCCACCACCTCGCCCTGCGGCGAATGTGAGCACTGCAAGGCCATCATCGAAGGCCGCCACGTGGATGTGCTGGAAATGGACGCCGCTTCCCGCACCGGCGTGGGCGATATCCGCGAGATCATCGACTCGGTGCATTACCGCGCGGCCTCGGCACGCTACAAAGTCTATATCATCGACGAAGTGCATATGCTCTCGACCAGCGCCTTCAACGCGCTGCTGAAGACCCTCGAAGAGCCGCCGCCCCACGTCAAATTCATCTTCGCCACCACCGAGATCCGCAAGGTTCCCGTGACCGTGCTCTCGCGCTGCCAGCGCTTCGATCTGCGCCGCATTGAGCCCGAGGTGATGATCGGCCTGCTGCGCAAAATCGCCACGGCTGAGGGGGCCTCAATCTCAGATGCAGCCCTTGCGCTGATCACCCGCGCGGCAGAGGGCTCTGCCCGGGATGCCACTTCGCTTCTCGATCAGGCGATCAGCCATGGGGCCGGGGAGACCGGGGCCGATCAGGTCCGCGCCATGCTGGGCCTTGCAGACCGGGGCCGCGTGCTTGATCTTTTTGAGATGATCATGAAGGGCGATGCCGCAGCCGCCCTGTCGGAACTCGGTGCGCAATATGCAGACGGGGCCGACCCCATGGCCGTGCTGCGCGATCTCGCCGAGATCACCCATTGGATCTCGGTTCTGCAGGTCACCCCCGATGCCTCGGAAGATCCGACCGTCCCCCCGGAAGAGCGCACGCGCGGCCTTGATCTGGCCGGACGGCTCTCCAAACGCTCGATGAGCCGGATGTGGCAGATGCTGCTGAAGGCGCTGGAAGAAGTGGCGCTTGCGCCCAATGCCATGATGGCTGCCGAGATGGCGGTAATCCGCCTCACCCATGTCTCGGAACTGCCTGACCCCGGCAGTCTGATCCGCCAGCTTGAGGCGCTCAAAGCGCAGCCCGGTGGTCTGGCCGGAGCGATGGGCGGGGCTGCCCCCCAGGGGGGCGGCGCACGTATGCAGGCCGCCCCGATGATGCCCGCAGGAAACGCCGGTGGCTTTGGTACCGTTCATGCCTCAGGGGCGGCCACCGCCCTGGCGAAAGCCCCGGCGCCCGTCATCACTTCGGTCGCGCAGCTGGCCGAGCTGATCCACGAGCGCCGCGACATGAAGCTGTACCTGGAGGTCAAAGCCTGCCTGCGCCCGGTGCGCTTTGCCCCGGGCCGCATTGAGTTTCAGCCCACACCCGATGCCCGCCCCGATCTCGCCGCCCGTCTCGCCGCCTCGCTGCAGCGCTGGACCGGGCAACGCTGGGGGATTTCGGTCACCGGATCGGGCGGCGGGGCCACGCTTGACGAAGAGGAAAACGCGGAACTCATGGCGGCGAAAGCCGAGGCCGCCTCTTACCCGCTGGTTCAGGCCGTCCTCAGCGCCTTTCCCGGCGCGGAAATCCGCAAAATCCGCCCGGCCTCTGAACTTCTGGAAGATGCTGCCACCGAGGCTCTGGCCGAGGTTGAGGATGAATGGGACCCCTTTGACGAAGACTGAGGCCCCTGCCCTTGTGAGCGGGCCTTACGCACCGTATCTGCTGCACAATAACTGATGAAGGGTGATCCACATGTTCAAAGGTCTGGGTGGTCTCGGCGGCCTTGGCGATATGGCCAAGATGATGAAAGCCGCGCAGGAGATGCAGGGCAAACTGGCCGAGATGCAGGAAGAACTGGCGAACCGCACCGTGACCGGTGAGGCTGGCGCAGGCCTGGTCAAAGTGACGGCCACGGCAAAGGGCGAAGTCAAAGCACTCGACATCGATCCTTCGATCCTCGTCGCCTCGGAAAAGGAAGTCGTCGAAGACCTGATCCTTGCCGCCATCCGCGATGCGCAGACCCGCGCCCAGGATGCACAGCAGCGCGAGACCGAAAAAATGGCGGAATCGCTTGGCCTGCCCCCGGGCATGAAACTGCCGTTCTGAGCCAATGTCCGGGCCGCAAAGCGATATTGAGGCGCTGATCGGGCTGATGGCGCGGCTGCCGGGGCTTGGCCCCCGCTCGGCCCGCCGCGCAGTTCTGCACCTGCTGCGCAAGCGCAGCCTGCTCATGGCACCTCTCGCCGATGCCATGGCGCGCGCGGCCCGCGACACCCGCAACTGCGGCATCTGCGGAAATCTGACCTCTGGCGATTTCTGCGCGATCTGCCAGGATCCCGCGCGCAGCGACCGGGAGATCTGCGTGGTCGAAGATGTCGCCGATCTCTGGGCCATGGAAGCGGCCGGAATCTTCCGGGGCCGCTATCATGTGCTCGGCGGCAGGCTCTCGCCGCTTGACGGCATCGGCCCGGAAGAGCTGCGCGTGCCCGATCTGGTCAGACGCGTCAGCACCAAAGGCAGCGATGAGGTCATCCTTGCCCTCTCGACCACGGTCGATGGTCAAAGCACCGCCCATTATATCGCCGATGCCCTGACCGGAACCGGGGTGAAAACCTCCACTCTCGCCCAGGGTGTGCCGGTGGGCGGAGAGCTGGACTATCTCGATGAAGGCACGATCAGTGCCGCGCTGCGCGCGCGTCGCAGTTTCTGAAGCCCCTTCAAGCAAAACAAAAACCCGCGCCGGAGCGCGGGTTTTTTCAAGTCCGGGACGGGGATCCGCGCCTCAGCGCAGATCATCCTCTTCTTCGTCATCGGCTGCGTCATTCGGCAGGTTAAAGAAGCTGTCCGCATCGGAGTAATCCGCTGCCGATTTGCCTTCTTTCTCTTCCGAAGCACCGCCAAAGAGCGCCTGAAGATTGTCTTCATCCGAGATCCGCGCTTCCGGCGCCATGCCGAGCGAGGTCTCGGTCGAGACGAGCTTGCGACGCTCATCATCCGACATCACACCGCCCTCAAGCGCTTTCTTCTTCACCGCGATCTGCACCTGAGCGTCGAGTTCCGACTGACGGCAGAGACCAAGGGCCACCGGGTCAACCGGGGTGATATTCGCGATGTTCCAGTGCGTGCGCTCACGGATCTGCTGAATGGTCGGCTTGGTGGTGCCGACGAGCTTCGAGATCTGACCATCCGAAAGCTCCGGGTGGAACTTCACCAACCACAGGATCGAGGCCGGACGGTCCTGACGCTTCGAAAGCGGGGTGTAGCGCGGACCACGGCGCTTTTCCTCGCCCACGGCGGCAGCGTTGAACTTCAGCTTCAGCTTGTGCAGCGGATTGGCTTCACCCTTGGTGATTTCCGACTGCTCAAGCTGGTTGTTGGCGACGGGGTCAAACCCCTTCACGCCACCGGCGACGTCACCGTCTGCGATGCCCTGCACTTCGAGTTCATGCATACCGCAGAAGTCTGCAATCTGCTTAAAAGTCAGCGTGGTGTTTTCCACCAGCCAGACGGCGGTCGCCCGGGCCATCAGCGGCTTTGTCATCGGATCACTCCTTTACAAATCTCTCCCGGGCCGGGAAAACGGCTGCGCACCCTGGGGTCCGCCGAGTCCTCGTTTTCGGGGAATTGACGACCCGTATACCCGCGCAACCTGATATAGGAAAGAGAAAATGCGTCTTCCAGCCCTGCTTGCCGCCCTGCTGCTGTCTGCATCCGCTGCGAAGGCCGATGTGGCGGGGGAGTTTGACTACTACGTGTTGGCGCTGAGCTGGACGCCGAACTGGTGCGCGCTCGAAGGCGACAGCCGCGGTGAGGCGCGCTGCGCGCGCGGGGGCGGCCACGGCTGGTCGCTGCACGGGCTCTGGCCACAATATGAAAGCGGCTGGCCGGATTACTGCCGCACCCGCGAACGCGACCCTTCGCGGGCGATGACGGCCTCGATGGATGACATCATGGGATCGGCGGGTCTGGCCTGGCATCAGTGGAAAAAACATGGCCGCTGCTCGGGTCTGAGCGCGCGGGCATACTACGACCTCAGCCGTCAGGCCTTCGGTTCCGTGAAGATGCCGGAGGTCTTTGAAAAGCTCGACCGCGCGGTTCAGCTGCCTGCCCGCGTGGTCGAAGAGGCTTTCCTTGAAGCCAACCCCGGACTGCGCCCCGAGATGGTCACCGTGACATGCCGCCGCAACGACATCCAGGAAGTGCGTATCTGCCTGACCAAAGACCTCAGCCCCCGGAGCTGCGGTCGTGACGTCAGCCGCGACTGCAGCCTGAACAAAGCCAATCTGGCTCCGCCCCGCTGAGGCCTTGCACAGCCTGTGACCGCACCGGCAGGCCGGTGCAGTCAGAGGGCCACTGTTACAGGAGGGTCAGATCGCCGGCAGACGAGCGGCCGTCACGGCCGGTCAGCAGCTCAAAGCTGATCTTCTGGTTGTCATTCAGGCCTTTCAGACCGGCACGCTCAACCGCAGAAATGTGGACAAATACATCTTTGCCGCCATCATCGGGGGCAATAAAGCCGTAGCCTTTAGTCGAATTAAACCATTTTACGGTGCCGGTCGGCATTCCGTCTCTCCCAAAGTCGCGTTCCCCCGGGGTGACATACCGCGGGGACGTGGGGCAGATCCCTGAAATTCCGCACCCCGGTGAACAGGGGACTGCGCGGCAGGGACTGACGCCACTAACGGAAGTGTGAACGAAGAGACAAAAAAATCAAGCGCGGGATTTTTTACCGCAAAAACGGCAAAAAACCCCGCGCTTTTAGACGTTTAACCCGATTTCAGCGCAGATCGGGTGCTTTTGCCGCCAAAGAAAGTTCGCCCAGAATTTCGTCAAGTGAGACGGTTTCGGTGCGGTTTTCGCCCAGACGGCGCACCGAAACGGTGCGGGTCTCGACCTCTTTCATGCCGATGGCCAGGATCACCGGAACCTTGGCCACCGAATGCTCGCGGACCTTATAGTTGATCTTCTCATTGCGCATATCGGCCTCAGCACGAACCCCGGCAAGGGTCAGCGCGGTGACGACTTCTTCCACAAAGGGATCGGCGTCCGAGACGATCGAGGCGACCACAACCTGACGCGGGGCCAGCCAGAATGGCAGCTTGCCGGCGTGGTTTTCGATCAGAATGCCAATGAAGCGCTCAAACGAGCCAAGGCAGGCGCGGTGCAGCATGACGGGGCGGTGCTTGGCACCGTCTTCGCCGATATAAACCGCATCGAGACGCTCGGGCAGGTTCGGGTCAACCTGCAGCGTGCCGCACTGCCAGTCACGGCCGATCGCATCGGTCAGCACGAATTCAAGCTTCGGGCCGTAGAAAGCGCCCTCGCCCTCCTGCAGCTCATAGCTGTGACCGGCGGCCAGAACCGCCTGAGCCAGAGCGGCTTCTGCGTGATCCCAGGACTCTTCCGAACCGATGCGCTTTTCCGGACGGGTCGAGAGTTTGATCCGCCACTTTTCAAAGCCGAGGTCTGCATAGACTTTCGACAGGAAGGTGATGAATTTCTTCGATTCCGCCTCAATCTGCGCCGGGGTGCAGAAGATATGCGCATCATCCTGGGTAAAGCCGCGCACCCGCATGATGCCATGCAGAGCGCCCGAGGGCTCATAACGGTTGCAGGCCCCGAATTCGGCCATCCGCAGCGGCAGATCGCGGTAGGATTTCAGACCGACGTTATAGACCTGCACGTGGCAGGGGCAGTTCATCGGCTTGAGCGCATTGACGGTTTTCTGGCTGGCATGTTCTTCGTCAACTTCGACGATGAACATGTTTTCCTGGTAGTTCTGCCAGTGACCCGATTTCTCCCAGAGCACGCGGTTCACGACCTGAGGGGTATTCACCTCCACATAGCCGTCACGGCGCTGCTGGCGGCGCATGTAGTCCTGAAGCTCGGTGTAGATCGTCCAGCCATTCGGGTGCCAGAAGACCTGACCCGGGGCTTCTTCCTGCATGTGGAAGAGGTCCATCTCACGGCCAAGCTTGCGGTGGTCGCGTTTCGCGGCCTCCTCCAGCATGGTGAGATGGGCTTTCAGATCGTCCCGGTTGCGGAAGGCCAGGCCGTAGATGCGCTGCAGCATCGGGCGGCTCGAATCACCCAGCCAATAGGCGCCGGCCACATGGGTCAGTTTGAAGGCATCGGCCGGAACCTGACCGGTGTGCTGCAGGTGCGGACCACGGCAGAGGTCCTGCCAGTCGCCGTGCCAATACATCCGCAGCGGCTCGTCGCCGGGGATCTTGTTGACCAGCTCAACCTTATAGGGCTCGCCGCGCTCTTCGTAATAGGCCAGCGCGCGTGCACGCTCCCAGATCTCGGTGCGGACCGGATCGCGGGCGTTGATGATTTTTTTCATCTGCGCTTCGATGGTGCCCAGATCTTCCGGCGTGAAGGGCTCGGCGCGGTCGAAGTCATAGAACCAGCCGTGGTCGCGGACCGGGCCGATGGTTACTTTGACATCGGGCCAGATCTCCTGGACCGCGCGGGCCATGATGTGGGCGAGGTCGTGGCGGATCAGCTCCAGCGCTGCGCCTTCGTCCTGCAGGGTGTTGATCGAGATGCGGGCATCCGTCTCAATCGGCCACTGCAGATCGTAATGCGCGCCATTGACCATCGCCGAGATGGCCTTTTTGCCAAGCGAGGTCGAAATCGACGCGGCGACTTCGCCGGCGGTCACGCCTGCCGGAAACTCACGCACATTGCCATCAGGGAAAGTAAGAGAAATCTGGCTCATCTGGCCACTCCTCGTCGGTCTGGCGCCCACGGAACGCCCGGTTGCGGGTTATAACGGCGCACATCTGAACCTGTGGGACCAGAGCGTCAAGCGGAAAGACCCCCGGCAGGATCGATACCAGATTGATCGGCGCCGGCGTCCGTGCAACCCTGGAGTGATTGAACCTCCATCGGTTGAGATAATGATCCGGATTTCTCTTGTGACTTTGGTTCTGCTGAGCCCCTCGCTCGCGCAGGCTTTCTGCTATGAGCCGCCTGCCCCCGCCTGTGCGCAGGGCTGGACCGCTTTTGCCAACAGCTTTGAAGCCGATCAATGCCGCCGCGAGGTCGAGCGGTTTGAGGCAGAGACGACCGAATTCGGCCGCTGTCAGATCCTGGAGATGGAGGAGAAGATCCGCCGGAAAGCCGGTGAGGTCGAAATGACCATCATGAGTTTCAACCGCCGCCTGTCGATGTAACCCCGCGCGCCATGCGCGCAAAAGGGAGGGGGCGTCACCGCCCCCTCTGTGGATCAGAACACTTTGGTGAAGCGGATCTGCGCGAGCGGCTCGTTTTTAAAGCCGCCCTTCACTTCGGTGTCTTTGCCCAGCATCAACTGCACCTGGGTGGTCGGATTGACGAATTTCGACGCCAGCAGGCGGACCTGTTTGAACTCAGTCTTCTGGCCTGCCGACGCGCCGTTCACGAAAAGATCGCCGCCGGATTTTTCGGTATAGCCCAGCGAGAAGGCGGTGGTCTCATCCCACTGATACCGCAGATAGGCCTGGGCCTGATAGGTGGTGTCCTGGCTGATGGCGGTACCGTCTTTGGTGAAATCGCGGTAGATATTGGCCTCAGCCGCCGCATCGAGGAAGAAGCCGTGGCCAAGCCCCTGGACCATGCCCAGCTGGGGGGTGAAGCTCCATCCGCCGGTCGCGACGGAGACGTGGCCCGGCTCATAAGTGCCGGTCGGTGCGGTCACAAAACCCGAGAGGCCGAAGGTGGTGCCGGTCGGCTCTGCCGAGACCATCGGGAACCAGGTCACGCCCAGCGTCAGATCGCCGAAGCCGTTTTTGACCGGCTGATCCGCGCCGCCGATCCGGGCGGTACTGAATTTGCCCATGGGCGCGATGGCGTGGAAGGCGAACTTCTGCCCCGCAAGCTCGCGGTAATGCACCGCACGCAGGATCAGCACATTGGCGTTCAGTTTCGAGGCGGGAACCGCGCTGCCATCAGTAGCGCGGAAGCTGTCGGCACGCTGGTTCTGCACATAGGCAATGGCGAGGGTGCGCCCGTCCCCGACCCAGGCGTAATCGCCCGGCTGCACATCTGCAGCCAGAGCCGGCGCAGCAGTAAGGACCGTGGCTGCCAGGGCAGCCGATACAAAGTTTACACGTTTCATACTTATATTCCTGCAGCCCGCAGGCCCTCTTCCGCGGGATGCCGGAAGAACGGGGACCGAAGCTGACGGCCTGCCCGCTACGCCCGGACGAGGGGCGGTGCAAGAACTGTATACCGTGATATACCGCAAATCCCCGCCGACTGACACTTTGCCGCAGCCCGCAGGTCCGTCCGCGCTCAGAATAAAAGCCCCCATGGTCGCAGCGGATGCGGACTGCTAGGGTTACACCAGCCTATGAAGGAGCCTGTCATGCCTGAATTCCTGACCACCCCAGAGGGCCGCCGCATCGCGTATCACCGCACCACCGGCGCGGGTCCCGGCATTGTGTTCTGCGGCGGGTTCCGCTCCGACATGCAGGGGTCAAAGGCGCAATATCTGGAAGCATGGGCGAAGTCGCAGGGCCGAGCCTTTGTGCGCTTTGACTATTCCGGCCATGGCGAAAGCGGCGGCGATTTCCTTGACGGGGCGATCGGCGACTGGCTCAGCGATGCCCGCGCGGTGCTTGCCGCGCTGACCGAAGGCCCGCAGATCCTGGTGGGTTCCTCTATGGGGGGCTGGATTTCGCTGCTGCTTGCGCGCGAGCAGCCTGAGCGCCTGGCAGGCTTTGTCGGCATCGCCGCCGCGCCGGATTTCACGGAAGACGGCTTCTGGGCCGGCTTCACCCCCGCCCAGCGCGCCGAGATTGAGGCGGGCCGTCCTGTGGATGTCCCTTCGGATTATGAGGCGCCCTATCAGATCACGCCGCGGCTGATCGCGGACGGGCGCGACCATCTGATCCTGCGCAGCCCGCTCCCGCTTTCGGTGCCCGCGCGTTTCCTTCTGGGCACCGCCGATACCGCCGTCTCGGCAGAGACCACCCTGCGGCTTCTGGATCACCTGGAGGGGGACGACATCCGCCTGACCCTGGTGAAGGGCGCAGATCACCGCTTCTCAGACCCGGAATGCCTTGATCTGATCACGGCGGCGATTGACGATGTGAGCAGGCGCGCGGGTTAAGATGCGGCGGCTGTTGCGGATGCTCTTTGCCTCGCTCGCCCTTTTTGTCCTTCTGATGGTGGCTCTGGCGCTCTGGCCGCGGGATCGCAGCCTGAGCCTGCCTGCCGTAGATGAGGCCGCAATCCTGCGCGATCCGGCCGCTTATCTTGCGACCCGTGAGGCGGCCTTCCCCGATATCATTCCGGGCACGCAAAAGCGCATCCTCTGGCACGGGGCCCCGAGCGAAAAGACGCCGCTTTCCGTGATCTATCTGCATGGCTTCACCGCCAGCTCGGAAGAGACGCGACCGGTCCCGGACGAGGTGGCGAAGGCTCTCGGGGCCAATCTCTTTTTCACACGCTTTGCCGGCCATGGTCGCGGCGCCGCAGCCATGGCCGAGCCTTCCGCCGAAGACTGGATGGCCGATCTGGCAGAGGCGCTGAGCGTGGGGGCCGCCATCGGAGAGCGGGTTCTCGTCATCGCGACCTCTCAGGGCGCCTCGGTGCTGACGGCGGGCCTTGGCACGCCTGGGCTGCGCGAGGCCCTGCCCTTTGCCGACCGCATTGCCGGGGTGGTGATGATCGCGCCGAATTTCCGCCTGGCCGATCCGCTGCGCGCCTTTGCCAGCGATCTGCCGGGAGCGGGGGTGATCATGCCGCTGCTGATCGGCGACACGATCCGCGCCGAGGTCCGCAGCCCGGAACATGAAAAGTTCTGGAACACGAGCTATCCCACCCGCTCGGCCCTGCCCATGGCCAGACTCCTGCGCGCGGCGCGGGCGGCTGAGACGCAGGCGATCGACCTGCCGCTGCTGCTTTTGCGCTCTCCGCAGGACAAAGTGGTCAGCAATGCCGCGACCGATAAGGTGATCGGCCCCTGGAAAGGCCCGGTTGAGCGGGTGGAGTTTCCCAAGGTACCGGGCATGGATGCAGGCGCTCATGTGATCGCCGGTCGCATCCGCTCTCCGGGGATGACAGAGGCGGTGGTCGCAGCCATCACCCGCTGGGCCGGGCAGCATCTGAACTGAAAAGGCGGGCCGATCCGGCCCGCCTTTTCTTAAACTGTCACAAATTTCAGGCGCGGCGGGCACGGCGCGGCGCGGGCCTTGCGGCAGCGGCGTCAGATCCCGCCTCAGGCGCCGCGCTGGCATCCATGAAATCCAGCACCAGCGGACGAATGTTATTGCGCCAGGACTTACCTGCGAAAATGCCGTAATGCCCCGCACCCGGTTCCAGATGGCGGGCCTTTTTCGCTTCCGGCAGGCCGGTCAGCAGATCGAGCGCCGCCACACATTGGCCAGGGGCCGAGATGTCATCATTCGCCCCCTCAACGGTCATCACGGAGACCGAAGAGACCGCCCCGATGTCGACCCGGCGACCGGCGACGGTGAAGGCATTGCGGGCAATCTCGCCGTTTTTGAAAATGCGCTCGACGGTGGAGAGATAGAACTCCGCCGTCATATCCATCACGGCCAGATATTCGTCGTAGAAGGTGTTATGGGCGTCATGCTCACCAGCCGTGCCCATGGCTTCGGCATAGATCTGATCGGTGAAGGCCTTGCCGTGACGCTCAGCATTCATCGACATGAAACCCGAAAGCTGCAGAAGGCCCGGATAGACCAGCCGCCCGGCCCCTGCATATTTAAAACCAACACGCTGGATGGCGAACTGCTCAAGCTGGCCCATGGTCACGCGGCGGCCGAAATCGGTCACATCGGTCGCGGCGGCATCGGGATCGATCGGCCCGCCGATGAGGATCAGGCTCTTGGGCTGCGCAGCCGGGTCTTCTTCGGCGAGATAGGCGGTGGCCGCCAGCGCCAGCGGCGCGGGCTGACAGATCGCAATCACATGGGTATCGGGGCCGAGGTGGCGCAGGAAATCCACCAGATAGAGGGTGTAATCCTCAATATCGAATTTGCCTTCTGAGACCGGGATATCGCGGGCGTTGTGCCAGTCGGTGACATAGACATCACAATCGGGCAGCAGAGAGAGAACCGTTGAGCGCACCAGCGTCGCGTAATGGCCCGACATCGGCGCGACGATCAGCACTTTGCGGCTGCGCGATTCCAGGCCCGCGACCCTGAAATGCACCAGATCGCCGAAGGGACGCGGCACCACCACTTCGGTCGAGACCAGATGGTCACGCCCGTCATCACCCAGAATGGTGCGGATGCCCCAGTCAGGCTTGATAACCATGCGCGCAAAGCTGCGCTCGGTCACACGGCCCCAGGCTGAGAGCATCTTGAAAGCGGGATTTGGCGCCAGACCCCAAACGGGGTTTGAAGCAAAAGCCCGCGCCGTGGCACCCATCCATTCGTTGGTGTTGCGCACAGCTTCCATCATGTCATAGGTGGCCGTATATTTCATTCGGATCTCCTGTCCCCGCAGAGAGCGGCTGCAAAACTTCTCGCTTTTCAAGGGCTGAGGCCATTATGCTGCACCAGCAAAATGATAGGGGGGATTTTTTTGCATGGCAACTGACGAATCCCGCAATGCCGTCATGTCAGAACGGATGCAACTCAACCTTGCCCGGGTGGAGGAGCTGTCCCGCCGGATGATCGCTGCCATGGCCGCCCGTCGCCCCCATGACCCGGGTCTCGATGGCCCCGGCCCCGAACTTCTGGCCGCGAGTGGCATGGCCGTCTGGGCTGATTTCTTCAAAAATCCTCAACGTTTATTGGAAGAACAGGCGAGCTGGTGGGGCAAGAGCCTGCAAAGCTATCTCAATGCCCAGGCCGCCTTTGCGGGCAGTCAACCCGCAGAGCCGGTGATCGTTCCGCCGCCGGACCGCCGCTTTTCTCACCCCGCCTGGGAGAGCCATCCCTGGTTCAGCTATCTTCGCCAGCAATATCTGATCAACGCAGAAACGCTGCAACGCAGCATGGATCAGATCGAGGGACTCCCCCCGCGGGAGGAGCATCGCCTGCGGTATTTCACCCGCGCGATCATCGATATGATGGCTCCGGTGAATTTTTTTGCAACCAACCCCGAAGCGCTGGAGCGTGCGCGAGAGACCGAGGGCGAGTCGCTGGTGCGCGGGCTGGAGAACCTGGTCCGCGACATTGAAAACAACAATGGCGATCTGCTGGTCACGCTCTCGGACCCCGATGCCTTTGAGGTGGGACGCAACCTCGGGACCACGCCGGGTCAGGTGGTCTTTCGCAACCGCATTCTGGAACTGATCCAGATCAGCCCGACCACCGAAAAGGTGCATAAAGTTCCGCTGGTGATCTTTCCGCCCTGGATCAACAAATTCTACATCCTGGATCTTAAGCCGCAAAACTCGCTTCTGCGCTGGATCGCCGATCAGGGCTTCACCCTCTTTGTCGTCTCCTGGAAGAACCCGGATGAAAGCTACGCCGATTTCGGCATGGAGGACTATTACCGTGAGGGCTATCTGGAGGCTTTTGCCGCAATCAAAGCCATCACCGGAGAGCCGAAGATTAATGCGGTCGGATATTGCATCGCGGGGACCACGCTTTCGCTGACTCTGGCGCGGATGGCGAAGGACAAAGACGCTTCGGTCAAATCAGCCACCTTCTTCACCACGCTGACGGATTTTGAAGATCAGGGCGAGTTCACCCCCTTCCTGTCAAATGACTTCGTCGACGGGATTGAGCGGGAGGCAAAGGCCTCGGGCTGTCTGTCTTCGAAGATCCTGGCGCGGACCTTCAGCTATCTGCGCGCCAATGATCTGATCTGGCAGCCCGCCATCCGCAGCTACATGCTGGGCGAAGCGCCGCCTGCCTTTGATCTGCTGCACTGGAACGGCGATGGCACCAATCTGCCGGGCAGGATGGCGGTCGAATATCTGCGCGGGCTCTGCCAGGACAACAGCTTCGCCACCATAGGCTATGAGCTTGATGGTCAGGTGGTGCGCCCGTCAGATATTAAGATCCCGTTCTGTGCGGTGGCCTGCGAAAGCGATCATATCGCAGCATGGACCTCCAGCTTTGCCGGGTTCCGGCGCTTTGGCTCGAAGGATAAGACCTTCATTCTCAGCCAGTCGGGCCATATCGCCGGGATCGTCAATCCGCCTGGCAAAAACAAATATGGCCATTTCACCAATCCCGCCCCCATGAGCTCCCTCTCCCCCGAGGCCTGGCGCGAGGGGGCCGATTTCACCCCTGGCTCCTGGTGGCCCCGCTGGGGGGCCTGGCTGGCGAAGCAGTCAGGCAGCTTGGTCCCGGCGCGCCACCCCGGCAGCCATCCGGACTACCCTGCCCTTGCCCCCGCACCGGGTGAGTATGTGAAGCGACAAAATGCCTGATTGCGCCGCAGTGCAGCATAACTCTTGCAATGCTGCACTGCGGCGTGCTAGGGTCTGCCTAAGGGAGATCTATTCCCGCACCCCTTTCGCGGAAACCGGAGACTGAGAATGGCAGCCACGACTGACTTCACCCGTCTGTTTCAGGATATGATGCCGGTGTTCAATATGGACCCGACCGCATTCCGCACCGCCTTTGAAAAACAGGCCGCTTTTGGTGAAAAGCTGACCAAAATCGCTTTTGAAGCCGCTGAACGCTCCTGCGATCTGCAGGCTAAGCTGAGCCGCGAGACTCTGAGCCGCCTCAGCGATGTGACCAAAGCCCGTGCCGAACCGGCGGATTATACAAAAGCTGCTTCCGATTTCGCCGCTGCAAGCCGCGAAATGGCCTCGGACAGCATGGCTGCCTTTGCGGAAATCGCGAAGAAAGCCCAGATGGAAACCGTGGAACTGCTGCTCTCGACCGGAAAGACCGCACAGGAAAACGCTGCTGCTGCAATGCAGAAAGCAACCGGCGACATGGCTGCCACCATGAAGCGCCCTGCTGCAGCTGCGAAATAAGCCTTTCCGTCTTTCCCCTTCTTCCTCCCTCCTCCTCCATGGTGGGGAAAGGCACAACGCGGGTCCCCTCGGGCCCGCGTTTTCAACTGCAGCAACGGGCTTTCCATTTTTGAAGCCCTGGCTTAGGCTCAGTCCTGACCGCCATATCGAAAGAGCGAAGATGTCCGCGACCGACAAACCGCTGCTGATCAAACGCTACGCCAGCCGCCGTCTCTATAATACCGAGACCAGCGATTACGTGACGCTTGATGACATTGCCGGTTTCATCCGCGCCGGGCGTGAGGTTACCATCATCGACCTGAAATCCGGCGACGATCTGACCCGGCAGTATCTACTGCAGATCATCGCTGAGCATGAATCACGCGGCGATTCGGTTCTGCCGGTCAATGTGCTGACCGATCTGGTGCGCAGCTATTCCACCGGCGTGCAAAGCATGGTGCCGCAGTTCCTCTCCTCAAGCTTTGAGATGCTGCGCGACAGTCAGGCGCGGATGATGGAAGGACTTGGCGTTCTGCCCAATCCGATGGCCTCGATGCCGGGGCTTGAGGCCTTTCAGCGTCAGCAGGAAGCTTTCCTGAAGACCATGATGGGCGGCTGGCCGAGTGGCAAAGCCCCCGCCGCCGCAGATATGCCGGAGGCCCCCGCAGCCTCCAAAGATGAGTTGGGTGATATTAAAAAGCAACTCGCCGAACTGCAGGCGAAACTCTCCAAACTCTGAAAGAGACCAGGGCCCCTTCCGGGGCCCTTTCTGCTGTCAGAGCCCCAGACGGTCGCGCAACGCATACCAGGTCATGGCAAGCGCCAGAATCGGCTGACGGGTCATCTGCCCGCCGGGGAATTTCGGCACCGGGAAGCGCGCCATCAGATCAAAACGCTCGCTCTCTCCGATCAGAGCCTCTGAGAGGATGCGCCCCGCCATGGTCGCCATGGCCACCCCATGACCGGAATAGCCTGAGGCTGACCAGATCCCCGGCCGCAGGTTCCGGAAGAGCGGACAGCGCGTGGCGGTGATGGCCAGCGTTCCACCCCAAGCATAGTCGATTTTCACATCGCGCAGCTGGGGGTAAACCTCCAGCATGGGCCTGGTCACCGTGCGGATCAGATCGGGGAATTTATAGCCATAGCTTTCCCCGCCGCCAAAGAGCAGCCGCCCCTCAGCCGTACGGCGCCAGTAGTTCACCACGAAGCGCGAATCCGCCACGGCGATCTCGCGGCGCAGCGGCGAAAGATCCCCCAGGGGCTCGGTTGCGATAATGAAGTTATTGATCGGCATCACCCGCGCCGCGACCTCAGGCTCCAGCCCGCCCAGATAGCCATTGCAGGCAAAGATCACCTGCTCGGCCCGCACGCGCCCGCTTCGGGTGATGACCTCAGCCATGGGGCCTTCAACCACCCGTTCAACCGGGCTTTGCTGGTAGATCACCGCCCCCGCTGCCTGGGCCCGCTTTGCCAGACCAAGCGCGAAGTTCAGCGGGTGCATATGACCCGCCCCCATATCAAGATCGCCCCCCGCATAGGCCGGCGTGCCCAAAAGCTCAGCCATCTCCAGGCGATCAAGCGGGCGGATGGCCTCATAACCATAATCGCGGTTCAGCTTTTCGGCATATTCCGCTGCCTCACGCACCTCAGAGGGCTGACGACAGGCATGGGCGACCCCCGCCCGCCAGTCGACGCCCGGCATCTCAGCGGCCAGATCGCGCACGAGCGATTTGGCCTCTTCAGCAATCTGCCAGAGCCGCCCGGCGTCTTCGCGTGAAAAACGCCCCTCAATCCAGTCCTGATCGCGCCGCTGGCCCGAGCCCACCTGGCCGCCATTGCGCCCCGAGGCCCCCCAGCCTGCCCGATGCGCCTCAAGCACAACAACCTTGCGCCCGCGCTCTGCCAGATGCAGCGCCGCCGAAAGCCCGGTGTAGCCCGCGCCGATGATGCAGACATCGGCCCGCAGCTCTCCCTGCAACATCTCTACGGGGGGCGGCTCAACCGCCGTTGCCGCGTAGTAGGAGGCCGGATAGTGACCGGGCCGGTCATTGGCATAGAGCAGATTCATGGCGCAGTCCTTCTGGTGACGCCATCTAACAAGGCCCGGGGCGCAAGGAAAAGCCCTCCGCCGCACCCTCTTGCCGGATCATCAGGCCCAGTCTAGCATGATTTGCCCTTCATACCGAGAATATCATGCTTATTGGCATCCTGCAGACCGGCCATGTTACCGAATTCATTCGGGAACGGGCCGGCGATTTCCCTTCTTTATTCGTCAGACTTCTGGCCGATCAGGGGTTTGAGTTCCGCACCTATTCGGTGGTGGATCTTGAGTTTCCTGCCTCGGTGCAGGAGTGCGACGGCTGGCTTCTGACCGGCTCGCGCCACGGGGCTTATGAGGACCATCCCTTTATTCCGCCGCTGGAAGATTTTATCCGCAAGGCCTATGCGGCGGCGGTGCCCATGGTTGGCATCTGCTTTGGCCATCAGATTATTGCCCAGGCCCTGGGCGGACGTGTTGAAAAATTCACCGGCGGCTGGTCCGTTGGCCGTCAGACCTATGATTTTGAAGGGAAAAAGCTGAAGTTGAACGCCTGGCATCAGGATCAGGTCGTCGAGCTTCCGCCCGATGCAAAGGTCATCGGCTGCTCAGAGTTCTGCCAGAATGCCGCCCTGGTCTATGGCGACCGTGCGCTGACCGTGCAGCCGCATCCTGAGTTCGATCACAGCTTTATCGCCCTGATGCTTGAGCAGTATAAAACCGGCAGCGTGCCGCCGGAACTTCTGGCGCGGGCGGAGGCCGGGCTGGAAGATACGCTCGATCGTGAAGTGCTGGCCGAGCGTATCGGCGCGTTTTTCCGCGCGCCCCGTGCCGCCCTGCAGGAGGCATGATGATGGCCGATTGGACCGAGAGCCTGCCGGAAGCCGCCCGGGATTATGTCGCCGGGCGCCGCCTCGATGAGGTGGAATGCATCGTTCCCGATATCGCCGGGGTTGCCCGCGGCAAGGCGATGCCTGCCTTCAAGTTTGAGCATCAGAAAAGCTTCTTTCTGCCCACCTCGATCTTCCTGCAGACCATCACCGGCGAATGGGCCGATGCGCCCAAGGGAGATGAGGAATATAAAGAGCCGGACATGACCCTGGTGCCGGATTTCAGCACCGTGGCCGCCGCGCCCTGGACGGCGGATGTCACGCTTCAGGTCATCCATGACGCCTTTGATCAGCGCGGCAATCCGGTGCCCACGGCGCCGCGCAATGTGCTGCGCCGTGTTCTGGATCTTTATGCGGCGGAAGGCTGGCGGCCGGTGGTGGCCCCGGAGATGGAGTTTTTCTTCGTCGCCCGCAACCTCGACCCCAATATGCCGATCCGCCCGCCCATGGGCCGCTCGGGCCGGGTAGCGGCGGCCAAACAGGCCTATTCGATGTCGGCGGTCGATGAATATGGCAAGGTGATCGACGATATTTACGATTTCGCCGAGGCCATGGGGCTGGAGATCGACGGCATTCTGCAGGAAGGCGGCGCGGGTCAGGTTGAGATCAATCTCGCCCATGGCAATCCGCTCGATCTGGCGGATCATATCTTTTATTTCAAACGGATGATCCGTGAGGCGGCGCTGCGCCACGACTGCTTTGCGACCTTCATGGCCAAGCCGATTGAAGGCGAGCCAGGCTCGGCCATGCATATTCACCATTCGGTGGTCAATCTGGAGACCGGGCAGAATATCTTCTCGGACGTCTCTGGTGATGAGACCCCGGCGTTTCACCATTTTATCGCCGGGATGCAGAACCACCTGCCCGCCGGTGTGGCGCTGCTTGCGCCCTATGTGAACAGCTATCGCCGCTATGTGCCGGATTTCGCAGCACCGATTAACCTCGAGTGGGGGCGCGACAACCGCACCACCGGGCTGCGGGTTCCGATTTCGAGCCCTGAGGCGCGGCGGGTGGAAAACCGTCTGGCGGGGATGGACTGCAACCCCTATCTGGGCATCGCGGTGAGCCTGGCCTGTGGCTATCTGGGCCTGAAAGAGGGGCGGATGCCGCGGGCGGAATGCACCACCAATGCCTATATGGGCGAGGATGAGCTGCCGCTGAATCTGTCCGATGCGATCGATCTGCTGGAGGAGGATGCAGCGCTGGTCGAGGTGCTGGGTCCGGAGTTCGTGGCGCTTTATGCGGCGGTGAAGCGGCATGAATATAAAGAGTTTCAGCAGGTGATTTCGCCCTGGGAGCGGGAGCATCTGCTGCTGAACGTCTGAGGGCTGTTTTGGCGGAGAGCGCCGGGGCGGGCTCTGCCCGCCCCGGACCCCACCCGGAGTATTTTGAAAAAGCCAGAATGAAGAAGGCCCCGGAGATCACTCCGGGGCCTTCTTTCAGATCAGCGTTTCGGGGCCTTCGGGCTGCGCGGTTTGCGCAGCGACTGGCTCGGGTCCGAGAAGTTCGGACGCGGCGCCGGGGCGCGGGCCGGGCGGCTGTCTGCGCCGAAGGCCGGTTTTGCGCCGCGCGGCTTACGATCACCCTCTTCGCGTTTCACGAAGGGCTTGCGATCGCCGTCGTCGCGCTTGCCGAAGGGCTTGCGGTCACCGTCTTCGCGCTTGCCCCAGGGCTTGCGGTCGCCGTCGGGGCGGTCGCCGAAGGATTTACGCTCGCCGTAAGGTTTGCGCTCACCGTCTTCGCGGGCACCAAAGGGCTTACGGTCACCGAAGGGTTTGCGATCGCCGAAGGGCTTGCGGTCGCCGTCGTCGCGTTTGCCCCAGGGTTTACGATCGCCGTCAGGGCGGTCGCCGAAGGATTTACGCTCGCCGTAAGGTTTGCGGTCGCCGTCTTCGCGGGCCGGGCGGGCACGGTAGCCGGCTTCGCCGGTTTCCATGGCACGCGGCTTGAAGCTGCGGCGCTCACCACCTTCGTCGTCGCGGCGCGGGGCGCGTTCACGACGCTCACCACGGTCGCCGCCGAAGGGTTTGCGGGTCAGGCCCTGGGGGCGGTCCGAGGATTTGAACGCCGGGCGCGGGGCGCGCTCAAGGTTCGGGGCCTCGTTGAGGCGGGTCAGCAGCAGGCCGTCTTCGATCTCGGCCGATGCGCCGAATTTCGAGGCGACATTGTCAGCGATCTGGACATAGGTCTCACGCTGCTGGACGCGGATGGCGCCGATGTCATTGCGGGTGATGCCGCCATGATCGCAGATTTTCGGCAGGAGCCAGCGGGCTTCGGCGCGGCCTTCATGGCCGACCGAGAGCGAGAACCAGACCGAGGGGCCGAATTCCTGGCGCTCACGCGGGGCGCGGGCTTCGGAATTGGCCGCCGGGGGCGCGATATCGCCGACGATCTCGGGGGCCGAGCGGCCTGCGCGCCACATGCGCAGGAAGGCTGCGGCAGCCGCTTCCGGCGAGGAGACGCCGAGAATGGCTTCGACCAGCGGCAGCTCTTCTTCGGTGATCGCGTTCAACAGGGTGTCCGAGCCGAGCATACGGGCGTCATCAGCCGACTGCACTTCCTCAGCGGTGGGCGGCGAGACCCACTCGGCCTCAACCTTTGCGCCCTGCAGGATGCGGTTGGCTTTGCGGAAGTCCGACGGCGGCACGACCAGAACGGCGGTACCTTTCGAGCCCGCACGACCGGTGCGGCCCGAACGGTGCAGCAGGGTCTCGGGGTTCGAGGGCAGATCGAAGTGGACCACGAGGTCCAGACCCGGAAGGTCGATGCCGCGGGCCGCCACATCGGTCGCGATGCAGACCTGTGCACGGCCGTCACGCAGCGCCTGGAGCGCGTGGGTACGCTCAGCCTGGCTCAACTCCCCCGAGAGGGCGACGACTTTGAAGCCGCGGTTGGCAAGGCGCGCATGCAGATGGGTCACCGCAGCGCGGGTTTTCGCAAAGACGATGGCCACACGGGCCTGCTGGATCAGCAGCAGGTTGATGATGGCGTTTTCTTTGTCGCGCGGGCGCACCGACATCGCCTGATAGGTGATGTCGACGTGTTGTTTGGTGTCCGATTTGACCTGAACGCGCAGCGAATCGTTCTGGTAGTTCTTGGCCAGGCTCTCGATTTCTTTCGAGACGGTGGCCGAGAACATCAGCGTGCGGCGGTCTTCCGGAGCGGCCGAGAGGATGAACTCAAGGTCTTCCTGGAAGCCGAGGTCGAGCATCTCATCGGCTTCGTCGAGAACGGCAGCGCGCAGTTCCGAGAGGTCCAGCGAGCGGCGCTCAATGTGATCGCGCAGACGGCCGGGAGTGCCGACGACGATCGTGGCACCACGCTCAAGGGCGCGGCGCTCATTGCGCGGGTCCATGCCGCCCACGCAGGTCGCAATGACCGCACCGGCTTCGGCATAGAGCCACTCAAGCTCACGGCTGACCTGGAGGGCCAGTTCACGGGTCGGGGCAATGATCAGAGCGCGCGGGGCGCCGGCCACGGCCAGATCACCGGTCAGGAGTTCCGGCGAGATGGCAAGACCAAAGGCCACGGTTTTGCCCGAGCCGGTCTGTGCCGAGACCAGAAGGTCACGGCCGGCATAGTCGTCACCCAGGACGGCCTGCTGTACGGGGGTCAGCGTTTCATAGCCCTTGGATGCAAGAGCGGCGGCCAGCGGGGCCGCGAGATCGGGAAGCGTCATCAGCGTCTTTCGCGTAAAAGGGGCCTGCCATGTAATACATAGGCCCGGTCATGGAGCACTGGCCCTGACTTCCCGGCCTCCCTGCCGGGGCACGAGGACGCTGGCACCCACCGGGGCTTCTACAGGAAATCGCGGCTCCTGGGAAGGCGCATCCCATGCTTTTGATGACTTTCCCTGCTGCTGTCCGGAGTTTAGCCTGTGACAAACCGCCCGCAACAGGCCAGAAGGCCTTAAAGACCACACTGACGGAGCCCATCTTGCCCGACCTCTCCCGGCGCAGCCTCCTCCTTGGCATGAGCCTTCTGCCGCTGCCCCTGCCCGCTTTCGGGCGCGAGGCGGCCGGTGTCATGGCGGCGCTGCCCCCGCCACAGGGCGAGGTTCTTCTCACCGTGACCGGGGCGCTGACGCGCAGCAACAGCCCGGAAGGCGCGCTTTTTGACCGTGAGATGCTGAAGGCTCTGGGGGAAGTGGAATTCCTCACCGGCACACCCTGGTCTGAGCATCCGCAGCGCTTTCGCGGCCCCTCGCTCTACAGCCTCGTCACCGCGCTCGGGCTGAAGGGGGGCACTTTCACGGCACGGGCTTTGAATGATTACTCGATCCCCGTCCCGCTCAGCGAGGCAGTCGAAGGCGGGCCGATTCTTGCCATGGAAATCGACGGCCAGGTCCTGTCGCTGCGCGAACGCGGGCCGTTGTGGCTGATCTATCCTTTCGATGACATCCCCGCCTATCGCAGCGAGGTGAGCTATATCCGCAGCATCTGGCAGTTGACCCGGCTGGAGTGGGACAGCGCAGCCGGCGAGACGCAGGCCGGGTGATGAGCGCGCGGATCCTGAGGCTGCGGCGGTGGCTTGCACGGCTGGCCCTGCTGGGGCTGCTGGGGGCCGTTCTGGTGCTGCTGCTGCTGGGACGCGATGTGCGTGATGAGATCCAGAACCTTGCAAGGGCCAGTTCCGCCAATGCGCAATGGAGCCTTTCGCAGCCGGATATGGAGCTGTTGCAGCTGATCCAGGCGGCTCAGTCCCTGCGCATTGGGGATGGCAGCACGGCGGACCTGCGCCGCCGCTATGACATCTTTTACTCGCGCATCCGCCTGATGGAGGTGATGCCCTTCTACCCCGAAGATCTCGATCTGCCGGAAATCCGCGGCGGGATCGAGGCCGCGCGGGCGTTTCTGTCGCGGACGGAAGCGCTCTTTGACGGAACCGACGCGGCGCTGACTGCCGCCGTTCCCGATATTCTGGCAGCAGCAGAGCAGCTGCGCCCGCGCCTGCGCGATCTGACGCTGCGCAGCCTGCAGCAGCGCACCATCCGTGGTGATGCGCAGCGCGAGACCCTGCGGGTCACCCTCGTGCGGCTGATCTCATCGAGTGCGGCGCTTCTGCTTGCGGTGATGCTGGTGGTTCTGGCCCTGGTGCGCATGGTCCGTCAGGCGCAGCTGCAAAACCGCCAGGTGCGCGCCGCCCATGCCAGGGTCCGCGCCATCATCACCGCCTCGCAGGACGCCATTCTGGTGCTGGATGCGGCGGGACGAATCGTCGATTCGAATGATGCGGCGCTGGTGCTGTTCGGGCTGCCGGCCGAGGCGCTGGAGGGGCTGCCGGTCTCGCGCTTTCTGGGCCCGGAGGAGGGCAGCAGCGATGCAGGGCCCCTGCCCGAACCCGGGGCCCGCCTGGTCCGGGTGCGCGGGCGGCGCGGCACTGGCGAGGGATTTCCGGCCGAATGCAGTCTGACCGCGATTGAAAGCGATACCGGCCCGCTCAGGATCTGCTTTCTGCGCGATATTTCAGACCGCCTTGCTGCCGAAGCCGCTTTGGTTGAGACGCGCGATCGCGCGCTTGCCGGTGAAAAGGCCAAGGATGAACTGCTGGCCGTGATGAGCCATGAGATGCGCACGCCGCTCAATGGCATTCTGGGCACCCTTGATCTGATTGACGATGACCTGCCCGCAGCGCAGCGGCGTCAGTATGACCGGATCATCCGCAGCTCTGCTGAGCAGTTGTTGCGTCACGTCAATGATGTGCTGGAAATCGCACGCATGGATGCCTTCCGCACCCAGCTGCGCTGCGCGCCTTTTGACGCCTGTGCACTGATGCGCGACATCGCCCATGCCCAGCAGGGGGTCGCCGCGCGCGAGGGGAACCGCCTCGCGCTGGATCTGCGCGACGACAGCCTTGCGCGGGTGACCGGAGATGGCAACCGCGTGCATCAGGTTCTTCTCAACCTTGTCAGCAATGCGCTGAAATTCACCCGCGATGGACAGATCACGCTGAAAGCCTTTCGCAATGCCGAAGGCGATGCGGTCTTTGAGGTGCGCGACAGCGGCATCGGCATCGCGCCCGAAGATATGTCGCGCATCTTTGAGGAATTTGTCACCCTCAACACCGATTATAACCGCAAGGCTCAGGGCACCGGCTTGGGGCTTGCGATCTCACGCCGGCTGGCCACGCTGATGGGCGGGCGGCTTGAGGCCGAAAGCGCCCCCGGTCTTGGCAGCGTCTTCCGGCTGATCCTGCCCCTGCCGCCCGCAGAGCCGCATCTGCCCGCCCCTGCCCTGCCGCAGGACCGCTATGACGTCCGGCCGCTCTCGGTGCTGGTGGTTGAGGATAATCCGATCAACCGCTTCGTGGTCCGCTCGATGCTCGCGGCCGATGGCCACAGCGTGACCGAGGCAGAGACCGGCCATGAGGCCCTGGGGCTCTGCGCGCAGGAGGGGTTTGATCTGATCCTGATGGATATCTCCATGCCCGGCCTCGACGGGGTAGAGACGACCTGCCGCATCCGCGAGGCCGAAGGCCCCAATGCGACCACCCCGGTGGTGGCGCTGACCGCCCATGCACGGCCCGAGGATCTGCGCCGCTTTGCCGACAGTGGCATTGCCCGCAGCCTGACGAAGCCGCTGCGCCGACAGGCCCTGCGCGAATTGCTGCGTGATTATGGACCGCGACAAACGCCGACCGTCACAGATGATCAGCCGGCGCGGGTCCTGATTGATGACGCCACCGTGCGGGAGATGGCCGGAGCGCTTGGACGCGATGTCTATACCAGCCTGAAGGCGCGGTTTGAGGCAGAGCTGACCGAGGGGCTGCGGCTTCTTACCTCGCAGCCACAGCGCACGGGCGCTGAGATGGCCGCCACCGCCCATAAGCTTGCCGGTGCGGCGGCTGTCTTTGGTCTGAGTGCACTGCGCGCAGAGCTTGTGGCGCTTGAGGATCTGGCCTCAACCGATGAGGCCGGAGTGCCTGACACCACCCTGCGAAATATCGGGCGTCTGGCGGCGCAGAGCCTTCAGGCGCTGGCGGCCCTGGAGGACGAAGACGAGGCGGCCTGAGCGCCGCCCCGATCGGCTGACTGCGACTGAGTATCGGAACTATCCCGACCGGCAGCGCCTCAGGCGCGGCGCAGGCCCAGCCTTGACCCCATCAGCAGGCCGACAACCGCCCCTGCCCCGGCGCCGATTGCGGCGCCGATGATATCGGCAAACCAGTCGTTCAGCTCCATGCTGCGACCGACGAAAGGCTGGATGACTTCGATCAGCCCGCCATAGACCGCGATCACCAAGATCGTCGCCGCCCACCAGCGCGGGCGCACCACGGTGACCGGAAAGGCCAGAGAGCCGAAGGCAAGGGCATGGTAGATTTTGTCACTGACCTGCATCCCGGGCAGGCCCGAGACCGGCGCAAGGGTCACGACCGCGATCACCAGGGTGAGAAATGCGCTCACCCCAAGGGCGATCAGAAGAGCCATGCGATGTGTCATAAGGTTCAGTGCCGTGTTGTCCCTTAATTGGCAAGCCTGCGACGCGGCGCTCAAGCGGCTGTGAAGTGAAGAGCCCCGCAAAGGGTCTCCCCAAAAGAGGAAAGCCCCGGCAGGGCCGGGGCTTTCCGTCAGATCATAAAGATCAGTTCGCGTCGCCTTCGCCGGGCGCAACCAGAGCGGCTGCTGCTTCGGCTTCAGCGCGGCGGTCGTTGATGACCTTCTGGTCACGCTCGCTCGCGATGCGCTTCACACGGCTGGTAGCACCACCGGTACCGGCCGGGATCAGGCGACCCACGATGACGTTTTCTTTCAGGCCGACCAGCTTGTCGCGCTTGCCCATGACCGAGGCTTCGGTGAGCACGCGGGTGGTCTCCTGGAAGGAGGCCGCCGAGATGAACGAGCGGGTCTGAAGCGACGCTTTGGTGATCCCGAGCAGGACCGGTTCGCCCGAAGCCGGACGACCACCGCGCGCGATGACCTTTGCGTTTTCTTCTTCCAGCTCGGTCTTGTCGACCTGTTCGCCCTTGAGCAGCGTCGTTTCGCCCGAGTCGAGGATCTCGATCTTCTGCAGCATCTGGCGAACGATCACCTCGATGTGCTTGTCGTTGATCTTCACGCCCTGCAGACGATAGACGTCCTGTACTTCGTCGATGAGGTAATTGGCCAGAGCCTCCACACCCATGATGCGCAGAATGTCATGCGGCGCCGGGTTGCCGTCCATGATGTAGTCACCCTTCTGCACGAAGTCGCCTTCCTGCACCGGGATGTGCTTGCCTTTCGGCACCATGTATTCAACCGCGTCAAGCTTCTCATCAGCCGGTTCAATGGTGATGCGGCGCTTGTTTTTGTAGTCCTTGCCGAAGCGCACGTAACCATCGAGTTCCGCGATGATGGCGTGATCTTTCGGGCGACGGGCTTCAAAGAGTTCCGCCACGCGGGGAAGACCCCCGGTGATGTCCTTCGTTTTTGCACCTTCGCGCGGAATACGGGCAACCACGTCACCGGCTTTGACGGTCTGACCGTCTTCGACCGAGAGAATGGCGTCCACCGACATCTGGTAGCTGATCGGATTGCCCTGGTCATTGCGCATGGGTTCACCGGTTTCCGGGTCCATGACAATGATTTCCGGCTTCAGATCGCTGCCGCGCGGCGCATTGCGCCAGTCGGTCACGATCTTCTGGGTCATACCGGTCGCATCATCGGTCTCGTCGCGGACCGAGAGGCCTGCCACGAGGTCAACAAAGCGGGCGGTACCCGACTTCTCAGCGATGATCGGCAGGGTATAGGGGTCCCATTCGAACAGTTTGGTGCCGCGCTTCACAGCCTGGCCTTCGCGCACGAAGAGCTTCGAGCCGTAAGACAGTTTATGCGCTGCACGCTCCTGGCCGTTCTCATCGATGATCGCCACCGACATGTTCCGGCCCATCACGATCAGGTCGCCGTTTGCGGCTTCCAGGGTGTTGGGGTTGCGGAACTCGATGGTGCCTTCCTGCGAAGCTTCGAGGAAGGACTGCTGACCACCCTGAGCAATACCGCCGATGTGGAAGGTCCGCATCGTCAGCTGGGTGCCCGGTTCACCGATCGACTGTGCCGCGATGATACCGACGGCCTCGCCGGTGTTCACCATGGTGCCGCGCGCAAGGTCACGGCCGTAGCAGTGAGCGCAGACGCCTTCTTCGGCTTCACAGGTCAGCGGCGAGCGGATTTTCACCGAAGCCACGCCGGCTGCATCAATCGCATCCGACTTGCGCTCGTCGATCAGCACGCCTTTAGCGACCAGCACTTCGCCGGTTGCCGGATCCATCACGTCCTCTGCGGTCACACGACCCAGAACACGCTCAGAGAGCGGTGCCACGACTTCACCATCGTTCACGGCTGCTTCCGCAGTGATGAACTTATCGGTGCCGCAGTCGATCGAACGCACGATGCAGTCCTGAGCAACGTCGACCAGACGACGGGTCAGGTAACCCGAGTTCGCCGTCTTCAGAGCGGTATCTGCCAGACCCTTACGGGCACCGTGGGTCGAGTTGAAGTACTCGAGAACGGTCAGACCTTCTTTGAAGTTCGAGATAATCGGCGTTTCGATGATCTCGCCGTTCGGCTTGGCCATCAGGCCGCGCATCCCGCCGAGCTGCTTCATCTGAGCAGGCGAACCCCGCGCACCGGAGTGCGACATCATATAGACCGAGTTCGGCTCTTTCTCTGCACCTTCATCGGTGTAGCGAACGGCCGAGATCTCTTTCATCATCTCGCCTGCGACCGCATCCGAGCATTTCGACCAGGCGTCGACAACTTTGTTGTACTTTTCGCCCTGAGTGATCAGGCCGTCCATGTACTGCTGTTCGAACTCTTTGACCTGATCACGAACGCCGTTGACGATGTCCCATTTGTTTTCCGGGATCAGCATGTCGTCCTTACCGAACGAGATACCGGCGCGGAATGCTTCTTTGAAGCCCAGCGACATGATCTGGTCACAGAAGATCACCGACTCTTTCTGACCGCAGTAACGGTAGACGGTGTCGATGACGTTCTGGACGTCTTTCTTACGCAGCGCACGGTTCACCAGATCAAACGGTGCCTTCGCGTTCAGCGGCAGCAGGTTGCCCAGACGCAGACGACCGGGGGTCGTCTCATAGCGCTTCCAGACTTCGTTGCCATGCTCGTCGATCTGCTTGATCCGCGCGGTGATCGAGGCGTGCAGATGCACTTCCCCGGCCTGCAGCGCATGCTCAACCTCATCGAGATCACGGAACTTCATGCCTTCGCCGACCATGCCCTTACGGTTCATGGTGACGTAGTAGAGACCCAGAATCATGTCCTGCGACGGAACGATGATCGGCGAGCCGTTTGCCGGCGACAGAACGTTGTTCGTCGACATCATCAGAACGCGGGCTTCCAGCTGGGCTTCCAGCGAGAGCGGCACGTGAACAGCCATCTGGTCACCGTCGAAGTCAGCGTTGAACGCCGAGCAGACGAGCGGGTGCAGCTGGATCGCTTTGCCTTCGATCAGTTGCGGCTCAAAGGCCTGGATGCCCAGACGGTGCAGCGTGGGTGCACGGTTCAGCAGAACCGGGTGCTCACGGATGACCTCATCCAGGATATCCCAAACCTCGGGACGCTCTTTCTCGACCAGCTTCTTCGCCTGTTTGACGGTGGTCGACAGACCCTTCGCCTCAAGACGCGAGTAGATGAACGGCTTGAACAGCTCGAGCGCCATCTTCTTCGGCAGACCACACTGGTGCAGCTTCAGCTCCGGGCCGGTCACGATGACCGAACGACCCGAGAAGTCGACGCGTTTACCCAGAAGGTTCTGACGGAAGCGACCCTGCTTACCCTTCAGCATGTCCGACAGCGACTTCAGCGGGCGCTTGTTGGTCCCGGTGATGACGCGGCCGCGACGGCCGTTGTCGAAGAGCGCGTCCACAGCTTCCTGCAGCATACGCTTTTCGTTGCGCACGATGATATCGGGCGCACGAAGCTCGATCAGGCGCTTCAGACGGTTGTTCCGGTTGATGACGCGGCGATAGAGATCGTTAAGATCCGAAGTCGCAAAACGGCCACCATCGAGCGGAACCAGCGGGCGCAGTTCCGGCGGGATCACCGGCAGAACGGTGAGGATCATCCACTCGGGACGGTTTCCCGACTCGAGGAAATGCTCAACGACCTTCAGGCGCTTGATGATCTTCTTCGGCTTCAGCTCGCCGGTGGCCTCTTTCAGCTCTTCACGCAGGGTCTGCGCGGTCGCATCAAGATCGATCATCGACAGCATTTCGCGGATGGCTTCAGCGCCGATATTGGCGGTGAAGCTGTCAGCGCCCCACTGGTCCTGCTTGTCGAGGTATTCTTCCTCGGTCAGCAGCTGACCATAGGTCATGTCGGTCAGGCCGGGCTCGATGACGACGTAGTGTTCGAAATAGAGGATGCGCTCAAGATCGCGCAGCGTCATGTCGAGCATCAGGCCGATACGGCTCGGCAGCGACTTCAGGAACCAGATGTGAGCAACCGGCGATGCCAGCTCAATATGGCCCATACGTTCGCGGCGCACTTTCTGCAGCGTGACTTCCACGCCGCATTTCTCGCAGACAACGCCGCGATACTTCATGCGCTTATATTTGCCGCAGAGGCATTCGTAGTCTTTGATCGGCCCGAAGATACGGGCGCAGAACAGACCGTCACGCTCAGGTTTGAACGTGCGGTAGTTGATGGTTTCCGGCTTTTTGATCTCGCCGTAGGACCACGACAGGATCCGCTCGGGCGAAGCCAGCGAGACCTTGATCTCGTCGAAGGTCTTGGGTTGCGCCATCGGGTTGAAGGGCGAGGCGCCGTGGGTGAGTTCCTGGTTCATCTTGAATCCTTAATTAAGGGAAGGGGGAAAGCTGAGGGCGCGAACGCCCTCACTCCTCCTCGCTATCCAGGAGTTCCATATTCAGGCCGAGGCCACGGACTTCCTTCACGAGAACGTTGAAGGATTCCGGGACGCCAGCCTCGAAGTTGTCTTCGCCTTTGACGATCGACTCGTAGACCTTGGTCCGGCCAGCGACGTCATCCGACTTCACGGTCAGCATTTCCTGCAGGGTGTAGGCGGCGCCGTAAGCTTCGAGAGCCCAGACTTCCATCTCACCCAGACGCTGACCACCGAACTGCGCCTTACCACCCAGCGGCTGCTGCGTGACGAGCGAGTACGGACCGGTCGAACGGGCGTGCAGCTTGTCGTCGACGAGGTGGTGCAGTTTGAGGAAGTATTTCACCCCAACCGTGACCTTACGGGCAAACTTCTCGCCGGTCCGGCCGTCGAAGACTTCCGACTGACCCGACTCATCGAAGCCTGCACGGCGCAGCGCGTCGTTGATGTCCGCCTCTTTCGCACCGTCGAAGACCGGCGTTGCGATCGGAACGCCGCGCGTGACCGCCTGAGCGCTTTCAAGGAAAGCCTCTTCGGGGGCATCTGCGAAGTTCTCTTCGTAGGTCTCATCACCATAGGCCAGACGCATGGCTTCTTTGACCGGGGTCAGATCGCCATTGCGACGGTAGTCCTGCAGCGCCTCGTCAATCTTGATCCCCAGACCACGGGCAGCCCAGCCCATGTGGGTTTCAAGGATCTGACCGACGTTCATACGCGACGGCACGCCGAGCGGGTTCAGCACGAGGTCAACCGTGGTGCCATCCGCCAGGAACGGCATGTCTTCCATAGGGACGACTTTCGACACCACGCCTTTGTTGCCGTGACGGCCTGCCATCTTATCGCCCGGCTGCAGCTTACGCTTCACCGCAACGAAGACTTTGACCATCTTCATCACGCCCGGAGGCAGATCGTCGCCGCGACGGACCTTCTCAACCTTGTCCTCGAAGCGGTGGTCGAGCTGGCGTTTCTGCGCGTTGAACTGCTCATTGAGCGCTTCAACTTCTTTCGCCAGATCTTCCTCAGCGACGGCAAGCTGCCACCACTGACCCTTCGAGAGCGTGCCGAGCAGCTCTTCGTTGATCTCGGAACCCGGCTTGATGCCTTTGGGGCCTTTGACAGCCACTTTGCCCAGGATCAGGGTCTTGAGACGCGAGTAGATGTTGCGCTCAAGGATCGCGAGTTCGTCGTCACGGTCGCGCGACAGACGCTCAACTTCTTCCCGCTCGATCTGCAGCGCACGCTCGTCTTTGTCGACGCCGTGACGGTTGAAGACGCGGACTTCGACGATGGTACCATAGGCACCCGGCGGCAGACGCAGCGAGGTGTCGCGGACGTCGGACGCTTTTTCACCAAAGATGGCGCGCAGCAGCTTCTCTTCCGGGGTCATCGGCGATTCACCCTTCGGGGTGATTTTGCCAACGAGGATGTCGCCCGGCTGAACTTCCGCACCGATGTAAACGATGCCAGCCTCGTCGAGGTTGCGCAGCGCTTCTTCACCGACGTTCGGAATGTCGCGGGTGATCTCTTCCGGCCCGAGCTTGGTATCGCGGGCGGCGACTTCATATTCCTCAATGTGGATCGAGGTATAGACGTCGTCGCGCAGGATGCGTTCCGAGATCAGGATCGAGTCTTCGTAGTTGTAGCCGTTCCAGGGCATGAACGCGACGACCACGTTGCGACCCAGAGCCAGTTCGCCGCCATCGGTCGACGGACCGTCAGCGATGACCTGGTGACGCTGCACCGTGTCGCCCACTTTGACGATCGGACGCTGGTTGATGCAGGACGACTGGTTCGAACGCTTGAACTTGCGCAGGCGGTAGATGTCCACACCTGCTTCGCCCGGCTCCAGGAACTCGGTTGCGCGCACAACGATACGCTGCGCATCGACCTGGTCGATGACGCCGCCACGACGGGCCATGATCGCCGCACCGGAGTCGCGGGCCACAACGCCCTCGATGCCGGTGCCGACGAAAGGCGCGTCCGATTGCAGCAGCGGAACAGCCTGACGCTGCATGTTCGAGCCCATGAGAGCGCGGTTCGCGTCGTCGTTTTCGAGGAACGGAATGAGCGATGCCGCAACCGAAACCAGCTGTTTCGGCGAAACGTCGATCAGATCCACGGCTTCCGACGGGTTCAGCATGAATTCGCCCGCTTTACGGGTCGAAACCAGGTCCTGAACGAAGGCGCCGCTCTCATCCAGCTGTGCGTTGGCCTGAGCCACGGTGTGACGCATCTCTTCGGTCGCCGAGAGATAGATCACTTCGTCGGTGACTTTGCCGTCCTTCACCTTGCGGTAAGGGGTCTCGATGAAGCCGTATTTGTTCACGCGGGCGAAGGTGGCCAGCGAGTTGATCAGACCAATGTTCTGACCTTCCGGCGTTTCAATCGGACACATCCGGCCGTAGTGGGTCGGGTGAACGTCGCGAACCTCAAAGCCTGCGCGCTCACGGGTCAGACCGCCCGGGCCAAGCGCCGAGAGACGGCGTTTGTGGGTGACTTCCGACAGCGGGTTGGTCTGGTCCATGAACTGCGACAGCTGCGAAGCGCCGAAGAATTCACGAACAGCAGCAGCAGCCGGTTTCGCGTTGATGAGGTCCTGCGGCATGATCGTGTCGATCTCAACCGAAGACATACGCTCTTTGATCGCGCGCTCCATGCGCAGCAGACCAACGCGGTACTGGTTCTCCATCAGCTCGCCGACCGAGCGCACACGACGGTTGCCGAGGTGGTCGATGTCGTCGATCTCGCCCTTGCCGTCGCGCAGTTCCACCAGGCCCTTAATGCAGGCGATGATGTCTTCGCGGCGCAGCGTACGCTGGGTGTCCGGCGCATCGAGGTCAAGGCGCATGTTCATCTTCACGCGGCCGACAGCCGAGAGGTCATAACGCTCGGAATCGAAAAACAGCGTGTCAAAGAGCGCAGCAGCCGCATCAACGGTCGGCGGCTCACCCGGACGCATCACGCGGTAGATGTCCATCAGCGCACCGTCGCGGCCCATGTTCTTATCGGCTGCGAGCGTGTTGCGGATGTAGGGACCGACGTTGATATTGTCGATGTCGAGGATCGGAAGCTCGGTGATGCCCTGATCGAGCAGCGTCTTCAGGCTGCCGCCTTTGACTTCGCCGTCACGGTCGAGTTCCCAGGTCAGCTCATCACCGGCTTCGACCCAGATCTCACCGGTCTCTTCGTTGATGATGTCTTTTGCGACGAATTTGTTGATGATGTGATCGAAGGGAACCAGCAGTTCCTTGACCGAGCCGTCATCAATCCACTTTTTGACCATACGCGGGGTCGCTTTGTCGCCCGCTTTGAGGATGATCTCGCCCGAAGCGGCATCCACAAGGTCATAGGTCGGGCGGGTGCCGCGCACACGCTCGGGGAAGAACTTCGTGACCCAGCCGCGATTGCGCTCATAGCGGTAGGAAACGGTGTTGTAGTAAGCGTCCATGATCGCTTCCTGATCCATGCCCAGGGCATAGAGCAGGGTCGTCACCGGCAGTTTACGGCGACGGTCGATGCGTGCGAACACCAGATCCTTGGCGTCAAACTCAAAGTCGAGCCAGGAGCCACGGTAGGGAATGATGCGGCAGGCGAACAGCAGCTTACCCGAGGAATGGGTCTTGCCCTTGTCGTGATCGAAGAACACGCCGGGGCTGCGGTGCATCTGGCTGACAACGACACGCTCAGTGCCGTTGACCACGAAGGTCCCGTTCGCGGTCATCAGCGGCATGTCGCCCATATAGACATCCTGTTCTTTGATGTCTTTAACCGAGCGCGCACCGGTGTCTTCGTTCACATCAAACACGATGAGACGAAGGGTGACTTTCAGCGGCGCAGCATAGGTCATGTCGCGCTGCATGCATTCTTCAACGTCGTACTTCGGCTTTTCCAGTTCGTATTTCACGAACTCGAGCACCGCGGTGTCGTTGAAGTCCTTGATCGGGAACACCGATTGGAAAACGCCCTGAATGCCTTCGCCGTCGGAGGCGCGCTGGCCCTCGCCCGAACGCAGGAACAGGTCGTATGAAGATTTCTGAACCTCAATGAGGTTCGGCATTTCGAGGACTTCGCGGATCTTGCCGAAGTAACGGCGGATGCGCTTCTGGCCAACGTAAGCTTGCGCCATGCTCGTGGTCACCTTTCGTCATCACGACGCGCCAACCCGTCGGGCCACGGGGGGAACGCCTTTCGAACGCGGATATCGCGGATTCCATGCCTGCCCGCCGTCCCACCGGCGAACTCCCGAATCCGGACCTCTCCGGAAGGAGGCATTCAGAAATGCACCCTTCGAGACAGGTCGAGCCGGACCCGGGAGATACCCCGGATCCGGCCTGGAAGATAGTGTCAGAATGCCTCAGGCATTCAGATCACAATCACTTCAGCTCGATTTTAGCGCCAGCTTCTTCGAGTTTCTTTTTCATGGCTTCAGCGTCAGCTTTCGAAGCGCCTTCTTTGACTTTGCCGCCAGCTTCGACGAGGTCTTTGGCTTCTTTCAGGCCCAGGCCGGTGATGGCGCGGACTTCTTTGATGACGTTGATTTTGTTCGCGCCGGCGTCGGTCAGGACGACGTCGAACTCGGTTTTCTCTTCTGCAGCTTCAGCAGCGCCACCAGCAGCCGGGCCAGCAACCATGACTGCGCCACCGGCAGCCGGCTCGATGCCGTACTCGTCTTTCAGGATGGTTTTCAGTTCCTGAGCTTGCAGGAGGGTCAGACCGACGATTTGTTCGGCAAGTGCTTTAAGATCAGCCATTTTTAGCTTCCTAGATATATAGATGGGTGTTCCGGCGACGTGTCATCCACGCCGAAGGCACGAGAGGGGTTGGCTCAGGCAGCCGCTTTTTCCTCAATGGTCTTGAGGATGCCAGCGATGTTCGCCGCAGGCGCGCCGATCGCACCAGCGATGTTGGCAGCAGGTGCACCGATGCACGAAACGATCTGAGCGATGAGCTCTTCACGCGACGGCATAGCTGCAACGGCTTTAACACCAGCCTGGTCGAGAACCGTTTCGCCCATTGCACCGCCGAGAATCACGAACTTGTCGTTTTTCTTGGCATATGCTTCGCAGACCTTCGCCGCAGCGACCGGGTCTTCCGAATAAGCGAAAGCAGTCATACCCTTGAGCAGAGTGGCCATACCCGCTTGGGGTTTGCCTTCAAGGGCGATCTGAGCGAGCTTGTTCTTGGCGACGCGTACACCACCGCCCACGGAACGCATGTCCGCGCGCAGGGCCTGCATCTGAGCAACCGTCATGCCTTCGTAGTGGGCAACCACTACGACGCCAGAGCTTGCGAAGATCTGGCCGAGGTCCTCAACCAGTTGTTCTTTCTGGGCTCTATCCACAGGTTTACTCCAAGTTTGGGGATTTCTCCCCGGCTCGTTTTCGCCACCACCTTTGTGGGATGGCAGCGGTCGGGTCCGTGAGGGTCCCGGTCAGATCACCCGAGGCAAGGCCTCCGGCTCCGTTCCCGTTTCCCATCTCAGGAAGGACATTAAGCGTATGGGTCATACGCACCCTCCGTCTCGGACAGGACGGGGCGTTTCCGCCCCGTCTCCCTGAACTCTTGCGAGTCAGGAATTCTTTTGCCGTGACTTACTTCGAAGTCGAGGCGAGGTCAACGCTTACGCCCGGACCCATGGTCGAAGCAAGCGAGACTTTTTTCAGGTAGGTGCCTTTTGCGCCGGCCGGTTTCGCTTTGACAACTGCGTCCACGAAGGCGCGGATGTTTTCTGCGAGTTTGTCAGCCTCGAACGAGACTTTGCCAACGCCGCCGTGGATGATACCGGCTTTTTCGACTTTGAACTGCACTTCGCCGCCTTTAGCGTTCGAAACTGCGGTTGCAACGTCCATGGTCACGGTACCGACCTTCGGGTTCGGCATCAGGTTGCGCGGGCCGAGGATTTTGCCCAGGCGGCCAACCAGCGGCATCATGTCCGGGGTCGCGATGCAGCGATCGAACTCGATGACACCTTTCTGGATGGTCTCCAGCAGGTCCTCTGCGCCAACGATGTCTGCGCCGGCTGCTTTAGCTTCATCAGCTTTGGCGCCACGGGCGAAAACAGCGACGCGCACGGTTTTACCGGTGCCGTTCGGCAGACCAACAACGCCGCGGACCATCTGGTCTGCGTGACGCGGGTCAACGCCGAGGTTCAGCGAGATTTCGACGGTTTCGTCGAATTTCGCCGAAGCGGCTTTCTTGATCAGTTCAACGGCTTCTTCAACGGTGACGTTGGCTTTGCCTTCAAACAGAGCGCGGGCGGCAGCGGTGCGTTTTGCAACTTTGGTCATTACAATCAGCCCTTCACTTCGATGCCGCACGACTTGGCGGAGCCAACGATGATCTGCATTGCTGCTTCGATATCGTTTGCCGACAGGTCTTTCATTTTTTGCTCAGCGATCGCACGGACCTGAGCAACGGTGACGGTGCCCTGAACGTGACGGCCCGGCTTCGGCGAACCCTGCATACGGGCGCGCTTGCCCTGCGGCTTCAGACCAGCTGCTTTTTTCAGCAGGAAGGAGGCCGGCGGGGTTTTCAGCTCAAGCGTGAACGACTTGTCTGCAAAGTAAGTGATGACGACCGGAGTCGGTGCGCCCGGCTCGATGTCGGCCGTCTTGGCGTTGAATTCTTTCACGAACGCCATGATGTTCAGGCCGCGCTGACCCAGCGCCGGACCGACCGGCGGCGACGGGTTGGCTTGCTGAGCCTTCACCTGCAGCTTCAGCTGCCCCATAATCTTCTTGGCCATCTGGCCCTCTCCTTATCACTGTGCTGCAGGATTATCCGGCAGCAAGTTTAGCGGTCGGGCGGCCCGGATCTCTCCGTCCGCCTCCCGCGCATCCTCAGATCACCTTGGTGACCTGAGTGAATTCCAGCTCAACCGGGGTCGCCCGGCCGAAGATCGAGACGGTCACTTTCAGACGCGAAGCGGCCTCATCGACCTCCTCGACCATACCGTCGAAGCCCTCAAACGGACCCTCGTTCACTTTGACGCGCTCGCCGACCTCAAAGCGGATCAGGTTGCGCGGAGCGACCTCACCCACCGTCTCGGTGCGGTTCAGCATCCCGTTCACTTCCTCATCCCGCATCGGCATCGGGCGGCCCTGCGGACCCAGGAACCCGGTGACGCGGTTGATCGAGGTGATCAGGTGATAACCACGGTTCGACATCTCCATGTGCACCAGCACATAGCCCGGCATGAAGCGACGCTCAGAAGTCACTTTCTTGCCGCGACGAATCTCGATCACCTCTTCCGTGGGGACCAGAACTTCGTCAATTTCATCCTGCAGACCGGCGTCCGCAACGGCGGTACGAATCTGTTCGGCGACCTTTTTCTCGAAGTTCGAGAGGACGCTCACCGAATACCAGCGCTTTGCCATGCGTGTCACCTGTCGCTAAATCCGGAAGTCCGGAGTTTGGTCATTCTCAGCCCTGATGGCTCTTTCGGGAACAAAACCGCGGCGCGCAGGCGAATCGCTCGCACGCCGCTGTCCGGAAGTTCCGGCCCCTTCTATCGAAGCAGAGGCCTGATCGCAAGCCGTTCCGGCTCAGGAAAACAGGCCCAGAAGCGCACGCAGCCCGAGGTTGATACCACTGTCGACCATGAAGAAAAACACAGCCGCGATGGTGGCCAGGATAAAGACCATAACGGTCGTCAGCGTGACTTCACGACGGTTCGGCCAATGGATCTTGCCGATCTCGTTGCGGGTCTGCTGAATAAACTGTGCCGGGTTGGTCTTCGCCATGATCTGCCTCTGGTGTCCGCAATAAGGCCAGATAGGCCGAAGACGCGGCAAATTCAAGCGAAGACCCCGCTTCAGCCCTTTGCAATCACCCAGTCGAGTGCCCCAACGGGCAGCAGACGGCGGCAGATCGCCATGATCCAGGTTGGCGTGGTGACAAAATACCGCGCGCGGGGCCGCGCAGATTCGGCGGCATGAATAAGCGCCTTCGTCACATCTGACGCCGGACGCTCAAAAGCATCCTTCTGCGCCCCCTCTGCCAGATAAAGCCGTGCGACCAGCTCGCGCTCATACTCTGCCGCCCGGACGGAGGACCGCCAGTCTATCCAGCGCTCAAACCCCGGGATCTGATTGACCCGAAACCGGCTCGTCACCGGCCCCGGCTCGATCAGGCTCACCCGGATCGGCTCACCGCGCATCTCCAGCCGCAGCACATCCGTCAGCCCCTCCAGCGCATGTTTGGAGGCCACATAGGCCCCCCGCCAGCGCCGCGGCACAAAGCCCAGAACCGAGGAGACCGTCACAATCCGCCCGCCCCCTGCCGCCCGCATCAAAGGAATAACCGCCCGCGTCAGCTCATGAGTGCCGAAAACATTGGTGGCAAAGACCTCCTCAAGCGCCCCGCGCGGCAGATCCTCAACCGCACCCGGTATGGCAAAACCGGCATTGTTATAAAGCACATCCACCCGCCCGCCGGTGCGCGCGCCCACCTCACCAATCGCCGCGGCAATACTTTCAGATCTGGCAATATCGAGCACAAAGCTCTCAAAGCCTTCCGCCTGCAGCCGCGCCACATCCGCCTCGCGCCGACAGGTCGCCAGCACCCGCCATCCCCGCGCCCGCATCGCCCGCGCGCCGTCATAGCCAATACCCGAGGAGGCCCCGGTGATCAGAATAACACGCTCCATCCGCGTCCCCCGCTGCTGCCTCCCGCCGCTATGCCACCCTGCCCGCCCCCCTGAAAGCCCCGACTTTGGCTTTTTCCAAATACTCCGCGGTCCGGGGCAGCGCCCCGGCGCTCCGCCACTCAGCGCCCCCCCTGCCTCCACAGGTCAGGCAATCTCCCACACCAGCCCTCTGAATGAGCAGAATTCATATAAACGTTGTGATCTATGAATTTCACATTCAGCCGCCTCTGGCCTATATGCATGAAGGACCAGGCCCGGCCTCTGACTTGCTGCAAGGTGATCCATGCAAATCTTCCAACTGCCCCGCACGGCTGCCTTCGGGCAGCTGGAACGCCTTGCGCGTGAGCGTATTCTCATCCTCGACGGTGCCATGGGCACCCAGATCCAGGGCCTTGGCCTCTCGGAAGAGGATTACACCGGTCACGGCTCCGGCTGCGCCTGCCGCCATCACTCCGACCGGCCCCAGAAGGGCAACAACGATCTGCTGATTCTCAGCCAGCCCCAGGCGATTGAAGAGATCCACTTCAAATATGCCATGGCCGGCGCCGATATCGTGGAAACCAACACCTTCTCCGCCACCACCATCGCCCAGGCCGATTACGCCATGGAAGAGGCGGTCTGGGATCTGAACTATGAAGGCGCCCGCGTCGTGCGCCGCGCCCTCGACCGCGCCACTGCGATTGACGGCAAACCGCGCTTCGTCGCCGGGGCCGTGGGCCCGACGAACCGCACCGCCTCGATCAGCCCGGACGTCAACAACCCGGGCTACCGCGCCGTCAGCTTTGACGAACTGCGTGTGGCTTACGGCCAGCAGGTCCGCGCCCTGATCGCCGGGGGCGCCGATCTCATCCTCATCGAGACGATCTTTGACACGCTGAACGCCAAAGCCGCCATCTTCGCTACCTTTGAAGCCTTTGCCGAACACGGCCAGCGGCTGCCGATCATGATCTCGGGCACCATCACCGATGCCTCGGGCCGCACGCTGACCGGCCAGACCCCCACCGCCTTCTGGCACTCGGTCGCCCACGCCCGCCCCTTCTCGGTCGGCCTGAACTGCGCGCTCGGTGCCTCGGCGATGCGGCCGCATATCGCTGAGCTTGCAGGCGTCGCCCCCACCCATATCTGCGCCTATCCCAACGCCGGTCTGCCCAACGCCTTTGGCCAATATGATGAAGGCCCCGAAGACACCGCGCGCCAGATCGCCGGTTTCGCCGAAGCGGGCCTTCTGAACATCACCGGCGGCTGCTGCGGCACCACCCCTGACCACATCCGCGCCATCGCCGAGGCCGTGGCCCCCTTCTCCCCGCGTGAGGTAAAAGCCTGATGACCACCCCTTACCTGCGCCTCTCCGGTCTTGAGCCCTTCGTTCTGACGCCCGACATCCCCTTCGTGAACGTAGGCGAGCGGACGAATGTCACCGGCTCGGCCCGCTTCCGCAAACTGATCACCAACCGCGACTATGCCGCCGCGCTCGAAGTGGCCCGCCAGCAGGTCGAAAACGGTGCGCAGATCATCGACATCAATATGGATGAGGGCCTGATCGACTCGCAGGCCGCGATGGTTGAATATCTCAACCTCGTGGCCTCTGAGCCTGATATCGCCCGCGTTCCGGTGATGATCGACAGCTCCAAATGGGAGGTGATCGAGGCCGGTCTGAAATGCGTCCAGGGCAAGGCCATCGTCAACTCGATCTCGCTGAAAGAGGGCGAAGATCAGTTCCGCCATCACGCCTCGCTCTGCCTGGCTTACGGCGCTGCCGTCGTCGTCATGGCCTTTGACGAACAGGGCCAGGCTGACAGCTATCAGCGCAAAATCGAAATCTGCGCCCGCGCCTATAAGATCCTCACCGAAGAGCTGTCCTTCCCGCCGGAAGACATCATCTTTGACCCCAACGTCTTTGCCATCGCCACCGGCATTGAAGAGCACAACAACTACGGCGTCGACTTCATCGAGGCGACCCGCTGGATCCGGCAGAACCTGCCCCATGCCCATGTCTCGGGCGGTGTGTCGAACCTGTCGTTCTCCTTCCGCGGCAATGAGCCGGTGCGCGAAGCCATGCATGCCGTCTTCCTTTATCACGCCATTCAGGCGGGGATGGATATGGGCATCGTCAACGCGGGCCAGCTGGCGGTCTACGACCAGATCGACCCCGAACTGCGCGAGGCCTGCGAGGACGCCGTGCTGAACCGCCGTGCCGATGCGACGGAGCGTCTGCTGGAGGTGGCCGAAAAATACCGCGGCACCGGCGGCAAAGAGGCCAAAGAGCGCGATCTCGGCTGGCGTGACTGGCCCGTCGCCAAACGGATTGAACATGCCTTGGTCAATGGCATCACCGAATTTATCGAGGCCGACACCGAAGAAGCGCGGCTGAACTATGACCGTCCGCTCCATGTCATCGAAGGCCCGCTGATGGCCGGAATGAACGTGGTGGGCGATCTCTTCGGCGCGGGAAAAATGTTCCTGCCCCAGGTGGTGAAATCCGCCCGCGTGATGAAACAGGCCGTCGCGGTCCTTCTGCCCTATATGGAAGCCGAAAAGCTTGCCAACGGCGGCTCAGGCGAACGCGAGGCCGCAGGCAAAATCCTGATGGCCACGGTGAAGGGCGATGTGCATGACATCGGCAAGAACATCGTCGGCGTGGTTCTCGCCTGCAACAACTATGAGATCATCGACCTTGGCGTCATGGTGCCGCCGCAGAAGATCCTTCAGGCGGCGCGTGAGCATAATGTCGACGTGATCGGTCTTTCGGGCCTCATCACCCCCTCGCTCGATGAAATGGCCCATATGGCCGCGGAGATGGAGCGTGAGGGCTTTGACATCCCGCTGATGATCGGGGGGGCCACCACTTCGAAGGTGCATACGGCGGTGAAGATCGCGCCGCGCTACACCAAAGGTCAGGCCGTTTATGTGACCGACGCCTCCCGTGCCGTGGGCGTGGTCGGTCAGCTTCTGTCACCCGACATGAAGCCCGGCTATGTCGCCGATCTTCAGGCCGAATATAAAGCCGTGGCCGAGGGCCATGAGCGCGCCGAGCGTCTGAAGCAGCGCCTGCCGCTGGCCGCCGCCCGCGCCAATGCTTTCAAACCCACGGGCTTTGCGCCGGTGGCGCCGGGCTTTACCGGTACGAAAGTGATCGCCGACTGGGATCTGGCCGAAATTGCGCGCTACATCGACTGGACCCCCTTCTTCCAGACCTGGGAGCTGAAGGGCGTCTATCCGAAGATCCTTGAGGACGAAAAGCAGGGCGAAGCGGCACGGGCGCTGTTTGCGGATGCGCAGGCCATGCTGGCGCAGATCATCTCAGAGCAGTGGTTCAAGCCCCGCGCCGTGATCGGCTTCTGGCCCGCCAATGCGTCGGGCGATGACATCCGCCTCTTCACCGGTGAGGACCGCTCGGAAGAACTCGCAACCCTGCACACGCTGCGTCAGCAGACCACCAAGCGCGAAGGCCGCCCCAATGTGGCGCTGTCGGACTTTGTGGCACCGGAGGGCACGCCCGACTGGATCGGCGGCTTTGTCGTCACCGCAGGCCCCGAGGAGATCGAAATCGCCGAACGCTTTGAAAAGGCCAACGACGATTACGCCTCGATCATGGTCAAGGCCCTGGCCGACCGCTATGCCGAAGCCATGGCCGAGATGCTGCATGAGCGCGTGCGCCGCGAGCACTGGGGCTATGCGAAAGATGAAAGCTACCAGCCGCAGGAGCTGATCGGCGAGCCCTATGCCGGCATCCGCCCTGCCCCGGGCTATCCGGCGCAGCCCGATCACACCGAGAAGGTCACGCTCTTCAAACTGCTCGACGCCGAGGCTCAGGCCGGTGTTCAGCTGACCGAAAGCATGGCGATGTGGCCGGGCTCTTCGGTCTCGGGTCTCTATCTGTCGCATCCCGAAAGCTATTACTTCGGCGTCGCGCGGATCGAGAAAGACCAGGCCGAAGATTACGCCCGCCGCAAAGGCATGGATCTGGCCGAGGCAGAGCGCTGGCTGGCCCCGATCCTGAACTATACCCCGAGCGCCTGACCCGCCCGGCATGGCGCAGAGATCCGGCCGCTGCAGGCGCTGCAGCGGCCGGTATAATTTGATAAAACCCCGCTTTACGCCTGCGCAGGGATATGCTTAAACCCCTGCAACCAGACGGCTCTTTCAGCGCCGTCAAAGCACGGAAGTGTGGCCGAGTGGTTTAAGGCTCTGGTCTTGAAAACCAGCGTGGGGGAGACTCCACCGTGGGTTCGAATCCCACCGCTTCCGCCATTTCCCCCAGCACACTCCGGTTGCGTCTTTCACAGACGGTGGTCCCTTGCCGGGCCGCAGGATTTCCGGTGATACGGCGCGGCCCCCGGCCGGAACGCCTGCGCGCCCTGGGGTGCGGCACCGGTATTGTGACTGTCAGGGCGTGACCGCGGCTCTGCCAGGCCCAACCCGGCCGGAAGAGGTAACCGCCCCAAACGCCGGACCCTTCTGCAAAATCCCGCGTCCTCCGCACTTCATCCGCAGTCGTGGCGGGCAGAGACTGCATGTGGAAAATGTTGAAGTCCTCAGACCGCATAATGAAAAAGGGCGCCGCAAGCGGCGCCCTTTCTTTGTCCCGGAGGGGATGGATCAGAAATCCATACCGCCCATGCCGCCCATGCCGCCCGGAGCGGCCGGAGCTGCTGCCGGAGCCGGCTTGTCAGCGATCATGGCTTCGGTGGTGATCAGCAGCGAGGCGACCGAAGCTGCGTTTTCCAGCGCAGTACGGGTCACTTTTGCCGGGTCGATCACGCCGAAGGCGAACATGTCACCATATTCTTCGGTCTGCGCGTTGAAGCCGAAGGACAGGCTGTCCGACTCGCGGATTTTGCCGGCCACGACAGCACCGTCGACGCCCGAGTTTTCCGAGATCTGACGGATCGGAGCTTCCAGCGCGCGGCGGATGATCGCGATACCGACGTCCTGATCAGCGTTTGCGCCTTTCAGACCTTCGAGGGTTTTGGTGGCCTGCACGAGAGCCACGCCACCGCCGACAACGATGCCTTCCTGGACAGCTGCGCGGGTTGCGTTCAGAGCGTCATCAACGCGGTCTTTACGCTCTTTCACTTCGACTTCGGTCATGCCGCCAACGCGGATGACTGCGACGCCGCCTGCCAGTTTCGCAACGCGCTCCTGCAGTTTTTCACGGTCGTAGTCCGAGGTGGTTTCCTCGATCTGCGCACGGATCTGGGCCACGCGGGCTTCGATCTCTGCTTTCTCGCCGGCACCGTCAACAATGGTGGTGTTGTCTTTGTTGATGGTGACTTTTTTCGCGCGGCCCAGCATGTCGAGGGTCACGTTTTCCAGCTTCATGCCGAGATCGTCCGAGATGACCTGACCGCCGGTGAGGATCGCGATGTCCTGCAGCATGGCTTTGCGGCGATCGCCGAAGCCCGGTGCTTTGACAGCCGCAATTTTCAGGCCGCCACGCAGTTTGTTGACCACGAGGGTCGCCAGCGCTTCGCCTTCGACGTCTTCAGCAATGATGATCAGCGGCTTTTGCGACTGGATCACAGCCTCCAGCAGCGGGACCATCGGCTGCAGCGACGAGAGTTTTTTCTCGTGCAGCAGGATCAGCGCATCGTCGAGATCCGCGATCATTTTGTCAGCATTGGTGACGAAGTAGGGCGAGAGGTAGCCGCGGTCAAACTGCATGCCCTCGACGACTTCGACCGAGGTCTCCATGCCTTTGTTTTCTTCGACGGTGATCACACCCTCGTTGCCAACGCGCTGCATGGCTTCTGCGATCTGCTGACCGATGAAAGCTTCGCCGTTGGCCGAAATGGTGCCGACCTGAGCAACTTCAGCCGAGTCTTTGACCGGGCGGGCTGCTGCTTTGATCGATTCGACAACTTTCGAGGTTGCCAGATCGATGCCGCGCTTCAGGTCCATCGGGTTCAGACCGGCTGCGACCGACTTCAGACCTTCTTTAATGATGGCCTGAGCGAGAACGGTTGCGGTGGTGGTACCGTCACCGGCTTCGTCGTTGGTGCGTGCGGCAACTTCTTTCACGAGCTGTGCGCCCATGTTTTCGAATTTGTCCGAAAGCTCGATCTCTTTTGCGACCGAAACACCGTCTTTGGTGATGCGCGGTGCGCCAAACGACTTCTCGATGACCACGTTGCGGCCTTTCGGGCCGAGGGTCACTTTGACGGCATCTGCGAGGATGTTCACACCTTTGAGCATACGCTCGCGGGCATCGGTGTTGAAGCGGACTTCTTTAGCGCTCATCGTGAGGCTCCATCAATTCGTGTTGCAAAGAAAGAAAGGGCGCAGTCAGGCCGCGCCTGGACGTCAGATCAGGAGAGGATCCCGAGGATGTCGCTTTCTTTCATGATCAGCAGCTCTTCGCCGTCGACGGTGACTTCGGTGCCCGACCATTTGCCGAACAGCACGCGGTCGCCTGCTTTGACTGCCGGTGCGATCAGCTCGCCCGAGTCCTTGCGTGCGCCTTCGCCGACCGAGATGATCTCGCCTTCAGCAGGCTTTTCTTTCGCGGTGTCCGGAATGATCAGACCACCTTTGGTTTTTTCGTCCGACTGGACGCGACGAACCAGCACGCGGTCATGCAGCGGTTTGAATGCCATCTGAGAACACTCCCTTGAGTTCAGATCGGTGCAACTTGTTGGCACTCACCAGTGGCGAGTGCCAACCACGTGAAAATAGGTAGTCAGAGCCTTCCCACCTGTCAACACCCGTAACCCACCAAATTTGAGTGGACAGCACCGCTGGCTCTGGCAAGCTTTGCGCGGAACAAAAAAGGCCGTCAGATGCGTAAGTTTTTGGGTATTTCAGGGTTTTTCGCGGCTCTTCTGACCGCGGCTGCGGCCCAGGCCGCCTGCGAAGGGCGCGATCTGATTGCCAGCCTGCCCGCTGAGGCGCGGGCGGATCTGGCGGCGAGGGCCGACTCACATGCCTATGCGCGCGGGAATCTCTGGCATGCCCGGCGCGGCGAGGAGGTCATCCTGCTTGTCGGCACCTATCACCTTCCCGATCCGCGTCATGAGGCCACACTGGCGCAGATCACACCGCTGATGGCGGGGGTCTCGCAACTGCTGGTCGAAGCCACGCCGCAGGAAGAAGCACTGCTGAAAGAAGAGATCGCAAATCGGCCTGACTTCATGGTCATCACCGAAGGCCCGCGACTGTCTGAGCAGCTGACGGAAGACGAATGGAAAAAGCTTTCAAAGGAAGCGCAGCTGCGCGGCATCCCGGCCTTTATGGCGGACCGGTTCCGGCCCTGGTATATGGCGGTGCTGCTGGGCATGCCGCCCTGTGCGATGGGCGACCTGAAGGAGGGCGTGCGCGGGCTGGACCATCAGATCATGGCGCTGGCGGAGGCGCGGGACATCCCGGTGCGCGCTCTGGAGCGCTATGACACGCTCTTTTCAATCTTCGGCGAGCTGTCGCAGGAGGATGAGACCGAGATGGTGCGGGCGAGCCTTCTGACCGCGGAGCGTCCTGAGGATATGACCGTCACCCTGGCCAATGCCTATTTTGCCGGGGAGTCGCGCCTGGTCTGGGAGTTCACCCGGGATCTGAGCGCGGAGCTTCCGGGGATGACGCCACAGGAACTCGACCGGCAGTTCGCGCTGATGGAAGAGGTTTTGATGATCAGGCGCAATCAGCGCTGGATCCCGGTTTTGCTGAGCGCGGCTTCCGAGGGGCCGGTCCTGGCGGCCTTCGGGGCGCTGCATCTCTCGGGGGAGAAGGGGGTTCTGGCGCTGTTGCAGGCGGAGGGGTTTGAGATCCGCCCGCTCGCTGAATAATCACGGGCCGGGTGATCACGGCATGAGTAATCACGGGCGGGGTGCCGGGTGAGAGGTCCGGGGCTCTGCCCCGGGCCCCGGAGTATTTTTAAAAAGCCAAAGATCAGGCGGCAAACTCGCTGCGGGCATAGCCCTGGAGGAAGAGAAGCGCGCTGAGATCACCGTGATGGATGCGCAGGTCGCATTCGGCGGCAACGGAGGGTTTGGCGTGCAGCGCCACACCGAAGCCCGCGCGGTTGAGCATGCCAAGGTCATTGGCGCCATCGCCCACGGCGATCACATCGTCGTCGCTGAGGCCGAGGCGGGCGGTGATCTGATCCAGCGCGTCGACTTTGGCCTGACGGCCGAGGATGGGCAGCCCCACCTCGCCGGTCAGGCGGCCGTCCCGGGCAAGGAGTGTATTGGCGCGGTTTTCGTCAAAGCCGAGATGAGCGGCGACCGCGGCCGTGAAAGCGGTGAAGCCGCCCGAGACGAGGGCCGCATGGCCGCCGTCACGTTTCATGGTGGCGATGAGGGCGCGACCGCCGGGGGTATAGGTGATGCGCTCGGCCAGCACCTGGGCGATCACCGCCTCGGGGAGGTCTTTCAGAAGGCCCACGCGCTCTTTGAGCGCGGCTTCAAAATCGAGCTCGCCGTTCATGGCGCGGGCGGTGATATCGGCCACACGCGGGCCGACGCCGGCCATATCGGCCAGCTCATCGATGCATTCCTGGCCGATCATAGTGCTGTCCATATCGGCCAGCAGCATCTTTTTGCGCCGGGTGGCCGTGGGGACGAGATTGAGGTCAATGCCGCGGGTGAGAAGCTGCGCACGGATTGTGTCGAAGTCCGCCGGACGGGCTGCGAGCGGGAATTCCGCCGCTTCACCCGCAGAGAGCCAGCGCAGCGGGCCGCCCTGCCAGGCTTCGGCAAGGCCGGTGACGATGGCGTCGGTCAGATGATCGGGACGGGCAATCACAACGGCGGTCAGCATGGGATATCTCCTCTCGGGCCTTGGCTCCCCTTAGTGCAGGCGGGGCGGAAAAGTCGAGGGTGAACCGGCACTGGCTTTGCGCGTTCTCTTTCGCCAGGCTGCGGGGCCGGTGCGGCAAAGGAGGGGATATGTTTCGCAGTTTTGACTTCTCGAGCTGGCAATCGGCGCTGACGACGGTCTTTGGCCTTTTGCTGATGATGCTGATCATGGTGGGCATCCGGATCATCATGATGATGACGATTCAGGCGCGCCAGCAGCGCATGAACCGTCAGATCAACGAGCGGCTGAGAACGCTGATGGCGGCCTATAAGGTATTGGGCGGCTCCTTTACCGGGCGCCTGACGGTGGATCCTTCTCACCTTGGCGGCAGCCGGAGGGCCGCGGAAACCACAGAGCCGGAGACGGGCGGGGATGTGGTCCTGACTGAGACGCCCATGCCTGAGGGGGAGCCGTCGCAATTTGCCCTGGAGCGGCGGGTGCAGATCCGCGATGCGGTGGAGGCGGCTCTGTCGGACATTCTGCTGCTTGGCACGGAGGAGATGGTGCGCATGGCCGGTCAGGCGGCGCGGGATATGGCAGCCGGGCGGCCCATTCATACGGCAGAACTGGTGGTGACGCTGCGCGGCTATATCCGGGAGGCTCTGGATCTGGAGCCGATCCCGGCCGATGTCATCGTGCCTGCGCAGGGACCAACCCGCCCGGCCGCCGCCGGCCGCGGCGGGCGCAGTGGCGGTGAGCGCGGGGCGGGTGGTCCCGGCGGCGGTGGCATGGGTGGCCCTGGCGGTGGCGGTGGGGGCGGTGGCGGCATGGGGATGGGGATGGGCATGGGGATGGGGCGGCGCGCGGATGAGTGAGCCCTGCCCCGGCGCGGCCTCTGGCATCGGGCGACGCCCGGGCGTAAAAGCCCGATATGACTGTGCGTATCACCCATGATCCCGAAACCTCCGTCTATACCCATAGCAAGAAGGCCTGGTCGAACAGCTATCCGCTCAGCCGCCTGCCCGAGTGGATCGCCTTTTACAAAAAGCAGCGCCAGGACTTTCCCCGGGCGGGCCGCATCTATGACGAGGATATCGAGGCCCTTGAGGCTTTGGCCCGTAGGCTCAACATCCCCTTTGAGTGAGGGAACAGACCCTGCCCTGACCGCGTTGCCTGAGTGGTTGTAAATTAAAGGGTTTGGCTATGAGCACCTCTCACGACGTCACCACGGTCGCATCGGTTGATCTGCAGCGCTACCTGGGGCTCTGGTACGAAATCTGCCGTCTGCCGATGAAATATGAGGATGCGACGGCGCGTGACATCACCGCGCATTACAGCCTGCAGGACAACGGGAAGATCCGCGTCGACAACCGCTGCATCGATGAGGACGGCAAACCCACGCAGTCGATTGGCGAAGCGGAGGCCCTGGATGCCAGCAACGCGAAGCTGACGGTGACCTTCCTGCCGGAACTGCTGCGCTGGATTCCCTTCACGAAGGGCGACTACTGGATCCTGAAACTCGATCCCGAATATCGCCTGTCTCTGGTCGGTGATCCGCAGCGCGAATTTTTGTGGCTGCTGGCGCGGGAGCCGCAGGTGAGCGCGGCGGAGCAGGAAGACTATCTCGGCCATGCCCAGGCGCTGGGCTATGATCTGTCGAAACTGATCACCCCGCGTCAGAGCGGTAAAACCGTGAGCGATGCCATGCTGGAGACGGCCGGCGCGCGGCGCTGAATCTTTGAAGGTGAGTGAAACATCTTCGCCCCGGAGCCGCAGCTTCGGGGCGCATTCGTTCGAAAGGGGGGCATTTTCTTAAAACTTATTACTCCTACATGGTCAGACTTCTCACGAATCATTTGACCCAAAGACCCCTCTCAGATAGACGCAACGGCGGGACACCCTTCCCCAACGAAGGGCGTATATCTGTAAGGATAACAGAAATGGCGACTACCGCTCCGGCCACGCGTCCGGCCAATCCGCGTTTTTCTTCGGGCCCCTGCGCGAAGATCCCGGGTTTCCAGCTTGAAATGCTTGCTGATGCACCCCTCGGCCGCTCGCACCGCGCAGCTGTCGGCAAAAACAAACTTAAAGAAGCCATCGATCTGACCCGCGAAGTGCTGGGCGTTCCGGCCGATTACCGCATTGGTATCGTGCCCGCCTCGGACACCGGGGCGGTTGAGATGGCGCTCTGGAGCCTCCTGGGCGCACGCCCGGTTGAGATGCTCGCATGGGAGAGCTTTGGCGAAGGCTGGGTCACCGATGTTGTGAAACAGCTGAAACTCGACGCCACCGTGCGCAAAGCGCCTTACGGCGAAATCGTTGATTTCAAAGAAGTCGACTTCAATAAAGACGTCGTCTTCACCTGGAACGGCACCACCTCGGGCGTTCGTCTGCCCAAGGCCGATGTGATCCCGGCGGACCGTGAAGGTCTGACCATCTGCGACGCCACCTCGGCGGCTTTTGCGATGGATATGGACTGGTCGAAACTCGACGTCACCACCTTCTCCTGGCAGAAGGTTCTGGGCGGCGAAGGCGGCCACGGCGTTCTGATCCTGAGCCCCCGCGCTGTCGAGCGTCTGGAGAGCTACACCCCCTCCTGGCCGATGCCGAAGATCTTCCGCATGACCAAAGGCGGCAAGATCATCGAAGGGATCTTCGTGGGTGAAACCATCAACACCCCGTCGATGCTCTGCGTGGAAGACTATCTGGTCGCGCTGAAATGGGCAAAATCGCTGGGTGGCCTGAAGGGTCTGATCGCGCGCTCGGAAGCCAATGCTGACACGGTGAAAACCTTCATCGCTGACAAGCCCTGGATCGCCAACCTGGCCGTTGATCCGGCCACCGCGTCCTGCACCAGCGTCTGCCTGAAGTTCACCGACCCGCGCATCAAAGATGCGGCCGCTTTTGCCAAGGCCGTTGCAAAGCGCCTGGAAAAAGAAGGCGTGGCCCTGGACGCAGGCGCTTACCGCGATGCCCCGGCCGGTCTGCGCATCTGGTGCGGCGCGACTGTCGAGCAGTCGGATGTGGCAGCCCTGATGCCCTGGATCGAATATGCCTTCGAGGCAGAGATCGCCGCTCAGGCCTGATCCATTCTTTTAACGACCAAACACAGCGGACGGGGCGATTTTCGCCCCGCCACAGCCCTCTTATATCCTGAAAGGATGAAGCCCATGGCTCCGCGCGTTCTCGTTTCCGACGAACTTTCCGAAACCGCCGTTCAGATCTTCCGTGACCGCGGCGTCGAAGTCGACTACATGCCGAAACTCGGCAAAGACAAAGAAAAACTGGCGGAAATCATCCACCAGTATGACGGTCTGGCGATCCGCTCGGCCACCAAAGTGACCGAGAAACTGCTCGAAAACGCCACCAACCTGAAAGTGGTTGGCCGCGCTGGTATTGGTGTCGACAACGTCGATATCCCGGCTGCGTCGAAAAAGGGCGTGATCGTGATGAACACCCCCTTCGGCAACTCGGTCACCACGGCTGAGCATGCCATCGCCATGATGTTCGCCATCGCCCGCCAGCTGCCTGAAGCTTCGGCTTCGACCCATGCCGGTAAATGGGAAAAGTCGAAGTTCATGGGGGTTGAGCTTTTCAACAAAACCCTGGGCGTGATCGGCGCAGGCAATATCGGTGGCATCGTCTGCGACCGCGCTGTCGGCCTGAAGATGAAGGTCATCGCTTTCGACCCCTTCCTGTCGGAAGAGCGCGCGAAGCAACTGGGCGTGACCAAAGTGGAACTCGATGAGCTGCTGGCGAAAGCCGATTTCATCACCCTGCACGTGCCGCTGACCGACAAGACCCGCAACATCCTTGGCCGCGAGAACCTGGCCAAGACCAAGCCGGGTGTGCGCATCATCAACTGCGCCCGTGGCGGCCTGATCGATGAGGCAGCCCTGAAAGACGCGCTGGATTCGGGCCATGTCGCCGGCGCAGCCCTCGACGTGTTCGAGGTGGAACCCGCCACGGAAAACGTTCTCTTCGGTCACCCGAATGTTGTTGCGACCCCGCACCTTGGCGCCTCGACCACGGAAGCCCAGGAAAACGTCGCTCTGCAGGTTGCCGAGCAGATGTCGGATTACCTGCTGACCGGTGCCGTCACTAACGCGCTGAACATGCCGAATGTCACCGCTGAGCAGGCGCAGGTCATGGGCCCCTGGATCAAACTCGCAGGCCACATCGGTTCGCTGATCGGTCAGATGACCGATGAGCCGATCAAAGCAATCAACATCCTTTACGATGGTGCCGTCTCGGAGATGAACCTTGCGGCGCTGAACCAGGCTGTCATCGCCGGTGTGCTGAAAGCGCAGAACCCGGATGTGAACCCGGTTTCGGCTCCGGTCATTGCGAAAGACAAAGGCATCCAGATCTCGACCACCAAACAGGACAAGTCGGGCACCTTTGACGCTTATATCAAAGTGACCATGGTCACCGACGCGCGTGAGCGTTCGGTTGCCGGCACCTGCTTCTCGGATGGCAAGCCGCGCTTCATCCAGATCAAAGGCATCAATATTGACGCCGAAGTGGGCGAGCACATGCTCTACACCACCAACAACGACGTGCCGGGCATCATCGGCAACCTCGGCTCGATCCTGGGCGAGAACGGCGTGAACATCGCGAACTTCACCCTGGGCCGTGCGGCTGTGGGTCAGGACGCCATCGCCGTGCTCTACCTCGATCAGGCGATCCCGGCCGATGTGGTGACCAAGCTGGAAGCCACCGGCAAGTTCAACCAGGTCAAGCCGCTGCGTTTCGACGTCTGATCGGGTGAAGACACAGAAAAAGGGCCGGGGACTTCCCCGGCCCTTTTTGCATTCGGAAATCGCTTACTCGGTCAGAGTATAGGTCGACATCTCGCAGAGATCCTGGGTGTCGGTGGTGGTCTCCAGCTTGTCGCTGCCCTCAAAGTCAAACTTGAGGTCATATTTGCAGGTGCGGCGACCGTCAGCGATGGTGATCTGCATCGATTCACCCGGCCCGATCACGTCATCGCCCAGCACATCTTCTTCCCAGTCGTCGACATTGGTCGGCGAGGTGTAGAAATGCGTGATCACTTCGCTGGTTTTATTCACGATGGTAAAAGTCAGCTCGTCAGCGGCCATGGCCGGCGCCGCGACGGAGGCGGCCAGAAGAGCTGCGGCAATACGCAGTTTAATGGACATTCGTTTTTCCTGAGCTCAGACCGGCATAATCTCCGGCGCATCAGCGTTATCCGATCCCGCTTTAGTTGCATACCTTCCCGAATGGGGGAATTGACATTATATTTCGTTAACCTTGCCCTTTGCGACACTTCCGGGCAATGAATGCCCTAATCTGGTTCGGAGTGACACTATGGCCTGGGACATCCCCTTCGCGGAACTGCGCAGCCTTCTGGGTGAGCGCTTTCTGACGACACAGGCCGCCAGGGCCGAGCATTCGCGGGATGAGAGCCATTTTACCCCCGTCCTGCCCGATGCCGTGGCCTGGCCGGAAAGCACGGCAGAGGTCTCGGCCATCGTGAAGATCTGCGCCGCCCATGGCTGCCCGGTGGTGCCCTGGGGCGTCGGCTCCTCGCTTGAGGGGCATGTCCTGGCCGTCAAAGGCGGTGTGACCCTGAATATGAACCGGATGAACCGGGTCCTGGCGGTGCATGCCGAAGATATGGATGTGGTGGTGCAGCCCGGCTGCACCCGTGAGGCGCTGAACACAGAGCTTCGAGCCACGGGGCTTTTCTTCCCCATTGATCCCGGTGCCAATGCCAGCCTCGGCGGCATGGCGGCCACCCGGGCTTCGGGCACCACGGCGGTGCGCTATGGCACCATGAAAGACAATATCCTGGCGCTTGAGGTGGTTCTCTCCGACGGGCGGGTGATCCGCACCGGCAGCCGCGCAAAGAAAAGCTCGACCGGCTATGATCTGACGCGGCTTTTTATCGGCTCAGAAGGCACGCTCGGGATCATCACGGAACTCACGCTGAAGCTGCACGGCCAGCCTGAGGCTGTCTCTTCTGCCGTGGTGGACTTCCCCGATATCGGCAGTGCGATTTCGGCGGTCATCACCACGATCCAGGCCGCGATCCCCATGGCGCGGATTGAATTTGTCGATGAAACCGCCATTCGCGCTTTCAATGCCTATGAGAAGACGACCTACCCTGAGCGCCCGCATCTCTTCCTTGAGTTCCATGGCTCCCCCTCCGGCGTGGCAGAACAGGCGGAACTGGCCGGAGAGATCATGACCGCCATGGGCGGCTCTGACTTCCGCCATGCCGCCACCACCGAGGCGCGCAATCAGCTGTGGAAGATGCGCCACAACGCGCTCTTTGCGGCGAAATCGACCAAACCGGGCTGCATCGTGCTGACAACGGATGTCTGCGTGCCGATCTCGCGTCTGGCCGAAGCCGTGCTGGAGACCCGCGCCGATATCGACGCAAGCCCCCTGACCGGCCCCATGGTCGGCCATGTCGGTGACGGCAACTTCCACTGCTGCCTGCTGCTGGACCCCGATGATCCGCGCGACAAAGAGGCCGCACTTGATCTGGCACACCGCATGGCAGAGCGCGCTTTGCGCCTTGGCGGCACCGTCAGCGGGGAACATGGGGTCGGCATGGGTAAGAAGAAGTATCTCGAAGAAGAGCATGGCGCGGCATGGGAGGTCATGGGGCTGATCAAACAGGCGCTTGACCCGCAGAACCTGATGAACCCCGGCAAACTGGTGAAAGAGGGCTGAGCCTCTTGCAGCGGGTGCGACAGCGTGAAACGCTGATGGAATGCCCCTGAATGACGGCCTTTCATGCTTGAGATTCTTGCCCGCACCCTGCCCTTCTTTGCACTGACCGGATTGGGCTGGGGCGCGGCCCTTCGTGGCTTCATCTCCCCCCCCGAGAATGCCGCGCTGACGAAGTTTGTCTTCTACTTCGCGCTCTCGGCCATGCTGCTGGCGCTGACCTCCGGCCTCAGCCTGGATGAGATGCTGGACGCGCGGCTCTTCGGGGCCTGGGCCTGCGCCTGGGGGCTGGTCTGGATCTTTGCCTTCGCGGTGGCACGGCTGCGCGGTCTGCCCGTGGCAGAGGCCGCGATGGAGGCGCAATGCGGCGTCATCGGCAACACCGGCTTTCTGGGGCTGCCGATGCTGGTGGTGATCCTTGGCCCCGCTTCGGCACTGCCGGTGCTGCAGGTGCTGATCCTTGATATGGTGATCTTTAACCCGCTGATCACATTGATCATCACCGCCTCACGCGGGGGCGGTCCCGGGATTTCCTCCCTGAAACCCCTCGGGGTCAGCCTTCTGAAAAACCCGATCATCGTCTCCTGCCTGATCGGCCTTGGCTGGAGCCTGACGGGCATTCCTCTGACCGGGCCGGTGCTCGACTTCCTGGAGCTTCTGGGCCGCGCGGCGACGCCGGTGGCGCTTTTTGTGATCGGGGTCTCGCTGGCGGGAAAAGGCGCGGGATCGCTGCTGGTGTCGGGCTGGGTCAGCTTTCTGAAGCTGGTGCTGCATCCGCTGGTCACCGCGTTTTTCGCGCTTTGGGTCTTTGATCTGCCCGGTTCGGTGGCGGCGGCCATGGTCGCGGCGGCGGCTCTGCCCGTGGCCGGGAATGTTTATATTCTGGCCGCACATTACGGGGTTGCACCCCAGCGCGTTTCGGCCTCAATCCTTGTCTCAACAGTGGCCGCGATATTAACGGTGACCATGGTTCTTGCCTGGGTCGCCGGATTTCAGTGACAGGAGAGATCGGGATGCGCACGATCAGCGAAAATCGGTGTTTTGGTGGCGTTCAGGGCGTCTATGCCCATGCCTCAGAGGCCACGGGCTGTGAGATGACTTTCGGCCTGTTCCTGCCCAAAGAGGCCGAAGAGCAACCGGTTCCGGTGCTGTGGTATCTCTCGGGCCTCACCTGCACCCATGAGAATGCCATGGTGAAAGCGGGCGCCCAGCGCTGGGCGGCAGAGGCCGGTATCGCGCTGGTCTTCCCCGATACCTCGCCGCGCGGTGAAGGTGTGGCCGATGATGCCGCCTATGATCTGGGCCAGGGCGCGGGCTTTTACGTCAATGCCACTGAGGAGCCCTGGTCGAAGCATTACCGCATGTGGGATTACATCGCCGAAGATCTGCCGCGCACCCTCTTCTCAGCCTTCCCGCTGGCCCCCGAGGCCCAGGCCATCACCGGGCATTCCATGGGCGGACACGGCGCGCTGACCCTGGCCATGGGGCTGCCGGGGCGCTTCCGCTCGGTCTCGGCCTTTGCGCCGATCGCCAATCCCACGGCTTCGGACTGGGGGCGCAAACAGCTGACCGCCTATCTCGGGGCGGATGAAAGCAAATGGGCCGCCCATGACAGCACCCTGCAGCTGAAACGGCGCGGCTTTGACGGGCCGATCCTGATCGATCAGGGCTCGTCCGATCAGTTCATCGACCTGCTCAAGCCCGAGGCTCTGGCAGAGGCTATCGCCTCCACCCGCCAGAATGCGACCTTCCGCATGCAGAAGGGCTATGACCACAGCTATTTCTTCGTCTCCACCTTCATGGAAAGCCATATCGCCTTCCATGCCGATCATCTGCTGGCATAAGCCATGACGATCTGGGTTGATGCCGATGCCTGCCCTGTGCGGGCCGAAGTCGAGAAAGTGGCAACGCGGTTGCAGCGTCCGGTGATCATGGTCACCAACGGCGGCATCCGCGCGCCGCAAAACCCGCTGGTGACCGTGCGCTATGTGGCCGACGGCCCGGATGTGGCCGATATGGCCATCGCTGAGGGCGTGGTGGAAGGCGATGTCGTGGTGACCAATGACATCCCGCTGGCCGCAAAGGTGGTGGAGGCCGGGGGGCTGGTCATCCGCCCCGATGGCTCCACCCTTGATCAGCGCAATATCGGCGAAGTGCTGGCCATGCGCGATCTGATGCAGGATCTGCGCTCGGCCGATCCCTTCCGTCAGGGCGGCGGCCGACCTTTCAGCGCGGCGGACCGGTCGCGCTTTCTTGAAGCTCTCGACCGGCTGGCCCGCCGCCGGAGATAAGGCGGGCATTCACAGGGCCAGGAGTTGCCAGATTGATCCTTCGCACTATTGCGGCCAGCTCCACCCTGACGGGCATCAGCTTCGCGCTGGCGGCGGGGCTGATCTATTCGCTCAACGACATGTCGATCAAATTCCTGTCGTCGGGCTATCCTTTGCATCAGATCGTGGCGACGCGCTCGGCCATCGCCCTGACCATCGTGCTGCTGAGCCTGCGGCTGATCACCGGGGGCTGGCATCACCTGCGCACCCGCCGCTTTGGCTTTCATGCCCTCAGGGTCGGCGTGGTTTTCATTTCCAATATCACCTATTTCCTGGGGCTTGCGGCCCTGCCGCTGGCCGATGCGGTGGCCACCGCCTATATCGGGCCGGTCTTCATCACCCTGCTGTCGATCTTTTTCTTAGGCGAGAAGGTCGGGCCGCACCGCTGGGCGGCGGTGGTGGCGGGGCTGATCGGCACGCTGATCATGGTGCGCCCGGGCGCCGGCACCTTTCAGGTCGCAGCGCTGCTGGTGGTGTTTTCCGCCTTCACCTATGCGATCTCGCAGATGATGGTGCGCCAGATGCGCGGCACCGAAAGCACCTTCACCATGGGCTTTTACATGCAGGCGGGGTTTCTTTTGTCCTCGCTGACCACCGGCGCGCTGATCGGGCACGGGGAGTTCAATATCTTTGAGGATCAGTCGCTGACCTTTCTGCTCAGGCCCTGGGTCTGGCCCACAGCGTCAGATCTGCCTTTCTTCATCGTGATGGGCCTTGCGATCGGCGCGGCAAGCCTGATGATGGCGCAGGCCTATCGCCTGCTGGAGGCGGCCGTGGCGGCGCCCTTTGAATATGTCGCCATCCCGATGGCGGTCTTTTGGGGCGTGACGATCTTTGGCACCCTGCCCGATCTGACCAGCTTTGCCGGCATGGCGCTGATCATCGGCAGCGGGCTTTATACGATCTGGCGGGAGACCGTGACGAAAAAGGCGTGACGCAGAAGGGGAGGTCACATGGATATCACTCTGGTTCCGGCAGCGGCGGAGGCGCATCTGGACTGGCGCGGGCTGACCGATGCGCTGATTGCGGGCCATGCCCTGGGGCGGCCCGAAATCGCGGATCTGTTCCTCTATCGCGGTGACGATACGCTGCTTGATCGGGCGGCCTGGATCCCCGGCCTCGGCGCCGCGGTCAAAGTGGCCACCGTGGTTCCGGGCAATCCCGGGCGCGGCCGGCCCATGGTCAACGGGGTGGTGAACCTCTTTGACGATGTCACCGGCGAGCTGGAGGCGCTGGTCGATTTTCACCTTGTGACCAAATGGAAAACCGCCGGAGACAGCCTTCTCGCGGCCCGTCTGCTGGCACGGCCCGAGAGCCGGAAGTTCCTCATTGTCGGCGCAGGCACCGTCGGCCGCTCGATGATCGAATCCTATGGCGCGGTCTTTGCGGATGCGGAATTTACGGTCTGGAACCGCTCGGCTGAGGGGGCCGCAAAGATGGCCGCCGAAACCCCGGGCCTGCGCATCGCAACCGACCTGGAGGCGGCGGTCCGTGCGGCGGATGTGATCGTCACCTGCACCATGAGCAGCACGCCCCTGATCAAAGGCGACTGGCTGCAACCCGGACAGCACCTTGATCTGATCGGCGCCTATCGCCCCGATATGCGCGAGGCCGACGACCAGGCCCTGAGCCGCGCGCGGCTTTTCGTCGACAGCCGCGCCACCACGCTTGGCCATATCGGCGAACTCATGGACCCGCTGAAGCGCGGTGTGATCTCTGAGAGCGATGTGATTGCGGATTACTACGACATCGCCGCCGGAGCCTTTCAGCGCCGCGCCGCAGATGAGATCACGATCTGCAAAAACGGCGGCGGAGCCCATCTCGATCTGATGACGAGCCGCTATATCCTTGACGCCTGGCGGAAGGCGCAGGGGTAATCCCGCTCAGCGCAGGCTCTGACAGGTTCGGTGATGACACCGAACCTTTTCCGGCTGCGCCATTTTCCGGCGAAGCCCCGGATCGGCCCCCTGCCCCCCCCGGCCCTGACGGGCTGGGGAAGGCACGCGGCGGCGGCAGGCGACCGCTGATCCATCTTCAAAAATCAGACAGGAATGTCTGACAATTACTGGACAGCCCGGAAGTTCCCATGCCTCATACTCAGGGAGGATGCTGCACTCCGAATCCTTGCGCGGAAGAGGAGCCGTGCGAGGGGCATCTGCACTGCAGATGGTCGGAAAACAACGCAGCAAAAGGGAGAGACCAAAATGATACGCCACGTGACTGCCGCATTGCTCGTCTCTGCGAGCTTCAGCCTGCCCGCGGCTGCAAAGAACCTGAACTATGCCCATGGCTATCCGGCCGATTCCGCAGTCGGCAAAGCCGCTGTGACCTTCGCCGAGCAGGTTGAAAAGAAATCCGATGCCGCGCTGTCGGTAAAGCCATTCGCCATGTCGCTGCTGAGCCTGAGTGAAACCGGGCCTGGGCTGCGCGACGGGATGGCGGATATCGGCTATGTGCTGACGCCCTATTACTCGGCGGAATATGCAACCAGCCTGCTGTTGCACGAGATGAACCTGCTGGTGAACCTTGGCCAGGACAAAGGCATCGAGTCCTTTGCCTATGCCGGTGCAATCGCAGATTACACGCTGAACTCCTGCCCGGAATGTCAGACGGAATTCGCAGCGCAGAACCAGGTCTACACCGGCACCGGTGTGACCTCGCTCTACGGGCTGCAGTGCAAATCGCCGGTCGCAAAGATTGAGGATCTGGCCGGCAAGCGCGTGCGCACGGCCGGCGCAGGCTTTGTCCGCTTTGCAGAGCACTTCAAAGCCGTGGCCGTGCCGCTTCCGATCAATGAGGTCTATGAGGCCCTGTCGCAGGGCGTGATCGACTGCGCGATGCTCAGCACGCCGGAGCTCATCAACTACAATATGTTCGACGTGGTCACCGATGTGACGCTGAACGTGCCGGGCGGACTTTTCGCAGGCGTGGCAGGCACCAACGTCAACCGCAGCGTCTGGCAGGCTCTGTCCACCGAAGAGCGTGCGGCGCTGATCTGGGGCGCAAGCCATATGGCTGCGGCGATGACCTGGAACTTCGTTGAACAGGAAGCCGAAGCCATCCGCATGGCGGAAGAAAAAGGCATCCGCATTCACACGCCCGATGAGGCCATGCTCGCCCCCGTACGCGCCTTTGTGGAAAATGACCTCAAGACCATGGTCGATGTGTTCAAATCGACCTACCGGGTTGAGCGCACGGCTGAAATCGCTGCCGAATTCCCCGCTGTGCTGGAGCGCTGGCGCGGCCTGGTGAAAGGCGTGGGCTCTTATGAAGATCTGCAGAAGATCTATTGGGACGAGCTTTATTCCAAAATCGATCCTGCGACCTACGGACTGTAAGAGCGCTTCCGCCCTGCGCCGGACGCGTGGGGCGGTCTCACAGGAAAGTTCAGACTGATGACAGCCTTAACCCTTGGGTTGACCCGGCTGAGCAACTGGACGGCGGCTCTTGCCGCCGTCGCGGTCGCTCTGCTGGTGCTGCATGTCACGATCGACGTGATCATGCGCTATTTTTTCAATGCACCACTCGCGGGTACGATTCTTTACGTGGCCTCCTTTTACATGGTCGCCATCGCCTTTCTGCCCCAGGCCCTGACCGAGAAAGACGACGCGCAGATCTCGGTCGATCTGCTCTATGACTTCTTCCCCCCAGCGCTGCGGCGCGCGGTTCTGAGCCTTGGCTATCTTCTGACCGTGATCGCCGCTGGCCTGCTGGCTGTTCGCACAGGACAGGAGGCGCTGAGCAAATATGCGCTCGGGACGTTCTCCATTGAGGGGCAGACCCGGATTGCCACCTGGCCCAGCTATTTCCTGCCGCCCCTCGGCTTTGGTCTGATGACGCTGGTCGCCTTCTGCCGCTTTTTGCTGTCGTTAAGCCCCTCTGCGCCTGAAATGCCCCGAACACCGGTGGGCGGCGAGACGGGAGACGGGGAGACGATGCCGTGAGTGAACTTCAGATTGCCTTCGTCTTTCTCGGTATTCTCTTCACCCTCATCCTGATCCGCATCCCGATTGGGATCTCGCTGATCCTGGTCTCCTTCGGGGGGCTGTGGTCGCAGATGGGCTGGAATGTGGCCTGGGGCTCGCTGGGGGTGGTGCCGCACAGTTTTGTGTCGAGCTGGGTTCTGAGCGCGATCCCTGCGTTTCTCTTCATGGGGTTCATCTGCTATCACACCCGCATGACCCAGGGGCTGTTTCAGGCCGCACAGATGTGGCTCTCGGGGCTGCCGGGCGGGCTGGCCATTGCCTCGATCCTCGGGTGCTCGGGCTTCGCCGCGGTGACGGGCTCGTCGCTCGCCTGCTCTGCCGCCATGGGCAAGATCGCCATTCCCGAGATGATGCGTCACCGCTACAGCGCAGAGCTTGCCACCGGAACGGTCGCCGCAGCCGGCACCATCGGCGCGCTGATCCCGCCCTCAATTCTGATGATCCTTTACGGCATTATCTCACGTCAGCCCGTCAGCCAGCTGTTCCTCGGTGGCCTGGTGATCGGGGTTGTGACGATGCTTGCCTATTCGCTGATGATCATGATCCGGGTAAAGCTGAACCCTGCCCTGGCCCCCAAGGTCGGCAATACCGCGACTTGGGCTGAGCGCTTTGCCGTGCTCTCAGGGACATGGCCGGTGTTCGTCATCATCATCGGCGTCTTTGCGGGTCTCTTCGGCGGCATCTTCACCCCGACCGAAGCGGGCGCTTTCGGCGCTGCGCTTGCCTGTATCGTGGCGCTTCTGCGTCGCACGATGACCTGGGCTGCGCTGCGGGCCGCCATGATTGAAACCCTGGTCACCACGGCCTCGCTGATGATCATCTGCGTGGGCGCAAGCCTTCTCGCGCGCTTCCTGACGCTCTCGGGCACCGGCGATGCCCTGTCGGATTTCATCCTGTCCTTCGGCGCGTCCCCCTATGTGATCATCTTCGGGATTGTGCTCGTCTATCTGCTGCTCGGCATGGTGCTGGAGCCGATCGGGGCCATGCTTCTGACGCTGCCGATCGTCATTCCGGTGGTGGCTGAGACCGGCTTTTCGCTGATCTGGTTCGGCGTGGTGCTGACCAAGCTGCTGGAGATCGGGATGATTACGCCCCCCGTGGGTATGAACGTCTTTGTCATCAAGGGGGTCGTCGGCGATCAGGTCAAACTCACCACCATCTTCCGGGGCATCCTGTGGTTCCTGGTGGTTGACCTGCTGATCGTGCTTCTTTGTGTGATCTGGCCGGACATCATCATGTTCCTGCCTGAGATGATGGCGCGCTGAACTTTCAGGAGGGCGCGGTCCTGATGCCTGCGCCCCTTCTCCTTTTCTCTGAACGGATAAAGTCATGCCTGTTCCTGCACAGATGCAAGTTGTTGAAATCACCCGGCCGGGCGGCCCTGACGTGTTGAAACCCGCGCTGCGCCCGGTGCCGCAACCTGCACCGGGGCAAATTCTGATCCGCCTTGACTGGGCCGGGGTGAACCGCCCCGAAGCGCTTCAGCGCGCAGGGGTCTATCCGCCGCCGCCCGGGGCCTCAGACCTGCCGGGTCTGGAAGGTGCGGGCGTTGTGGCCGCCGTCGGCGAGGGCGTGACCGCCTGGCAGCCCGGAGACCGGGTCACGGCTCTGCTGCCGGGGGGCGGCTATGCGGAATATGCGGTGACCGACGCCCGCCACGCCCTGCCGGTCCCCGAGGGGCTGTCCATGAAAGAGGCCGCGGCGCTGTGTGAGACGCTCTTCACCGTCTACAGCAATCTCTTTACCCGCGGCGGGCTGAAAGCCGGCGAGCGCGTGCTGATCCACGGGGGCTCGAGCGGCATTGGCACAACGGCAATCCGTCTCGCCGCCGCCGCCGGGGCGCAGGTCATCGTGACCGCAGGCTCGGCGCAGAAATGTCAGGCCTGCCTTGATCTTGGAGCTTCGGTGGCCATCAACTACCGCGAGGAAGACTTCGTTGCGCGCCTGCAGGCCGAAGGCGGGGTGGATCTGATCCTTGATATGGTCGGGGGCAGCTACCTGCCGCGCAACATCGACGCACTGGCTCCGGACGGACGCCTGGTGGTTATCGCCTTTCTGGAAGGCACGGTCGGTCAGCTTGATCTGCTGAAGATGATGCAAAAGCGTCTGACGATCACCGGCAGCACCCTGCGCCCGCAAAGCCCTGAGGCCAAAGCCGCCATCGCCGCTAACCTGCTGCGGGATGTCTGGCCGATGATCCGGGACGGACGCTTCCGCCCGGTGATGGACGAGGAGTTTCCGCTCGCCGAAGCCTGGCGCGCGCATGAGCGCATGGAAAGCTCAGTTCACATCGGAAAGATGGTGTTGAAGATTTCCGATACCGCCTCCTGAGGACTGAGAGAGGGGCCGGAAACCGGCGGTCTGATCCCGCAGGCTCCTGCCCCCTTAAGCGCGGTGCCGGTGGAGGGCGGACATAACCCGGACTGTTTCTGGGTCCGGGTTATGTCCGCATCTCCCCTCACAGTCCCTGCTTCCGGCGACGCCAAGCGGCGGCGCGGCCCAGGAGATGCGCACCGATCGGCGCGGTCAGAAAGATAAACAGAATGGCAAAGACTGCCCGTGTCGCAGCACTTACCGTGCCGATATCCACAGCCGCAGCGATCAGCGCCAGCGCCCCTGCAAAAGAGGCAACCTTAGAGGAGGCGTGCATGCGCGTCATAACGTCAGGAAAGCGAAGAACACCCACTGCGGCGATCAAAGCGAAAACCCCGGCGCTGACGGCAAAGAGGGCACTGATAAAGTCAGTCATCTGAATCACTCCGGCGGGCAAGGCGGATGGCATAGCGGGCAAGCGCAAGCACCGAGACAAAGCTCACCAGCGCCAGGGCCACCGCGATATCCAGGAAAGCCTCTGTGCGGGTTTTCACAGCATAGACCGCACAAAAACCGATGACGGCGGAGGTCATCATATCCAGCGCCACGACCCGGTCCGACAATGTCGGCCCCCGCCACAGCCGAATGAGGCCGAGCAGGATCGCGACACCGATCAGGATGAGGCTCAGATCAAGCGCCTGAGCGAAGAAAGTCTGATTGTCGGTCATCTGAACACCCTGCTGACGCGCTGCTCCATACCGCTGCGCAGATCCGCAATCACAGCCTCGGTATCTTCCGCATAGATGGAATGAATGATGAGGGCGTCTTTCTCTTTCGTCACATCCAGCGTCAGAGTGCCGGGCGTCAGCGTGATCAGATTGGACAGAATGAAGATCTCAAGATCACTTTTCGGACCGATGGGAAAGCGAAAGACGGCCGGTTTCAGCCTCGGGCGCGGAGAGATGCAGTCCCGCGCCACCATCAGGCAGGATTTCACCAGTTCCTTTACGAAATAGGCAAAAAGGACAAAAATCTGCGGCAGGATGCGAAAATAGGCCTCTTCCTGCGCACTGCCGGACAGTCTGCGCGCAAGCCAGAGAGCAACATAGCCAAAAAGATACCCGCCGATCAGATCCACCGGCGTGAAACTGTCCCACAGGGAGGCCCAGACCAGTGCCAGCAGGACGTTAAGGGCAAAGAAGGTCATAGCGCCTCCGGAGCAACAGGGGCGGCCTCGGGGCCCGCCGCATTGAACACAGCGTCAAGATAGGCATCAGGGGTCAGAAGCTGCTCCGCGGCGGTGGTGGCGAAATCCGCAAATGGCGCAGGCCAGATGCCGATCAGAACGGTCATGGCCGCCAGGGCAATCACCGGCCCCAGCAACAGCACCCGCGCCCGGGGAGAGAGCCGCGCGAGAGACGGCTCACGCCCGTCCGGGTGGGGTTTCCAGAACGCCTCAGCCCAGATCTTGGTCATCGAGAAGATGGTCAGAAGCCCCGTCAACAGCGCGATGAAGGCCACAAGCCACATCCCCGGCTCGAGCGCGGCTTTCACCAGAACGAATTTGGCCCAGAACCCGGAGAGGGGCGGAAAACCCGCAAGCGAGAAAGCGGGCACCAAAAACAGCACCGCCAGCAGCGGCGCGCTGCGGTAAAGGCCGCCGATGCGGTGAAGATCAGAACTGCCGGTCAGACGCTGCGAGATCCCGGCGATCAGAAAAAGGTTCGCCTTCACGATGATATGGTGAACCAGATAGAAAACCGCCCCCATCAGCGCCAGCGGCGTCATCAGGGCCAGACCCAGCACCATATAGCCGATCTGACTGATGATGTGGAACGACAGGATCTTGCGGAAATCGCTTTGCGCCGCCGCACCCAGCACGCCTGTCAGCATGGTCAGACAGGCCACCCACAGCAGGATTTCGTGAGTAAAGCCCTGATCTCCCACGAAAATCAGCGTGAAGACCCGCATCAGGGCATAGACGCCCACCTTGGTCAGTAGGCCCGCAAAGAGCGCCGAGACCGCATAATGCGGTGTGTGGTAAGAGGCCGGAAGCCAGAAGAACAGCGGGAAGACGGCGGCTTTCATCCCGAAGCCGATCATCAGCATCATCGCAATCAGCGTCATCAGCCCCTGATCAGGATGCGCCGCCACTGCCTGGCGAAGATCGGCCATATTCAGCGTGCCGGTCGCCCCGTAAAGAAGGCCCGCCGCACAGAGAAACAACACCGTCGCGATCAGGTTCAGCGTCACATATTTCACGGCTCCGTCAATCGCCTGCCTGCGCCCGCCCACAACCAGCAGCCCGAAGGAGGAGATCAGCAGAACCTCGAACCAGACGTAAAGGTTGAACAGATCACCGGTCAGGAAGGCCCCCGTGACGCCGCCGATCAGGGTTTGAAACAGCGTGTGCCAGCCGAAGCGCGAAGAGGTTTGCCCCACCTCTGCCATCGCCCAGACGGCGATGGCCAGGCTGATAATCGCGGTGATCAGCACCATAGCCGCCGAGAGATGGTCGCTGACAAGGGTGATGCCAAAGGGCGCAGCCCAGCCGCTCATCTGCGTGGCGACAACCCCGTGGCGCAGCACCGCGATCAGCAGAACCAGAGCCGCCAGCAGCGACGCGGCGCTGCCCAGGACAGAGATCCGGCCCGCGCCTTTGCGGTTGCGTAAAAGAAGGGTGGCTGCTGCGGTGATGAACGGCAGCAGGATCGGAAGCGACAGGATCCAGGTCATGCTTTGTCTTTCTCCGGCTCGGCCAGTCGCATGCGGTCGGCATCAAGATGGCCGAAAACGCGGTAGGCCTTCATGGTCAGCGCCAGCACAAAGGCAAAAAGCCCGAAGCCGATGACAATGGCCGTCAGAAGCAGGGCCTGGGGCAGCGCATTGGCCATGGCCGCCTCAGGCAGAGCGCCGCCCGCGCCCAGCAAAGGGGCGGCGCCAGGCGTCAGACGCCCTGCCGCGAAAATGGCAAGGTTGACCCCGTTCGACAGCAGCAAAAGCCCGAAAACAAACCGCAGCAGATTGGCTGAGAGCATCAGCCAGACCGCACATGCGACCAGAAGGCCTGTCAGGATCGCCGAAATCGTGATCATTTCAGAGTATCCTCCAGCGCGAAGACCAAGGTCAGAATGCCGCCAAAAACAGCCAGATAGACGCCGATATCAAACAGAAGGATATTGGACAGCTTCAGCCCTGCCACTTCGCCCCAAAGCCCGGAAAAGGGCTCGGTCCCGGCAAAGGCGGGCATCAGCCCGGCAATCAAGGCCGCCACCAGCCCCAGGGCTGCGATATTGCGCGGATCGGTTTTCAGGGCTTTGCGCGTCTCTGTTACCCCGCCGGCGAAGGCGTGGATGGTCAGACCACAGGCCGCAATCAGCCCGCCGATAAAACCGCCTCCCGGAGCATTATGTCCCCGCAGAAGGACGTAGAGAGAGAACACCATGAAAAGCGCGGTGAGCAGCCGGGCCCCGGTGGTGAGGATCAGAGAGTTCATGTCACTCACCCTCCCCGCGCGGGAGGCGGCGCTTCAGCAGCGCATAGGCCCCGATGGAGGCCAGCAGCACCACCGTCAGCTCGCCGAAAGTGTCAAAGGCGCGGAAGTCCACAAGAATGACGTTCACGATATTCAGCCCATGTGCCAGCAGATAGGAATTCTCCTCGAAGAAAGTCGTCAGGTTGCGGTCGAGCGGATGGGCCGCGATGGCGAGGATGGTCAGCGTCACGCTCAGGCCGACAGAGGCTGCGATGGCGCCGTGCAGCCATTGGCGGCGGGTAGAGCGCCGCTCGCGGATCCCCGGAAGGCGCAGCATCGCAATGCCGAAAAGAACGGCCGAAAGCGTCTCGACCATCAGCTGCGTGGTGGCCACATCCGGCGCGCCAAAGAGGATGAACACCAGCGCCACGCCGATACCCACGGTGCCGATCCCGGCAATATTGGCCAGGCGCGAATGCGGGTTCAGGGTGAAGACCGCTCCGCCCGCAATGGCGGCGGCGATGATCCACATGACCAGGGGGGCCGCCGGATCAAAGCCAAACTCCGGCAGCCGCAGCCAGATCGTTGCCAGCAAAACAGCCCCGACCACCGCAAAGGTTGCGGTCAGATAGTGCGACAGCTTTCCGGTCTGGATCAGATCAGCCTGCCAGCCGGCAAAGCCCCGAAAGCGCTCGAGGAGCCTGTCCCAGCCGCGGTCAAAGACCGGCAGGCGGATCAGAAAGGCCCCAAGGGTCAGGCGCAGTCTGCTGCGGTTGAGGTAAAACAGGGTCCCGAGCAGGAAGGTCAAAGCACTCAGCAAAAGCGGCAGATTGAACCCGCCCCAAAGATGCAGCCCCGCGGCTTTGCTTTGGGCAAGAGACCCGGTCACGGTCTGATCGATGAGCGGCTGCAGCATCGGGGCCGAGAGCCCTGCCAGCAGTCCCAAAGCCGCGAGGAGGAGGGGCCCCGCCAGCATCCGCCAGTCTGCTTCATGGGGCCTGTGGGGCATTTTGCGAACTGCGCCAAAGAACGGAGCCAGCGCCACAATCGCCGCAACAGCAAACATCAGCGCATTGGCAATCAGCACGCCGCCCGTGATCAGGGCCGAAGGGGACAGATCCTGCGCGCCCGCATAAAGCAGCTCCTTGCCGATCCAGCCAAGGAAGGGGGGCAGACCCGCCATGGAAAACGCGGCCAGTCCGGCGGCAAGGGCTGTGAGCGGCATTTTTCGCGCCAGCCCGCCCAGGCTCTCTGCGTCCCGGGTGCCCGTGCCGTGATCGATATTGCCCACGACCATAAACAGCGCGGCCTTGTAAAGCGAATGCACGATCAGAAAGGTGACGGCTGCCGTCAGCGCATAGGGCGTGCTGCCCGCCAGAAAGAGCGTGATCGTGCCCAGGGCCATCAGTGTCGTATAGGCAAGCGCCGTTTTCAGATCCGTCTGACGCATGGCGAGAACCGAGGCCATGACCGCCGTCAACAGGCCCGCACAGGTTAAACTCACCTCCCAGGCCGGGGTCCCTGAAAGGGTCGGATGCAGCCGCGCCAGGAGATAAATCCCCGCCTTTACCATGGTGGCCGAATGCAGATAGGCCGAAACCGGGGTGGGGGCGGACATGGCGTTCGGCAGCCAGAAGTGAAAGGGAAACTGAGCCGATTTCGTGAAAGCCCCCAGAAGGATCAGGATCAGAATGCCGCTGTAAAGCGGATGGGCCTGAAGCCCCTGCCCTGCCAGCAGTTCCGCCAGATCCCAGGTCCCGCCTGCGACACCGATCAGGATAAAGCCCGCCAGAAGCGCAAGCCCCCCGGCCCCGGTGACCAGCATGGCCTGCAGGGCATTGCGCCGTGCGCGCGGATCGTCATGGACAAAGCCGATCAGCAGATAAGAGGTGACGGAGGTGAGCTCCCAGAACACAAAGAGCGCGATCAGATCGGCCGCCAGCACCAGCCCCAGCATCGACAGCATGAAGAGGGTCAGGAACAGGAAGAAGCGCAGATAGTGCGGATGCCCGGCAAGGTAGCTGCTGGCATAAAGCAGCACAGATGCGCCGATCCCGCTGATCAGCAGGGCAAAGGTCAGGCTTAATCCATCGATCAGGAAGGAAAGCCGGATGCCGAGAGCCGGAAGCCAGTCCCAGGAAAACTGCACCGCCTCACCGGCGAGAACCACCGGCAAAGCCGGAAGCAGGGCCGCGAAGAGCAGGCCTGCGAACAGGGCTGGCAGAAGGGAGCAGATCCCCGGCCGTGAAGTCGTATCAGTGATCAAAGGGTACAGCCCGTCGTGTTTCAGGTCGTTTCATTTGGTTTCGGTCCTCCTCAGGGGAGGATCAGGAGGGGGCTCCTGCAGCCTGCGTGCAGATCAGGCAGCCACCGGGCGCTGCCGGGGATCCGCTGCGGCGGGGGGCTGATCAAAGTCAGAACGCCTGTCCGATCCGCCAGATAGCCGGCAAGGGCGCGGTGCGGGCTGCCCTCAAGATCAATCACCGCCTTGAGCTGCGGACGATCCTTCCTCAGGCGATCGACCCCTGCCCGCGCAACCTCCCGCTGGTGGTGCAGACGGGCGCGGATCTCTTCGTCGCGCGCCTTCACGCGGGTGGACCGCAGAATGTGCTTCTCAGGCAGATGCCAGATGTTCAGCAGCCTCAGCGGCAGTCTGAGGGAGGCCGCGATCACAGTCGCCTGATCAAGCAGCCGGCTTTGCAGCTTCTCCGGATCGTCACTGACCAGCGAAACCGCAATCTCAGAGACAGAGCCCGCGTCGCTCTGCGGCATCAGAAGGACAGCCCTGCGGCCCTCACCGGAGTGCGCATCGAAGCTTCGCCGCCATTCACGGGCCCCGGATGGGTCGCCCCCCCGGGCCGCGGCCATCACCCCAAGGGTCCGGCCGCTCTCCAGCGCAGCTTCGATGCGCTGAGAGAGGTCCCGCAAAGGGATGCCAACAGCGGAAGGGATTGCAGTCGCTTCAGAATATTTCAATGCCGCCCTCCCAGATCCCGATCTTTACGCCGGGAATTTCACAGAATGACTTGCAATGGAAATCGATTTTCCCGCATGTTTTAATAGTTATACTCTATAAGGCCTGCGAAATGCCCTCGTTACAGCAGCTTAAATATCTTGTGGCCCTGGCCGATTCTCTGAGCTTCAGCCGCGCTGCGGCGATGACGCATGTGTCTCAGCCAACGCTGAGCATGCAGATCAAAGACCTTGAGCGGCGCCTGAACGTTGTGCTGTTTGAACGATCGCGCTCACGCGTGGCCCTGACCCCTCTGGGGCAGGAGGTCGCCCGCAAAGCGCGCGGCATCCTGGCCGAAGTTTCGGATATTCATGCCCTGGCAAGAACCCAGGGGAAGGGGCCAGGCGGCACGCTGCGGGTGGGTGTGGTGCACACGGTCGGCGCATATCTTCTGCCGCTGGTGATCCCCGCATTGAGCGAGACCTTCCCGGATATGCGGTTCTATATCCGCGAGGAGCTGCCGAATGTGTTGCTGACGCATCTGGACGCCGCGCGCCATGACATCGTCCTGTCGCCGATGCCGATCGTTCGGACGGATCTGCAGACCATTCCTCTCTATGAGGAACCGCTGATGGTCGTGATGCCGCGCGACCATCCCCTGGCAGCGCGAGAGGCACTTGAGCGTAAAGATCTGAAAGGCGAGACGATCCTGACGATGGAGCGCGGGCACCGTCTGGCCGAACAGGTCAGCGATCTTTGCGAAGAGGTCGGCGCCTCGCTCTCTTATGATTATGAGGGGACGAGCCTCGATACGATCCGGCAGATGGTTGCCATGGGGATGGGGATTTCGATCATGCCAGCGCTCTATGTCCGCTCTGAGGTGCAACGCGAACAACTGGTCATTGCCCGCCCGTTCAGGGGCATTGCCCCCTCCAGGATCATCGGCCTGAGTTACCGGGCCGGTAACCCACGAGTTGCGACAATCCAAAAGGTCGCCGAGGCCATGCGCGGTCTGCTGGATCGGACCATTACGGAAGTCTCGGTCCCAGGCCTTCCCATCACAGGAAAATCCGGACGCTCCTGAGCCCGCCACCGGCCTCAGGGACGACCGGCCAGTCCCGAACGCGCTGCCCGCCCTGCAGGTTCCATCAGGAAAATCCGGCAGGTTGAAAGCCCGGCATGACGACGCCCGCACCAGCCCGCTACCGCAGTGAGAGCAGCAGCCTTCTGAAGCACAGACCCGAACCTCAGACCTGCGTCTGACCTCGTCTGTATTGACCCATGTGTGGATGCCCGTCTGAGATCAAGGATTGTTTTGGCGTTCGGCAAAGGTAATCGGTGCGGTCATGTGTCAGGCCTGTATTGCGGTTCTGACATCTGACCGCTGGCCGTTATGGTCATACGCGGATTGGCTGCTCACTGATCCGGGCTCATGGCCCTTGGGTCGTTACGGCTTGGTCCAATCCCGATGTGTCGATCGTCTCGCCTTACGCTTTGGCACTCCTTACGCTCACCGGTGCTCCCTGCAGGTCGGTTCTTATCCGGCCGCAGGAACCCTGTAATCTTCTTCTCTGCGCATCATGGCCCAGATCCCCCGCGCCATTTTGTTGGCGAGGGCAATGGCGACCAACATCCTGGGCTTGCGGGCCAGCATCATAGCCAGCCAGCTGTCAGGGCACGGAGGCTTGCGCACGGCCCAACGGACGACAGCGATGGCTCCGATGGTCAAAAGCCGGCGGATATCCTGCTGGCCCATTGATGATTACCGCGGAGAACTGACCCTTGGGGGGGTGCGGACGAAAAGTTGGACTATCGAGGAGATAGTTCATGTATAGCTATGAAGAGCGGATGAGGGCCGTGGCCCTTTACATCAAGCTTGGCAAACGACCTCGCGCAGCCATCCGCGAGCTGGGTTATCCAAGCCGGAATGCGCTGAAGGGCTGGTATCTCGAATACGAGCGGCAGAAGGATTTACCCGCGCGCTCAGCGCGACGGCTGCCAAAGTTCTCAGAAGCTCAGAAGCAGGCTGCGCTGGCACATTACGCCAGCCACGGCCGCTGCGTTTCCTGGACAATGCGGGCCCTGGGGTATCCCGGCCGCGCCATGTTGACGGCTTGGGTGCGGGAGGCATTTCCGGAGGTCAGGTCGGTTTCCTCCCGGGCCCGTGGTCCGGGCGAGCACTCGGAAGAGGTAAAGAAGGCTGCCGTAGTCCGCCTGTATTGCCGCTCAGAAAGTGCGGCAGCTTTGGCGAAAAAGGTCGGAGTGAGCCGGGAAATTCTTTATGCGTGGAAGAACCAGCTTCTTGGCGCGGAGGCTCCAGCCATGATGAAACGCAAGATAAAGCTCCCCCTGGATCCTGAGATCGCCGATCTGGAACGGCAGCGTGAGGCATTGCAGCGCTCTATCCATGAACTCCGGATCGAGCATGACTTGCTCAAGACTGCGAGCGATCTGATAAAAAAGGATCCTGGCGGCGACCTGCAGGACCTGAGCAATCGGGAAAAGACCCAGATGATCGTCGCCCTCAGAAGCAAACATAAGCGGCCGGAATTGCTGACGCGCCTGAAGTTGGCGCGGAGTTCATACTTTTATCATCGCACCCGTATCTCACTGGAAGATAAATATCTTCCGGTTCGTCAGGCTATGAAAGATGCCTTTGAAAGCAATCACAGCTGTTATGGCTATCGCCGGCTGAAAGCATCCATGGAGCGCCGATCTGTTACGATATCCGAGAAGGTCGTAAGGCGCTTGATGAAGCAGGAAGCCTTGGTCGTCCCCCGGCCACGGCGGCGGCGATACAGCTCGTACCTGGGGGAGATCAGTCCAGCTCCCGAGAACCTTCTCAACCGCGACTTTCAGGCTGATGCGCCAAATGAGAAGTGGCTGACCGACATTACGGAGTTCCGGATCCGGGCCGGAAAAGTATATCTGTCTCCAATCATCGACTGCTTCGATGGCATGGTCATCAGCTGGGCCATCGGGACCAAACCAGACGCCGATCTGGCCAACACCATGCTCGATGCCGCGCTGGAGACGATCGAAGGGCGCGGAGCACGACCCATCATCCACAGCGATCGTGGCGGCCATTATCGCTGGCAGGGCTGGCTGGACCGTGTGAATACGGCCCGGCTCACACGGCCCATGTCACGCAAAGCGAGTTCGCAGGATAATGCGGCGTGCGAGGGCTTCTTTGGCCGCCTCAAAACCGAGTTCTTCTATCCACGCGACTGGAGGGCCTTCTCAGTGGAGCAATTCATAGACGCAGTGGATGGTTATATCCGCTGGTATCACGAAACGCGGATCAAGATGTCACTGGGTGGCCGAAGCCCGATCGAATACCGTGAAAGCCTCGGCCTTGCGACGTAAAAACAGTCCAAGTTTTTGTCCGCATCCCCCATTATGCGCAGTCCTACACCCCGTCAGAAGTCCAGGTTTTCCACCGACAGCGCGTTTTGCTGAATGAACTCGCGGCGCGGCTCCACCACATCGCCCATCAGCTTGGTAAAGACGTCGTCGGCATCCGCCAGATCTTCGACCTTCACCTGCAGCAGGGTGCGGGCTTCGGGGTCCAGAGTGGTTTCCCAAAGCTGTTCCGGATTCATCTCGCCCAGCCCCTTATACCGCTGCAGCGACAGGCCTTTTTCGCCTTCCGACAGGATCGCTTTCATCAGCGCAACCGGGCCCGAGACCGGGACTTCGCGGTCTTTGCGCACGAGGCGGCTGCCGTGCGAATAGATATCACGGGTGCCGGCAGAAACCTGGGCCAGACGTCGCGCCTCGCCTGAGCGCAGGACTGCGCCATCCAGCGTGCGGATCTCTTCGACGCCGCGCAGCACGCGGGCCAGACGGATGCCGTGATCCTGGGTGATACGACCCTGCCAGCCACGCTCATATTCGCTGGCGACCTGGTCGAGGCGCTCCGCCACGCGGTTCGCGATATCCTGCAGATCGCCCTGCCCGGCCTCAAAGGCTCCGGCAAGGGCCGCCTGCTCAAGGATGGCGCGCGGGTAATGCGTCGGGAAAGCATCAAGAATGCGGCGGAACTGACGCGCGCCTTCAATCACCCGCATCAGATCGGCCCCGGCGATCTCTTCCCCCGAGGCAAGCTTCAGCACCGCCCCTTCGACCCCCATCGAGATCAGGTAATCATCCAGCGCTGCCTGATCTTTCAGGTAAACCTCAGACTTACCGCGCGAGACTTTGTAAAGCGGCGGCTGGGCGATGTAGAGATAGCCCCCCTCCACCAGCTCCGGCATCTGACGGAAGAAGAAGGTCAGCAGCAGCGTGCGGATATGCGCGCCGTCCACGTCTGCGTCGGTCATAATGACCACTTTGTGGTAGCGCAGCTTCTTGATGTCGAATTCATCCCGGCCGATGCCGGTGCCAAGCGCCGTAATCAGCGTGCCGATATCGGGCGAGGCCAGCATGCGGTCAAAGCGTGCCCGCTCGACGTTCAGGATCTTACCTCGCAGCGGCAGCACGGCCTGGTTGGCACGCGAACGCCCCTGTTTGGCCGAACCGCCTGCCGAATCCCCCTCGACGAGGAAGACTTCGGATTTCGCCGGATCACGTTCCTGACAATCCGCCAGTTTGCCCGGAAGCGAGGCGATATCGAGCGGCGATTTGCGCCGCGTCAGCTCCCGCGCTTTGCGGGCCGCTTCGCGCGCCAGCGCCGCCTCAATGATCTTGCCGACGATGATCTTGGCCTGGGCCGGGTTCTCTTCAAACCACTCGGCCAGTTTTTCGTTCACCAGGTTCTCGACCGCCGGACGCACCTCTGAGGAGACGAGCTTGTCCTTGGTCTGGCTTGAGAACTTCGGGTCCGGCACCTTGACCGAGAGCACGCAGGTCAGACCTTCACGGGCATCATCGCCGGTGAAGTCGATCTTCTCGCGCTTGGCGATACCGCTCGACTGGGCGTAGTTGTTGATCGTCCGGGTCAGCGCACCGCGGAAGCCCGCAAGGTGGGTGCCGCCGTCGCGCTGCGGGATATTGTTGGTAAAGGGCAGCACCATTTCATTGTAGCTGTCGTTCCACCACATCGCCACTTCAACGCCGATGTCGTTCTTCTCGCCAACGATATAGATCGGCTCTGCCATGACCGAAGTCTTGGAGCGATCGAGATATTTGACGAATTCCTTGACGCCGCCGTCATAATAAAGCTCGGTCTCCAGCGGTTCGGCCGGACGCTCATCACGAATGATGATCCGCACGCCGGAATTCAGGAAGGCAAGCTCCCGCAGGCGGTTCTCCAGCGTTTTGAAGCTGTAGTCGAGATTCGAGAAAGTGCCTTCCGGATGAACCGTCTTCGACGAGGCCATGAAGCGCACTTCGGTGCCGCGCTCCCCCGGGGCCGGACCCACGGGGTGCACATGCACGGTGCATTCGCCATGCTCAAACCGGGCATGATATTCGGTATCATCGCGCCAGATCCGCAGTTCCAGCCAGTCCGACAGCGCGTTCACCACCGAGACGCCCACGCCGTGCAGACCGCCCGAGACCTTATAAGCGTTGCCGCCGTCATCGGTATTGTTGAATTTGCCGCCCGCATGCAGCTGGGTCATGATAACCTCTGCCGCCGAGACACCCTCTTCGGGGTGAATACCGACCGGAATACCCCGACCGTTATCGCGGACGGAGACCGAACTGTCGGCGTGGATCGTCACATTTACCGAGGTCGCATGGCCTGCCAGAGCTTCGTCGATCCCGTTATCGACAACCTCATAGACCATATGGTGCAGACCCGAGCCGTCATCGGTGTCACCGATATACATGCCAGGGCGTTTGCGGACTGCCTCCAACCCTTTGAGAACCTTGATCGAATCGGCGCCATATTCACTGGCTTTCCGTTGCTCTTCGGCCATGCCTGCATACCCTTTATTTTTCCCCTGATTTATAGCCTTCCGGGGCGGGAATGTCACGCGTCAGACCGGTCTTTTCGCGGAAATCCCCCCTTCACACAAAGGGAATGGCCAGCCCCACAAGGATCAGCAGGGCACCGGAGCCCTGGTTGAGCCGCCTCCGCGCCCGATCGCTTTGCAAAAGCGCCCGCGCCTTCTCCAGCCCGAAGATCAAAAGCAGATTGCCGATCATCGGGACGGCCGCGGCGACGGCCAGGATCGCCACAATATCCGCAGCGCTCAGCGCGCCCAGATCGAAGAACCCCGGCAGAAAGCCCATGTAGAAAAGGATCGCCTTGGGATTGCCGATCACCGCCGCCAGCCCGACGGCCAGCCCCGGCCAGAAGCCCGGCCGCGTCAGCCGGCTGTCACGGCCCGGCGCCGGCGCCGCCGCGCGCAGCAGCAAAACCCCCATGACCAGAAAGACCAAAGCCGCCAGCCAGCGCAGCACCACCAGCAGATCGCCATAAAGCGACAACACCCAGGCCATACCCAGAAGGGCCAGCAGAACCCAGCCCAGATCGCCGATCGCCACCCCCAGCGCCAGCGGGATCGCCCCCCGAAACCCGCCCGAGAGCGCGCGCGCCACCAGCGCCACCCAGACCGGCCCGGGCACCGCCCAAAGCCCGGCCATGGCCAGGGCAAAAAAAACCAGTTGCTGCAGCGAAATGCTCATCCTGCCCCCGGTGCCTCAAATCACCGCACCACTGGCGTCCAGACGCAGCCCCTGCGCCCGTCCGCCCAGACTGTCAAAGAGCGCATCTTCCGTTCCCGTCAGAAAAGCCTGGGTTCCCGAGGCGCTCAGCGCATCATAAAGCGCCTCCCGCCGGCCCGGGTCCAGATGCGCCGCCACCTCATCCAGCAAAAGCACCGGCGCCCGGCCCCGCAGCTCTGCAACCGCCCGCGCATTGGCCAGCACCAGCCCGATCAGCAGCAGTTTCTGCTCACCGGTTGAGCACATGGCAGCCGGCATATCCTTCGCCCGCCAGCGCGCCAGCAGATCCGCGCGATGCGGCCCCGAAAGCGTGCGCCCGGCCGCCAGATCGCGCCCGCGCCCGGCCGCCAGCGCCGCCGCCAGATCTTCGGTCCCCGCCCCCGGATCCAGGCTCAGATCCGCCGCCGGAAAAGCGCCCTCAACCTGAGCCGCCGCCAGCCGCGCCACGGTGGCACTGCGACCGGCATGAACCCGCGCGCCCGCCTCCGCCATCCGCGCCTCAATCACCCCATACCAGCCGGGATCCTTCACCCCGTCGCGCAGCAGCCGGTTGCGCTCCCGCATCGCCCGCTCATAGGCCAGCGAGGCCGGCGCATGCTCCGGCTCAAAGGCCAGCGTCAGGCGGTCCAGAAACCGCCGCCGCCCCTCCGGCGCCTCAATCCACAGCCGGTCCATCGCCGGCACCAGCCAGACCATCGGCACCAGGGCCCCCAGCGCGCTCTGCGGGGCCGCCTTGCCATCCAGCCGCACCAGCCGCCCCGCGCCCTCCCCCCAGGTCTCCACCTCATGACCGTCAAGTTCAGCCGCCACTTTCCAGCCGCCCGCGCCTCCGCGCTGCGCAATCTCCGCAGACAGGGCACCGCGCAGCCCGCGGCCCGGCGAGAGCAGCGAAATCGCTTCCAGAATATTGGTTTTTCCGGCCCCGTTCGGGCCCCGGATGGCCACCGGACGACCATCAAACTCCAGCCGCAATGCGCGGTGGCTGCGAAACATCGCAAGGCGCAGCGAATTCAGCATGGCCGCTCAGCTCCGCGATCTGACTTTGGCTTTTTCAAAATACTCCGGGGGTCCGGGGGCAGCGCCCCCGGCCGTCAGAGGTGTTACACACGCATCGGCATGACGACATAGACCGCGGAAGTGTCATTGCCCTCACGCATCAGCGTCGGATCGCCGGCCGAATTAAACAGGAAGACCGCATTTTCGCGGTCCACCTGACCTGCGATCTCCAGCAGATATTTGGCGTTAAACCCGATCTCCAGCCGCTCATCGGCATAGGCCACAATCAGCTCTTCCTCAGCCGCACCCGAATCCGGCGCATTGACCGAAAGAACCAGACGGTCCTCCTCAATCGCCAGCTTCACCGCGCGCGAGCGCTCAGAGGACACCGTCGCCACGCGGTCCACGGCCTTTGCAAAAGCCTGGGCATCGACTTCCAGACGGCGGGTATTGCCGGTCGGGATCACGCGGCTGTAATCCGGGAAGGTCCCGTCGATCACCTTCGAAGTCAGCGTCAGGCTGGCGTTGGAAAACCGCACCTTGGTCTCCGAGACCGACACCTCAATCTCCGCCTCGCCCTCATCAAGAAGCTTGCGCAGCTCATTGACGGTCTTGCGCGGCACGATCACGCCCGGCATGCCGGCAGCCCCTTCGGGCAGCGGCGCATCAATCCGCGCCAGGCGGTGACCATCGGTCGCCACACAGCGCAAAGCCGGACCCTCTTCGCCCTGAGCGGTATGCATATAAACACCGTTCAGATAATAGCGGGTCTCTTCGGTCGAGATGGCGAATTTCGCCTTCTCAAAAAGACGGCGCAGCACCGAGGCCGGAGCCTTAAAGCCCGTCATATATTCCGAGCTGGCCATGACCGGAAAATCTTCACGCGGCAGCGTCGCCAGGCTGAAGCTCGAGCGCCCCGCCTGGATCTGCAGACGGCCCGAGACCGCATCATCGGTCAGCGTGACCAGCGCGCCGTCAGGCAGCTTGCGCACGATTTCATGCAGCATGACCGCTGAGACGGTGGTCGCACCCGTACGCTCCACCTGAGCCTCGGCCTTATCCACCACCTCAATATCCAGATCGGTGGCGCGGAACGACACACCGGCCTCGACCGCCTCGATCAGCACATTGGCGAGGATCGGAATGGTATTGCGGCGTTCCACCACCGACTGTGCCTGAGCCACCGCTTTCAGAAGCGTCGCACGCTCGATGCTGAATCTCATCCGAACCCCCTGTTCCTGCCGCGACCGGTGCCCTCACCGGCCGGGAGGAGCAAACTACCGGGAAACCCGCGTAATTCAAGAGGGCGCGGTCATTTTCCGCGCCCCGAAGGGCCTTAAAGCATCCCCGGAATGACGCGGTCCGGCGGGCGGTGACCATCGGCAAAGGTCTTAATGTTCAGGATCACCTTCTCCCCCATCTCCACGCGCCCCTCGAGCGTGGCCGATCCCATATGCGGCAGCAGCACCACCTGCGACAGATCGCGCAACCCCGGGGTGATTTCATGGCCATGCTCAAAAACATCAAGCCCCGCCCCGGCGATCTCGCCCGCCTTCAGCCCGCGCAGAAGCGCATTCTCATCAATCACCTCCCCGCGTGAGGTATTCACGATCACCGCAGACGGCTTCAGGAGTTTCAGCCGCCGCGCACTGAGCAGATGGAAGGTCGAGGGCGTATGCGGGCAGTTCACCGAGATCACATCCATCCGCGCCAGCATCTGGTCAAGGCTCTCCCAATAAGTCGCCTCCACCGAACCTTCGACCTCAGGGCGCAGGCGGCGGCGGTTGTGGTAATGGATCTGCATCCCAAATGCCCGCGCCCGCCGCGCCACGGCCAGACCCACCTGCCCCATGCCTAAGATCCCAAGGCGCAGCCCCGAAATCCGCCGTCCCAGATGCGCCATGGGCGACCAGCCCTGCCAGTTGCCCGAGGCCATGTCCTGAAGCCCTTCAGGCAGGCGGCGCAGCACCCCAAGGATCAGCGCCATGGTCATATCGGCGGTATCTTCCGACAGAACCCCGGGCGTATGCGAGACCACGATCCCGCGCTGCCGCGCGGTTGCCACGTCGATTTGATCCACCCCCGCGCCATAGTTTGCAATCAGCCGCAGCTGCGGTCCGGCATGGGCCAGAAGAGCGGCATCGATGCGGTCGGTCACACAGGGCACCAGGACATCGGCCTCCCGCAGTGCCGCCGCCAGCTCTTCACGGCTCATCGCCACATCGCTGTCACGCAGCCGGACATTGAAAAGCTCGCTCATGCGGGTCTCAACCGCTTCCGGCAACCGCCGCGTCACAACCACATTGAGCTTTTTGCCTGCCATTGCCCGGTCCCTCCACTTCCAAACCGCCCGCTTCTTTGGCAAAGTGGCAAATGCCGGGACGACAGACAAGCTCTGCCGCATGGCAGGCGTGACGCGAGGGTGAAAAGACCCCGCGCCCGGCTTTCCTTCTCCGGGCCTATGCCCCTGTGGACAGATAGAATGATGCGGCTGACCCTGATTGCGCTGACCCTGGCCTCTCTGGCGACCCTGAGCCTTCTGCCTCACGGCGCGGCTTTCAGCCAGGAGGCCCCTGCGGCAGAGGAAGAAGAAAGCAGCAGCGGCACCGCCGGCGAGGGGCCGGCTCCCGCCGCCGCAGCCCCCGTGGCCCGTTCAGGCTCCAAAGACTGCCCGCCGGGGATCGGCTGCGTCACCCGCCGCCCCCTGCCGCGCTATGTCTCGCTCAAAGGGGCTGAGGCGCGGGCGCGGCGCGGCCCCGCCTCGGACCACCGGGTTGACTGGATCTACCAGCGCCAGGGCCTGCCGCTGAAAGTCACCGCCGAATATGAAAACTGGCGCCGCGTTGAAGACAGCGAAGGCGCGGGCGGCTGGATGCATTTCGCCCTTTTGTCCAATAACCGCTCGGCCATGATTATGGCCGAGATGGCCGATATCTACGACGCCCCCGGCGGTCACGGCAGCCTCACGGCCCGCGCGCAGCAAAGGGCAGTGGTGCGCCTGCTGGAATGCCAGCCCGACTGGTGCCGCATCTCGGCTGAGGGCATTCGGGGCTGGGTCAAAAAGTCCGATATCTGGGGGGTGGAGCCAGGCGAGGTTTTCGAATAAGTCCCCCCGCCTGAGCCATTAAAGGCGGAAGGTGTCCCACCATGACCGAGCATCACCAGCTGAACCTTCGGGCCGCCAAAGCTTCCGTCTTTGCCGCCATGGCGCTGATCGTGATCAAAATCGCGGCGCTGGTGAAGACCGATGCGCTGTCGATCGCGGCCTCACTGGTGGATTCCGGTCTCGATCTGATGATGAGCCTCGGGGCGATCACAGCGATCTTTTACGCCGCGCGTCCCCCCGATGAAGATCACGCCTTCGGTCACACCTCTGTCGAAGATCTGACGGCACTTTTTCAGGCGCTGATCCTGATCCTCTCTGCCATCGGGCTGATCTCAGGCGCGGTCCTGCGCTTTCAGGCCGAAGAGCCGCCGCAGCTGGCGGCTGAGGGCTGGGGCGTTCTCGCCATGGTGCTGAGCATGGCGATCACCATGGCACTGGTCTGGTGGCAGGGCTATGTGGCAGGCCGGACCGGCAATCGGGTCATCGCAGCGGACCGGCTGCATTATATGGCCGATCTTTTGCCCGCAGCCGGCTCCATTCTGGCGCTTCTGGCCTCGAAATACTTTGGGATCTGGCAACTCGATGCCATTGTCGCCGTCATCGCGGCACTGGTTTTGCTGAAAGGGGCCGCAGGCATCGGGCGCGGTGCCTGGGATGCGCTTATGGACCGTCGCGCCGACCCGGAGATCATCGCCGGGATCAGTGCGATTGCGGACACATGGCCGGGGGTCATCTCCTGGCATGATCTCAAGACCCGCACCTCGGGCAGCCAGATCTTCGCGCAGCTTCACATCGAACTCGACGGAAATCTGCCGCTGCACGAAGCCCATGACATCGGCGCCGGTCTGCGCCGGGCGATCCGCGAGAGCTACCCTCAGGTCGATCTGATCATCCATAAAGACGTGGCCAGGCGCGACTGAAGCGCCCCCCGCCTGTCTGCCGGGGGCAGATTATCTGCCCTGAAGATCACAATTTCCTCAATCTTCCCCCCGCCCCCTTGCCTTGCCGCAGGCAGCCCGACATGCTGTCCGCCGCTCAACAGGGAGGAGAAAACATGCCGTTGATGCGGTCCTGGGTGGAAAGCGCCAATACGCCGGAGACTGATTTTCCGCTGAACAACCTGCCCTGCGGTGTTTTCTCCACTCCTGCCACGGGGCTGCGCTGCGGTGTGGCCATCGGCGATCAGATCCTTGATGTCACCGCGCTTGAGGCGGCAGGTCTTCTGAAACTGGCCGAGTCGCCCATTTTTGACGCGCCCTTCTGGAACCCGCTGATGGAGCTTGGTCCCGCGGCCTGGGCGCGGTTTCGCATTCTGCTGCTGGGCTTTCTGACGGAAGGCGCTCCGGTGCAGGCACAGGTCAGCGAAATGCTGGTGCCGCAATCCGCCGCCCGGATGCATCTGCCCTTCATCGTCGGCGAACTCACGGATTTTTACTCCGGCCGCTATCACGCCGAGAATGTCAGCCGGATGTTCAAAGGCAAAACACCGATGCTGACGCCGAACTGGGCGCAGATGCCGCTGGCCTATAACGGTCGGGCCTCCTCAGTCATCGTCTCGGGCACCGGAATCCGGCGGCCTGTCGGTCAGATCAAACCCTCCGGTCAGGATCGCTCCATCCTCAGCCCCACGCGGCGCTTTGACTTTGAGCTGGAACTCGGCGCGGTGATCGGTCAGCCCGCTGAGGGTCCGATCTCGGTCGCTCAGGCGGATGAGATGATCTTTGGCTATGTCCTGCTCAACGACTGGTCGGCGCGGGATTTCCAGGCCTGGGAGGCCAATCCCATGGGGCCTTTCACCGCCAAAGCCAGCGCCACCACCATCAGCCCCTGGATCGTGATGAAAGCGGCGCTTGAGAACTTCCGCCGCCCCGCGCCTGAGCGTCACCAGCCGCTGCTGGCCTATCTGCGTGAGCCGGGACCGATCTTTTACGACATCGATCTTGAAGTCGCGCTGCAGGCAGAGGGCTATCCCGAGAAGGTCGTCTCGCGCACCAACAGCCGCCATCTTTACTATGCCTCAGCGCAGCAGCTGGCGCATCAGGCGATCAGCGGTGCACCGACCTCGGTGGGCGATCTCATCGGCTCAGGCACCATCTCGGGGCCGGATGCGGGCAGCTATGGCTCGATGCTGGAGCTGTCGCAGGGCGGCAAAGAGCCCTTCGAGATCGCGCCCGGCGTGACCCGGGGCTTTCTGGAAGACGGCGACAGCGTGATTCTGCGCGGCCATGCCCGCGGCGAAGGCTTCCGCATCGGCTTTGGCGAATGTCGGGGCAAGATGCTGCCTTCAGCCCCCCTGCCCGACTGGGCCCGGGACGCTTAAGTCAGCCCCAGACGGCGCAGCACGTCTTTAAGACGCAGGCGGCTGCTCTCCGGCCCCGGCCAGGCGGTCTGCGCATACCAGACGGAAAACAGCATTGCGGCCGCATCGCGGCCCTTTGCCCCGCCGCCAAGGCGCAAAGCGATCTCAGCCTCGACCCGGGCACGCCAGCTTACAGCGCGCTGCGGCTGCAGACGGGCCACCGGCAGCAGCGCACCGTTCAGCCGTTTCAGAAACTGAATGGCGCCTTTGGCATCGCGCCCTGCTTCTGCCGAAGCCAGTTCCGTCAGCGCTTCAAGCCGCTGCCAGGCGGCATCCCGGCTGTCGGCGATCATGGCGGCAACCGTGCCGTGACGCTCAGCCAGAGAGGAGGCCGCAAGCCCGGCCCGCTCTGCGATGGCGGCGAAGGTCACGGCTTTTTCCCCGCGGCTGGCCAGAAGCGACAACACCGCCTCAAAGACCACCTCATCGGGCACTTTCCGTGCACGACCCATCTCACTCGTCCTTCCCGCACCGTCTGCGCGGTGCTTATCTTTTCGCCCTTGGCGGGCGTGATTTATAAACCGGCAGACGCCAGCCAAAAGCCATCGAGCCTGCCCGCAGGGCAAAGACCATCACCCCGCAGCCAATAAGCGCAGAACCTGTCGGTAAAGTCCCTGCGGGAAGCTGGCGCAGCAAAAGCGCGGTGGCACTGCCCGCAAAGCAACAGGTGACGTAAAGCTCTCCCTGTTTCAGCACGAGCGGCACCTCATTGCAGACCACATCGCGCATCAGCCCGCCCAGGCAGCCCGTCACCACCCCCATCACCAGCACGATGGGCCAGGACTGCCCCATGGAGAGTGCAGCCCCCACCCCGGCCGGAACGGCCACCGCAAGTGCCATGGCATCAAGCCAGTCGAGCGCCTTGAGACGGCTTTCCAGCAGATGGGCGGTGAAGAACACCAGCACCGCTGCCGCCGTTGCCGCCCCCAGAAACTGCGGGGCGACCATCCAGAAGACATCGCGGTTGAGCAGCACATCGCGAACCGTTCCGCCCCCCACCGCGGTCAGACAGCCCAGAAAGATAAAGCCGATCACATCAAGCTGGGCGCGGCTGGCCGCCAACGCCCCCGTCAGGGCAAAGATCACAACCGAAGCCAGATCCAGCACCCCGATCAGCGTCATGCGGTTTTCATCTGCTTAAAGGGCGCCATTCCGGCGCGGGCCAGTTCATCTGCCCGCTCATTCTCAGCATGGCCCGCGTGGCCCTTGATCCACTGCCAGGTGACCTGATGGCGCGCCTGGGCCGCATCCAGCGCCTGCCAGAGATCGACATTCTTCACCGGCTTGCGGTCCGCGGTTTTCCAGCCGTTCTTCTTCCAGCCGAAAATCCAGCCGGTCACGCCGTTTTTCACATAGGCCGAGTCGGTGACCACCGTGATGGCACTGGGCCGCCCAAGCGCCTCAAGCGCCTGAATGGCGGCCATCAGTTCCATGCGGTTGTTGGTGGTCTCGGGCTCTCCGCCCTGAAGGGTCAGCTCTTTGACCACTTCGCCATCCCGGCGCGCCAGCAGCAGCACCCCCCAGCCCCCAGGGCCGGGATTGCCCGAACAGGCACCATCGGTATAGGCAAAAATCTGGGTCATGCGGCTCACCTGAAAACATCGGCCTCACCTTAGCGTGAAAGCGGGAGCCTGCCCAGAGTGGCAGCCCCCCCTCCCCCGCCTGCCTCAGGTGCGGAAACGCAAAGTCACCGGACGCCCCGCGCGGATCACCGAGACCGCCCAGGAGCGGTTGCGCCGTGCCGCCTCAGCCGCCGCTGCCGCCTCCACCTCTGCGGGACTGCTCACCTCTCGCCCGTTGATGGCGACCAGGAAATCGCGCGGACGCAGGCCTGCTTCCGCCGCCCAGCCCGACACGGCAGTCACCACCACGGCCTCGGACATATTGGCCTCAAGCTTCAGTTCAGCCTGGACGCTGGGGTTCAGCTGCATCACCTCCAGCCCCTGAAGGGGGCCTGCATCGCGCCCGAGCCGCCGGGGATCGCGGGCGGGGCTGTCGGGGGGCAGGATCATTTCAACCTCTGCCTCCAGATCTTTGCCGCTGCGCCGATAGCTGACCGTCGCCTTCTCACCCAGGCCCAGTTCGGACATGCGGTAGATCATCTCAGCCGGGCCGTTGACGACATGGCCGTTGAAACTGCGGATCAGATCGCCCGAGCGCAGACCTGCAGCGGCAAAGGGGCTGGCCGGATGCAGACCAGAAATCAGCACCCCCTCAGGATGGGTGAGGCCAAGGCTTTCCGAAAGCGTGCCATCGACCGCCTGCCCCGTGACCCCGGCCCAGGGCCGCATGAAGCGGTCCTTCCCCTCAGCCGCCTGCGCCACGACGGCGCGCACCAGATTTGAGGGGATTGCAAAGCCCACCCCGTTCGAACCGCCCGACTGCGACAGGATCGCGGTGTTGATACCCACAAGACGGCCCTGATGATCGACCAGCGCGCCACCAGAGTTGCCGGGGTTGATCGCCGCATCGGTCTGCAGGAAATAGCCGCGCCCGTCGCCCACTGAAATCGCCGAACGCGAGAGGGCCGAGATGATCCCCATGCTCACCGTCTGATCGAGGCCGAAGGGGTTGCCGATGGCGAGGACCAGATCCCCGACCTCCACCTCATCGCTGTCACGCAAAGTAATCGCGGGCAGTCCCTCTGCCCCTTCAAGTTTCAGCACCGCAAGATCGTTGTCCTGATCCGAGAGCACCACCTCTGCCTTCATCTGGCGGCGGTCCTGCAGCAGCACGGTGATTTCCTGCGCACCGTCAACGACATGGTAGTTCGAAACCACCAGCCCCTCAGAGCCCACGATCACGCCTGAACCCAGAGAGTTCTGCACCTCAGGCCGCACAGCGCCGAAATCACGAAAGAGCCGCTCAAACATCGGATCCCCCGCGAAGGGGCTGACACGCCGTTCCACCACCTTGGTGGCATAGATGCTGACGACGGAGGGCGCCGCCACTTTCACCACCGGAGAAAAACTCAGCGCGATCTCTCCGCGCGAGGCGGGCACCTGCTGCGCCATCCCCGGCGCAGCAGTCAGCGCCGCCATCAGAACCGCCACCGACATCCGCCGTGCCAAACGCGCGTAAGCCATGCTTCCTCCGGGAAAAATCTCTCTCACAGAAATATGGTTACGCCCCTGGCCGCGGGCAAGCCACAGCGCGGGGGCTTTTCTTCAGGGATGGCCCCGAAAAGCAAAAAGACCCGCCGGAACCGGCGGGCCTTTTCAATCACAAAAGGCTTTCGCCCGGTGATTATTCTTCAGCTGCGAACTCAGCTTCCAGACGGGCACGATCGCCAGCGCCTTTGGCCGAGGTGTCGCGGTCAACGAACTCAATGATAGCCATCGGTGCCATGTCGCCGTAACGGAAGCCGGCTTTCATGATACGGATGTAGCCACCCTGACGCTCTTTGTAGCGCGGGCCGAGGATGTCAAAGAGACGTGCGAGGTGCTTGTCTTCTTTGAGGGCAGCACGTGCCTGACGACGGGCGTGCAGGTCGCCGCGTTTCGCGAGCGTGATCAGTTTTTCAACGATCGGACGCAGTTCTTTCGCTTTCGGCAGGGTGGTCTTGATCTGCTCGTGCTCGATCAGGGCGCCCGACATGTTCGCGAAGAGAGCTTTGCGGTGCTCGTGGGTACGGTTAAGGCGACGGTAGCCGCGTGCGTGACGCATGGGTCTTCTCCAGTGCTTATTTTACTTTGTAGAGCCAGAACTGCGTAGGTTCCGACATCATTGGGGCACCATGCCCGTAAGTTCCCGGCCCACGCCGGCATTTATAAAGGGGGCGTGTAGACACGCCCCCCTCAAAAGTCAAGCAATGCGGATCAGAACTGATCTTCGAAGCGCTTTGCCAGATCTTCGATGTTTTCCGGCGGCCAGTCTTCGACTTCCATACCCAGGTGCAGCTGCATGTTCGCGAGAACTTCTTTGATCTCGTTGAGCGACTTGCGGCCGAAGTTCGGGGTGCGGAGCATCTCGGCTTCGGTTTTCTGGATAAGATCGCCGATGTAGACGATGTTGTCGTTCTTGAGGCAGTTGGCCGAACGGACCGACAGCTCAAGCTCGTCAACCTTCTTCAGCAGCAGCGGGTTGAATTCGAGACCGGTGTCGATCTCACCTGCTTTTGCCGATTCCGGCTCTTCGAAGTTAACGAAGATCGACAGCTGGTCCTGAAGGATGCGCGCAGCATAGGCCACTGCATCATCCGGGGTCAGCGAACCGTCGGTTTCGATTTTCATGGTCAGCTTGTCGTAGTCCAGAACCTGACCTTCGCGGGTCGGGGTGACTTCGTAGCTGACTTTCTTGACCGGCGAGTAGATCGCATCGATCGGGATCAGACCGATCGGGGCATCTTCCGGACGGTTCTTATCCGCCGAAACATAGCCTTTGCCGGTGTTTACGGTCAGTTCCATGAACACATCCGCGCCGTCATCCAGGTGGCAGATGACGTGGTCTTTGTTCAGGATGGTGACGCCACCGACTTCGGTGATGTCGCCGGCGGTCACAACGCCCGGACCTTTTGCCGAGATCGAGAGGCGCTTGGGCCCTTCGATATCCATGCGCAGGGCAACGCCCTTCAGGTTCAGAACGATATCGGTGACGTCTTCACGCACACCGGCAACCGAGGAGAATTCGTGCAGAACGTTGTCGATCTGGACGCTGGTGATGGCGGCGCCCTGAAGCGACGACATCAGAATGCGACGCAGAGCGTTGCCGAGCGTCAGACCAAAGCCACGCTCCAGCGGTTCGGCGATGACGGTTGCAACGCGCGACGCGTCGACACCCGGCTTGACCTCGAGCTGTTGCGGCTTGATCAGTTCCTGCCAGTTCTTGTGGATCATGCGATGCGCCTCCATTCCTGTCTGTCGTCCATGTCCCTAAACGACAGACGCCCGAGGGTCGTAAAATACGTGCAGGCCGCGCCCGGGGGCACGGCCTTATGATGCTGTTCGCGGCTCAGACGCGACGACGCTTCGGCGGACGGCAGCCGTTGTGTGCGATCGGGGTCACATCACGGATCGAGGTGATGTTGAAGCCGATGGCAGCCAGGGCGCGCAGTGCCGATTCACGACCCGAACCCGGGCCCTGAACTTCGACTTCCAGCGTTTTCACGCCGTGTTCCTGAGCTTTTTTACCAGCGTCCTCAGCAGCCATCTGTGCGGCGTAGGGGGTCGATTTACGCGAACCCTTGAAGCCCATGGTGCCAGCCGACGACCAGGAGATCGCGTTGCCCTGAACGTCAGAGATGAGGATTTTGGTGTTGTTGAACGAAGAATTCACATGGGCGACGCCCGATGCGATATTCTTACGCTCTTTTTTCTTACCAGCGCGGGCTTTGGTATCACGTGCCATGTTTCAGCGCTCCCTTACTTCTTCTTGCCGGCGATCGGCTTCGCAGGGCCCTTACGGGTGCGAGCGTTGGTATGGGTACGCTGACCGCGAACCGGGAGGTTCTTACGGTGACGCAGGCCGCGGTAGCAGCCGAGGTCCATCAGACGCTTGATGTTGGTCGAGACTTCACGACGCAGGTCGCCTTCAACGGTGAAGGTGGCGTCGATGTGCTCGCGGATTGCGAGAACTTCGGCGTCCGACAGTTCGTTGACGCGGCGGGTGCGATCGATACCCACAGCTTCGCAGATCTGCTCAGCGACGTGAGCGCCGATGCCGTGGATGTACTGCAGCGCGATCGGTACGCGTTTTGCAGTCGGGATGTTGACGCCAGCAATACGTGCCATGCGCAAGTCCTTTCGTTGCGGTTCCGTGATGCCAGAACCTTTTTTCACAACGCATAACCCAAAGTTACGGGAACAAGGGGCAGTATGCATCGCATCGAGGTGATTCGTCCGGTCCGAAAACCAGACAATGATTCCCATAGGGAGGCTGATCCCTATGGGGTTTTGCAGGCTCCGTCAAGCTGGGGCAGAGCCTCAGCGGTCAAGGACGCCGGCAATCGCTTTGGAGACTGAATCCATTTCGGCCAGTCCGTCAACACCGCTCAGCTGATCCTTGGCATAATAATAGCCGATCAGCGGCGAAGTCTTTTTGTAGTATTCCATCAGACGGGTCTTCAGCGCATCGGCGTTGTCATCTGCACGACGGGTCATCTTGTGACCGCCGCAGACATCGCAGGTGCCCTCAACCTTCGTGGGTTTGGTCTCATCGTGATAGACCGCACCGCAATCGCCGCAGGTATAGCGGCCGGTGATGCGGGCGACCAGCGCCGCATCATCAACCTGCATCTCGATGACGGCATCGAGCTTCTGACCCATCTTCTCCATCAGACGCCCGAGAGCATCTGCCTGAGGCAGCGTGCGCGGGAAGCCGTCAAAGATGAAGCCGCCGCCCTGTGCGCCGGAGAGCTTCTCTTCGATCAGACCGATCACGATCTCATCGGTGACCAGCTCACCACGCTCCATGACTTCAGCCACGCGCTTACCCATCTCCGTGCCGCTGGTTTTGGCGGCGCGAAGCATGTCACCGGTCGAGAGCTGCACCATGCCGCGCTCTTCCTCAAGTCGCTTCGCCTGGGTTCCCTTCCCTGCGCCCGGCGGCCCGAGGAGAATGATATTCGGCATGGTTCAGTGCTCCCTAACTCAGCGGCGGGCCGGTGCGCGGTTGCCGCGCTTCTTACCGGACAGACGGCTCTTTTCGATCAGGCCCTCATATTGATGGGCCAGCAGATGGCTTTGTACCTGGTTGATGGTGTCCATCGTTACCGAGACCACGATCAGAACGGAAGTCCCACCAAAGTAGAAGGGAACCGACAGCTGATTGCGCAGAATCTCAGGCAGCAGACAGACCGCAACCAGATAGGCAGATCCCAGAACCAGAACGCGGGTGACCACGTAGTTCAGGTAATCTTCGGTCTTCTTACCCGGGCGGATGCCGGGAATAAAGCCAGTCTGGTTCTTCAGGTTCTCGGCCACTTCCTCGGTCTTGAAGGAGACGTTGAAGGTGTAGAAATAGCTGAAGAAGACGATCATCAGCGCGAAGAACACGAGGTACAGCGGCTGACCAGGACCGAAATAGGCAAGAATCGTTGACATCACCGGGCCGGTGTTGCCGCCCGAGAAGGTCGAGATCGTGACCGGAAGCAGCAGCAGCGACGAGGCAAAGATCGCCGGAATAACGCCCGCCGGGTTGACTTTGATCGGCAGGTGCGACGATCCGCCGTCATAGACTTTCATGCCCACCTGACGACGGGGATACTGGATGTGGATCTTGCGCAGCGCACGCTCAACAAAGACCACAGCCGCGATGACGCCCACAACCATCACCAGAATGCCGATGATGACAGCCGGATGAATAACGCCCGACCAGCCCTGCGCGAAGAACTGAGCCAGCGCGCCCGGGATCTCAGCAACGATACCGACGAAGATGATGAGCGAAATGCCGTTGCCGATGCCGCGCTGCGTGATCTGCTCACCCAGCCACATCAGGAACATGGTGCCACCCACGAGGGTGATGACAGCGGCGATGCGGAAGAACATCCCCGGATCATGGGCCAGATCCCCGGCCTCAAGCGAAACGGCGATACCCCAGGCCTGAAAGACCGCCAGAATCACCGTGCCGAAGCGGGTGTACTGGTTCAGCTTCTTACGGCCGGCCTCGCCTTCTTTTTTCAGCTGCTCCCAGGGCTTATACATCGCCCCCACGAGCTGCACGATGATCGACGCCGAGATATAGGGCATAATCCCCAGGGCGAAGATCCCCATCCGGCTGATTGCACCGCCGGTAAACATATTAAGCATGCCACCGATGCCGGTCGCCGCCTGATCCATAAACTCTTTTAGAGCAAAGGCATCAATGCCAGGCACAGGAATGTAAGTGCCAAGGCGGTAAACGATCAGCAGGCCGATGGTAAAGAAGATACGCTGGCGCAGGTCGGTCGCTTTGCCGAGCGCCCCCCAACTCAGGTTGGCCGCCATTTGCTCTGCAGCAGATGCCATGTCCGGTCTCTTTCATGAAAGCGCCGCCGAACCGTTTCCCGGTCGGCGGCGCTGGAAAACTTGAGCAGATTTAAGCGCGACTTACCGCGCCTGCAACCGCTTATTCAGCCGAAGCAGCTTTCACCGTCAGGGTGATCTTGCCGCCAGCCTTCTCAACCGCCTCAACTGCTGCTGCCGAAGCACCTGCAACGACGAGGTTCAGCGCCGTGGTGATCTCGCCTTTTGCGAGGATACGGATGCCGTCACGCTTGTGCGAGGTCAGGCCTGCTGCAACCAGTGCGTCCTCGTTGATCTCAGCAGCAGCCGAGAGCTTGCCTGCTTCGACGAACTTCTGGATGAGGCCCAGGTTGACGACTGCGAATTCTTTGCGGTTCGGCTTGTTGAAGCCGCGCTTCGGCAGGCGACGGTAGAGCGGCATCTGACCGCCTTCGTAGCCATTCAGCGCAACGCCCGAACGCGATTTCTGACCTTTGATACCACGGCCGGCAGTTTTGCCTTTGCCCGAACCAGGACCGCGTGCAACGCGTTTCTGTTTCTTTGCTGCGCCGTCGTTATCGCGAAGTTCGTGAAGTTTCATGTCGCTCTCCTTGCCGGAAACCCCCGCCAGCGACGGATGGGGACACACGGCCTGTCAAAAATGAAATCTGCCCGAGGACAGACCCGCTGCCTTTATACCCGAAAGCCTCCGGGTTCAAGGCGATTCCCCCCCTTTCAGGGAGGCGGCGGCGGCAGAGCCCTGCCCCGCCGCCGCGCAAACTCAGATATCGGAGACACTCAAAGCCGAATCGATGGCAAAGTCCTGCACATCTTCATTGGCTGCAACGGCCCCCGCAACGCTCATGCAACCCGACATCAGACAGCAGCGATCAGGTGAGTGGCAGGGAGCAGTTTCTTAGTAACAACGGAAATTCCGTATATTTTCCAACGCCTTCCTGACAGACCACCGCGACGCGCCTACCCCCCCCGGAGGGACCATCCGCCCTGCCCGCCTGACCCTTTGACAATGACGTCTTTACCTGGAGAAGCGGTGCTCAACAAAACAGCCCGAAAGCGTGAGCTTTCGGGCTGCGAACTCGTTAATTACAACCGGCAGTCGATCAGATGTCGATGCCCGATTTACCCGGCGCGAGGATGCCTTTCGGGTCCAGCGCGCGCTTCAGGGTGCGGTTGATGTTGCGCTGAGCTTCACCATAGGTATCCGCGACCTGATCCATGAAGGCGTTGTTCACGCGATACACGGCGTAGCCTTTTTCAGCGAACTTCTCGATCAGCTCTTTGAAGCAGTCGTAAGCGCGCTTGGTCTCTTCTTCCGACGATTTGTCGTAGAGAACGTCGATGATGTGGTGCATGTCGCGCATACCCACGATGTATTCACCCACGTAGTCGAAACCGTATTTGTTCAGGATTTCGGTCGCCAGTTTGGTCTGGTCGATCGTTTCCGAACCTTTGGCCACGGTCACCGGTGCGAACCACATCGAGCCACCGCCCTGGCCGCGGTCATTGCGCCAGCGATAGAGGCCGAATTCCTGCATGGTCATGTAACCACGCATCAGGTCTGCACGATATTGGAACGGCTGGGTGCCACCATGCTCTTCTTCGGTGATCAGACGGCCTTTGCCGTGCTTTTCAACGACCGATTTCACGATGTTCCAGTTAACGTCGACCTGCTCCTGGGTGCCGTAAAGCGCGGCATAGACGTTCCAGGCACCGAGGCCTTCTTTCTCGCGGATTTCCTGCAGGACTTCCGGCGGAGTGAAGCCGTCACCATCGTAGTATTTGGTGCGCGAGATGATCCCGGCAGCTTCATACATGGTGTTGGCGTAAACGATCGCGTTCGGAATGGTGTTCGACAGACGCAGCGGACGCAGCAGGTCAACGATTTCCTGGATGTCATCATCGTGGTCGTAGATGATGCCAAAGGGTTTGTAGACCGGCGGCTTCGGCATCAGCCAGATGCCCATCTTGGTGCAGATGCCGTAGTTCGACTGGGTGAAGATCCCGTCGAGATACGGGCCGTAGCCCCATTTGAACACCTGCCACGAGGTCGAGCCTTCGACGCCGCCCATACCGGTGCGCAGAACTTCGCCGTTGGCCAGAACCACTTCCATGCCGCACTGCATCATGAAGTGCTCACCGTAGGGGGTGTAGCCCACGCCGCGGTCCATGGTGTTGCCGACCGGGCCTGCGATGGCCGAGGGGGCCGGGCAGGACAGATAGAACGGCAGGTCGTTTTCCTGCAGGTAGTCAAAGAGCTGCTGGTAGGTCACGCCCGGCTCAAGCAGCGCGGTGCCGAGGTCACGGTCAACGCTGATGATTTTGTTCATGTGCTTGAGGTCAAGCACAACGGTGCCGCGCTTCGACACACCATAGGTGCCGTAGCCGAAGTTACGGCCGGTCGAGACGGTCCAGACCGGAACGTTGTATTCGTTACAGATTTTGACGACAGCCTGAACCTGCTCAACGGTGGTCGCCTGGACCACTGCCGACATGCGGTAGTCGTTGTCGTCAACCGGCATCATGGTTTTGAAATAGGGCTGCAGACGCTCTTCCGTGGTCAGAACGTTTTCAGCACCCAGAACGGCCTGGAACTCAGCAACGGCTTTCGCAAAGTTCTCGGCAGTGACGCCTTCGGGAAGGGCTACGAATTCTTGATCGCTCATGATGCGTCACTCACCTTTATAAACATTTTTCGCCATATAATCGGCGATCTCGACGATGAGGGCATCGCTGATATGCGCGGCGGCGAAGGCCGGCATGGCCAGGTGGCCGTTGCGCACAAAGTGCTTCAGCGTGTCCGCGTCATATTCAACCACCGAGAGATCCGGGCCGACCGACTGGTCGGTCTTGTCGTCAACGGTGGTGTGGCAGCGGGCGCAGACCTTTTCCCAGGCAGCCTGACCGTCAGCAAAGTATTTGCGGTCGTCGAGGCGCTCGGTGATGGTTTCGGCAGCAGCGGCATTCGCCGACAGCGCCACTGCGGCCACAGCCGCGATGCGAAGCATGGTAGCTTTCATCAGATCACACTCCGGTGGAGGTCAGGCGGTAGTCGGCAAGACCGGCAGCCGCGGAAACTTGGGTGGCCTGGACGCCGACACGGGTAAGCGCCACGTCAAAGAGCACAGCATCGGCCGCATCCAGCGACAGACGCAGGGTCGACCCCGCATTCCGGTTCAGAGCGGCCTCAATGGCGCGCACATCTGCCAGACGGTCGCCGCTCAGAACCAGGTGCTTTGCACCCTGCAGAGCCGGCGCCATGGGGCGGGCAGGACTTGCAATGCTGACCAGGCTCTCGCCGGCAGTTGAAGCCACAGCTGCTCCGGCAAGCGAAAGCGCCGCCAGGGCACCACCGCTTGAAATCATAAAACCGCGTCTCGTAATCATACAGCCTCCGCATGTAAGCCGCGCAGCAGGTTAAACCAACCAGCCCGCACGAAAGTGACTTTCGGCGGCGGAAACCTGGTATGGCATTCGGGCAGGATCGGGGACGGCATTTCGCCCGCGCCAGGAAAACTCCGTGGCTGCGGATGGGGTTCCCGATACCGGAGACCGGCTCCGGTGCAGGCCGCTTTGGCAGAGCGGTTTTACCCTGTCAACGAAAGCCGCAGCCGGGCTCACGGGGCCCGATCCCCTCGCTGCAATGCAGCAGATGGCGCAGGTCTGTTCTTCGCCGCGTCGGGGAAAATCGGGTTCGTCAGGCGGGCTCTGACCCGCCCCGGAAAAGGATCTCCGCCGCCTCCGGGCTTCGTCTGAGTGCAATAGTTTGAAAAACAAGGCCTTCGCAGCCGGGGCTGCCCTGCGACAAGTTGACAGCTTGAGTCTGAGATCTCTGATCGGTGTGCAACGGCATACCGAACAGAAGGTCCGACCTTAATAAAGTCACTTCATTGTGCCTTCGCAGATGCAAAAGCCCCCCGATGGGCAGATTGTCGCAGGCCCCCTTCAGGGGCTGAAAAGGCCTCTCCCGGCCGGGTCCTGCCCTGCCCGCACAAATGCGTGACAAAACCACAGGTCGTTGCGCAGAGGTGAGTCTTTCATCCGGGGGGATGCGGGCCGGAGGTCCCGCCCGCATCAGGTCTTAAAGGCTGCGCAGCAAAGCCTTCATCAGCGCCTGTCGCGGCGCGATCGAGGAGATCAGACCATGTTCCTGCAGGGTATGTGCCCCGTCGCCGTCGATCCCCAGCCCGTCGAGCGTCGGGACCCCGAGGGCCGCGGTGAAGTTGCCGTCCGATCCGCCGCCGGTCATCGGCACATCTTCAAGTGTGAAGCCGATCTCAGCCGCGAGCCCCTTTGCCAGATCGAAAAGCGCCGCCACTTCCGGGGTCTTTTCGTAAGGCGGACGGTTCATGCCGCCGCGAATGTGAAGGGTCGTATCGGGCGTGCGCGGTGTCAGCGCCAGCACGCGGCGCACCAGATCCTCTCCTGCCGCAAGGCTTGAGACACGTCCGTCAATCTTCAGGCTCGCGAACTGCGGCACCACATTGGTCACGGTGCCACCTTTCAGCTGGCCGACGTTAATCGTCGTGCCGGCCTCATAATCCGTCATCCCCTCAAGGGTCAGCACCTGATGCGCCGCCTCCCGCAGGGCTGAGCGCCCCAGAGCATGGTTCACGCCCGCATGCGCGGCGCGGCCCTCGATCTCCATCTCGAAGGAGGCGGTGCCTTTGCGGGCCGTGACGATCCTGCCGCCCTGACGGGCCGGCTCGGTGATCAGGGCGGCGCGGGCGCCTTTGGCCTCAGCCTCGATCAGGGCGCGGCTGGTCGGCGAGCCGATCTCTTCATCGGCAGTGAAGATAAAGGTCACCGGCCGGGTCAGCAGCCCCTCAGACAGCGCCTCACGGAAGGCCTGCAGCGCAAGCCAGGCGCCTGCCTTCATATCATAAAGACCGGGGCCGTAAAATTTATCCCCCTCAACCCGAAGAGGCAGCGGTCCGTTGATCGTGCCTTTCGGATGCACCGTATCAAGGTGTGAGAGCACCAGAACCGGCGCCTGCCCGTTCTGCGGCCCTGCCCGCAGTACCAGATGATCGCCCAGCCCCTCGCGCCCGGCGATCCGCTCTGTTGAGATGGCCTGGCCTGCAACCTCTGCGGCCACCAGATCCATCATGGCGTTCACGCCCGCGGCGTCCTGGCTCTGGCTTTCCTGCCGCACCCAGACGCTGATCGCCTCTGTCGCTGATGTCATTCTTTGCCCCTGTCGTCGTCAGATAAAAAAGCGGCACCCCCGTCCGGAGGTGCCGCCGCTGTGGGTCATTGCCCCGCCTGCGGGGCCGGGCAACGTTCTGCCGTCCCCGCGGGATGCATCAGGATTTCACGCGGCAGAGCGCGCAGAGCTTGTTGCCCGAAGGATCGCGCAGATAAGCGAGCCAGAGGCCATTGCCACGATCACCGGGCGGGTCCTCGATGGCGGTGCCGCCATGCGCCAGCCCTGCCGCATGCCAGGCCTTCACCGCCTCAGGCGAGCTGGCTGCAAAGCCGATGGTGCCGCCATTCGCGCCGCTGGCCGCTTCGCCGTTGATCGGACGGGTCACGCCGAAGGTGCCGGTGGAGGTGCGGTAAAACAGACGCCCCTTCGGATCGGTCACCCCCTCAGCCACCCCAAGCGCCCCGAGGGTCGCATCATAGAAACGCTTCGCCGCGTCCATATCACTGGTACCGACAAAAATATGGCTGAACATCGCTGCCTCTTCCCTGCTGATGCCTGCAGCCGGGGCCTCTCCCCCGGCGCATGGCCCGCGGGCCTTATGCCCGCGACGGCTCCAGAATGGCGGCACCTGCGCGGGCGTCAAGCCCCGGTTCAGCCGGGCGCGCGCACCGCGCGGGGAGCCACTTTCACAGGCCGGTGTTACATGGCTGTTACAAAGGTTTTACACAAAGTCAAAAAAGGCGCGAAAAGCCGCGGTCAGGGCAGTAAAACCACTCAGAATCCGGTGGCCAGCTGTCATAAAACCCGGCAAAAGCACCCCCGGACAACACACGAGGGCACCGTGGCTGAACATGATTTTGAACCGCGCCACTTAGAGACGCTGGACCGCGACCTGGGCCGCTTTTCCGCGCTTGAGCGGGCGAGCGGATATATCGCTCGGCCGCTGGTGGCACCCGGGATCGCACTGGTCTTCATTCTGCTCTCGGGTCTCGCTGCGGCGCTGATTTTCGGGCAGACGTCGACCACGCTGATCGTTGCCTGTGCTGCCGCCATCGGGGCCTATATGGCGCTGAACATCGGCGCCAATGACGTGGCCAACAACATGGGCCCGGCTGTGGGGGCCAATGCGCTGAGCATGGGCGGCGCGATCCTGATCGCCGCGATCTTCGAAAGCGCAGGTGCGCTGATCGCAGGCGGCGATGTGGTCGATACCATCTCGAAGGGCATCGTGTCGCCCGACAGCATCTCGGCCAGCGGTGAGTTTGTCTGGGTGATGATGGCCGCTCTGCTGGCCTCGGCGCTCTGGGTCAACGTTGCGACCTATATCGGCGCGCCGGTCTCGACGACCCATGCGGTTGTGGGCGGTGTGCTCGGTTCAGGCGTGATTGCCGCTGGCATGGCCTCGGTGAACTGGGCGATGATGGGCCAGATCGTCGCCAGCTGGGTCATTTCCCCCGCGCTTGGCGGCCTGGCAGCGGCAGGTTTTCTGTGGTTCATCAAGGCGCGCATCATCTACCAGGACGATAAGATCGCCGCTGCCCGCACCTGGGTGCCGGTTCTGATCGGGGTGATGTCGGGCACTTTCGCCGCCTATCTGGCGCTGAAGGGTCTGAGCAACGTCGTCAAAATCACCATGGGGAGCGCGCTGCTGATCGGCCTTGCGGTCGGCATCCTTACCTGGCTGGTGATGATTCCGGTGATCCGCCGCCAGTCTGAGGGCCTTGAGAACCGCAACAAGTCGCTGAAAGTGCTCTTTGCGATCCCGCTGGTTGTCTCGGCCGCGCTGCTGAGCTTTGCCCATGGCGCAAACGACGTGGCCAATGCCGTTGGCCCGCTGGCGGCGATCGTTGAAGCGACCTCGGGCAATGTCGGCGGTGCCGTCAGAGTGCCGCTCTGGGTCATGGTGATCGGTGCTTTCGGGATCTCCTTCGGCCTGATGCTCTTTGGCCCGCATATGATCCGTATGGTCGGCCAGCAGATCACCAAGCTGAACCCGATGCGCGCCTATTGCGTCTCACTCTCGGCTGCGATCACCGTGATCATTGCTTCCTGGCTGGGGATGCCGGTCAGCTCGACCCATATCGCCATCGGCGCGATCTTCGGCGTCGGCTTCTTCCGCGAGTGGGATGCAGAGCGCCGCCTGAAGACGCAGCTGCGTCAGGCCGAAATCCCCGCTCTGCCGCCGGAAGAGCGCAGACGCCGCAAACTCGTGCGTCGCAATCACGTCCTGGCGATTGGCGCAGCCTGGGTGGTTACCGTGCCTGCCACCGGCGTTCTGTCCGCGCTGATCTTTGTGGTGATCCGCTACATCGCCTGACCAGGGCCTCCAGCCCTCTCAGCCGCCCGCCCCCCGGGGGCCGGGCGGCTTTTTCATACCGCAAATCCCGGCCCCTTATCAAAACCCATGGGTTTTCAGATAATGGGTCGGCTGTCTGCCCGTCAGCCAGGCGAATTTACCTGCGCAAATTGCAAAGCGGATCAGCGCCCGCAAAAGCGCCGCCCGCCCGAGGAGAGGTGCGCCCAAAAGATGCGCAATCCCTTTCCCCCCGGTCAACAGCGCCTCCGCCATCAGGCGAAGGGGGTTTTTGCGCCCTTTCAGCAGCCGGTGACGCATTTCATCCCCGATCGCCGCGTCCCGGTGGCGGCGAAACAAATACCCCAGGTTCAGCCGGCTGGCCGGAACCGTCTCATAAACCAGTGCCTCCGGCGCAAAACCCTGCTTCAGCCCGCAGCCGAAAGCCATTTCAGAGAAGGCACAGTCTTCACCGCCACAATGATTCAGCTCCGGCAGAAAACGCAGATGATGCCTGCGCAGCGCAGAGACCCGGCACATCCAATTGGCAGTCCGCAGATAAACCGGGGCGATCGGCGCACCGGCAAGCGCCCTCTCAAGAAGCGCCGCCTCCCGCCGCCACTCACGCGTCATCAGATCCAGCAGGAACCGCTGCCCCCGGGTCAGCGGCTCAATCTCATTCACCGGCAGGCAGGCTCCGCCCGCCAGATCAAGCCCCCCCTGCACGGCTGAACGGTGCAGGCAGGCGAGCCAGTCCGGATCGACCTCCTCATCATCATCAATGAAGCAGAGCCAGTCAAAACCACCGCGCAGCGCGTAATCGACCGCGAGGTTCCGCGCATTTGAAATCCCCCGCTCAGGTGCCGCATGAAGCGAGAGAGGGAAAGAAACCTCCCGCTGCAGTCCTTGAATCATCGTCTCAACCGTCAGCGGAGACCGGTTTTCGACCACCAGGACATGCATCACAACTCCGGCCGAGTTCCGCAGATTATCGAGAGACAGCAAGGCCCTGCGCAACAGAACAGGCCTGTCGAGCGTCGCAATCGCCACCAGAACGCGGTCGAGTCCCGCCATGACCACCCTGCAGTTGATAAGGTTAGGGTAGTGTCTCGTGCGCGATGATACAACTATGGACTGAATGAGATATATCATGCCTCTGGCGTTCTGGCGCATATTGGCGTTGATGATGTAACCGCCCCCCCGACGGCATCGGATGTGCCAAGGTGGGATCGTCATAATCCATT
>NZ_SBLC01000080.1 GCF_004054105.1 Falsigemmobacter intermedius
GATCTCCTCGAAGGAGCCCGCATGGCAAAGCTGCAGCCGGAAACTTGTGGGTAATTGCAAGACAGCAAACACCGCAAATGATGGGCTTATCAGAGAGTTGCAGGCGCGTCTTGAAGCGGCGCAGGAGCGGCTGGCCGATAAGGAAGCGGTGATCACAGACTTGCGGGAAGATCGGGACAAGTGGCGCCAGCAGGCAACCGGTTTGCTGTCAGACCTGCGCACAGCGCAGGAAAAGGCTGTGCCTGTTACCCATCCAGAACCCTTGCCTGCTTCACAGTCCGAAGGGTTTTGGAAGCGTTTCTTCCGTTAGGGATTTCAAAAATCTGTCTGAGCCTCAATGAACTCAAGGCGCGTGATGGACCGTATCATGACCTACTCACTTTGGATTTCGGGTCACCGTCTAGACGTTCGGCGCCAAACCAGCAGGCGTACGTGGCTATCGCCAGAACCAGTAGACCAATAGTCTCAATCAGGCTACCGGGAAAGATGTGCCCGTCCGGATTAGTGATCCCTGTCACTCGCGCTAGATTCTCGGCACGGAACAGCAGCACAAAACCCATGAGCAAAAAAATCGAGCGCGGAAAAAATCGCGCACATAGCGTCGGCGCGACAACGATGACCGTAAAGGTCAAATCGTAGCTATGTAACGGCACGACCAGCAGCCCAATGATGCAGACCAGAGAGATCGTCAGCAGCGCCCAGTCGGGCGCCCACCAGCCGATCAGAAACGCTGTCCCGCAAGCGACCAGAAGCAGGATTGTGCCGTTCAGATATAATCCAAACAGATTGGCAATCTGTACCAATCCGATCAAATTTTCAGCCGCATTGGCGGGGCCGCCCTCTGTCGCATAGGAACTCACAGCGCCAAAAAACCCGATCATATCCGCCATGAGCCCCATTTGCGCGGCAGAAACCATCACTAGCAATGCGTGCATCATAACTGCCGGAATGATCGCGCAGCGCAGGTGAGCAGAGGCGAACACAGCGCAGAACAGTACTATCCCGACGCTTGGCTTTAAGCCGACGATAGTCAGTGCTGCTGCCACATAAACCACCTGCCTCGTCCGATAGCCATAGATCAGCAGGGCGATACCAAGATAAACCAGAAACGAGGTTTGACCGATTGAAATGGCCACCGCCGTTGCTTGCATCATCGATGCCAAGCCAACGATGAGCAAATAAACGGATAGTACATCAGCACTTTCAGCCGAGGTGATAGTTCGCGCCACCAATAGACTAGCCAAATGCAGAAAACAGAAGTTCAGAATATTCCAGACCTGAAGCGCATGCACGAAATCCAGGCGCGCCAAAAATCCTGCCAGTGGCTGGAACGAGGGTGGATAAACCCAGAAATGACTTTGTGGACCGAGTCCAAACCGTTGAAGATATTCCTGATTAAAACGGTCAGAGTAGGGGTTTATTCCATTATTCCATAGATCCCCGGCTAGCCATACCAGCCTAAAGTCTAACCCATCCGAAACATCAACTACCTTTGGAACAAGGTATATCTGGCCGATAGCAAAAATTACCATAGCAAAGGCAGAAAAAAAACGCGGGACCAGAGGCGGCACGATATGTCTCCGAAATTGGCAAGCGCATCATATAACGACTATCAGCGAAAAAAATCTGAGACATTCTTTCCCTTAAGTCGCGTCAAAAAACATTTTGAAAGTCTGGTTCTTTAATTCAGGCTCATTTCTACACAGGATAGGCGTTGTTGCGCAACAACGCCTATCGGAGTGCTGATTGGCACGCCTTTTGACAAGAGACTGTATCAAGACGATCCGCCCGCCATTGCCGTCACTGCCAAGCCTGCGATGATAAGCCCAAGTCCTGCGATACGCGCCGGATTGACGCTTTCCTGATGCAGCAACATCCCAATTACCGTCAGCAACACCATCGCCAGAGCAGTGACGACGGTATAAGTCAGGCTCAGAGAATAGAGGCGGATAGCTGCCACGAAAGCGGTCAACAAGAAACCGGCACTCAGCACCGCAAGCCACATCCAGCCCGATGTCAGGATCGACATGGCGATGGCCCAGGGGCTGGAGACATTCAGCCCCTGCCCGCCCTTTTTCAGGCACAGGTTCAGCGCCACGTTCGACCCTGCGGCGATCATGATCAGCAACCAGTGGTTCATGCGGGAAATGCCTTCTTACCCGGCGGTGTGCGCGGCTGCAACAACAGCGCGTGCAGCGCAACCGCCGCCAGTATCGCGATAAAGGGGGCGGAGGGCATATGATAGCGATCCTCAGCCACCACCACCACATGCAGCGCAGTGAAATAGCCCCACAGCGCGACCGGCGGGTTAAAGAATGCCGCGGTGATACCCTGCCGTCGCCCAATCGCTACCATACCAGTCAGTGCCCCAGCCAGAAGCAGATACCAATATCCGGTGGCGATCAGTTTGGCGCCCAATACTCCGCGATCACCGATCATATCGCGCAGATGCACTTCGTTCCAGACGACACCGATGGTTTCGCGGATATTAAGCTTCACCAGCTTCACGCCCAGCAGCCGGATCGCCGCGCCGGGATTTTCGATAGTGAATTGCTTCGCCTCAGCCTTTAGGTAATCGCTGCGCTCGATCTCGGACATGGGACCGACCTCGGGCGGCAGTTCCATGTACCCGCCATTGCTGGCCGGGTTGTTGCCCATCCACAGATTGGGGCCGAAATTGGTCGAGATCATGACCGGCGTACCAAAGACCTGCTGGTTGCGCATGGTCCAGGGCATAGCGATCAGCATAATCAGCAGCACGGCGATCCCGGCCTCCATGGCGGTGACGGCGAAACGGCGCGGGCCGCGGACCAGATCGACCAGCGCCAGCGCGACCGGCACCAAAAGGATCACCGGCCGGATATAAGAGGTCAGCCCCCAGACCAGCCCCGCCAGGATCAGGTTCGCCATCGGATTGCCGACCGGTCTTTGCCAGAAGAACAGCCCGGCAAGGGTCATGGCGATAAAGAACAACTCGCTCGACAGGATCGTCGTGAAGAAGATCAAGTTCGGCCAGAACGCGACCAGCGCCATGGCCAGAAGCCCGACCCGGGGGGCGAACCAGCGCGCCGCCAGATGATGCGACAGCGTCAGGATCATGAATCCCGCAATCAGGTTCAGGATCACCACCCCGACATAGCTGTCGGTGAACAGATAGGTGAAGGCGACCAGCCCCGATGTTCCGACCGCCCAATAGGCGGTGGGCTCCAGCGCGCTCCAACCATAGACGCCGTGATCGACCAGCGTTCGCGCGAATTGATGATAGGCCAAGCTGTCCGACACTGGCAGCACGGGTATCGCAAAGGCCCACAGGATGCGCAGCCCCATCCCGATCAGCAGCAGCTTCCAGAAACCGCCCGGCAGGTCGGACCAGGTTGTCACATGGGATTTCATGCCCATCCCCCCAGTGCGGAAACAAGAAAGATCACCAACATCAGCACTCCGCAAAGCAGGCTGACCCGGTCGCGCAGGGTGAACACGATCGGATCGTCGGTCATGAAGCCGCGACGGGTCATCAGTTGCATCCGGCCGATCCATAACATCAGAACCGGGCAGATCAGCAACAGCAGGTCCGGGTTGCCGAAATGCTGCTGAACCTGATTATCCTGAGAATACAGCGCAAAGACCAGAACAGCCGCCTGCGCCGCAGCGATGGACATCGCCTGATAGATGGGCAGATCCGCGACCATCAGATTGCGGCCCTCGGTCGCAGTCTTGCCACGCAGGGCCAGATCCTCAAGTTCGGCCTGACGTTTTATCGTGGCTAGGGCAAAAAACAGGAACATCGAAAATACCAGCAGCCACGGCGACAGCACGATGCCGGTCGCCATGCTGCCCGCGACGATGCGCAACGTGTAAAGCGCCGCCAATCCGATCACGTCGGCCATCATCTTGCGCTTGAACGACAGCGAATAAAGCGTTGTCGTCACCAGATAGAACAGCAGGATCCACAGGAAATTCACTGGCAGGAACAGTCCTGCCAAGAGCATCGAGACCACCAGCAATCCCGCCGATACCGTCAGCCCCTGTACTGCATTGGCCGCGCCCGAGGCAAAGGGGCGGTTGCGCTTGCGCGGATGGACGCGATCCGAGGGCAGGTCCAGCAGGTCGTTGACGATATAGATCGCCGAGGCCGTCAGCGAAAAGCACAGCATCGCCAGGAGCGCGGCGGGCAGCCCGTCCAGATCCTGAGATGCCAGCACCGGCAGCAGGATCAGCAGGTTCTTGGCCCATTGATGGGGGCGGCAGGCTCGGATCAACGCCCGGATGGGCCAGCCGCCCGTGCTGCCGATCCCACCCAGAGCTATGCCTTCGGACGCCGCGCGACGCTGCAGGGCAGGCGGAAGCCGCACCCCAAATGCATGCCTTGCCGCCTTCCAGACCGGTAAATCAGTAGCGCTGTCACCTAGATAGTCGAACCCCTGTGCGCCAAATTGAGCGATAAGGAAGTCGGCCTTGGCCTTGCCGCGCAGGTTGCCATCGGTGCCAAGGCTGCCCGAGCCGACGGCCAGACTGAAGATACCAAGATGCGCGGCCACGGCCTCGACCTGCCTATGATCGGCGGCAGAGACCAGCCCCACCTGTCGCCCTTCAGTTCTTGCCTGCGCAATCATTTCCAGCACATCGCTGTCATAGGGCAGAAGTGCAGGATCTAGGACAGACAGATCGGCGATCTGTCGTTTGAATGCGGATTTTCCTCTGGCAAGCCACGAGGGTAGTCGCAACAGCGCTGTCGGTTGCCGTGCAATCAGGCTGAGCATTCCCTCATGCAGCGTGTCGCTGCGGCATAATGTGCCGTCCAGATCGATAACCAGCGGAACCGTTGCCCCGGTTTGGGGCAAGTCAGGACCGAGCAGCGGATCGGTCAAGGCAGAGCCGGTGACCGGTTGGGTTTGTATTTCTTCCGTCATAGTCCGCCCTCGACCGGTCACCAATTAACAAGTTGCCGCAATACAACTAAAATAGCTATTCCGACGGTATCCCAATTTAGATAGGAAGTGACAAACAAAAACGATTTTATTGGCCCTCGCCGCGACTCTGATGTTGTAACCGCCCCCCGACGGCATCTTTGTGCCAAGGTGGGATCGTCACAATCC
>NZ_SBLC01000081.1 GCF_004054105.1 Falsigemmobacter intermedius
CGGCTGGTCCAGCCGGTCAGGCGGCTATCTCGGCGCAGCCGAAGCTGTTGATCAGACGTTCCTTAGGATCCTGCATCAGCGCGCGGGCAATGGCGACGCGCTGATGCTGCCCGCCCGACAGGGCTTCGGCGCGTTTGGTGGCCTGATCGGCGATCCCGAGGCGCTCGAGGATGTCCAGAGCGCGCAAGATATCGGCACGGGACCACAGGTTGAAAAGGGTGCTCAGCGTCGAGCGGCGGTTCAGCAGGCCGTGCAGCACATTGGAGGCCACATCGAGGCGCGGCACCAGGTTGAACTGTTGAAAGATCATCGCGCACTGGCTTTGCCATTCGCGCTGCGCGGCGCCCTTCAACCCCAGGATCTCGCGGCCATTGACGAAAATCCGGCCCTCACTTGCATCGGTCAGGCGGTTCATCATGCGCAGAAGCGTCGATTTCCCCGCGCCCGAGCGGCCGATGATGCCCACAAAAGCAGGGCGGTCGATGGTGAAGCTGACGCCATCCACCGCCCGTCTGGCTCCGAAAATCCGCGATACCTGTCTGACGTCGAGCATGGTTCTCTCCGGTGAGGTCGCCCCGAAGATCAAAGCGCCCCGTCACAGCCGCATGACGGCTTTGCGAGAGTTTTGTGACGGCCCCGGCGGCATCTTTACCTGGCGGGGGCCGGGCCGGGAGAGCCGCGCAGCGCAGCGAACCGCCCGGAGCCGGTGCCTTTCACCCATGGGCGCGCCATGAGCATGATCTCGCTGACTGCGGGGGGCGCGGGCCTTTCGGTCGTCCCCCAAAGGTTGCCGCCCCGGGAGCCGGAATTTAGAGAGGGCAGCGTATCAGCGCCTCTTTGCAGGGGGCAGGGTCAGGGGTGTGCGCGGAAAGCCATGGCCGGTGGCAGGGCTGCAGGATCGGAAAGGTCGGCTTGGTGAAATTGCGGTATTGGACAGCCTTCACAGGCTGCGCGGTGGTCATTGTGAGCGGGTTCTCCCTTTATGAAGCCCCGCCTCCGCCGCCTCAGACCGGGACCACCCCGCCGCCCGCGCAGGTTACTTCCGCCGTTCCGGCTGTGCCTCTCTCCTTACCCGGGGCGGTCCCGGCACCTGCGACTCCGGCCCTGGAGATCGTCTGGCAGGGGGAACTGGGGGCCGGGCAGACGCTGGACGGGCTGCTCAACTCTGCGGGGCTGGAGACGGCGCAGCGCCATACGGCCTCGGAACTGATCGGCAGTCTTTATGATCTGCGCCGCCTGAAGCCGGGGTTCCGCCTCACGGTCAGCGCGGATGAGAGGAAGGCTCTGACCGAAATCGCGCTTGAGGTTGAAAACGGCGGGCAGATCATCGCGGCCTTAGGCGCGCAGCCCTCGGTGCGCCGCGAGATGCCCGAGCCGGAGGTGGTGATCCGCGCCGCCGAGACCGAGGTGCGCCGCTCAATCTATGGGGCGCTGGAGCGGGTCGGGGCGCCGACCCGGTTTGCGACGGATCTGGAACTGATCTTCGCAGATATTCTGAACCTGCGCAAAGAGATCGGTGGCGGCGAGCAGCTTCGCCTCGTCTGGCGTGAAGAGCGCATCGGGGACCGGGTGGTGGGCGAGCCGGTCATCGACTTCGCGCAGTTTGACCTCGGCGGCGAGACCTATGAGGTCATCTGGCCGAAGGATGGTGCCTTGCGCAACTTTATTTACCGGGACGGCGAATTGCTGCAAAGCTTCCGCCAGCCGGTCCCCGGCGCGCGGCTCAGTTCCGCCTTCGGGCCACGGATCCACCCGGTGCATGGCGGACGGCGCATGCACAACGGGGTCGATTTCGCCGCAGCAGAGGGCACACCCGTTTATGCGATGCAGGACGGCATTGTGACCTTTGCGGGCCCGCGCCGCGGCTATGGCTATCTGGTGGAGATTGATCACGGCAATGACGTGGTGACGCGCTACGGGCATCTGGGCAGCGATCTGCCGGTGAAAGCAGGCGGGAAGGTAGAGCGGGGGCAGAAGATTGCCGTTGTCGGCAATACCGGCACCTCAACGGCGGCGCATCTTCATTACGAGGTGCTGGTGCAGGGCCGTCACGTCTCGCCGCTGGACTATGAATGGCCCATCCGGCCGCAATCCCCCCTTGCGGATCCGGGCCGGCTTCTGGCGCGGCTTGAAGGCGCAAGGGATCATCTGGCCGAGGCGCTGGACGCCTCCGGGGGCGATGGCTGAGAGGGCCCGGCGTGGCCGGATCAGCCGCGCTGGTCTGAGCGAAGCCTTGAGGGCCTGCGACACGCTCGGATGCGTTTAACCATCCACACAGACGCCTGAGGCCAGGGCCTCAAAGGCGGCGATGGCTTTGGGCAAAGTGGCTGCGGCATCCTCAGAGGCGGCAACCCAGAGGGCGGCATTCAGCGCCATACCATTGAGGAGCCGCGCCAGGGCTTCGATATCCACCGATCTGATCCGCCCCTCGGCTGACAGCTCCTGCAAAGTGGCAATCGTGGCCTGCAGGCAGCGGTTCTGGCTCGGCCATTGCAAGGGATCGCCCAGCACCGCCGGACCGTCCAGCAGCACGATGCGCTGCACTTCAGGCTCCAGCGCCATTTCAATATAGGCCCGGCCCTCCGCCATCAGCCCCTCCCAGCCGCCTCCGGCGGCGATCCCGCAGGCCCGGGCTTTGCCGGAGAGTTCGGTGTCAATCTGCTCCACAACAGCGGCGAAGAGGCCCTTTTTATCCCCGAAATTGTGGTGGAGCGCGCCTCGGGTCAGACCAACCGCTGCGGTAAACTCATCCATCGAGGCCGCGGCAAAGCCCTTTTCAGCAAAAGCCTGCCGCCCGGCCGCGATCAGCCGGGCGCGGTTCTCAGCCATTTTCTCGAGGCGGGTTCTGACGGCCATGCCTGTCCCCTCACATACGCAGCGTATTTCATTTGACATACGTAGCGTATGCCATTTATTCACATACGCATCGTATCCGAATCTTCATGTCATTGCCAGGTGAGAAATCCCATGTTCGACCGTCCTGAAGCCATTTTCCCCGCCGACCGCCACGCGCTCTATCAGGCGCATGGCTATTCCGCCGCCATCCGATCGGGCGATCTGGTCTTTGTCTCGGGTCAGGTCGGCAGCCGCGCTGACGGCACGCCGGAACCTGACTTTCGCAAACAGGTCGCGCTGGCCTTTGAAAACCTGCGCGCTGTTTTAACGGCAGCGGGCAGCAGCATGGCGGATATCGTGGATGTCACGACGTTTCACACGGACCCGGAGGCGCAGTTCGGCGACATCATGGCGGTGAAGGCTGAGGTTTTTCCGCAGGCTCCCTATCCGAACTGGACGGCTGTGGGGGTGACCTGGCTCGCCGGATTTGATTTTGAGATCAAAGTGATCGCGCGACAGCCCGCAGCGGCATAGGGGGCAGAGGCTCTCATCACGGGCACAGCCCCTGCGGCGCGGCGTGAGCCGGTCCCGATGAAAGTCCCGGGACCGGCTTAATCTTCAGGCGCCCCGCAACACGTGGATGCAGGGGCCATCCCAGCAGAAGAAGCCGCGCTTACCGGCCGGTGAAAACCGGTTTGCGACGCTCTTTGAAGGCGTTCAGGCCCTCCTGGTGGTCCTGGCTGCGGTTGGTCAGCGATTCATAGGCAATGCAGGCGTCCATGATGCTGTGCGCCAGCTGCTTCAGCCCGATATTCACCGAGACCTTGGTCCAGCGGACCGATTGCAGCGCGCTGCCGGCCATGCGGTTGGCAAACTCCATGACCTTCGCATCAAGATCAGCAGCCGGCACGGCGTGATTGATCAGGCCCATCTGCGCAGCCTCTTTGGCCGGGATCGCATCACCGGTCATCAGATATTCTTTCGCCCGCGCATAGCCGATCAGCTGCGGCCAGATCACCGCGCCACCGTCCCCCGCCACCATGCCAATGCCGACATGCGGGTCAGCCAGAACGGTGTCATCGGCGGCATAGATCACATCGCAAAACAGCGCCAGGGTGCAGCCCAGACCGATGGCGGGGCCGGCAAGTTTCGCAATGATCGGCTTTTCGCAATCGAGCATCGAGAAGATGATCTGCTTGGCCTCTCGCGCCGTCAGTTCAAATTTCAGCGGATCATCGATCTGGCCCTGCAGCCAGTCCATATCGCCCCCTGCCGAAAAGGCACGGCCCGCGCCGGTCAGGATAATGACGTCCGACTCCGGGTCATTGGCGGCATCGATGAAGACCCGCGCCAGTTCGGCGTGAAGCTGCCCGTCCACGGCGTTCAGCCGGCCGGGGCGGTTCATCGTCAGCGTCAGGATGCGACCGTTGCGGCTCCACTCAATCGCCTCATAGTTCTGTTGCATCGGGTCTCCCCCCTTCATGTATCCGGATTTTCTTCAGGCGCGCGCCACGCGCTCGGGCAGTTTGTAATCGGCATAAGCTGCGCGCAGCTCTGCCTTCTGGATCTTTCCGGTGCCCGAGACCGGCAGTTCCGGCAGCACCAGGATGTCATCGGGCATCCACCAGCTCGCGATGCGCGGGGCCAGATGGGCGCGGACCGCCTCCGGCAGCACGTCTCGCCCGGACGGGCAGAGACCAGCAGCAGCGGGCGCTCCATCCAGCGCGGATGCGGCACCGCGATCAGGGCGGCAGCCAGCACGCCCGGGCATTTCAGGACCTCGTTTTCCACATCGATCGAACTGATCCACTCGCCGCCCGATTTGATGACATCCTTCACCCGGTCGGTGAGATGCAGATAGCCGTCGGCATCAATGCGGCCCAGATCGCCGGTGCGAAACCAGCCGTCTTCGCTCAGAAAATTCCCCTCGATGCCGTAATAGCCGCTGACGATCCAGGGGCCTCTGATGCGGACGGCACCGATGGTGCGGCCATCCTGCGGCAGGGAATTTGAACGCGGGCGTGGTGACGGGGCGGCATCCGCGCGGCTCTCATCCCTCGCTGACGCCGAGCCAGCTTTATAAGACGGCCGACGGCTGGATCTTCATCATGTGCAACATGTATAACCGCCCCTTGCGCAAGAGGGTACTTAGGATCTTTTTGGCGCGTTGTC
>NZ_SBLC01000082.1:0-861 GCF_004054105.1 Falsigemmobacter intermedius
AGCCCATCGTCGACCGGAAAATCGTCATTCCGAAGAGCCTGAGGTTGCGAGTCGTGTAGTGTGTAGTCGGGAAAACCAGCAGATTTCCTTCGCTCGGATGCTGATTTGTTACCCGCCTATCGACCAATATTCACGTCCAAATTCCACGGCTAAAATAGCAATACATACACCGCGGCTCTCAGTCTACTGTTGTGAGGTATCCTCAATGTGCTCGCGTAGAGATCTTTTGGAGGGGCACATCCGCGACGGAAAGCTCTCGCGCGCGTAATTGGCGTAATGAACAACGAAAATGTCCCTAGATGTAGATGGCGTAATGGACGTGACGAAAACCCGCTAATTGGCGTAAAATCAGTGTGTAAAATAAGGGTAGTTTCGTATCATAACGATGGGCAGTCAGGTGCGTCCGGCGGCCGCTCAATCCCACTACGTGGAGTAGTCTTGCGTGTTGGGGGGCATGCCCACACGGACCCTCAAGCTCAAGAGTGGCCCGTAGACTTCATGGGGGAGCCGCTGAGCGGGCTTCTTGGCATTTTCCTAATAGGGGTAGCCAAAAGGCCAAGAGGGCGCTGTACGGGCCTTAAATCGCAATAGAGAGCTTATCTCACAGTTTGGGGCTTGGAGGGGGCGGCTGATTGTTAGGCAGAAGCGTTTTCGTGCGTCGTGAGGCGGGCGATCTTATCTCTCGAACCAGAGCTAAGGGTTTCCGGTGGGGACGGGAATTTTGCTAAAGGTGGAGTAAACTTGGTTACTTTGTGGCCCTTTGTGGCCCATCGTGCCCTTTGTGGCCCAACGTGCTTTTTGTGGCCCAACGCGCCCTTTGTGGCCCAACGCGCCCTTTGTGGCCCAACGCGCCCTTTGTGG
>NZ_SBLC01000082.1:871-4955 GCF_004054105.1 Falsigemmobacter intermedius
ACCAACGTGCCCTTTGTGGCACATCGTGCCCATTGCGGCCCAACGCGCCCTTTGTGTAAGCGCGACGTCATGACCCTATGCGGCGAGGCTTGACGGCTGGTTGAAGCGCCATGGCATGAGGTCTTCGATACCGCTTTTCGGGAGACCGTCGAGGATGGCGCGCAGGGCGGCGGCGATGTAGTCGACCGGGTTTACGTTCGACATCTTACAGGTGGCGACCAGCGAGGCCAGCATGGCCCAATTCTCGGCGCCGATTTCATTCCCTGCAAATAGGGCATTTTTTCTCGTCAGGGCGATCGGGCGGATCTGGTTTTCGACCGGGTTCGTGTCGGGCTCCAGCGTGCCCTCGTCCAGAAAGCGGATCAAACCGGGCCAATGCCCCAGCGTGTAGCGGATGTCCTCAGCCAGCTGGGATTTCTGCGGGATGCGCGAGAGCTGGGCTTCCAGCCATGGCTTGAGCGCGGCAATGATCGGGGCTGAATGCTCTTGCCGAGCGGCAAGGCGCACAGCCGCATCCTTGCCGCGCACGGACTTCTCGATCTGATAGAGCAGTGCGATCTGGCGCAGCATTTCTTCAGCGATGGGAGAGCCGTCGCTCTCGAAGCGCTTGACGAAGCGGCGGCGGACATGCGTCCAGCAATAGACCAGTTGCCACGGGCCATTGTCGCGCGCGACTTCCGTCATCGCATTGTAGGATTGATAGGCGTCGCATTGCAGGAAGCGGCCCCTGTATCCGGCCAGAAAGTTCAGCGGATGCGCCTTGCCCCGGCCGGGGGCGTAGTGGAACAGCACGATGGGTGGGCCCGCACCGCCGTGCCCGCGATCATCGGACACGACGGCCCAGAAGAAGCCGCTCTTGGTGGTCTTTCGGCCCGGGTCCAGCACCGGAGCGCGGGTTTCATCCACGAAGATGCGGTCTGCGCCGCGCAGATGTGCCCGCATATGGTTGATGACGGGCATCAGGTGGAAACAGGCACGCCCGACCCAGTTGCCGAGCGTGCCCCGGTCCAGGCTGATCCCTTGCCGCTTGAAGATTTCGGCTTGCCGGTAGAACGGAAGGTGGTCGCCGAATTTCGCTACGATGATCCAGGCGATGAAGAGTTCCGTGGGCAGCCCACCGGGCACGACATGTTCGGGCGCATGCCCCTGCGCCACGGCTTGCGAGCAGCGGCGGCAGGCGTATTTCGGGCGCCGCGTGACCAGCACCCGGAACTGGGCTGGGATCACGTCTAGCCGTTCGGACACGTCTTCCCCGATCATGGCCATCTCGCCGCAACCGCAGGGGCAAAGCGTGCTGGCAGGCTCAATCACGCGTTCGACGCGCGGCAGATGGGATGGCAGATGCCCGCGGTTGCGCTTGGGCTTGCGCGGCTCCTCACCACGTGCCCTGTGCATCGCTGCTTCGGCCTTCTCCTGCGCCGCCTCCAGCACGCCTTGGGCGAACTCGGCATCTTCGAGGGAAAGGTTCAACTGATCGAGTGACAGCTTCTCAGAGCTTTTGCCGAACCTTTCGCGCTGCGCCGTGCGCAGGATATCCTGTAGCCGCCGGTTGGCCTCTTGCGTCTCGGCAAGCATCGCTTCCACCTCGGCAAGGCGGGCTTTCAGCAGAGCATTTTCGCGCGCAAGATCAGCGGACTCCATGAGGGAAGTGAATCACAGGATGCCCTGTCAGGCCAGTAAAAACAGGCCTTTTGACACAATTTCCGGTCATCCAGCCACTAGCGGGCGCCGCGCCCGCTCCGGTCGGACTAACCGCCAATCCACGCCCTCAAAAAGGGCCGCGAACTGGGCGCTGGACATGCGCATGACGCCGTCGCGCACCTGTGGCCAGACGAATTTTCCGCCTTCCAGCCGCTTGTGGACCAGCACCATGCCGGTCTGATCCCAGATCAACAGCTTGATCCGGTCTGCCCGTTTCGCGCGGAACACAAAGGCTGCCCCACAGAACGGATCCATCCCGAACATCTCCTGCACCGCCAATGCCAGGCCATCGATGCCCTTGCGGAAATCCACCGGCCGGGTCGCCACGAAGACCTTCACCGGTCCACCATAACTGAACATCACGATGCTGCAGCCCGTGCCGCGCGGATCGCACGTCTCAGTTGCTCCTCATCGGCACCAGCGCCAGCACGGATCACGATATCGCCGATAACGATCTCAAGATCGGACCTTGTGACAGCCGCCGACGCCTCAGCCGTGCGGTCATCAACCACCAGTTCCGCGAAGATCGGCAAGGCCGCAATGCTCTTGGGCACTACAAGGTTGCCTTTGCGTATCCGCTTGCGCCAATCGTAAATCTGCCAGCGGGTCGTGCCATGCTTGCGCGCAACATCGGCCACCGTCACGCCGGGCATCATGCTTTCTGCCGCGATCCGCGCCCGCTCCGCCTTCGTGCGCCTCCGCCGACCACTCGGCCCCTCAATCACCTCAAGCCGGGAAACTCCACCCCCCCTTGAGCCGTCCAAATGGACGCCCATTTTGCCGTCTACTTCCAAGATCCAAACCCTCCGTTACGCGCATGCGCACAGAATGGCCGGATCAAGTCAGAAATGGCAGAAGGGGATCGGCGTCGCGCTTACCCCTTTGTGGCCCAACGCGCCCTTTGTGACCCAAAGGGCTTTCCCAAGATCAGAGTATTCTGCATATACCGGAAGTGACACAGGCCAGTTTGATACTGCGTCAGGAGCCGTGCAGCGGCGACCCGATGTGTAAGTCAGATGCCACTGAGCAGTGAGCGGTATTTGTCAAAGAAGTTGTCCGGCCTTTTGTTAAGCGGCGTCTCTAATTCCTGCCGCTGAGACATCACGTTCCGGGTTGAGCCAGACTGGTCCGATGGGTTGCCAGTTGCGGGCCTTTCCTGTCCAGCGCTGAGGATTTGCGGCGCGGGCATTTGCATAGAGATCAGCGCTCTTTGCCAGCATCCGGAGCTCTTCTCCTGTGTGGCGGCTATTGGGAGTGACGAAGCACAGTGCGCTGTGGAGGTGCTCGGCGTTATACCAATTCACGAAAGCCTTGACCCAAACCTGTGCCTGCGCCTTGTCGGCAAAGCCCGTGCGGGGCCATGCCGGGCGATATTTGCAGGTGCGGAAGAGTGCTTCGGAGAAAGGGTTATCGTTGCTGACACGTGGGCGCGAGTAGGATGCAATGATGCCCAGACGTTCCAGCGTCGTCTTCATAGTGACTCCCTTCATGGGCGCGCCGTTATCGGCGTGCAGAACTTTCGGTCTGGCAATACAGGCCTCGGCCCAGACCGCGCGCTGGATGACGCCTGCGGCTAATTCGGCGCGCTCCATCTCGTGGACCTCCCAGCCGACGATCTTGCGGCTGAAGATGTCGAGGATCAGAAGAGGTAAAAGAAGCTGCCCGCGATCGGCCCTGGCATCCAGGTGATATCCCACGTCCAGATCTGGCAAGGGCCGGTGGCTTGATAACTGGTGGGCGGATTGAGCCGTCTCGGGGCCCGGCTGCGACCACGGTGATGCTGCTGGCCATGGGCGTGTATCACGCGGTAGAAGCTGGATTCCGAGGCGATATAGCGCCCCTGATCGGCCAGCCGCGGCACGATCTGGCTGGGGGGCAGGCTGGCGAATTCCGAAGAATTACAGACAGATAGGATCTCCACGCATTCTTCGTCGCTGAATTTGTTCGCGGGCGCCGGGCGCAGCGCACCTGGCCTGCGGTCAGCGTGGACGTCGCCCGCAGGCAGGCCCTGACGCCAGCGGCGGAGGGTGCGCTCGCTGATCTGAAGCGCAGCGCAGGCCCTGGTGCGGCGCGCGCCGGCGGCCATGGCCTCGTCGATCAGCAGGGCGGTTGTCTTGCGATCCGGGGAGCTGATCATTCGCCCTCTTCCTCGCCGCCACACACCCGGGATTCACTGCCAGAACCCGCGCAGCAAGCGTATGGATGGCGGGCTGATGCGCCGCAGATCGCAGCGTTCCACAAGAAGTTCACCACGGTCACGACGCTTCGGCCGGGGAACACCCTCAGCCAGTATGATGTTGTGAAGATGTTGCGGCGCTCTGGTCGTGTCGCGAAGGCTGTGGAAATTCCCTGGCGGCTTGCTCCGGGCATGTGAAATTGGCGC
>NZ_SBLC01000083.1 GCF_004054105.1 Falsigemmobacter intermedius
TCAGCTTCACTACACCCGTCTGCGCCGGTCCGAGCTGATCTGGTGGCATCGCCGCTATCTGCTGGCCCACTTCGGGACCCGCGTCTGCCCCTTCCCGGAGGCCCCGGGGGATTACGGCTCGCGCATCGCCCTGCCGATGACGCTCTTTGCCACCGTGATGGGCGCGCAGCAGAGGAAACTGTCAGAGGCCAGAGCGGTATCGAGCCCTGCTCCGTCGGAGATTGTTGCCGCGCATAATCTTTATACGGGTTACACGCTGATGCTGCTCTATCTCGCCACCGGCCATCGTCCGGTTGGCAGCCCCTTTGAGCGGCTCGGGGATATGGATCTGGCAACGGGCCTGATCTGGATCAGCGACAAAACCACCTCCGGCGAACGCGGTGCGCGGGTGCTGGTTCTGCCGCAGGCGGCGCAACAGCAACTCCGGCACTGGTGTGATCATCTGCGCAGGCTCCAGGCTGCGCTTGGTGCTTATCGGCTCCCCAGCCTTAAAACGCGCATTGACGCCGCGCTCACCGCCGACCCGCGGGCGCAGGCACCGCTCTTCTTCCTCTTCTCCGAAGAGGACCGCGTCACGGAACTGAGCACGGCCACGCAAAGGGCGCTTCTGCAGCGGTTTTTGCGCCTGCCGCTGAACTGGTCGCGACATCTCCTGCGCTCGGCGCTGACCTCACGGGTGGACGGCCAGCTGCTCGATGCCTGGATGGGGCACGCCCACTACGCTGAACTTCCCTTCAAGGCGGCCTCCGGCCTCGGGATCGGGGATCTGCGCAAAGTGGCGGGGGAGATTGATCTGATGATGACCGGGCATGGCATCTCCGCTCTGGAGAGTCCGCTGTGACAGATCCTGTTGCTTCCCCGGTCGGACGCGAGGCCCGGGCGCGTGCCCGCGGGCAGAGCCGCACTCTGCTGCGGGCCCGCGCAGAGGATCTGATCGCCGCCGCCGCACCGTGGCTTTTGCGTGCCGATCTGCCGGTCCCCGCTGAAGCCCATGCTCAGCTTCTTGAGCTGCATGGGCAGATCCTGCGTCATGCCCGCAGCCGCTCTGAGGCAGCGGGCATGAACGGCGTTCTGCAGGATCTGGTGGACCGCCATAACGCCCGCAGCCGCTCCTCCCCCGTTGCCGCCCCCGGTGCCATCACGGCGGTTTATTCCAAAGACGACAGCTGGCGGCTGGAGGACCCGCAGTTTGCCGCTGAAGCGCGGCGGCTGCGCGCGCAGTATTGGAAGATCCGGGAGGAGGGGCTCACATGGCAGGTCTCCGCGGATCAGCTGTTTGGCCTCTGTCTGGCGTCCGCGCTCTTTGAGAGCGCCTGCCTCACCCCCACGCATCTGCAGCTCTTTGCGCAGAGCCTGTTGAGCGAGGAGACCGTTCTTTACCGCGCGGAGGATGTACCCGTCTGGCTGGATCTCAAAGAACGCAGCCACAGCTCTGCGCGCCGGACCCGGGCGCTCAGTGTGGCAAGTGGCAAAGACGCAGAGGGGCTTTATGCCCTGCGGCGGCTCTTCCTCGCGCCCCCGACCCTGCGGCTGATCTCGCTCTTCTGGAACCTTCCCGTCACTGCCCGCCAGAGCATCCGGCCCGATCAGCCGGTGACAAAGCTGTTGGCAAAGGCTCTGGGAGAGCCGCCCCCGTCACTGCGTCTGCCGCAGCTGCTGCGCGGCGCGGCGCTGCTGCGGGAAGCGGAGCAGGGCGGTCCCGATCATCTGCTGACGGGACTGGCGCAGCGGCGGATCAAAAGCTTTGCCGCGACACCTGAGACATGGGCGCGGGCCCTGACCGGGGGAGCGGCTGCGGGCGAGGTCCTGCGCAAAAGCCCCGCCGTTTGGAGCCGGGAGCTTACAGCCCCGCCCGAGCGCCGCGTCACCCGGCTTTCGCATCCGGTTTTGCAAAGCGAGGGCTATCTGCGCTTCTATATGGCGCTTCATGACATCCGTCCGGAGGAAGAGGGTGCAGAGGAGAGCCCTGCAGCCCGCAGGCGCAGGCCGGGCGATCTGGCCCGCGATCTGCGGGCGGCACGTACCGGGGGAGACTGGCCGGATGTGCTCTGCCTTCTGAGCGATTGGTATCTCCATCTGCTGGAGAACGAAGGACTGCGCCCCTCAAGCGTGGAACGCTATGACGACACCCTGGGCCTGCGGCTCTGCCTGCATCTTGAGGATCTTCCTTTGCGTGAGCTCACGGCGGAAGATCTGGAAGATCTTTATGGTGAGATCCTCGAGGATGATCCCCGCAGTCCCGCCGAGCGGCGCAATCTCGCCAGACGCCTGCGCAGCCTGCACGACTTCGCCATGAGCGCATGGAACTTCCCGAAGATCGATCCGGAGACTTTTTCCATGGAGGGCGACACACCTGCGCTGCGCGTGCGGGCTCATCTTCTGTCCTTCCGCGACCTCACCACCGCGCGTCTGTCCCTCGCCAGCACCTTTGGCCTGCCGCCGGATCTCGCACGCACGCTGCAGGCCGCCTTCCTGCTGATGGCGCGCTGCGGGCTGCGCATCGGGGAGGTCTGCAAAGCACTGGCCGCGCATTTTGAGAACCCCGAGGGCACGCAAGTGCCCGAAGAGATGGCCACCCTCTTCATCCGCAGTTCGCGCTTTGGCAGCAATAAGACCCCCAATGCTTTGCGCCAGATCCGGCCAATGCTTCTGATGACCAGAGAGGAACGGGCCTTCTTCTCAGACTGGCTGGCGTGGCGGCGTAGTCTGAGCCCTGCAGGGCCGCTCTTCGGGATCCTGCAGCCGGACGGTACCTTCGCTCCGCTCGATCGCCTTGCGACCGGACGGCTTATCGCCGTAGCCCTGCGGGGGGCGAGTGGGCTGAGCATGGTCTCGGCCCATGATCTGCGCCGTACGGCGCTGAACAACATCGCCCTTGCTCTCGGCGAAGCGCGGGCGCCGGCTCTGGCGCTCACGGAACGGCTCACCGGTTGGACCTCCGAGGAGCGGCGCGCCGTGGTGCAGGCGGTGGCTGGTGTCTCTCAACGTGAACGCTGGGAAGCACTCGCCCGCTTTGCCGGCCACGGCAGTGTGGAGACCACCTTCCTGCATTACATCACCTGCGCAGATCTGCTGATCTGGCAGGCCTGCGCGTCCGGGGAGCAAAAGGATCTGCCTGCAGATCACCTGAGCGGCCCTGCAGCAGAAAGGCTGTTCCAGCTCCTGCCCGAGCCGGAGGAGATGCCTTGCGATCAAAGCAAAAGGACATGGCCTTCGCTTCAGGACAGTGCAGCGGCACTTCACGCTTTACGGATTGCGCTCGACTGCCTGGACCGCGGCCTCGCGCTCCCGCGGGCCGCAGCGGCGGCCTCATTGCCGGAAGATCTCATTGTGCAAACTGCCAGCGTGGCAAAGCGCTGGTCCGCCCTGCGCTCTGCCCGCGGGGAACTGCGCCTGCAGAAGAAAGGCGACGAGGGCCGACTGCTGCCGACCTCCCTGCCGGCGCCGAAGCTTAGAGAAGCGCTCGATCTTGCGGCGCGTCTGATCGATCTCGCCGCTGATCACCCGCAGGCGGTTTATCCCTGGGTCCGCACAACGCTGTCGCAGGCGTCGCGCACCAATGCGGGTGTGACCTTCCGGGACCCCGCGGATGCTACTGCCTGGATTGCACTTGCGGTGCAGCTGCGCCCGGCCGGGCGCTGGCAGTTTGAACGGGTCTCGCCCGAGATCGACCCTGATCTGCGCCGCGAACGGGAGCTCTTGTGGCAGGGCGTGCGGCCGGACGAGATGCAGCGCGCCGCACGCCGCGTTGCTCGCGGCAGCAGCGTTCAGGTCCGCTTGCGGCTGATGGCACCGAATGTGGCGGAGCAGGGGGCCCGTCCCGCCGGATCATGGGCAGGCGTGGTCACCGCCGCTGCCCATTACGCAGCGATCTGGCTGCAGCTTGGCCCGGATCAGGGGGCAGAGGATGCGGAGGCGGTCGAATGAATCTGAGAAGAGAGCCTTCCTTCACCTTTGAGCGGCCGGACGGCACACGGCAGAGCTTTGATTATGAACGCGCCCGTCGCGATGACCTCCATCTCTCGCCGGTCAGCTTTGAGTTATTTTGCCGGCTGGAAGATCTGCCGGTCTTCAGCGCTGAGATGACCGCGCTCTGGATATCCGAGCGGGAGCCGCTTCCCGAACTTAGCATGGTGATCGCCGGAGCCCATGACCCGGAGGAACTTCCTAAACATCAAAAGTTTGCGCTCTTCCCCATGATGCTGCGGCTTCAGGCTCTGCGCGATCTCAGGGCACATCCTTCGGTTCGACGCTTCGCCGCTTTCGGACCCTGCCGCGATCTTTTGGAAGATCCCCGGGTTCGCCATGAGTTCCTCTCCCGCCACCCGCTGCGCGATCTGGAGGAGTCTCCCTATCTTTGCGGCTGGTACCCGGAAGAACTGATGGAGTTCCTGGAGCGGACCCACCGCTGGGGGACGCATGAGATCTGCCTGGACGCAGGACAGGACGAGCTGCTGCTTTGTCGGCCGACAAACGGGCGCCCGCACGAGTATCTGCCGATGACCACAGGTCATGGAGAGCGGGTGATCCGCCTCAGTGGCGAGCCGCAAAGGGAAGGCAAGCCCCCTGTGCTCGACCTGACGTTCCTCCGGAGCGTGGCCGGGACCGTGGAGGAACTGCGCCGTGAGCGTGTCGGGGAGGCAGGGCAGACCCGCTGGGTCGTGGACCTGTCTTCGCAGCAGCACCCGCATAGTGGAGAAGGCGGGATGCGGGGGCAGAAATGACCTGCTGAGGTTAATTTCCGACTGGAGGGCGGGGAAGCAACGTCCGGCTTTATCTACAATCGCATCTCCCAGCGATCATAGGCTATCGAGCAGCGATCTCCAATGCCTCCAAGAAAGGCAGAGCGGACCCTTTCTCGCCGGCCGCCAATACGTCCGATAATAGTAAATTATCAGGACTTCCTCAGTCAGATCCGATTATGCTCAAAGCCTGCCATGCTATGCGCATTGC
>NZ_SBLC01000084.1 GCF_004054105.1 Falsigemmobacter intermedius
CGGTCTCCGTCAACTTCAAACCGCCGCCTGATCGAGCGTCACCAACTTTCGACCATAGCTCCATGGCGCGCGGACCATTGCACAACCTTGGGGCATTAAAGGTGGGAAATATCGCAGATCAGTTCGTTGATCCAGAGGATATATATTCCGTGCTATGTGACGTAAATGCTGACCGTCTAACTACTGTATCTACCATTACTTCCTGATCACCCAGTACTTTCTTCGGGATATGACGTCATGGCAATTTTTCTACTAATATTGTGTGCATTTTTTAGCGGTATTCTTGCTGTTTCTTTCTTTATAGCTGGGTTCGGCTATTTGACTGCCTTTCTCATCTACCTGACTATTCCCGTGGTCCTTCTGTGTTGGCTGGCTGGTCAAACTCTTCGCAAACGCGAAAATCAGCGTAGAATCAACGATGCAGTTGACGAAGAACTGGTTGCTTTGCGTGATCACAGCGTCCGTGCTCTAGGGTGCCAGGATCCCTCCTAAGTTTGAGGAGCAGCGGTTCAGGGCTGGCTATCAAACACCTAGGTCGTGTTGACAAAATGGGTTCAGATCAGGCTTTGAGCGTGATTCAAGCTGGCATCTGCGATGGAGGCTGGATCTGCATCGGTTCTGTTCCGGTCAGGTGCTCATGCTATGCGGCCCAGCGTTCGAAAGCTACGGGTGATTTCCATCCGAGGGACGAGTGCTTGCGGCGTGGGTTGTAAAAGCCGTTGATGTATTCAAAGGGGGCGATCTCGACCTCGCGACGGGTTTGCCAGTTCCGTCGCCAGACCAGTTGGGCCTTCATCCCTTTGGGGTTTCGCGTCCTGAAGGCCGCGCTGGATCGTCCGGGCTGGACCCCCAATTCCGGCGGGCTTGGGCTTTTCACGCCAGAGCCCGTCAGCGCGAGAGAGGTCGCGGGCTGAATAAGGAAAACCTGCCCTTCTGGTTTGAAACCGGGGGCTTAGAACAGGGCTGCACTACCAAGGAGGGTAAATGTCAATGTTGAAAACTTCGTCGAAAACTTTGCGCGGCGGGCGGATGGTCAAATCTGCCAAAGGAATCGTCAGCTTCGCGCCGATGATGGCTGGGGCCGTAATGTTGATCGGTGGCGTATCAACCGCTGAAGCACAAGCTGTTGCCTGTGCAACTTCGTCGTTGAATGAAATGTGTGATGTCGGCTTGCATACGGGAAGTGTGCAAACATTATTCTTAGGTATCTCGGCGGATGGAACTGTAGCTTCAGGGGTGTCAAGAAGTGGGGCGGGCAGTCGAGCATTGCGTTGGACCGCTGCGGGCGGTTTTGAGGATCTTGGTACGTTGCGGGGAGACGACAGTGGCTATGCTCAAGCTGAGCGGATCTCCGGAAATGGCCATGTCGTTGTTGGGCAGGCCGAAACTGATAGCGGACAGCGTCGAGCATTCCGCTGGAAAGATGACCAGATGACTGACCTCGGAACGCTGCGTTCTGATGGCATAGGCAATTCACAGGCTGTTGGTGTATCCTACGATGGGAGTGTTGTCGTGGGCACGGTTTCCACTGACAATTCTTCGTACCGAGCCTTCCGCTGGGAAGAGGGGGGTAGAATGACGGACCTCGGGACATTGAGAGCCGGTAATGCTGGTACTTCTTTTGTTAGTGGTGTGTCTGCCGATGGTGTTTTTGTGGTGGGCCGGACAGCTACCAATGACATTGGATCAGATCGCGCGTTTCTCTGGGAGGAAGGGAACGGCATGACTGATCTGGGAACTTTGCGTTCTGATGGTCTTGGAGTATCTCATGCGGTCGACCTTTCTGCGAACGGCGACGTTGTCGTTGGGATGTCCGCGAGCGACGATCCTGGCTCTCGAGCATTCCGTTGGACTGCAGTCGGCGGCATGCAAGCACTTGAGACGCTGAGGACCATTGCACCCACTGATTCAACTACGGCAATTGCATATGCGGTTACGGCTGATGGCAGCGTGATTGTCGGGCAGGATGTGAATGACTTTAATGAGCAAAGAGCGGTTCGTTGGAGCGATACTTATGGCGTGGAAGACCTCGGGACGCTGACGTCAGACAATCGCGGCGACTCTACTGCTTATGATATCTCTGACGATGGGCGGACCATTGTTGGAGCGGCCCAAGCCGATGACGGGCGGATGCATGCCTTCATCTACCGGACAACGATGCAGGATCTGGCGAATGTTGCCCTGTCGCTGGGCGCGATCGTCGAGGACGATGCCATCGCGGTCGCCGCGCAGCAGGACACCGTCGGGGCACTCATAGGCGAGGGTTTCCTGGTTGGTGCGGGTCGCAACGGCTTCAGCATTTCCGGCAATCTGCTTTCGACCGGTTCTGACAATGGCGAAGGGATTGGCTCGGGCACCGCGCGCAGCGGTTTGCTGAGCTATGGCTACGGTGTGAGCGATCAGGTCACGCTTGGCGCCACGATCGGGATCTTCGGCAACAGCCTCGGCACCGACGCCATCGACGCGGACAATGGCTATGGCGCAAGCCTCTGGGCCGAGTTCAGCCAGGGCGGTCTTGATCGTACCGGCTGGCAAGGGAGCGCCGCGCTGGCCTGGGGGCAGCAGGATGCCACCATCACCCGGGGTCTTGGCTTTACCAATGTCACGCGCGCAACCGGTGATATCGATCTCGATACCCGTGTGGTCCATGCAAGCCTGGGCTTTGGTGTTCAGTCCGGCACCTGGCTGTTGACGCCATCGGTCGGTCTGACCCATTTCCGCACCGAGCGTTCGGGCTATGCCGAGGCCGGGTCGGACACGCTGGCATCTTACGACAAGCTGACCATGGATCGCACCACGCTGACTCTTGCGCTGGAAGGTGAGACGCGGGTCTCGGAAGTTGGCCGCCTGTCGCTCGGTGCAGGCATCGAGCATGACCTGAGCGCAGATCGAGCCCGGGTTTCGGGGACGTCCGATGTTCCTGGCCTTGCAGCCTTTGGCTTCAACTCGGGGATCGACCGGAATGACACGCGGGGCTTTGTCTCGGTCGGCTATCGTCACGATATCAACGCCAACAGCGTTGTCTCGTTCGATCTCGATGTCGGGCAGGCCCAGCTTGGCAGCGGTGTGCAGACTGGGATGCGGGTCGGCTACCAGATGCGCTTCTGAGCCAGCTATCGTATCTGCCGAAATCGCTCCCAGAAAGAGAGTTACAGGCGCAGGGGGAGAAATCTCCCTGCGCCAGCCCGAGGAACTAATCGTGTCAGCGCATCACGCCTATATGAGGTCGCACGGGGATTGAATGTCGATATCGACATGTTTTTCCCTCGGCTGACGTCTGGCACCTCTAAGGAAACGAACGGCGTATGTCAGCAGGAAGTACCGCTCAATGTCAAAAATTTTTTCCACATATCAGGCAGCCAGTATAAGACACCTTAGCATTACAGTTGCAATTTTAGCCGCATATGCACGAGCCTTGCTGTAGCTTGATGGGCTCTTCTCCAGGTTGACCAAGCGATGATTTGAGTTGCCTGGATCTGACGCTGGGCCATGCGGTTCGCGATGCGCCGGATTTCCTGGATCGACCAGCGGATCAGTTCTGGCGTTCTGCCCTCGTCTTGCGCATCGTTTTTTTTGGCGGCGCGGCATTGGCCTGCTGGCGGATGCTGGCCATCATCGCGAAGGCCAGCATGACCAGCGAAACATGCCGGTGCCAGCCATGCCAGGAGCGGGTCTCGTTATGATCGAGGCCGAGCTCATTCTTTGCGGTCTCGAAGCTGTCTTCGATCGCCCATCGATGCCCTTCGACGCGGACCAGCGTCTCCATCTTGGTGCCCCGCGGCGACCATGTGGTGAAGAAGGCCAGATCACCATCGGCAATATTGCGTCGGATCAGCAGGCCCCGGGTCCAGACGCCGCTGAGATCAGCATTGAATTCGCCAGCATCGAGATCGGCGAGATCAAGGTAAGCCCAGTCGTGAAGCCGCTCGCCCTTGGTGCCCGCGCCGGCCGACAGACGCTGCCAGGCCTCGGGCGGCAAATCTCCCGCGATGCTCCCGGCCGTCCCGCTGACGGCACAGGCTTTCCCCCAGGAATTGAAGGCGTGCTTGGAACTGACACCCAGGACATAGCCTTTACCAGCGCGGCGTAGCGCTATTTCGATATCGCCAACGCCATAGACGCTGTCGGCGGCCACCCAGGAAAATGGAGCATTGGCCGAGAGCACGCGCTCGATCATGCTGCGCGCGATGGCAGGTTTAGTGGCGAACTCCACCGCCTCGGGCACATGGGTCCGGCTTCTTCTGACCGGGTCTTCAGCCCATGCTTTCGGGAGATAGAGGGCCCGATCGATAAAAGCATGTCCGTGCCGCGAGACGTAGCTGGCGAAAACGCCGATCTGGCAATTGGTGATCTTTCCTGCCGACCCCGTATATTGGCGCGCGACCCCACAGGAGGCGTGGCCCTGCTTCAAAAAGCCGGTTTCATCGATCACCAGCACCGCCTCGGGATCAGCCAGCGTTTCCACGGCGTAGTCCCGCACAATATCGCGCAGCGCGTCGGCATCCCAATGGCCACGACCCAATATCGCCTGCTGGCGCCAGGGGCCCGGATCTCCAGCCGCTTCGGCCCGCATCCAACCCGTCTTGCGCCGTTCCTCACCTAACAAGCCGTCGAGAAAATGACCGGCCGATGCCGCAACCCGTTCCTGCGTAAACAGCGGCCGAATTCGAGCCTTTACTTCACGGAGCGAGCAAGCCCAAAGCTCCAGCGTCTCTTCGATCGACAACCCCGCCATCCATGATCCCTCACTGTGTCATGGTAGCGAATTGATTCACAACGGAGAGAAGAATGCAACTGTAGTGTTAGGTCATGTTGACAAATGGCGGATCCAGAGACGGATCGACGTGATGTCAATGAAGCCATGGCCACAAGCAGCAGCGCAAACCCGATGATGAATGGCATTGTGTTGGCGTCGTAGACTTCAAGTGCTTGCAAA
>NZ_SBLC01000085.1 GCF_004054105.1 Falsigemmobacter intermedius
CCAGCGTCGCCGAAAATCGCGCCGCTTGATCAGGCCGTATCACCCAAAATCCCGCATAGCTCCGGGCTGGATATGGTTCAGTGCAATTCCTTGTTTTTCGGCCCAAATCATCAGAGTCGAGCTGATGTATTCCGGCCCGTTATCGACACGTATTGACCGAGGTTTGCCCCGCCATTCAATGATCTGATTGAGCGCACGGACCACCCGCTCGGCAGGCAGCGAGAAGTCAACCTCAATGCCCAACCCCTCGCGTTTGAAGTCGTCCAGGACATTCAGCAGCCGAAATTGACGCCCATCAGCGAGCCGATCGGCCATGAAGTCCATAGACCAAGCCACATTTGATGCATCTGGCACTGTCAGTTCTTCGGGCCTATCACGCTTGATGCGTCGGCGAGGCTTGATCCGCAGGTTTAGTTCCAGTTCGCAATAGATCCGGCGAACGCGTTTATGGTTCCATGGATGCCCCTGGACGTTTCTCAGGTGCAGGAAGCAAAGCCCGAAGCTCCATGTCTTACGGGACTTTGTCAGACCAACAAGGTGAACCGCACCGGGTTTGCCGGAGGCTGATTACGGTTAGTTATGCGGCCATGGTTTCAGTTTCCAGAGCTGCATAGAAGTTCGCCTCTGCCTCGGCTGGCGGGATGTTCCCGATTGGCTCAAGCAGGCGGCGGTTGTTGAACCAGTCGACCCATTCCAAAGTAGCATACTCCACGGCTTCGAAGTACCGCCATGGCCCGCGCCTGTGAATGACCTCTGCCTTGAACAGACCGTTGATCGTCTCTGCCAGGGCGTTGTCGTAGCTGTCACCGACGCTGCCCACCGAGGGTTCTATACCCTCCTCTGCCAGCCGTTCACTGTAGCGAATGGACAGATATTGCGATCCTCGGTCGCTGTGGTGGATCAGTCCCATACTTTTTGCCGGACGCCTGTCATGGACGGCTTGCTCCAGGGCATCGAGAACGAACCCGGCATGAGCCGTTGTGCTGACACGCCAGCCGACGATCTTGCGAGCATAGGCATCGATGACGAAAGCAACGTAAGCGAAGCCCCTCCAGGTCGCGACATAAGTGAAGTCGCTGACCCACAGCATATTCGGGGCGGGAACCCGGAACTGGCGGTTAACCTTGTCCAGTGGGCAAGGCTGCTTCTTGTCCTGAATCGTCGTCCGATGCGGCTTGCGCCTGATAACGCCTTGAATACCCATGACCTTCATCAACCGACCTACGGTGCAGCGGGCGACGTCGAACCTCTCACGGCGCAGTTGCCGCCAGATTTTGCGCACCCCATAGACCTGATAGTTCTCTTCGAAGACGCGTCGGATCTCAGGGCGGAACGCTTCGTCCCGCCGCACGCGAGCTGACAGACGTGTCGAATCGAATCGCCTTGCGAGATGGGCGTGAAGGTGGATGGGGCAATCGGCAGAAGGCTGCAGATCGGCTCGACCCCGTGGCTGCCCCGATGGGCATCAATAAAACCCACCATTACTTCGATCGGCGGTCGAGCTCCGCCATCGCAAAATATGCTGACGCCTTGCGCAGGTCTCATTCGCCTGCCGCAGTTCGCGGTTCTCGCGCTCCAGGGCCTTCATGCGATCCGACATCTCACTGGAAACGCCCGGCCGCTTGCCCCCGTCGACCTCGGCCTTCCTGATCCAGTCGTTCAGCGTCTGGGGCGCACAGCCAATCTTCGCCGCGATCGACATCACCGACTGCCAACGCGAGCTATGCTGGCCTTCGTTGTCGAGAACCATCCGCACAGCTCGTGCGCGCACTTCAGGGGAAAACTTGTTTGTTGTTTTGCTCATGATGCTCCACCTTACTCAGGAGTTGGAGCCTCCGGCAAACCCGGTGCGGTTCACTCCGGATGGCCAGCCCCTCTTTAAGGGCGTCGTCAGAGGAGCCGTACCTTTCAGGGCACTGGTCCTGCCATTTCTTCGAGTGTTTACAGGCTCAGCAGAAGGTGTCTCTGCCGAAAGCTTTGGGTCAAATAGAAACGGCCCCCGGGGGGCCGTCCTTTAACACAGGAGCCAGGCTTATTTCTCGGCCGGGATCACAGCGCCTTTGTAGGTTTCATTAATCCAGGCGCGGACCGGCTCAGATTGCAGGACCTCCACCAGAGTTTTGATCTCAGCGCGCTCTTCGTCTCCGGCGCGGACGGTGATGATATTGGCGTATGGGTTGTTCTGAGCCGATTCCAGCGCGACCGGATCTTTCACCGGATCGAGGCCCGCGCCGAGTGCGTAGTTGGCATTGATGGTGACGGCATCGCCCTCATCATTGGCATAGACCTGCGGCAGCAGCGAGGCTTCGATGTTCGGAAGGAAGGTGAGGTTTTTGGGGTTTTCAACGATGTCGGTGATGCGGATCGCCACCGGCTCGATGCCCTCTTTCAGTTTCACCACGCCTTCGCGGGCGAAGATCGACAGGATGCGACCTTCTTCGGCGACGGAATCGCGCATGATGACTTTGCCATCCTGCGGAAGTTCAGAGAGCGATTTCCAGCGCTTCGAGTAAATGCCGATCGGCTCGACATGGATGCCACCGGCATTGACCAGGTTGAAGTCGGGGTTGCCAGCGTTCTCAGCCAGGACCTGGTTCAGATAGGGGACGTGCTGGAAGTAGTTGGCATCAATCTCTTTTCCGGCCAGCGTGGTGTTCGGCAGGATGTAATCCTGGAATACGATCACCTCGAGCTCGATGCCCTTTTCTTTCAGCAGCGGCTTTGCAAATTCCAGGATTTCAGCATGCGGCACGGGGGAGGCGCCGACCTTCAGTGTGGTCTCAGCCATACCCATCGAGGTTGAGAGAGCGAGAAGGCCAACGGCGGCCAGAGCCTTTTTAAACATGCTAAACCCTTTCTTCAGCGTTTATCGAGGTGCCGCGTCAGGCGGTCCCCTGCGAATTGAATGGCGAACACCAGCACCAGGATCACCGCCGTGGCGACGAAAATGACCTGACGATTGTTTCGCTGAAACCCTTCGAGATAAGCCAGGTGGCCAAGGCCGCCGGCGCCGATCGCCCCTGCCATCGCGGTATAAGATACCAGCGCGATCAGAGTCACCGTCATGCCCGACACCAGCGCGGGTGCGGCTTCGGGGATCAGAACACGGAACAAAATCGTGCCCATACCGCCGCCCATGGCGCGGGTCGCCTCAATGACGCCACGGCTGACTTCGCGAAAGGCGATCTCAACGAGGCGGGCATAGAAGGGCGCGGTGCCAAAAATCAGTGCGGGCAGGGCGGCGTTGACGCCCAGAATGGTGCCGATGACCGCCTTGGTGAAGGGGATCAGCAGCACAAGCAGGATGATAAAGGGAATGGCCCGCCCGATATTAACCACCAGAGACACCGCCCGGTAGATCACCCGGTTGGCCAGCGGCTGGCCGGGTGAGGTCAGGAAAAGGACGGCTCCGAGCGCGAGACCGAGGGCGGCCGTTAACAGACCCGAAACCCCTGTCATATAAAGTGTGTCGAGGGTGGCCTGCCACAGCTGATCGCCGCGCACCCGCGGAAAGAGAGAAGTCAGCATATCCGGTCACCCTTCCCAGACGTCAATTCCGGCGTCGCGAAGCTGCGCGATGCCATCGGTAAGGGCCTCAGGCCGGATCAGAAGTTCACCACGGAAAACATCCCCCTCACGGGTGAGGTTATTCAGGCTTATCCCAAGCTCGGGAGTGGCGGCAATCTCAAGCAGGCGCTGCGCGGCGTCGGGATGCAGGCCGATACGCAGCCTCTTCGGCTCCGCGCTCGCGATCTGCCCGAGGAAGCGTTGCGTCACCGCCTGCTGCGGGGCGGCAAAGATCTGTGCCACCGGGCCGGTTTCAATCACACGCCCGGCCTCCATCACAGCCACCGAGGTGCAGATACGGCGCACGACATGCATCTCATGGGTAATGAGCACGATGGTCAGCCCGAGGCGCTGGTTAATCCCGGCCAGCAGGTCAAGGATCTGATCCGTCGTCTCAGGGTCAAGGGCCGAAGTGGCCTCATCGCAAAGCAGAACGTCGGGCTGATTGGCCAGAGCACGCGCAATGCCAACGCGCTGCTTTTGACCGCCGGACAATTGCGACGGCCAGTGATCACCCCGGCCGTCCAGGCCGACCAGCCCGATCAGTTCTTCGGTGCGGCGGCGGATCTCCTCTTTCGGCAGGCCCGCGATTTCCATCGGCAAAGCGATATTGCCGCGCACACTGCGCGACCACAGCAGATTGAAATGCTGGAAAATCATCCCGATCTTCGGGCGAACCTGGCGCAGGGCGCGCTCTGAGGCCGCGCCGATGTCAGTGCCGTTCACCACCACACGCCCGGCCGTCGGACGTTCCAGCCCGTTTAGCAGACGGATCAGAGTGCTCTTGCCCGCGCCACTATATCCAATGACGCCAAAAATCTCTCCGCCAGGGATCTCAAGATCGACCTGGTCGACAGCGGCCACGCGTGAGGCGCCCGTTCCAAAGTGCCGCGAAACCGCGCTGAGAGAGATCATACTGCCCGTTCCTTCATCACCTGCACCTTAGCCGAACCACTCGGGAATTGGCTTCCTATCTTTCTGAACTCCCCGGAGCAACGTCCCCGCAGTCAGCGAAAGCACAGAACGGGCATTCCTCACCGTGATATGAGCCCGGACCAGCCCCGCCTCCCGCCATGAGATTCGCCAGAGTGGAGCAGAAACGGTTTAAGGGCCCGTTTCAGGCGGCCTTCCCGCAACTCTCAGAGGTCAGGGGTTCAGATTTTTCAGCATCTTAGAGAAAAATCACACAAACTGCACTTTTCGCTCTTGCACCTGTCGCGCGGTCTGTCTAAACACCCCTTCACCGCAGCGGGGCAGACGGAAACGGCTGGTTGTTGTGGGAAGA
>NZ_SBLC01000086.1 GCF_004054105.1 Falsigemmobacter intermedius
GATCCTATCCAGATCACTGTGGCACATAAGTGCCGTCAGGAGGGGCTACCCAACCCATCATCAACGCCGAACAGATCCGGCTCAACGATGGATCTGATGAGGAAGCGCTCCCGATCACTTTCCGGGTTCCAGTTCAGGACACGGCGCGCCTTTGCGTTATCAAAGCGCGACAGATGACAGCGGGATTTCCAATCGGCGCGGGTGATCCCGGTGACATCTTTACGGCGCAGCACATAGCGCTTCAGCCCGTGCTTCAACCTGTCAGCCGCCCAGAGCATGTTGGGGTCAGAGGTGGTCACATGGATCCGCGCGCCGAGGCGGCGGTGGATCTCATCGAAATAATCCCGACCGGTGAGCATGGGATCCCCGATCAGATTAAAGGACGAACCCTCGATGCCGGGCGTTTCCATCATCGCGATCAGACCGTCCGATACATCATCTGCGAGAACGAAAGGCAGGATATTGCGCCCGCTTCCCCACAGGCGGACCGCGCCCGGACCATGCCAGCGCCCGATGCCCCAATGTTGCAGCGGACCACCCGGCCCCAGCACGATGCCAGGGCGCGCGATCGTCACATCTACGCCCTCTGAGCTTTGTGCCTCCAGCAGCCGCCGCTCACATTCTGCCTTGGAGCGGGCATAGAGGTTGCGCTCCTCCATCTCGCCAAAGACCGTGTCCTCGTTAATGACGCGGTTGGGATCCGACATATCATAAGACGCAATGGTGCCGGTATAGACCATCCGCCTGACCCCTGCCTGCCGGGCCGCGCGTGAGATCCGCAGCGCAGTTGCGACATCATTCTCCAGCGCCTCAGTCCAGGTCCGGTCAACCGAACGGGCCAGGTTAAAGACGCAGTCCATCCCCTCCATCGCGCGGCAAAGCGCGTCTTCGTCGTGCAGCGAAACGCGGGAGAGCTCGACGTGACCGGCCAGATCGTCAAAGGGACCGCTTCTGCCGCGCGACACTACGCGGACGTCGTGGCCCCGGGCCACGAGACGGCGGGTGAGGTTGCGGCCAATAAAGCCGGTGCCGCCGATCACCATAATCTTCGGCGCAGCGCCGGGCCGGGGCTGAGAGATCACAGCGGGCGCGCCGGGCGCAGAGACCAGCTCCGGCGGAAGTGACAGGCTGCTCTCGATTGCCGCAATGACTTTGCGCGCCTGAGCAATCGTGAAGCGGCTGTCGGGGTTGTCCTGACGCAGCCCTTCATAGAAGGCCGCGATGGTGTTGCGAAAACTCAGGCCATAGGGGCTTTTTTGATTGAGCGACAGCGCCTGGCGGGCCGCATTCACCAGAGCCTCGCGCAGATGCGCACCCGCCTTGCCCAGCTCTTTGCGCAGCGGATTGATCACCAGCTCCGAGGTATTGTCACGGCTCATGACAAAGGTGTCGGCGGCATAATCCACCTGCGCCAGGCCCGAAGATCCCCGCAGCGTGACAGAGCGGTCATCCACGGTTTCAACCAGCGACAGTGCGATGGTGATCTCAACCTCACCCGCGCGCGCCAGAATGCGCCAGCTCTGCGGCCGCCGGGCGCCCCCGGGCAGCGTGATCCATTGGCCAAGGCTGACGTGATCGATCTCAATGTCGCCAAAGAGATCCACCGCAAAGGAGAACGGATGCGGCCCAAGCTCCAGCAGCAGATTGCGGATATCGGCGAGCAGCCAGATCCCATAGGGCCCCGAACGCAGCGGCGGCAGCGGCAGTGACCAGTTGATCTGCACCGCCGAGACCACCCCCAGAAGCCCGGCATCCCGTGCCGCTTTCAGCCGCTGATAGGACGGCAGCGCAAGGAAGTTGTGGCAAACGCCCAATATCCGCCCCGAGCGATCCGCCGCAGCGGCCATATCATCGAGTTCCCTCCCCGAAAGCGCTGCCGGCTTTTCGACCAGAACATGCAACCCCGCCTCAAGGCAGCGCCGCGCCAGGGGATGGTGCAGCGGCGGCGGCGTCAGGATATGGACCGCATCACAGACCCCGGCGGCGATCAGCTCTTCAAGATCGGTGAAGCATTGGATGCCATAGGCAGAAGAAAAGCCCTGAGCGGCCGCAGAGGAGGCATCGCAGACCGCCACCAGATCAAGGCCGGGCGTGGTACGGATGGCATCGGCATGCCAGGTGGCGATATACCCGGCGCCCAGAATGGCGATACGAAACGTCTTCATAGCAGCCTCTACTTATACTCAATGATCTTCATGTCGTCGCCGATCAGGCGACGGCGGTAATACATCAACATGCCGAAAAGATTTGGTATCTTGGAAAGCGTCAAAAAGCCGGCCTGCCGGATGGCCATGCCCGTCGTCAGATCCCGCCGCCGCAGGTTTGCAGCGGTCCGCAACCAGGACAGCCCGTAGATCATAAGCACCGCCAGCGACAGCCAGGGCGTCAGCAGCAGTCCGGCCATCAGGATCAGCGGCAGGAGGAGACCATAGACCCAGACGCGCAGCCGCTCCCGGCGAAAATGCGGCGGATGCATCTGACCGACCTGGGCAAACCCGTGCCCGTCGCGCATGGTCCGCTTCCACCAGGGCGCAAAGCTCTTCATATCGGCGTCATGCCAGGTCATCAGCGCGGGAAGCCTTCTGAGCGTCCAGCCGGCTTTGCCGAGGCGCAGGCAGAATTCGTCGTCCTCGGCGGCGATCACGCGCGGATTAAAGCCCCCGATCTCGCGAAAGGCTTTCGTGCGCACCATCATATCGCCGCCGCAGGTCCTGATCTCCCCTGCGGGGCGGTGCCAGTCCATCTGGAACATGGCATTATAGACCGAAGCCTGCGGGTGAATTTCCGAGCGCCAGCCTGTCACCAGCCCGAGGCGGGCGTCCGCCCTCAGTTCCGCCAGGCCGGCTTCAAGCCAGCCCGCCTCGACCCGGCAATCTCCATCAACGAACTGCACAAAGTCGGGCGGATCTGTCTCAGCCATAAGACGCTCAAACCCCGCATTGCGCGCCCTTGCGGCCGTGAAAGGCTGCGATTGATCCAATTCAACGACGAGGACGCCGAGACTGCGCGCAAACTCCAGGCTGTCATCTGAGGAGCCGCTGTCGACATAAACAACCCGGTCGCAGACCGAGGTCAGCGACCGCAGGCAGGCCTTCAGCCTGTCGCCTTCATTGCGTCCGATGGCAACGGCACCAAGGGCAGGTTCGTGCATACCTTCTCTCATTCCACAACAGATCGGTCATTGGAGTGACCTTAAAAGGCGGCTGAAAACCTGGAGGGTTTTTCGACGCAAAGCCGAGCCTTAACGCTATCCTGGGAGGATGCGCACACCAAGCGACTTCTTAATGGCGGTTTGCTCTGCCTGCCGCGGCTGCCACCGGGCCGGAGGTCTGTCGTGGGATGTCGTGATCCTGCGGACCGCACATTCTGAAGCAGCCTTTGTCTGTCACAGACAGCGTCGGGGGGCTGAGGGGGCGGCCCTGACTGCGCCTCTGCGCGGCAGCGGACCGACCCGAGCCCTCGCGGGCTCGTCAGAACGCCTGACGCATCGCCCTGAGGCCTCTCCGGGTTTCGACCGGGCCAGCCACTCCCCTCCCGTCACGCAGGCTCGGGACAGCCGGCCTGCCTCAGACTTCAGAGAAGCGGATGCCGCCCGCCTGTCCCGAGCCTGCCGTCTGAGAACTCGCGAAGGCCGCAGTCGGGGCGACAGCCGGGCAATGGCTTCAAAAGGCTGCGACCCGGACGGAGAGAGCCTGAACCACCACACCGGAGGCGATTTCCACAGGTCTCCCTTGCCGCGGTCCTTGCAAAGTAAAGCGCCACAGCGCGACGCCGCAACAACAGCTCCGGCGAGTCCCGATCCGCACTTTAACCCAAGGCGCAGCGCTGCTGCACAAAATGTTTTGGATACAGTGTCTTGCCTGATCGTTCTCTGCACCCCGCATGACCTCTCCATCCAAGCCCCGCTACAAGACCAATAACCGGCTTGCTCATGATCAAGCGGGGCTTGTTGCGCAATTCGGTGACAAGGTGATGTGCCCCTTTCCCCTTTCTGGCTCATTTCACGCACTCGATCTCGGCCATTCCCATGGCCGAGCAACGGTTCATGATCGCGACGCGGATGTGGATTTCCGTGACCTGCCGATCTTGATCTCGTGAGACGATCCGATCGCCGAACAACTTGAGGCGGTTCATCTGAGCCTCAATCCGGCTTCGGGCATGATAGCCTGACCACCTCTTCCACAGCCCGCGCCCCAGGCGCTGTGTGGCGCGTCACGTCTCGTTGCGCCAGATCGCGGCGGGACAGTCTGTCTTCCACATGCGTCCATTCCGGCGAACGGGGATGATGGCCTCAGCGCCGCGCGCAAGGATCGCCTCAAGACAACGACGTGTATCGCAGGCCCCATCCGCGGTGACGGTTTCGATACCCTCACCTTCCGGGATCTGGGCCAGCAGATCGGGCAGCAACGCGCTGTCTCCCTCGTGGCTCGAGGTGAATTCCACCGCACGGATGTCGCCGGTCCCGGTATCCATCGCCATATGGACCTTGCGCCATTCTCGCCTGCGCGTCGCGCCGTGTTTGCGGGCGAGCCATTCACCATCACCGCGAAAGCGGATCCCTGTGCTGTCGATGAGCAGACTGAGGGGCCCACCAGCGTGTCTGTAAGGGATCTAAACGGCTCTGATGTTGTAACCGCCCCCCGACGGCATCTTTGTGCCAAGGTGGGATCGTTATAATCC
>NZ_SBLC01000087.1 GCF_004054105.1 Falsigemmobacter intermedius
AATTGCGGGAAAGGGCTATCGAGCGTTTCGTCACGGTAGAGCTGGAGCGCTGGAAGGAGTTCTGTGACACAGTCGAGAGCAAGCCTTTGACGCCTGAACAGCGGCTTTCCATCGTGGTCGACGAAGATGCAACCTTGGTCCTGGCAGGCGCAGGCTCCGGCAAGACAAGCGTCATCACAGCAAAGGCGGCTTACCTTCTACGTGCTGGCATCCGGCCCGCAGAAGAAATCCTGCTCCTCGCTTTCGCCAAAGACGCCGCGAAAGAGATGTCAGAGCGCATCGAGGCCCGCTGCGGCATGCCGATCGAGGCCCGCACCTTCCATGCGCTGGCCTATGACATCATCGGCTCGGTTGAGGGGGCCAAGCCGCCCCTCGCCGCCCATGCAACGGATGATACGGCGTTTCTCGATCTGATCAGGCAGATCCTGCGGGACCTCATGGCAAAGGTCGCCGAGGTGGCCGGCGCCTTGATCTCTTGGTTTGCCGAATTCCTAGTCGAGCAGAAGGACGACTGGGATTACAAGACCAAGCACGAATATTACAAGCAGCTGGAAAAGCTGGACCTACGCACCCTGCAGGGCGAGCAGGTCAAAAGCCGCGAAGAGCTGAGCATCGCCAACTGGCTTTACCAGAACGGCATCGCCTATGAGTATGAGCCGGATTACGAGCACAAGGTCGCAACGGGCGGACGGCGCAGCTACACGCCCGATTTTCGCCTTACCAATAGCGGCGTCTACCTTGAGCACTTCGGCGTGCGCCGTGAACGTGGTCCCGACGGGACGGAACGTCTGGTGACGGCCCCATTTGTCAACCGCGAGGAATATCTCGAAGGGATGGCGTGGAAGCGGCAGCTCCACAAAGATCAGGGGACCATCCTAATCGAGACCTTCAGCTATGAGCAAAAGGAGGGGCGCCTGCTGGAGGCCCTTCAGGAGAAGCTGGCCCCCTACATCACAATCAACCCCCGCCCCGCCGCGGAGATCTTTGACCGGGTGGTGGAGCTTGGTCAGGCCGATGCCTTCACACGCATGCTCGGCACTTTCCTTCGGCAATTCAAAAGCGGCGGCTACTCGGTCGCGCAATGCCTCGAGAAGTCCCAGGTCCTGAAGCTTGGCAAGCGGGCCCAAGCATTCCTGAAACTTTTTGAGCCGGTCTACGCGGAATACCAGCGCCGGCTGGGCGACCGCATCGACTTTGAGGATATGATCCTGAGGGCCGCGCATTATGCCGAACAGGGGCGCTACCAGAGCCCGTTCAGGCATATTCTGGTTGATGAGTTCCAGGACATCTCCCAAAGCCGCGCGCGACTGATCAAAGCCCTGAAAGCCCAGCATAGTGATGCCCGCATCTTCGCCGTTGGCGATGACTGGCAATCGATCTACCGCTTCGCGGGTTCTGACATCCACATCATGCGGAACTTCGGGCGCGAATTTGGCGGAACGTTTGGCAAGCAAGCCGGCGTGCATCGCAGCGTGGATCTGGGGCGCACCTTCCGTTCCGTCGACAAAATCGCCTTGGCCGCGCGTGGGTTCGTGCTCAAGAACCCGGCGCAGATCGTGAAAACCGTGGTGCCCGCGGGTGTGGCCCCACGCCCCGCCATCCAAATCGCCTGGACCCGCAAGGGCGGTGATGAGGCTGCCCTCTCGGGCGTCCTGCAAAGACTGGCGGGCCTGCCCGCCCCTGAAAGCCGCAAGACATCAGTGCTACTATTGGGGCGTTACCGCTTTATCGATCCTGGTCTTTACCAATTGCAAAAACGCTTCCCGCAGTTGGCCCTCAGCTTCAAGACCATCCATGCCTCAAAAGGGCTGGAGGCCGATCACGTGGTGCTTCTGAAGGCAGATGCGGGCCGTGTGGGCTTCCCATCGGAAATCGCCGATGATCCACTGCTCAGCCTGGTCTCACCCGAAGCAGAGCCCTTTGAGAACGCCGAAGAGCGGCGGGTGATGTATGTCGCAATGACACGTGCCCGCTCGACCCTGACGATTATCGCTTCCGAAGCCCGCCCTTCGGCCTTCGTTCAAGAGCTGCTCGCCGATCCGTTCTATGATCTGGATGCCCCTGCGAGCAAGGAAGGCAAAGTCGAGACATGCGCAGAATGCTCGGGGCGCATGCTGCCTGATCGCTCGAAAGAGGGCGGATTATATTACCGATGTGAACACGTCGCGCATTGCGGCAATATTCTCCCCGCTTGCCCATCATGTGGATCGGGGCTGCCGATCCGCGACAGCCGTCACAACCGCTGTTCGGCCTGCGCAGTGGAGCAGCCTGCCTGCCCATCCTGCAACGGCGGATGGCTGGTAAAGCGGGATGGGAAGTTCGGCGCCTTCTACAGCTGCACGAAGTTCCCCGTCTGCAGCGGCAAGGCGAAACTCAAAGAGATCGAAGAGCCCATCTCTGGCTTAGAGACGCGCAAACATCTCCCGAGAAGGGGTTAATACCCTTGCTGCCTCTAACCACCGCTTGGGAATTGACCCATATAAATTATGCTGACACGGCAGGGCTGCGCCTGAAAGCTCAGGATCATAGGGAAATAGTTTATCCCAACCTGCCGAGGTTTCTCTTGGACGACCATAACAACCCTTTGAAATCAGACCCATGAGGATATGCAGGCGAAATGGAATATTTCGATCGCTCGCCGCCCCCTCCGATTAACTGGCTAGGGCTATAAAATATGGCAATCATCCACCCTCTGGCAGAAGAGCCGGAATTGACCCAACTCCTCGCCCTCTGCCAAGCTGAGTTACAGGCCGCGGAGATTTGGATTTTTGGCAGCCGTGCACGTGGCTATCATCATCCGGACAGCGACTGGGATATCCTCGTCGTCACGCGAGATGACGTGCCCGAAAGCATCCTCGACCCGATCAACGTCTACAACCTGCGACGACGCTCCAAATTGAAATGCGATCTGCTGGTCGTCACCAAATCGGATTTCGAAGATGCGCAGGATTCCGTCACCACCCTGAGCTACATCGTAAAGCGAGAGGGCATAAGGATCCGTTGAAAGCCACTCGCTGTTGCGCCCTCTTTTGTGATCGGCCCCGTATTTTTTTTTCACAAGCATTCCGGCACCTCCTCCCGCAATCCATATAGTTTTTCCGCTCACCACGGGGTGGGCAAATCGTCCTCCTCTTCAGGGGTTTCAGGCTGATCCCTGCTCGGGAAATAGATTTTCACAAAGGCTTCTGCGGTTTTGCCTGACTTGGTGATGCGCAGATCGTTAGGCCAGACAAGGACCTCACTCTGATCGCCGAAGCGCAGCAGGATCTGCGGAGGGTCGGCCTTCGCACTCAACTGCCAATCTGGGCCCAGAGCGGCTGCAAGCCCCGCACAGCGGGCCAGCCACGCGCCGAAGGTCAATCCAGCTTCAGGTTCAACGCCTTGCTGATCTGCCCCGCCTGCTGCTTGCCCATTAGGCAGACCTGCACGGCGGCATCGCTGAACAGCGGCGGACAGTCCGGACGTCCAGCCCTGGGGGCAAGGCCTTCACACTCTCTCAACAATTCTTTGCAACTTAAGATTGTTTGTGTAGGCTCTGTACGGTGTAATCTTCGAACATAAAATCCAAAATTGTGAGCGTAACGATTATCCGACAGTGCAAGGTTGCAATGGAAACCCCTTCGCCACTTCATGTCTTATGCGTAAGCGATTTCTACCTTCCGGGTTTCCGCGCGGGCGGCCCTGCCAGGACGATCGCAAATTTGCGGGACGCCCTGCACCCACGCGCTGAACTTTCAGTCTTCACCCGCAGCCGGGACCTGGGCGAAAGCAAGCCCTACGCCGGGCTCCCACAGGATCGCTGGACGGAAACCGAAAACGGCTCAGTATTCTACGCAAGCGACAGGGTCTTCGGTCCGTCAGGTCTGAAAATGGCCATCTGCGCGAGGAAGTTCCACCTCCTTTATCTGAACAGTTTCTTCTCTCCAGATGCGTCGATCAGGCTTCTCCTCTCCAGAAATCTGATCCGCGAAAAATCCTTTCGGATCCCGGTGGTTCTGGCACCCCGAGGGGAATTTTCCGAAGCAGCGCTCAAATTTAAAGCTGCAAAGAAGTACCTTTACCTTCAGACAGCCAAACGGCTTGGTCTCTACAACAATATTTTCTGGCATGCTTCGACATCCGACGAAGCCCGGCAGATTGAGAAAATATTTCCCGCAGCGCAATCACGCATCTTTACCGCGATCGATGCAGTGGCCCCGCAGATGAGAAATTTTGAAACTCTGCGTTCCACAGAAGACGGGACTTTGAAAATAGCGTTCATCTCGCGAATTGCCCCTGTTAAAAATCTTGATCTGTTACTGGATCTGATGGGATCTCTTAAAAAACCGGTCGTTCTCAATCCCACATTTCCCAAGTAAGGCGCTGATTTCGCTGTCCTGACCATTATATTTCCTATATAAA
>NZ_SBLC01000088.1 GCF_004054105.1 Falsigemmobacter intermedius
CATGAAGATGGCTGCCAGATCGGCGCGCGGTATGCTCGTGGCGAGTTGCGCTTGATAGTCTAGATCGAGATAGCCGAATATGTCAGCCTGACGCGGTCGGGCTGCTCCATTCAGGATTGGCCATGCACCTTCCGGTCCCATCTCCTGCAGGGCACCGGCAATGTCAGCGGGGTGCTCGCTGGTCAATCTTATCGAGCTTTCCTGAACGTCACCTCGTGAAAACTCGCTGACAAGCTCGTGTAGTTTGCTTTCGGGCATAAGGCCTCCATTGTGCAGGCAATGTGAGAAGACCGCTCTGAGGGTATTGCTATTCCTCCGCCTCTCGGCGGATGCAGCTGCAGATCAGATATGTAAAAAAGTTGGGGCGCTCCCCAGTTTCGCTAGATCAGACGTCCTGTGGAGCGCCGGTCCTGCGGGTTACTTAGCCTTAGCTTTCAGGGTCGGCGCAGACGCGACTACGTTCTTAAGGCTTGGTGCAGCAGCAATTGTTTTAGGGACGACTTTCTTCGGCTTTTTCTCGTCACGTCGTCGCTTTTCCATACCTTTTGCCATCTTAGGCACTCCTTCGGTGAAACGGCCTATTTGAGGCCAACCGACGAGACTAGGCGTTTCTGTCAGAAAAGCCAGCCCGGAGACTTCAGGAACTACACTTATTGAACGGGTGACGCGAAAGCCGTCACGCCTTCCGATGCGTCCCGCATTGCACCCGTGGCGGTAGCCCCAAGGGATGTCACCGAAGTCGATGTGACTGTCGGCACGGCTAAAGGCACGACCTTCACGTTCAAATGAGAACGGCGGTGCAAAATTCGTCCACTTTTGTCTAGTCAACAGCACAGCTATCTGGAGGTCCGAGTGCTGAGTTTTGTTTTTCCTGTAGCCTTTGCTCTTGCCATTACCCCAGATCACAGCCTCTTCCACTACTGCTCAGACCGCGGAAAAGTCGTCGCCTCGCAGAGCCTGATCCAAAAAGGGGGCGAGGTCTGGCAGCTCAAACCACCCTTAATCGCACATGGTCATGACTGGGTATCGGGGACGTATGGGCACATACGAGACGGAGAGCGCCTTGCTGATAAGCATCTGCGTCTCCGTGTTCTCCCCGAAGACCTGATCGTGCTGTTTCCTGATGCAGACACCCTTACAGCTTCGGCCTGCAGCCCGTCTGAGTAGGCATTGCAGCCTGAGACCGTAAACCACGTGAGATTGAGGATATTCCTCCGGATAAGCAAAAAGGCAAATCATCCAGTTAACACGCTTGAAATTAGCCAAGGGATTTTCCTAAGATGTGCCAGCGACAATTACGCAGCCAAGCCGACTGTTCTCTGGACATGGAAGATCCACATGCTCGCCATCGCTTCTCTCAAGTCTCTGTTCGGGCCCTCAGCCTATCGCATCTATGCGGAAGCAATCGGTCGCTGCCCCACCACCCTTCTGCGCAATGTCTCTGACGCCTCCACAGTGACCAACAGGCTCGTGCTCACTACCGGAGCCTTGCTGGAACAACTGAAAGCAAGCGGCACTGACCCGCTGGTCATCCTGACCCAGTGCAAAACGCTCTACATTCCGCAGATGTTCAACAAATCATGGCTGCATGCGACGTTTGAAGATCTTCTGGGGGCAGATGCGATCCCGGAACTGAGCAGAACGCAAGGCATGTCTGCAGAGGCAGTCCTTCGCGCTGTCCAAAAGCCCGGTGCGCGGTATGAGCCCCATTTCCGTCTCATGGCTCTGACTATGCTGGCGCTCCGCACCCATGGCCATCCAGTCCAACTGATGCAGCATCCTCAGGATCGTGCTGCGCTTCTGACAGCGGCCTGACAATGGCGGATGGCACGTCCTCATCCTCCTATGACCAGCTGACACTGGTTAAATGGTTTTTTTTCCTCGCGCTCGTGATGATGTGCAACATCGGCATCGTCACCGCGCTCTATACGCTCAGCTGGGAGACCCCCTTCCACCGCGTCCTGAGCAAGGAAAAGGCCGCCTTCGGCATCACACTGAACGAAACCCTGCATCAGAGCATGCGCTACAATGGGGACCGCATTTACGACACCCTGTTCGTGAGATCAGGTGCTGAGGGGCTGGCCTACAAAGCCCTGAGTGAGCCGGACGAGAAGGACATTGCCGGCGCTGCAGTCAAAGATATGAAGATCTTCAGTCGGACCTTGGACAATATCTTTGACTACCTGCTCCTGCTCTCCCACAGGGCGGGCTATTTTGCAGTCTCACTGGCCTATGTGTTCTGTTTGATCCTCGCGGTGGGCATCCATGGGGCAATCATCAGGCACCGAAAGCGCTATGGGTTTGGTGACACCCCCCTGCTTATGAACGTCTGGGCACGCACGACGCTGGCTTATGCCATCCCCATCACGATCATCATTTGGTCACTGCCCTTCGCGATAAATCCATACGTTTTGACGCTGAGCCTGTCTGCTTGCGTCCTGGGGATCACTGTTTTCGCATTCTCCCTGCCAAAGATCGCCTGACGGTCGGCATCACCTCCAGCAACTCAAACAGTCGTGGAAATTATCCTCGGCTGTTTTTTTGTTTTTTTAGCCAAGTAAGCTATTGCAATATAGCTGGAGAGTGGTAATCGTTTCCTCACAGGGCAGTTGAAAAATTCCTTGGCTCGCTTTAGCCCAGCACTATGGAGCTCACAAAGCTGAGGAATGCAGGATGCTGACCACCACCACGAGACAGATTTTCGACAGGAGCACCGAGGGAGGAACTTTCGTCGCGCACGTATTCCGCCTTCCGACGGAAACTGATGGCGTGTTCAGCTACCTCATGGGTCTGAGCTACACCAACGGCGTACCGGTCGGGATTGTTAAGGCCCACACGGGTTCTGTGCTTCGCCACTGGAAGCGCGTTACAGCCATCGAAGAGTATCTGATGGTCCTGGGTGATCGCCTTTGCGGAATCATGGTTTATCCGGTCGCTATGCCGGAGAAAGCGGTCAGAGACAGAATGATCCACCAGTATGAGCTGGATCAGGAATGCTCCGATCCAACCATGGAAAACGAGCGGATGAAACTCCTTGGCGCTCTGCATCCTAAACGGAGCAGCAGCGATGGAAGAGCACCAGATCCCACAGACGCTTGATGCGCCTCCCCTTGCGCTGGTTTTCAACGCAAGTCAGCTCTTCACGTTCATTGGGTTTGCGATCGTTGGGATCGTCGTAAACCACCCCTTTATCGCAGGTGGCATCGGGCTCGTAGCGGGCTCCTTCCTCAACAAATACGTCGATAAACGACCCGACGGCTACCTGCGGCATCTGGCATATTTTCGGGGCATCCCCGTGATGGCCGGCAAGTCGATCCCCAATGGCATCGACCGGGAGTTCCGCCCGTGAAAAAGGAACGCGCCGAAAAAACCTTCCGCCAAATCCGCACGGACAACGTGATCCTGAAGATGGGTTTGGGCTCGATGCTGTTCGTCACATCGCTCTTCATCTTCAACGCTGCGACCCGTGACGATACCGTCATTCTTGTCCCGCCGTTCCAGCATGAAACCATCGAGTTCATCAACGGCAGGGCCAATCAGGAATTCTACAGCCAGTGGGCATGGTCCGTTTCCATGCTGGCGGGCAACATCACTCCGGGTAACGCCTCCTTCGTGCGGGGCGAGCTTCAGCGGATCGCCACTCCTGCGCTCTATCGCCGCCTCATGGAAACGGTCGATATCGAGCTTCAGAACATCGTCCGCGACAACGCCGTTGTTACCTTCAGCCCCCGCGAAGTCATCTATGACCCTGAGCTGAACCGCTTCTTCGTCACCGGACGCCAGACCATCGGCGGCCCCGGTGTCAGATCGCCCATCGAGAAGCAGATCACCTATGAGCTTGGTTTCACCACCGAGCGCCTGCGGGTCTATCTTGCAAGCTACGCAGTCTATGAAGGCAAGCCCATGACCGCAGCAGTGCGGGACGTGGAGATGTCTCGCCGTGCGGACCGTGAGCGTCAACAGGCAGAGAAGGATGGCATTAAATGACCTTCCGCGCCTTTTGCCTCTCGCTTCCCGCGACCCTCATGCTGACAACGGCCGTGTTTGCTCAAGAGCGGATGCGTTCGGCCGATTATGATGGGGAAGACGCCATTGAGGTCTGCTACGATTGGCAGACAGGCTTCGAATATACCCGCTGTGAGCGTATGCCGCTGCCCGGACAGGCAGGCGTCATGGGGCAGGTCTATACCCTTGAAGA
>NZ_SBLC01000089.1 GCF_004054105.1 Falsigemmobacter intermedius
CGTTGATATTGCTCAAAGCAGCGCCGCCACCATCCTCAAAATCAGCCCCGAACTGTCGAACTTCTGTCGACAGGGAAAATGGACAGGGCCTGATGCGCGATCACAGCATGCAACCGATCTGCCAACCCCGCGATCAAAGTGGCCGGAAAGAGGGAAAGACTGATCCCTGTGAGCTCATGACGACGGGGAAATCCAACACCGATCCCGGCGAGAGGCAGGAAGGCCGCGCCATGAACGTTATACCGCAAGGATTGATAACAGTTATCAAGCGTGGCATTGTGAAACCAGCAATAGCGGAGGCCGCGATGATCAGTGCCGATCTGGGAACACAGCTGGAGAGCTTTGTGACAAAGCTGGTCGAAACCGGCCGCTACAATTCCAAGAGCGAGGTCCTGCGCGAAGGCATCCGCCTGATCCAGGAGCGAGAAGCCCGCCTTGCTGTCCTGGATCAGGCCCTGGCAAGGGGGCTTGCAGATGCTGATGCCGGGCGGTTCAAACCAGCCGGCGACGTCTTCGCGCGGCTTGAGGCCAAGTATCAGGCGATGGGCAAACCTGCGAAATGATCGTCGAGATCACCGCAGAGGCCGAAGCGGATCTGGAAGTCATCGGCGACTACATCGCACGCGACAATCCCGCACGCGCTATCAGCTTCGTGCGTGAACTCGGCCGAAGCTGCATGGAACTCGCCGAGTTCCCCGAGGCCTGGCCGATTGTCCCACGCTATGAGACGCAAAGCATCCGGCGCCGCGTTCATGGCCGCTACCTGATCTTCTACCAGATCCGCGGGGATCAGGTGACAGTGCTTCATGTCGTGAACGGCGCGATGGACGTTGACGCGATCCTGTTCCCGCAAGGCTGAGATCAGTGAACAGCGCCGCAGCATTTCTTGTACTTGCGCCCTGAACCGCAGCTGCACGCATCATTGCGACCGGGCTTCGATGCAGCTGAGGGCGCAGCAGTCAGATTGGCGGCCAGCGGCAGACCGGGCATGGATTTCGCCGTATGCGCCTTGGCGAAGGCGTTCAGATCCTCGACCATATCGGGGATCAGATCATGGGCCTCGCGCGACAATTTCGTAGCCTTCCAGCCTTTCCCTTCGGCGAACCCGGTCGAGATACGCGAGAGTTTGCCTGCGAGATCCAGCGCCTTCTTCGCCCGCCGGTCCTTGCTGTCCTCAATCAGATCCCAGGCGTCAGGCCGCAGTCGCATCGCCGCGACGAAACCCATCATCCAGAACTCCCAGATGATGTCCCCGTTGCGCTGATCCTCGTCGAGGACAGGGAAATACTCCCCCGGGATCATCAGCATTCCGGCGACGCGGTTGTAATGCGCCATGATCAGATCGAGAGCCGCCTGAAGCTCTTCAGCGCTGTCGAACTCAGGCGGGCCGCCAGTCCCCCAGACCTTGGCAAGCCAGACCGACGGCGAGATCATTTCGGGACAGGTGATAAGACCGGCGCAAAAACCATCGAATTCGGCAAGGATCATCGGATCGTTGTCTTCGGGCAGCGCCGAAAGCACCGCATCGAGGCGATCAAGGTCTTCATCGCTATGCCAAAGTGCAATCGTCATACTGAGACCCCTGTCGAGAAAAATCATCCTGCCGTCTTTTACGACAAACCGATCACGGTGAAACAGGCAACGCGGCCGGAGAAAGCCGCTGTTGTTGCTGGCTCTCGATCTTCCGCCCCGAAAAGCCTCTCCGGCAGAAGGCCGAACGTCGCGGACACGACAGAAGCCAACCTATTGAAATATTCTTATAAAGATCCATATCACACTCAGGCTCTGCCACCCGGTGCCGCCTGATGAAGGTTTCTCCATGAACAGGTCACGTCCCATGCCAGCGATCCTGCGCGCCGAACAGGCGCATGTTCCGCCCCGGCCCTGTTAGCCCCTGCCTTTCCGCGGGCGACAGGGACCGGGGAGGATGCCCTGTTTCAATGTCCCGCCAAAAGGATAGTCCCATGTATCGCAATCTCTTGCCCGCCCAGTGCCATGCCTGCGGCGAGGAAGTCCCACGCGCCGCAGCACACCGCTGCCCGATCTGCCTGAATCCGTTTTCGCGCATGCCTCTGGATCAGACGCGAACGCGCCCCAAACCAGAGATGCGCAGGCGGCCGATGCACCGAGACGGCGAATGATCTGGCCCGACATCCCTAAACATCAGATCGGAGCATTGCTGGCACTGCTGTTGTTCGCGCTTTTCGGCGAAGCCCTGCCTGCCATGGTCGAGGGTGGCGCGGCATGGTGGGAGCCGTTGCGCAACACCGCGCTTTCGGGCGTATTGTTCCTTGGCGCGCATCTTCTGCATGCCATTTCGTCCGCGCGCCTGACACGACGACGGAAGGGCCGACGCCCCGTGCCGAAAGTCGCGCTGGACCTGCTTCGCCTCGCCCTCTTTGCCGCAGCCACGCTGGCCAGCCTGTCGCTGTTCTTCCGCCAGGATCTGTCGGGGATCCTGACCGGCTCCGGCCTTCTGCTGGCGGTGCTGGGATTTGCCATTCGCAATGTGGTCGCTGACACATTCTCGGGCCTCGCGCTTGGGCTCGAGGCACCGTTCCGCATCGGCGACTGGGTTGCGATCGATGGGCTGGCGCAGGGGCGGGTTCAGGAGATCGGCTGGCGCAGCACAAGGCTGATTACCCGCGACAGCACCCATGTGATCCTGCCCAACAGTCAGATTTCCCGCCAGAGGATCACAAACTACAGCGCCCCTAGGCCAGAGTATCGCGACCATGCCGAACTGACACTCCCGGCCACGCTTCCAGTCGCAGAGGCGCGGATACTGATAACGGAAGCGCTTGTCGGCGCGGAGACCATCGCCACCGGCAAATCGCCTGAAGTACAGGTGGCGATGTTCGCGCCTCAGGGCATCACCTATCGCGTGAAATACTGGGTTCCCCAGCATGACCGCGAGATGGCCTGCCGCAACGAGGTATTCAGCCGGATCGACGCGGCCCTGCGTGAGAAGGGCATAAGCCTGAAGCCATCGGTTGAGGGGACGGCATGACGAACCGCATCCCACCCACCATCCAACCAGATCGGAGGACTACCTCATGTCGAAAGCGGTAAACGCCCGTATCGACAAGTTGCTGTCCTCGATGGGCTATGGATCGCGCCGCGAGATCGGCGGGCTGGCGCAAGCGGGCCGCATCATATTGGACGGCGAGAAGGTCAATGACATGACGCGGCGTATTACGCTCACGGCGGAGTTGCCCAGGCGCATGACCGTGGGCGGGGAACAGCTTGATCCCGTTGCAGGACTGGTGATCCTCCTGAACAAGCCCGCCGGTGTGACATGCTCGCACAGCGATGCCGGTCCACTGGTTTACGATCTGCTCCCGATCCGCTGGCGACGGCGGGATCCGGCGATTTAGACTGTCGGCAGGCTCGACAAGGAAACCTCTGGCCTGTTGCTGCTGACCGACGACGGCCAGTTCCTGCACTACGTCTCCAGCCCGAAACGGAAGGTCAGCAAGACTTATCAGTACCCGCGATCCCCGGAGGCTTCTGAGCAAAACGCAGAAATCCTGCGCGCTACGGCCGCTGCCGGCTGGATCTCTGAACCGATGGGTCAGGCGTCGTGGCGCGCGACCTTCTGAAAGAGATCGCCCTTGGTGTAGATTTCGAGCGCAGTCCGGAAAAGTGCCTCAGCCAGATCATCATCCAGCTCGATGCGCTGTGCGGCCACAGCAAATGCGGCAATCAGTTTCGCGCTCTCGGGGTCGAATCCCTTCGGCTTACTCTCAGGCATCACTGAATTCCCTCACATGCTGGCGCAAAAGCTGCGACCGCAGGGGCCCCACGACAGCGACAGAACAGACACCAAAGTGGCATATCCACGCTGTGATCACCTGTATGCCTGCCAGAGCAGAGAGCCCAGCATACTACCCACCATAAGCGCACCAACCATACATGCCACACCTATCACCCACAGGAGGGCAATTTTTGCCGCCCTCTTCCACCCACCTGGCAACCTCAATCACTCATTCCCCTGGGTTCAGATCCATATGTCAGAACGTAGGGTAGTTTGCCTTGGTTCTGAAGGTAGATAACGACAGTTTTCTATGTCTTCGTATGGGCGAGGACGAGAATTATCAGAGATCTTAGGTCAGAGTAGGTCATGTTGACAAATGGCGTATCCATAGACGGATCGAGGTGATGTCGATGAAGCCGAGGA
>NZ_SBLC01000009.1 GCF_004054105.1 Falsigemmobacter intermedius
CAGACGGAAAATTCTGACCTGCTGATCGATGCTCAGTGCCTTGACCTCGGCCTTGCGCTGCTGTGCCTCAAATCTCGCGATGAGGTCTTCCCAAGCGGGCGAATAGGCGGCCACTGGTTCTGCTTGAACAGCAGGCTGCGTGCTCTGCGGTTGTGGAGCTGCGCCAGGGCTCGCGAGGGCCTCCGCAATCTGTAGGGCTTCGTCAAAACCGACGGTCGTGTCCTTGGCTGCTTGAATATAAGCCGCCGCTCGACCTTGGATATATTTATTCCTCGCAATAAGAAAGTCAGCTGCACCAATGTCTTGGCGGCCGATGGAAGTCTGGAGTTGATCGAGGATCTGGCTGCCATGCCTATCCTTCGGGGTGCTGGTGGCGAGCGAGACGTTGTTCTCAAGGTTCTCGCGAAGCAGTGCAATTTCAACCTGGCTCCGGCCTTCGATATGCAGGGCCTCGGCTTGGGCTTCAGTCAAGGGTGCGGCACCCCGTCCATGCTGGGCGATCATGCGTAGAGCGGTGCCCATGGCCCAATCCTGCGCCTGATTGCTTTCAGAATCGCCCCTGTGGCGCACGTCGGCGCGGAAGATCGCAATCTTCTTTTGCTCGCGTTCAATGATGAACTCGAGGAACGTGCGGGCTTCAGCGACGGTCAGGCCTTGGACGGACATGGCATCGAACAGGTTGTTGCTTTCGACCGTTACGATTGCAGCACGGCGTCGTGCAATCAACGGTTCATTCGTCCGAAGGCTGATTTGAAGGATCCTGCCACCAGCGCGGGCAGGGGTGCGGCGACGCCAGACATAGGACGCGCCACGGCGGTAAAGATGCGACTGGAAAGTCATAGGATACCCTTAATGGACAGGGCAAATCCGATTATCGGCATCTCTTCCGAGTGTGATACGTATCACACTCACATGGTTTTCGCGCTATTTACGCAAAAATACCAAATTCATCAGAATGTTAGATGATTTTGGCTCCGGCGGTAGGGATCGAACCTACGACCAATTGATTAACAGTCAACTGCTCTACCGCTGAGCTACGCCGGAACATGTGGGGTGGTATAGCTATGGTGTTCGGTGGCGTCCAGAGGAAAAAATCAGATTTTGTGAAGATTTTTCAATGGCCCGCGGGCCATCACTCCGCGGGCAGTGACCAAAGGGCGTCCCGCCCCGGGGCGGGGCTCGCGAGGGCCTTATTGCGCTGATGAAGATCCAGCAGATGAGCCAGAACATTGCGGCCTGCGGCGGGCAGAAGGGAGGGATCGACGTCGGCATAGATCCTTGCGGCAAGCTCAGCCGCGCTGCCCGGGCCATCGCACAGTGCTGCGAGGATCTGCGCCTCGCGGCCCAGGCGGTGGCTGCGCAGATATTCCAGCCGGGGCAGGGCAGGCTCGACCGGGCTGCCGTGTCCCGGCCAGAGCACCCTTGGTGCCCGCGCGATCAGCCGATCAAGAGAGGTCATATAATCTGACATATCGCCATCGGGTGGCGAGACGATGCTGGTCGCCCAGCCCATCGCCAGATCGGCTGAGAAGATCCCGTCTCCCATCACGAAGCAGAGGTGGTTTCCGAGATGGCCGGGGGTGTGAAGCGCCTCAAGCTGCCAGCCGTCACCGGTCAGGATCTCGCCGTCGGCAATCAGGATGTCGGGCGTGAAGCTGTGGTCACAGCCCTCGCCGCCGCCAAGGTCCGACATTGCCTGCCACGCCGGATTCAGACCGTCCCTGGCTGTCCCGAAGGCGAAAACCGGAGCGCCGGTGGCCGCTTTCAGGGCCGGTGCCAGGTCGCTGTGATCATGATGGGCGTGGCTGACCAGGATTCGCGTGATCCGTTCTCCCGGGCTCAGGGCCGCGAGGATCGCCTGAAGATGGCTCGGATCATCCGGCCCGGGGTCGAGGAGCGTCACCTCTCCCTGGCCGATCAGATAGCTGTTGGTGCCCCGACCGGTGAGCGCAGAGGGATTGGGCGCGAGCAGGACGCGCAGAGTGTCGGTCAGGCGGACCGGCTGTCCGGGGGCTGCGGAATCAAACGGGTGGCCTGTGGTCATCTCTCACTCCTGCGGCACTGCAAATGCAGTTAGACCGGGGAGACGAGAGAAAGAAACACCCGATTTTCAGGCTCAGGCGGTTCCGGCGGGCCGGCCATGTGGCGCAGCATCTGCCCGACCCCGGGCAATGCCCCGACTGTGATGATCGAAAATCCGCTGCAGATGCGCGACAGGCCATCCTCAATCAGATCAACCTTAAGAAGATCCCCGACCTCAGGCATTTCGCGCGTGCAGAGCGAGAGAGGCAGGATCGCCAAGGCGCCCTGATCTTCGCACCACAACAAAAAAGCCTGCGATGTTTTCGAGCGGGACAGGACAATCGCTTCCAAGCTTTCCTCCCTGTAAAACAGGCTACTCGTTACCGCACGATTGCCTGCCATGATGGCGATCACCTTTGTAACTGCAAAGACGCGGATTTGTGTCAGACTATTCAGCAATCCTATTGTTTTGCACGCAGGGGTTGTGACAGGCTGTCAGAGTTAAGGAAGTTGAAATTCTCAAACACTGACAGAGGCGACAGCGTGAAAGAATTCAGGACCTCGTTTCAGACCGCCACGGCCCGCCGGGCACAGTCTCCGCAGGAAATCCGGATGGTGCTTTCCGAGAACCTCCGGCAATTGCTCAGAAATGGCCCCTCCATTGCCTCGCTGTGTCGCGAACTGGGGCTGAACCGGACCCAGTTTCACCGCTTTCTCACCGGCGAAGCCTGTCCGCGGCAGGATGTTCTCAAGAAAATCTGCGATTATTTTGGTGTCGACGGGCGGATCCTGCTGGAGCCGCTGGCGCAGATCCGTCCGCTTTCCGGAACCCCCGCAGATCCGCTTTTACGCAGGATTATCATGCCGGAAGGCAGCCGGCCTTTTGACGACTATTTCTTTCCTGATGGCGATTACCGCTATTGGCGGCGCTCTTTTTCCTGTGCCGGGCAATTTGTCAGCGGGCTGTGGCGGGTGCGCCGTGCAGGGGCTGTGAAGCAGGTGGATGGCTGGGATCTCTATCCCCATCCGGTGCGCAGCGGGACCCGGCGCTTTTCGCGTAAATCGCCATGGTCCGGTGTGGTGGTACAGACCTTTGACGGGCTGAAGATCTATACCCGCGCGGAGGACGAAACCATTATGACCTTCAGCTTTCTTGAATTCGGCGCGCCGAACTCCTCGCGCTATCTGCGCGGCCTCTCGGTCGTGGCGCGGCGCGAGATGGCGGGCGCAACCCGCACCACACCCCTTCTGGTTGAGCCGGTGGGCGCCGGACGCGGCGAATTGCTGCGCGCGGCGAGAGGATGTGGCATGATGGGGGTTGAGGCGCTGCCGCCCCGGCTGCGCGGGGTGCTTGAGTTGCGGGACAGTTTCTGAGGGCGCGTGAGAGACTGCAGCAGGCGGGGCTGTGATCAGCCCCGCAGCGGCAGGCCCGGGGCCACTGTCAGCGTGGCGTGGCGGCCCTGAAACTGAAAGCTGAAGCGCTGGCGCGGCGGCGGGGCGATGCGGGTGATATGCTCACTCTCCACCGAAATCTCCAGGGCGAGCAGCAGGGCGATGATCTCATCCTCATAGGCGCTGTCGGTGCCGTAAAAGCGCAGCCGCGCCGAATGCACCCCGCGCAACGTGTGGGTGAGGTGTCGAAAGCTTGCATCATCAATCAGCGATGACACAGGTTGCGGAGCGGGGACGGGAGCCTGAGCCTGCACGGGAATCCTCTGAGAGTTCAGTGGCCTGAGGCCGCTGGGGCCGACATGCCGGGCGGGCACCTTAAACCGGGGCGGGCCGGGAGGACAGGAGCGCCCCGTTCACACCGCGTGAGAAGGCGAAGCTTTGCCGAAGCGCGCGCGTGGTCCTGGCGAAATCCGGCCTGGCAGGGACGGCAAGCGTGTTGGTGCCGGGCGGCGTTACCCAGGAAGCCGCTCTCAGCGGATCAGACAGCCGCCTTGTGCCGCCCGTCAGGACAGCCACCCGTTTCCGTATCGATGTAGGGAAGTGGTGGGCGACCCTGGAATCGAACCAGGCATGGGTCTCCCCGGCGGAGTTACAGTCCGCTGCCGCACCTTGCAGCACGTCGCCCGAAGCTTCATGGCTTCATTTATTGAAAAAACCGCCCGTGGGCGGCTCCCTCATCACAGCAGTCCTGCCCCTTCCTGAGGAAGTGGTGGGCGACCCTGGAATCGAACCAGGCATGGGTCTCCCCGGCGGAGTTACAGTCCGCTGCCGCACCTTGCAGCACGTCGCCCGACGCTTCATGGCTTCATTTATTGAAAAAACCGCCCGTGGGCGGCTCCCTCATCACAGCAGTCCTGCCCCTTCCTGAGGAAGTGGTGGGCGACCCTGGAATCGAACCAGGCATGGGTCTCCCCGGCGGAGTTACAGTCCGCTGCCGCACCTTGCAGCACGTCGCCCGACGCTGTGTGAGGGGGTATCTACCGGGGCACCACGGGGGCGTCAAGGGTTCTGTCGGAAGGAAAATGCAAATTCCCGGAAATTCGGGAAAAAAGTTTACAGCCACAGGGTTAGGCGGCGTTCGCGAAGTTCGTCGGGGCAGGGGCGACGCCCTGGCTTCTTGCGCCGGGCAGCGAAACACGGCACGAGGGCGGCTGCTTTGGCCCCGGACGATCTGCTTGCGGAATGGGGGGCTGCGCCGCCCTTGCGCGGAGAGATTTGGCAGCGCATCCTGCCGTCAGGAGACAGACAATGAAAAAACCGTCCTGGGTGATTGATAAAGAACGCTCGCGTCGCGCCTCAGCCGCAGAGACCGTCTGGCTCTTCGGTCTGCATGCCGTGCGCGATGCGCTGATGAACCCCAAGCGTGAAAAGCTGCGCCTTTTGCTGACGCGCAATGCCGCCGACAAACTGGCGGATGCGATCGCCGCCTCGGGCATGGAGCCCGAGATTGAGGATCCGCGCAAATTCAGCGCGCCGATCGATAAGGATTCGGTGCACCAGGGCGCGGCGCTTGAAGTGAAGGCTCTCGACTGGGGCAGCCTCAGCGATGTGGCCGCCGGGGGGGAGGGCAAGCCGCTGCTCGTTCTGCTCGACCGCGTGACCGATCCGCATAACGTCGGCGCGATTCTGCGCTCGGCAGAGGTGTTCGGCGCGCGCGCCGTGATCGCGCCGCGCCACCATTCGGCGCCCGAGACCGGTGCCCTGGCAAAAACCGCCTCCGGTGCGCTGGAGCGTCAGCCCTATCTGCGCGTGACCAACCTTTCCGAGGCCATGGTGACGCTGAAGGATATGGGCTACATCCTCCTTGGCCTTGATGGTCAGGCGGATCAGACCCTGGCTCAGGGCGTTGCTGCCGCAAAGGGCCGCCCGATCGGGTTGGTCATGGGCGCGGAAGGCCCGGGCCTGCGTGAGAAAACCCGCGAGACCTGCGATGCGCTGGTCCGCGTTCCCTATGGCAGCGATTTCGGCTCTCTGAACGTGTCGAATGCCGCTGCCGTGGCGCTCTATGAGGCGGCGCGCGGGGAGTGAGATCACAGTTTCGCGAGCCTGGTACTTTTTCAGGGATTGCGCGTTATCTGTAACAGGTGCGGGTCCGGAACCCCCGCGCTGCGTCTCACTGTCCCTCGTTCCGTGACTGGCGCCTGGTCGTAAAGCCCGGGCGCCATTTTTCTTTTAAAGGGGGAGGAAAAGATGCAAAATTCCAAGGAAAATTCAATTGATCAGGCGATCTCGGCGGCAGGTGTCGTGGCGGTCGTCGGATTTTCGGCCAATGCCGATCGTCCGGTCTGGGGGGTGTCGCAGTACCTTCAGGCTGCGGGTCTGCGGATTATCCCGGTCAACCCCGGCCTCGCGGGCCAGGTTCTGATGGGCGAAAAGGTCTATGCCTCGCTGAGCGAAATCCCCGCAGAAATCCCGGTGGATACCGTCGATGTCTTCCGCCGCTCGGATCAGGTGCCTGCAATTGCTGCTGAGGCGATTGCGCATCTGCCGTATCTGCGCACGCTCTGGCTGCAGATGGGGGTCACCAGCCCCGAGGCGCGGGCGCTCTCTGAGGAGAAGGGTGTGATCTTCGTCGAAGACCGCTGCCTGAAAGTTGAGCACCGCCTGAGAGCCGTCTGAGGCCGCAAAGCCGCAGCGCCTCATTGCGCTGCGGTGCCAGCCGTGCCGACAGTTGCTCCGCCCGAAGCTTTGTGGCAGAACGTCGCACAAGATTAACACTATCAAAGGCCTGCCCATGTCGGATTTTGCCGCGCGCCGTGTGATGATGGTCGACAACCAGGTCCGGCCTTCGGACGTGACCAAATACCCCGTCATCGCTGCCATGCTGGATGTTCCGCGTGAGAGCTTTGTCCCCGATCACCTGATCGAGGCTGCCTATATGGGCGAGAATCTGGTGGTGGCACCGGGTCGCGTTCTGCTGGAGCCGCGCACCTTCGCCAAGCTGCTCGACGCGGTTAATATCCAGAAAGATGAGCTGGTGCTCGATGTGGGCTCGGCGCTTGGGTATTCGGCCGCCGTGATCGGCCGGATGGCGCAGGCTGTCGTGGCCCTGGAAGAAGATGAGACCATGGCGGCTGTTGCCGCACAGCGTCTTGCCGCCGTGGACAATGTGGCCCCGGTGACCGGTGCGCTCAGCGCCGGTGTCATGGCCCAGGCGCCTTTTGATGTCATCCTCATTGAGGGCGGCGTTCAGGAAATTCCCGCCGCCCTTCTGGCGCAGCTGAAAGAGGGCGGCCGCATCGGCGCGCTCTTTATGGAGGCGGCTGTGGGTGTGGTGCGCGTTGGTGTGAAAGCCGGCGACGCAATCGCATGGCGGGATGCGTTTAACGCGGCAGCGCCGGTGCTTGCAGATTTTGCACGCAAGCCGGAGTTCGCGCTTTAAAGCCCTCAGACGGGGCGGAACAGGGGTTCAGAATGGTGATCAGCAAGGCCCGGACGCTGATGATGGGGCTGGCAGCTGCGGTTATGACCGCCGCGCCGGTATTTTCTGAAACGCTTGGGGATGCGCTGGTCCTGGCCTATCGGAACTCGCAGCTGCTTGAGCAGAACAGGGCGCTGCTGCGGGCGACCGATGAAGGGGTGGCGCGCTCCGTTGCCGCTCTGCGTCCCACGATCGATTTTGTGCTGCAGTCAGGCTATGCCAAGAACGACGTGCAGGTTTCGGCCGGGCCGGGTTTGACGCGGCAGACGCGGGTTGAGGCGCTGTCCACCACGGCCTCGCTGACCGCAAGTCTGGTGCTTTATAACGGCGGGGCGTCGCGCCTGGCCGTTCAGGCTGCCAAAGAATCGGTTCTGGCCACCCGTCAGGCTCTGATCGGGGTGGAGCAGAATGTTCTGCTGTCGGCGGTTCAGGCCTATATGAGGCTGCGTCTGGCGCAGGACATCGTTGCTCTGCGTCAGGGCAACGTCCGCGTCCTGGCCCGTGAGATGCAGGCCGCAACCGACCGTTTTGAACTGGGTGAGATCACCCGCACTGATGTCGCCCTGGCAGAGGCCCGTCTGGCGGCCGCCCGCGCGCAGCTGACCGCGGCTGAGGGTGATGTCCTCGTCGGGCGTGAGACCTATCAGCTTGCCGTCGGTCAGGCGCCCGGGCGTCTTTCGGCCCCGCCGCGCCAGCCCGTGACCGCCCGCAGCGTCGAGGAAGCCAAGCGCATCGCGCGTCAGCAGCATTATGCCATCCGTCAGATGCAGCACCAGCTCGCCGCCGCAGACCTCAATGTGAAGATCGCTGAGGCTGCGATGGGCCCGAACATCGCGCTGAGTGCGGGGCTTTCGCACGACAATCAGGGCATGACCGACCGCACTCTCGGGCTGCGCCTGTCGCAGCCGATCTATCGCGGCGGAGCGCTGTCCTCTGAGCATCGCCGCGCGATTGCCAACCGCGATGCCGTTCGGGCGCAGCTTCACCATACCGTCGCTCAGGTCGAACAGGCCGTGGGTGAGGCCTGGGCGATGCGGCTTGTGACCTCAGCCTCGATCACCGCGATGGATCGCCAGATCACCGCCGCACGCGCCGCCTATGACGGTGTGCGCGAAGAGACCCGTCTTGGCGCGCGCACCACGCTTGATCTGCTGAACGCCGAGCAGGAACTTCTGAGCGCTCAGGCCAGCCGGCTTGAGGCGGTGACGAGCCAATATGTTGCCAATTACAGCCTTCTGGCCGCGATGGGCTATCTGACGGTTGATCACCTGAAGCTCGGCATCCCGACCTATGATGTCAGCGCTTATTATAACGCTGTTAAATCTGCTCCGGTAACCTCGCCCCAGGGGCAGCGGCTCGACCGCATTCTGCAGTCCAGCGGGCGGAAGTAAGCCGCACGCGGTTGTGACGCTGCCTGCAAGCAGGTAGCATATCCGCGTGTGGCGCAGAGTAGACCGGAACAGATGAGCGAACAGACCAGACCTTCGGGGGCCGATGAGGTGCTTTCCTCTCTGCGCCGGCTTGTCACCGATGAGGCCGCCTCCGCTGAGGGGGCAGCACCTGCGCCGCTGCGGCTGACCGCTGCGCGCCCCGCGCGGCTGATGCTGACCCCCGCGCTGCGGGTGGATGCGCCCGCGCCCGCCCCTGCGGTGCCCAGGCTTGAGGGGATTGAGGCTGAGCTTGCAGCCCGGGATGCAATGCTTGCGGCAGAGGAGGCTCCCTTCATTGAGGATGAGCCCGGGCAGATCACGCGGCAGGGCGCGGGGCTGTTGTCCTGGCCCGATGAGCCTGAGGCCGAAGCCGAGGAAGAGGCCCGCCGCGATGAAGAGATTCTGCGCAGTCTGATCCGCGACGTTCTTCGGGAAGAGTTGCAGGGCGATCTGGGGGAGCGGGTGACCCGAAATATCCGCAAGATTGTGCGTGCTGAGGTGGCCCGGGTGCTGACCGTCTCGACCGCGCGCCGCGACTGAAGGCTGCCTTTATCGGCCTTAAGCCGTCCATCCGGGCGGCTTTTTCATTTCAGATGGCCGCATCGTCGGGCGGCGCCCTGCTAAAACGAAAGCCGCGCCCGTGAGGGCGCGGCTTTCGTCATCAGCCTGACCGGAGACCGGTCAGGTCACAGACCTCAGGCAGCGTCGTGCATATCGGCTTCGAGAGCCGCACGGCGTTCCGATTCTTCGCGCGAGAGTGCGACCGAGGTGCGCACGCCTTTTGCGACAAATTCCATCAGGCCTTTGACCACACGCTCGTTCGGGTCAATCCCGGCGCAGGACAGAACTTCACGGCCATCACGCGAGCGCGCCCAGCGGGCGATCTGCTCGGGTCCGTTGCCATATTTTTTGTCGTCAGCGATCGCATCATCGAGAGCGGCGAGTACAACGGCTGCAAAAAGCTTGCGTGCGCGTTGGCCCTGCTCAAAGTTAAATGCGCTGCCGTCAACGAAATCAGCCATTTCGTCGTCCTTGGATAGTCGTGTTGGAATACAGTCATGCGTCTTAAGACGTCCGACCTGACTTAGGCCCTTTTTGCATTCCGGGGAAATACCCATTTGGAATGTCTGCCATGCAACCTGTGCATGACTGGGGTCGTCAATGTCCTCAGTTTAGCGCTAGACCGGCGAATAGTTGGATGGATGTGGGGGTGCAGGGAACTTCTGTCAAGGCACCGGACCTGCGTCATTGTCGCAGGGGCACGCCTTCGTGATTTCCCCTCTTGACCTGCCTTTTTGCTGGCCAAGAAGCCGGGCCTCAGGCTAAGATGCATTCCAAGATCCGCAAAGGCGGGCGGTCCTGATCATAAGGGGCCGGACGGGCAGTTTTATTTAAAAAGATCAAACACAAGACAGGCGGTCTGCAATGACGGATATGGTGCATGGCACTCTGCCCGCGCGGGCGGGGGATCCGGTTCTTCCGCGCTGGTGGCGCACCATCGACAAGTGGTCGATGGGGGCGGTTATGGCGCTTTTTTGCATCGGTCTGCTGCTGGGGCTTGCCGCCTCGGTGCCGCTCGCAGAGCGCAATGACCAGCCCGCGTTCTATTATGTGACGCGTCAGCTGGCCTTCGGCGGCCTTGCAATTCTTGCAATGGTCCTCGTCTCGATGATGGAGCCGCGACAGATCCGGCGTCTGGGAATCGTGCTCTTTGCGGTGACGCTGGTTTCGCTCTTTCTGCTGCCGTTCTTCGGGACGAACTATGGCAAAGGCGCGGTGCGCTGGTTCTCGATCGGCTTCGGCTCGGTCCAGCCCTCTGAGTTTCTCAAGCCCGGCTTTATCATCGTCTCCGCCTGGCTGATGGCGGCGGCCCAGGATCTCAACGGTCCGCCGGGGCGGGCCTGGTCTTTCGGCCTTTTGCTCATCGTGGTGGCGCTGCTGGTTCTGCAGCCGGACTTCGGCCAGGCCTCTCTGGTACTTTTCGGCTGGGGCGTGGTCTATTTCATCTCCGGAGCCCCCATGCGCATTCTGCTGGTGGTCGGTGGTCTCATCGTGGCCGGGGGCGTTGTCGCCTATGGCAGCTCCGACCACTTCGCAGGCCGGATCAACGGCTATCTGGCCGCTGAGATCGATCCGCGCACCCAGATCGGCTATGCCACCACCGCCATTCAGAACGGCGGCTTCTTTGGCGTCGGCGTGGGTGAGGGGCAGGTGAAATGGCAGCTGCCCGACGCGCATACCGACTTCATTATTGCCGTGGCGGCTGAGGAATATGGCGTCGTTCTCGTCTCGATCATTCTCTTTCTTTATGCAGCGATCCTGATGCGGTCACTGATGCGGCTGACGCGCGAGCGCGATCCCTTCATTCGCCTGGCGGGTTCGGGGCTTGCCTGTATTTTCGCGGTTCAGGCCATGGTGAACATGGGCGTGGCCGTGCGACTTCTGCCGACCAAGGGGATGACGCTGCCTTTCGTGTCCTATGGCGGCTCCTCGGTGGTGGCTGCGGGGATCACGCTTGGCATGTTGTTTGCCATGACCCGTCACCGTCCGCAGGGGCAGATCAGTGACTTCTTCCGCCGGAGGGTCTGACATGAGCCAGGCACCGCTGCTTCTGATCGCTGCCGGGGGGACCGGCGGCCATATGTTCCCGGCGCAGGCGCTGGCTGAGGCGATGATCGCGCGTGGCTGGCGGGTGACGCTCTCGACCGATGAGCGCGGCGCGCGCTACGCCGGGGGCTTTCCGGCGCAGGTGACGATTGAGAAAGTCAGCGCAGCGACCTTTGCCCGGGGCGGCGCTGCGGGCAAAGCCCTCGTGCCGTTTCGTATCGCCGGGGGGGTGGCTGCGGCCACGGCCTCGATGCTGAAAGACCGGCCGGCGGTGGTGGTGGGCTTTGGCGGCTATCCGTCGATCCCGGCGCTTTGTGCGGCCACCGCGCTGCGCATTCCGCGGATGATCCATGAACAGAACGGCGTTCTGGGCAAGGTGAACCGGCTTTTTGCAAAGCGCGTCCATCGGGTCGCCTGCGGTACCTGGCCGACCGATCTGCCCGCCGGGGTGGAGGGGATCCACACCGGAAACCCGGTGCGCGCCGCTGTGCTGGAGCGGGCTGGCGCGCCCTATATCGTGCCGGGCGATTATCCGATGAATCTCCTGATCATCGGCGGCAGCCAGGGCGCGCGGATTTTGTCCGATGTGGTCCCGGCTGCGATGGCAGCGCTGCCTGAGGCGATGCGGGACAATCTTATCATCTCACACCAAGCCCGCTCAGAAGATCGCGACCGGGTGGTTGAGGCCTATGCCAATGCCGGCATCCGCGCCGATGTGCAGCCCTTCTTCAGCGATATTCCGGCCCGTCTGGCCGAGGCGCAGCTGGTGATCTCCCGCTCGGGGGCCTCTTCTGTGGCCGACATCTCTGTGATCGGGCGTCCGTCGATTCTGATCCCCTTTGCGGCCGCGACCGGGGATCATCAGACCGCCAATGCCCGCGGGCTGGTGAATGCCGAAGCGGCGAACCTGATGCCCGAGGCGCAATGCACCCCCGAGGCTCTGGCGGAGGCCACGGCCTTTCTGCTATCGCAACCGGAGGCGGCTTTGCAGATGTCACGCAATGCCCTGGCCGCGAGCCGGCCGGATGCCACCGGAACCCTTGTGACCCTTGTCAGTGAACTTTCCAGGACTGCCTGAACGATGAATATCACCGCCACCAAACTGCCGCATGAACTTGGCCCGATCCACTTTATCGGCATGGGCGGCATTGGCATGTCCGGGATCGCGGAAGTCCTGATTACGCTGGGCTACCGCGTGCAGGGCTCTGACGCCAAAGCCTCTAAGATCACCGATCGTCTGGTGACCCTGGGCGCGGTCTTCTTTGAGGGCCAGCGCGCTGAGAACATCGGCGAGGCGGCGGTGGTGGTGATCTCCTCTGCCATCAAAAAAGGCAACCCCGAGCTGGAAGAGGCCCGTCGTCGCGGCCTTCCGGTGGTGCGCCGTGCCGAGATGCTGGCCGAACTGATGCGCCTGAAGTCCAACGTGGCGATTGCCGGAACCCATGGCAAAACCACCACGACCACCATGGTGGCAACGCTTCTTGATAAGGGCGGTTTTGATCCGACAGTGATCAACGGCGGCGTGATCCATGCCTATGGCTCAAACGCGCGCGCGGGGGCGGGTGAGTGGATGGTGGTGGAGGCCGACGAGTCCGACGGCTCCTTCAACCGACTGCCCGCGACCATCGCGATCGTGACCAATATCGACCCCGAGCACATGGAGCATTGGGGCAGCTTTGACGCTTTGCGCAAAGGCTTCACGGATTTCGTTTCAAACATTCCCTTCTATGGTCTGGCCGTCTGCTGCACGGATCATCCCGAGGTGCAGTCGCTGGTGGGCCGTGTCACCGACCGCCGCATCGTAACTTTTGGCTTCAATGCCCAGGCCGATGTGCGGGCGATCAATCTGACCTATCAGGCCGGTGTCGCGCATTTTGATGTGGCGCTGCAGGGCGAGGGGGAGGGCGAGCTGATCGAAGGGTGCACCCTGCCGATGCCGGGCGATCACAACGTCTCGAATGCACTTTCAGCTGTGGCCGTGGCGCGTCATCTGGGCATGTCGAAAGAGGACATCCGCGCCGCTCTGGCAGGCTTTGGCGGGGTGAACCGCCGCTTCACCAAGGTGGGGGAAGTGGACGGGGTGACCATCATCGATGACTACGGCCATCACCCGGTGGAGATTGCCGCCGTGCTGAAGGCGGCCCGTCAGTCCACGGCGGGTCGGGTGATTGCGGTGCACCAGCCGCATCGCTATTCGCGCCTGTCGAGCCTTTTTGAGGATTTCTGCACCTGTTTTAACGAGGCGGATGTGGTGGCGATCGCAGAGGTTTACAGCGCCGGAGAAGAGCCGATCCCGGGCGCTGAGCGTGATGATCTGGTGGCGGGGCTGATCGCCCATGGCCATCGTCATGCCCGTGCGATCCTTGATGAAGGCGATCTTGTGCGTCTTGTGCGCGAGCAGGCGCGGCCCGGGGATTTTGTGGTCTGCCTCGGTGCGGGCACGATTTCGGCTTGGGCCAATGGCCTTCCTGCGCGTCTGAACGCGTGATCGCGCGGCTGTCGCGGTCATGGGCATGATCCTTACCGCAGCGGCCCTCTGGCTGGTGGCGGCGGTGATCGTCACCTCGCGCCAGGCCATGGCGCTTGCCGGTCTGGCGCGGCTGGCGCTGGTGGTGACGGGGGTTCCGCTTGTGGGCTGGATCACCTATGCCCTGGGCCCTTTGCCGGGCCTCGGAGGTTTGCTGATCGGTGCGGCGGTATTGCTGCGCTGCCGTCTGCCGCGCCTGACGGCGCGGGGCGGGCGCGAGTGACCGCCTCAGCCGTGTGTGGCGGTCTTTGAGAAGACGTTCATAATCATCACCCCGGTCAGGATGAAGCCGATGCCGATCAGGGCCGGGGTGTCGAGCTTCTGGCCAAACAGTCCCCATGCGATCAGCGCGGTCAGCACGATGCCGACGCCGGACCAGATCGCATAAGCGACGCCCAGCGGGATGTGGCGCAGCGCAAGCGAGAGGCCGTAAAAGGCGCATCCGTAGCAGATGAGCATGATCACAGTCGGCCAGAGCCGGGTGAACTGGGCCGATTTCAGCAGGGCCGAAGAGCCTGCCACTTCAAAGCAGATCGCGATCATCAGGGCGACCCAGGAGAGTGTGGCAGGGGACATGGGGACCTTTTTCCAGCAGTGTGAGGGGGGGGGGAGGCCGGGGCGGGCGCTGCCCTCCCCGGACCCCTCCCGGAGTATTTTTAAAAACCAAAGCAAAGAAGAGCGCCGCCCCCGGGGAGGGAGCGGCGCGGGATGTGTCTGAGTTCAGCGGCCTTCGACCGGGGTATAGTCGCGGGCGGCAGCGCCGACATAAAGCTGGCGCGGGCGACCGATCTTGCCTGCCGGATCCGAGATCATCTCTTTCCACTGGGCGATCCAGCCCACTGCACGCGAGAGCGCGAAGATCGGGGTGAACATCGAGGTCGGGAAGCCCATGGCCTCAAGGATGATGCCCGAGTAGAAATCGACGTTGGGGTAGAGCTTCTTCTCAACGAAGTAGGGGTCTTCGAGGGCGATCCGCTCAAGCTCTTTGGCGACCTTGAGGGTTTCATTGTCCTGGATGCCGAGGAGGTTCAGCACCTCATCTGCGGATTCCTTCATGACCTTGGCGCGCGGGTCGAAGTTTTTATAGACGCGGTGACCAAAGCCCATCAGGCGGAAGGGGTCATTTTTGTCTTTCGCGCGGGCGATGAATTCCGGGATGCGATCGACGGTGCCGATCTCGCGCAGCATTTCAAGGCAGGCCTGGTTGGCGCCGCCGTGAGCCGGGCCCCAGAGGCAGGCGATGCCGGCTGCGATACAGGCGAAGGGGTTGGCGCCCGAGGAGCCTGCCAGACGCACGGTCGAGGTCGAGGCGTTCTGCTCGTGGTCGGCATGGAGCATCATGATGCGGTCCATGGCCTTTTCGAGGATCGGGTTGACCACATAGTCTTCCGCCGGGACGGCAAAGCACATCCGCAGGAAGTTGGCCGAATAGGACAGGTCGTTCTTCGGATAAACGAAGGGCTGACCGATCGAGTATTTATAGGCCATGGCGGCGATGGTCGGGATCTTGGCGATCATGCGGATCGCCGAGACCTCGCGGTGCCAGGGGTCATTCACATCGGTCGAATCGTGGTAGAAGGCCGACATGGCGCCCACGACGCCGACCATGGTCGCCATCGGGTGGGCATCGCGGCGGAAGCCGCGGAAGAAGTTGTGCATCTGCTCATGCACCATGGTGTGACGGGTCACACGGGTCTCAAAGTCGGCGAGCTGTGCTGCGGTCGGCAGTTCTCCGTAGAGCAGCAGGTAGCAGACTTCGAGGTGATGCGAATGTTCTGCAAGCTGTTCGATCGGATAGCCGCGATAGAGCAGTTCACCTTTATCGCCATCGATATAGGTGATGGTCGATTCGCACGATGCCGTCGAGGTAAAGCCGGGATCGAAGGTGAAGACATCCGCCTGGCCGTAGAGCTTACGGATGTCGAGGACGTCCGGACCCACGGTCGGTGACATCACCGGCAAATCGTAGGTCTTATCGTCGAGTGTCAGCTTAGCGATCCTGGTTGGCGTCGACATCCGTGGTCCCTCTTCTTCGGGCCGGGGGGCAGTCCTTGTCCCCCGGCGAAAGTCTTGCCGCTTGACGAAGGGGTCAGGCCTCCCCGGGCCAGCCCGCAGCCTCCGTCAGCCGCGCGATCGTCTCCTGCCGGCCAAGGACCAGCATCATATCAAAGACACTAGGCGTTACTGAGCGACCTGCAAGAGCTGCCCGCAAAGGCGCTGCGATCTTACCCATTCCCAGCCCGTGTTCGGCGGCGGTTTCAGCAACAAGTGCCTCCAGCGCCTCGCGTTCCCAGGTAACACCCTCCAGGAGCGGCGTCAATTGGTTCAGTATACCACGGGATACAGTATCGAGCGAAGCCAGCGCCTTCGGCTCAGGCGAGAGCGGGCGGTCGCTGAGAATATAGGCGGCTTTGTCGAGCAGTTCCGGGAAGGTCTTGGCCCGTTCCTTCAGGCTGTTCATGCCCGCCAGCAGCAGCGGTTTCTGCGCTGCGGTCAGGGCCGGGCGGTCAGCCGCGATGAGGAAAGCTTCGATTTCGCGCAACAGGGTTTCATTCTCCATGGCAGCGATATGTTGCCCGGAAAGGTTTTCCAGTTTCTTAAAATCAAGGCGGGCGGGGGCTTTGCCGATTCCGCCAAGACCGAACCATTCCAGCGCCTGGGCGTCAGAGAAGAATTCATTGTCGCCATGCGCCCAGCCAAGGCGGCTGAGGTAGTTGCGCATGGCAACAGCCGGATAGCCGAGGGCGGCATATTCATGCAGGCCAACCGCGCCGTGGCGTTTCGAGAGTTTCTTGCCATCCGGCCCGTGGATCAGCGGGATATGCGCCCAGACCGGGACCTCCCAATCCATGGCGTTATAGACCATCTGCTGGCGGGCGGCATTGTTGAGGTGGTCATCGCCGCGGATCACATGGGTCACGCCCATGTCGTGGTCATCGACCACCACCGCCAGCATATAGACCGGCGTGCCGTCCGAGCGCAGGACGATCATATCGTCAAGCGTGGCGTTTTTCACGCGAACCGTGCCCTGCACGGCGTCTTCGATCAGCGTCTCGCCTTCGCGCGGCGCCTTCATGCGGATCACATAGGGCGCATCGGGATGGGTTGAGGGATCGGCATCGCGCCAGGGGCTTTGGAAGACCGGATAGCGGCCGGCAGCTTTTTCGGCTTCGCGGAAGGCTTCGATTTCAGCGGCGGTGGAGAAGCACTTATAGGCGCGGCCACGGGCCAGCATTTCATGCGCCACTTCGGCATGGCGGGGGGCGCGTTCAAACTGGCTGATCGCTTCGCCGTCCCAGTCCAGGCCAAGCCAGGTCAGGCCCTGCAAAATCGCGGCAGTGGCTTCCGGGGTAGAGCGTTCACGGTCGGTGTCTTCGATACGCAGCAGAAATTTACCGCCGCGGCCACGGGCAAAGAGCCAGTTGAACAGAGCCGTGCGCGCACCGCCGATATGCAGATATCCGGTGGGCGAGGGAGCGAAGCGCGTGACCACGGGGCGGGTGTCGGAGAGCTCGGTGGGGCCGGTCATCGGGGGCCTTTCGGTTAACCTTTGAGAAACTATCACAGGCGTAGCTTCGGATATGCCTGTCTAGAAAATTGAGGGGGGCGCGGCAAGTGTCAGGGCAGCGCGGGGGGCAGGGGCGCAGGGCCCGACCCGGCCTGGAAAGGCGGGGGCAGCGGTTGCTGCCATGGCTGCCGCTGCCGGTTGCCCTGGGGATCCAGGCCTGGTTTCTCTGGCCCGGGATGCCGGGGCCGGCCCCCTGTCTTATCGCGGCCGCTCTGCTGCTTTTGCCGCTCGCGGCCCATCGCTTCGGGCGCTACCGGCTGTTTCTGGCCGCGCTGATGCTTGCCTCAGGGGCTGCGGGCTTCCTGGCGGCAGAGCTGCGTGCGCGCAGTCTGGCGGCTCCGGTGCTGACGGGGCGCTGGTATGGCCCGGTTGAAGGGCGCGTCATTCATGTTGATCGCAGCGCGGGTGACCGGATGCGGATCACCCTTGATGAGCTGCGGCCCGTGGCGCGGGGGAACTGGCCCCGGAAGCTGCGGCTGACGCTGCAGCCGGGGGACGCGGAGGCGCCGCCGCAGCCGGGTCAGCGGGTGATGCTGACGGCCTGGCTCTCGCCGCCGGAGGGGCCGGCGGAGCCGGGGGGCTTCAACTTTGCGCGACACGCCTGGTTTGACGGCCTGGGGGCGGTGGGATCGGCCCGCAGCCCGGTCCTTCGGCTGCCGGACGGCGAGGGCGGGTCGGCAACAACGGTGGCACGGCTTCGGATGTATCTCTCGGCGGCGATCCAGGCCCGCATTCCGGGCGAGCCGGGGGCCTTTGCCGCCGCTATGCTGACGGGCGACCGCTCGGGCATGGGGGCCGGGGCGGTGGCGGATCTGCGCGATTCGAACCTCTATCACCTCGTGTCGATTTCCGGGGTGCATATGAGCCTGCTGGCAGGCTTTGTGTACCAGGCGCTGCGCTTTCTGTTCGCGCTCTGGCCGGCGCTTGCCATGCGGCTTGCGGCGCATAAGCTGGCGGCGGCGGTGGCGCTGCCGGTCTCGGTGTTCTACCTGGTGCTGTCGGGCGGTGATGTTGCCACGCTGCGGGCCTTCATCATGGTGGCGGTTATGCTGGGTGCGATCCTTGCGGACCGTCGCGCGCTCTCGCTGCATTCGGTGGGGCTGGCGGCGCTGCTCATCCTGCTGCTGCAACCCGAGGGGCTGACAGAGCCGGGATTTCAGATGTCTTTTGCCGCCACCACCGCGCTGATTGCGGGGCTTGAGGCATTGCGCAGGCGCGGTCTGCCGCCGGTCCTGGCGCCCGTGCTGCTGGTGGTCGCGGGCTCAGCGCTGGCGGGACTGGCGAGTGCGCCCTATGCGGCGGCGCATTTCTATCGCGCGACGCCGCTGGGGCTTTTGCCCAATCTGCTGGCCTCGCCCCTGATGGGGTTTCTGGTTATGCCGGGTGGTGTGCTGATGGCGCTGCTCGCCCCTTTTGGCCTCGAAGCCCCCGCCCGGCTGATGCTGGGGGCGGGGACCTGGGCGACGCTGGAAGTTGCTGCTTTTGCCGCCGGCTTTGAGGGCATGGTGCAGCCTGTGGCGCGGCCTGCGGCCTATGGACTGCCGCTGCTGAGCCTCGGCGGAATGATCCTGGTACTGGCCGGGCGGCGCGTAAGGCTGGCGGGATTTGTGATTCTTCTGCTGGGGGCGAGCGCATTTATCCGGCCTGATCGGCCTGGCCTTCTGATTTCCCCGGATGCGAGGCTTCTGGGGCTGATGACGCCGGAGGGGCGGGCGCTCTCGCATGGAAGGGGAGCGGGGTTTGCGGCGAGGTCCTGGCTCGCCGCCGACGGGGACAGTGCCACGCCTGCGCAGGCCGCGGCGCGCCCGGGCTTCACCGGCCCGCCCGAGGATCGCCGCTTCACCTTCGGATCTTTGCGGGGGCGCTATCTGCGCAGGCTGCCTGAAGGGGATCTCTGCGACGGCGCGGATCTGGTGATTCTCGCCTTCCCTGCGCCTGCGGGAGAGGCGGGCTGTCGCCTGATCGACACGGTGGAGATCGCGGCCTCCGGGGCCATGGCACTGAGCGGGGACGGGCAGGGCGGTCTTCTGATCCGGTCTGCCCGCGAAACACCGCCAAAGGCCTGGACCCAGCGACCTTTGCGCCTGCCCTAGGCGGCGCTTAGTAGTTGCGGATCAGCCCGACCAGGCGGCCCTGAACACGCACAGCGCCCTCGGGGAGCACGCGGGTTTCATAGGCCGGGTTTGCCGCCTCAAGTGCGATCTGTCCGCCCTTGCGGCGATAGCGCTTAAGGGTGGCCTCCTGCTCTTCGATCAGCGCCACGACGATATCGCCGTTGTCCGCCGTGGCCTGCTGACGGATCACCACGATGTCGCCGTCATTGATCCCGGCCTCAATCATCGAATCGCCGCGCACTTCGAGGGCGAAATGCTGCCCCCGTCCGCCCAGCATTGAGCCGGGCACGGCCACATGATGCGAGACATGCGAAATCGCCTCAATCGGCACACCCGCCGCGATGCGGCCCATAACCGGCAGCTCCATCGCATGGATGACCGCGGCTTCCGGCAGAGCGGCGGGCAGGGCGGTGACCACGGGCTCAGTGCGCCGCGGGCGGTTGCGGTTCTCGCGACGCTCCATGGCCTCAGGCAGGCGCAGGATCTCAATGGCGCGGGCGCGATGAGCGAGGCGGCGGATAAAGCCGCGCTCTTCCAGGGCGGTGATCAGGCGGTGAATGCCCGATTTGGACTTCAGGTCCAGCGCCTCTTTCATCTCATCGAAAGAGGGGGGAACACCCTCTGCATCCACACGGCTGCGGATGAAGTCCAGCAGTTCAAGCTGTTTGCGGGTGAGCATCCCGGTCCTCCGGTCGAAGTTTCATCCTGTGTTCTGCCACCGTTCCCGGTTTGTGTCAATCCTGCCTGGGATCTGACCTCAGATGGCCAGCCAGAGTGCCGGATCTCCCGCCGCAGCGGCAGGGGCATGAGGCGGGCGCAGGAGAAGGGCGTTGGCCTCTGAAAGCGGCACCAGAAAGGCGCTTTCCTGGCTGTCTCCGGCGCGCAGGACAGGGCCTTCCGTGCCCTCTTCGACGATGGCACGCATGTAATGAGCGCGGTTGCCATTGGCCTCAACAGCATGGGCGAGCGTGGCACGGCGCAGGACGGGCGCAACCTCGCGCAGGCCCTGCAGGCGGCGCAGCAGCGGCAGCAGGAAAAGATGGCTGCAGACGATGGCAGAGACCGGATTGCCCGGCAGGCCAAGAAAGACGCTATTGCCAAGCCGCCCCGACATCAGCGGCTTGCCCGGACGCAGGGCGACCTTGTGAAAGGCCATATCAATGCCCATCCCCCGCGCCACACCCGCCACCAGATCATGATCGCCCACAGAGGCGCCGCCGATGGTCACGATCACATCGGCGCCCTCTGCCAGGGCGATCACATCGCGCAGAGCCTCCACCCGGTCGCGGGCGAGCGGCATCAGCCGCACCTCAGCTCCGGCCGTTTCAGCCAGGGCTTTGATGGCGAAGGTGTTTGAGCAGATGATCTGATCCTCGCGCGGGGCCTCGCCGGGCAGGACCAGTTCATCCCCGGTGGCGATCAGCGCCACCACCGGTCGGCGCGCGACCTGCGGGCGGGCCACATTCATCGCCGCCAGCAGCGCGAGATCAGCCGGGCGCAGCAGCCGCGGCCCCGGGAGGCTGTGACCGGCCGCGAAATCAGAGCCTGCGCGGCGGATATGGGCCGTCGCGCTGGTCTCATTGATGGTGATCTGCCCCTCCGTGGCGGTGACATTCTCCTGGATCACCACGCGGTCGGCACCCGCAGGCAGGGGGGCGCCGGTAAAGATCCGCACGGCCTGACCTTGTGCGATCCGGCCCGTCCAGGCACCGCCTGCCTGTGCCTCTCCGATCACCTTAAGGGTCTCGCCGGGCTGAGGATCGCCGCTGACGGCATAGCCGTCCATCGCTGAAGCCGTGAAGGGCGGCTGCGCCCGTGCGGCCTGCACCTCACCTGACAGGACGCGCCCGGCGGCCTTCGCCAGGGGCACTTCCTCTGAGGCCAGCGGCACGGCCAGCGACAAAAGCCGCTCGAGAGCTTCAGCGACTGAGATCATTCCGCCTCGTAACGGCCCGATTTGCCGCCTTCTTTGATGTGAAGATGAATGCCGCCGATTTCCATGCTCTTCTCAGCGGCTTTCAGCATGTCATAGACCGTGAGCCCCGCAACCGAAACCGCCGTCAGAGCCTCCATCTCAACCCCGGTTTTCCCGGCGGTTTTGACCGTGGCCTCAATGCGCACGCCCGGCAGCGCCGGATCGGCTGTCAGTTCCAGCGCCACTTTGGTCAGCGGCAGCGGATGGCAGAGCGGGATCAGATCTGCGGTCTTCTTCGCGGCCATAATGCCCGCCAGACGCGCGATCCCCAGGACATCGCCTTTCCCGGCGCGACCTTCCGAGACGAGCGCCAGAGTCTCTGCGCTCATCTTCACAAAGCCTTTGGCAATGGCCATGCGCGATGTCTCAACCTTTTCCGAGACATCGACCATATGGGCCTGACCTGCCGCGTCAAAATGGGTCAGCATCAGATCGCTCCGGTCAGCGGCTGTGCCAGCAGCGCCCGGGTGGCGGCGGTGACATCCTCCTGACGCATCAGGCTTTCGCCGATCAGGAAGCGGCGCACGCCATATTGCGCCATATCGGCAAGATCGGCGGGGGTGAAGAGACCCGATTCACAGACCACCTGACGCTCCTCCGAGACACGGCGCGAGAGCTGGCGGGTAACGTCAAGCGAGAGCTCAAAGGTGTGCAGATTGCGGTTGTTGATGCCGATCAGCGGCGAGCGGAGATGGCTGGTGCGCTCAAGCTCGGGCAGGTCATGCACTTCGATCAGCGCATCCATGCCAAGGTCAATCGCCGCATCTTCAAGGTCTTTGGCCAGCGCATCATCGACGGATGCCATGATGATCAGAATGCAGTCGGCGCCCCAGGCGCGGGCCTCCTGGACCTGCCAGGTGTCGAAGAGGAAATCTTTGCGCAGGCAGGGCAGGCTGCAGGCCTCACGCGCCTGCATCAGAAACTCCGGCGCGCCCTGAAAAGACGGCGTATCGGTCAGCACCGAAAGGCAGGCGGCACCGCCTGCTTCATAGGCCTGTGCCAGCGCGGCGGGATCGAAGTCTGCGCGGATCAGGCCCTTTGAGGGGCTGGCTTTCTTGATCTCAGCGATCAGGCCATAGCCGGTCTGCGCAGCCCTGCTCAGCGCCGCGCCGAAGCCGCGCGGGGCCGGGGCGGCCGCGACCTGCGCCTGCAGATCCGAGAGCGGCAGCGCGGCTTTCGCAGCAGCGATCTCTTCGAGTTTATAGGCTTTGATGCGTTCCAGGATCGTGGACATGGCGGGTCCTCCTTGACAAGTGCTAGCGCGGGGAGGCGCGAAAGGGAAGCGGGCGCTCAGGCGGCCCAGTCGATCGGGGGCGAACCGCGGGCAGTCAGCCAGTGATTCACCTGCGAGAAGGGCCTGGAGCCGAAAAACCCGCGCGAGGCAGAAAGCGGTGAGGGATGGGCAGAAGTGACGATCAGATGATCCCCGCCCACGACCAGCGGCGCGGCAAAGGCCTGGGCCGGTTTGCCCCAAAGCACAAAGGCCGTTGGCTTTTCGGCGACCCGCGCCAGAACCTGACGCGCCAGCTCCTGCCAGCCCCAGGATTTATGGCCAAAGCTCTCGCCCTCCGGCAGGGTCAGCACAGTGTTCAGAAGCAGAACCCCCTGATCGACCCAGGGTGTCAGATCCCCCGAAAGCCGCGCCACCCCCAGATCGTCATGAAGCTCGCGAAAGATATTGGCCAGCGAGCGCGGCAGCGGATGGGTACCCGGCGGGACGGAAAAGGCCAGCCCCATGGCATGATGCGCATTGGGATAGGGGTCCTGGCCGAGGATCACCACCCGAACCCGCTCCGGCGGCAGAGCAAGGGCCGCAAAGACCCGCGAAGGCCCCGGCAGCCAGGGCTTTTGTTCAGCGCTCAGCCGCGCCTCAAGGGCCGGCCACTGGTCCTGAAAAAAGGGCAGATCCGCCCAGGGGGCAGGCAGGGAAATCGCGCTCATGCTCAGGCGGCGGGCAGAGCGGGCGAGAGGCGGCGCAGCACCTCAACCACACGCAGGCCCTTGCCGCTGTCGATCGCTTCAGCCGCCAGAGCGGCCCCGGCTTTCAGATCCGCCACTTTATCGGCCACCAGCAGCGCGGCTGCTGAATTGAGCAGAACCGCATCGCGGTACGCGCCCTTTTCCCCGTTCAAAAGCCGCAGCAGGGCCTGGGCATTCTCTTTCGGCGTGCCGCCGACGATGGCCTCAAAGGGATGAACCGGCAGACCTGCGTCTTCGGGATGAACCTCAAACTCGCGGATCTGACCCCCGGCGAGTTCCGCAACATGGCTTGGTGCGGCGATCGACAGCTCATCGGTGCCGTCGCCGCCATGCATGATCCAGACCTTCTCTGAGCCGAGCTTCTGCAGCGTTTCCGCCATCGGACGGCACAGGTCTTTGCTGAAAGTGCCGGTCAGCTGGCGTTTGACACCGGCCGGATTGGTCAGCGGACCCAGAATGTTGAAAATCGTGCGGGTGCCAAGCTCCGCCCGGACGGGGCCGACATGGCGCATCGCCGGATGGTGCATGGGCGCCATCATAAAGCCGATCCCGGCCTCTGACATACAGGCCTCAACCACATCGGGGCCGACCATGACATTGAGCCCGAGTTCAGTCAGCGCATCGGCAGACCCGGATTTCGATGAGAGATTGCGGTTGCCGTGTTTGGCGACCGGCACACCCGCTGCCGCCACAACCAGCGCCGTGGCAGTCGAAATGTTCAGCGTGCTTTTACCGTCTCCGCCGGTGCCGACGATATCGATCGCGCCTGCGGGCGCCTTTGCAGGCACACCACGCGCGCGCATCACGGTGGCTGCGGCGGTATATTCATCCACCGTCTCGCCGCGGGTGCGCAGCGCCATCAGAAAGCCGCCCATCTGTGCGGGGGTGGCCTCTCCGGCGAAAAGAACGGCGAAGGCCTGTTCGGCTTCTGCGCGGGTCAGCGGGCGGGTGCAGGCGGCGGCGATCAGCGGCTTCAGGGCGTTGCTCATGCCGGCACCTCCGCGCGCGAGAGAAAGTTTTTCAGCATCGCATGACCATGCTCAGAGGCGATGGATTCCGGGTGGAACTGCACGCCTTCGATGGGCAGATCGCGGTGGCGCAGCCCCATGATGAGGCCGTCTTTCGTCTCAGCCGTCACCTCAAGGCTGGCGGGCAGGCCGGCGCGTTCCACGATCAGCGAGTGATAGCGCGTGGCCGTCAGCGGTGAGGGCAGGCCCGCGAAAACGCCTTTCCCTTCATGATACATCTGATCGGTCTTGCCGTGGATCGCCTCAGGGGCCCGGATCACCTTGCCACCAAAGGCCTGACCGATGGTCTGATGACCAAGGCAGACGCCCATCAGCGGGATCTTCGCCTCTGCAGCCGCAAGGGTCAGCGGCAGGCAGATCCCCGCCTGATCCGGATCACAGGGGCCGGGCGAGAGCACGATGGCGGAGGGGTTCAGGCCAAGAGCTTCCTGCACGTTCAGCGCGTCATTGCGCACCACTTTCACATCGGCTCCGAGTTCACCGAAGTAGTGCACCAGATTAAAGGTGAAGCTGTCGTAATTGTCGATCAGAAGCAGCATGCGGTCCTCACCCTTTGCTCTCGGGGTCCACGCACACTGCGGGGACGCGGGCGGGCCGTCTGCCGGTTCCGCCGCACGGCCGGTCAGGGCACGGGGATCTCAAGGGCTTATCGCGCATCCCGGATGCCGGGGCAAGCGGATGCGGGCTCTGCAAAAGAGCCTGACTGACGGTCACAAAGTGAAAAACACTTTGCCAGATCATCTCAAGGGTGTGATTTTCCCTGCTGGAACCCGGGAGAGGTGTCGCTATAACAGTGCCAAAGATCCGGCACTCCGCGCATCAGGAGCCGGAAGAGGTGCAGGAGGATGCATGCCGCGTGGATTTCTGGCAGGTGTGGTAAGCGGTGGTCTCGCCGGTGCCCTTGGTCTCGCAGGGATTTCGCTGGTCCTGCCACCGCCGAAGGCCACAGTGCCCGAGGCTGTCTCATCGCCCGCGTCGCCTGCCGAAAGCCCTGCAGAGCTTCCGGGCGGCGAGGTGTCCTCCGCTCAGGCCGGGGCTGAGGCTGGCGCTGAGGTTGGCGCTGCGGCGCAGGCTTCCGGCGCCGCTTCTGACGTGACTGCGGTGCCTGTGCCGGAAGCTCCGGTAGCGGCTGAGCCTTCGGAGGCTGCGGTTGACACTGTGCCCCAGGAGGTGCCTGAGGTGGTGGCCTCCGGTGACCCGCAGGAGGCGGCAGGCGCTGCCACAGCCGCGCCCTCTGACGACGCTGCGGCTGAAAGCGACGCCGCTTCGCCGGACAGCGCCCCCGCTCAGACAGAGCAGAGTGCATCGGCACTTGCGGAGCCTTCTCAACAGACCGCCGATCCGGCGGAGATCGTCCCGGCTGACGGGATGCCCGCAGCGCAGCCGATGCCGGAGGGCGATGCCACCGCCCGGGCCGCCCTGCCGCAAAGTGCCGATCCCTCCGCGGCCGCGCAGGACACCCCGCTCGGGGCTGAGCCGGGCACGGATGCCTCTGACGCCGCTCAGGCAAAAACTGAGAGCGAGGCTCCGGCAGAGACCCCTGAGCCGGAGGGCGATGCCACCGGACAGGTGGCGGCCCCGCCTGATGCGGATCTGCCGCAGACCTCCGGGGCGGAGGCTGGCCTTCCGGGCGAGGAAAGCGCCTCCGGTCGTCCCCGCCTTTTGCAGCCCGCTCCGTCGCTGAGCGATGCGGCTGAGGGGGTCACGCGCAATCGCCTTCCCAGCATCGGCAGCGCGCCTGCGGCGATCCTTGATGAAACACAGCCCTTGGCGGATGCCATGACGCGCAATGCGCGCAGCTTTGCCAACCCGTCGGGCCGCCCGCCTTTCGCCGTTCTGCTGCTTGATGATGGCGCAATCGCAACAGCGGATCTGGCCACGGTGGCTGCCTCAAAGCTGCCGCTGACGCTGGTGGTGGATCCCGCTGCGGCTGAGGCGCCTGAGCGTGCAGCGCTCTGGCGCGCTGCGGGGCAGGAGGTGGCCCTGCTGGCCGGGGGCATCGCCGCCGGGGCGAAAGGCAGCGACGGAGAGATTGCGGTTGAGGCTATGGTGAAAGCCATCCCTCAGGCCCTGGCGCTCGTGGCTCCGACGGCGGGAAGTGCGCTGCAAAGCGACCGGATGGCAGCGGCGGCTGTTGTGCCTGCGCTGGCGGCGCGGGGCTTTGGTCTGGTGACCTGGGATCAGGGGCTCAATGCCGCCGATCAGGTCGCGCGGCGCGAAGGGCTGGCTGCGGCCACCATCTACCGCGATCTGAGCGGGCGCGATGACAGCGGCCCGGTGATGACCCGCGCGCTGGACCGGGCTGCCTTTAAAGCGCAGCAGGACGGGCGGGCGCTGGTCTTCGGGCGGCTGGACCCGGCGACGATCGAAGCGCTGATGAGCTGGTCGCTGTCGGCCCGTGCCGCCTCACTCACCCCCGCGCCTCTCTCGGCTGTTCTGAAATAGGTTCCGGTTCTTCGCTGTCCCCCGAATGGCGGGGAGTGCGCCCCGTCAGAAGGGCGCCCCCGATCCTATGTCCGCGCGCCGTTACGATCCGCCAGGGGCAGGCCCGCGCGGTGCCTCAGCGCCAGAAGATCAGCCATTCCACCAGATCGACGAGGCGGCGCAAAACCCCTCGCGTCAGTCCGGTTCCTAAAAGGCTGTCGAGCAGGATGCCCGCAGCGATAACAGCAAGAAGGATCAGCGCCAGCCGGTTGGTCACGGGAGGGCTCCTTAAAAGGGGACATCGGGCGACAGCCTATACCATCGTCGTTATCCAATCAAAAAGGCGCCCCGAAGGGCGCCTTTTCAGAATTTCGGTAGTGCTCAGAGCAGTTTGCCCATGGCGGCGGCGACATCGGCCATACGCGCCGAGAAGCCCCACTCGTTGTCGTACCACGAGAGCACGCGCACCATGCGCTTGCCGACCACACGGGTCTGATCCGGCGCGAAGGTCGAGGATTCGGTGGTGTGGTTGAAGTCGATCGAGACTTTCGGCTCGGGGTCATAGCCCAGAATGCCTTTCAGCGGACCGGCAGCGGCTTCGCGGACGATCTCATTGATGTCTTCAACGGTGACGTCTTTGCCCGCAAAGAAGGTCAGATCCACGCAGGAGACATTCGGGGTCGGCACGCGGATGGCCGAACCGTCCAGCTTTCCGGCCAGCGAGGGCAGCACTTCGCCGATGGCTTTTGCCGCACCGGTGGTGGTCGGGATCATCGACATCGCGGCCGCACGGGCGCGGTAGAGATCCGAGTGACGACGATCAAGCGTCGGCTGGTCACCGGTATAGGAGTGGATCGTGGTCATGATGCCGGACTCGATGCCCACGGCTTCATGCAGAACTTTTGCCAGCGGTGCGAGGCAGTTGGTGGTGCAGGATGCGTTCGAGATGACCAGGTGATCGGCGGTCAGCGCGTCATGGTTGACGCCGTAAACCACGGTCAGATCGGCCTTTTTCGCCGGAGCCGAGACCAGCACGCGCTTTGCGCCGTGGTTCAGGTGAACGGCGGCTTTCGAGCGGTCATTGAACTTGCCCGAGCATTCCAGAACGATGTCGACACCGGTCCAGTCCAGCTCTTCCGGGTTATAGGTCGACATCATGCGGATCGGGCCCTGACCCACATCCATGGTGCCCTCACCGATGGTGATATTGCCGGCGAAACGGCCGTGCACGCTGTCGTATTTCAGCAGATGCGCGTTGGTTTCCACCGGCCCGGTTGCGTTCATGGCAACCACTTTCACATCTTCGCGGGCTGCTTCGATGATATGCGCCAGCGTGCAGCGCCCGATGCGGCCGAAACCGTTGATGCCGAGAGTGATGGTCATGGAATGCCTCCGTGGGAAACGTTTGGGCTGCGATACACGGGTTTTTCCCACCCGTGAAGGCACAAAGCCCGGGTTCTGAGGGTGTTATCGCAAACAACCCATCACGCCCGGGTGAGGGGCCGCGGGCTTCGTGCTGACTTAGACCGGCGCTGGCTGACGGGGCCCGGCGGGCAGGGGCGGCGAATCGTCCGCCGCCCCGCCGCCGCTCTGTTCAGTCTGCCGCTTTTGCCGCTTCGCGCTGCTGGCTCACGATCTGGCGCATGCCGTCAAGCGGTACATAGCCGCGCAGCATGGTCTCGCGCAGGATGAAAGTGGGCGTGCCGTTGATCTGCAAAGACGAGGCCAGCTGCTGGTTCGCACCGATCACGGCCAGCGTCTCAGGCGCTTCCATGGCGGGTTTCACCTCATCCCAGGCAAGGCCGATCTCTTTCGCGAGGCCGGAGAGGGCCGCCTCATTGGCCGGACCTTTCAGCGAGATCAGCGCGTCATGGGCCTTTTTATAGACTTCATCCCCGCCCAGATTCCGCGCCGCGATCGCGAATTTCGACGAGGCCAGCGAATCCTCTCCGAGGATCGGGAATTCTTTCATGACGAGCCTGATATTGCCGTCGCTGCGGACCAGCTCTTCCACCTCGGTCCAGGCCTTGCGGCAATAGCCGCAACGGTAGTCGACAAATTCCACAAGGGTCAGATCGCCCTCAGGGTTGCCACCTGCCCAGTCGGCGGGGTTATTGAAGATGGTATCGGCATTGGCGCGCAGAAACTCGGTCTCGCCCATGGCCTGGGCTTCCTGCTGGCGCTGCTCCAGCACGCCGATGGCCTCCATCAGAACTTCCGGATTTTCCAGCAGATAGCCGCGGACCGCCGCGCCAAAGGCCGTGCGCTCAGCTTCGGACATCGCGGAGAGATCAAGGGCAGAAGCCGGGGCGGCCAGCCCCAGGCTCAGGGCGGCGGCGGTGAGAAAGCGCATATCACGTCTCCGGGAAGGGGCCGGCGTCCCGGCGTCTTGGCAGGTCAGAGCCCTTGACCCAAACCGCAAAGCGGGCAAGACGAGGGCGTCGCGTGAGAACCATAGGGGGAATGATGCGGGTTTCAAGCCGGGGTGATGTCGATCCGTTCATTGTGATGGATGTCATGGAAAAAGCGCGTCAGGCCGAAGCCGCCGGACGCTCAATCATTCATATGGAAGTGGGACAGCCGGGCACGCCCGCCCCTGCTGCCGCGCGCGACGCGCTGACCAAAGCGATGTCGGAAGATGCGCTTGGCTATACGGTGGCCCTCGGACTGCCCGAACTGCGTGCCGGCATCGCGAAGCTTTATAAGACCTGGTATGGCGTCGATCTGAACCCCGAGCGGGTGATCGTCACCGCAGGCTCTTCGGCGGCCTTTGTCCTGGCCTTTACCGCGCTTTTTGATGCGGGCGATAAGGTGGGCCTTGGTCTGCCGGGTTATCCCAGCTACCGCCATATCATGAAGGCGCTCTCGCTTGATCCGGTGGGTATGCAGACCACTGAGGCGACCCGCTTCCAGCCCACCGGCGCGATGCTGCCCGATGATCTTGAGGGTCTGATCGTGGCCAGCCCCGGCAATCCCACCGGCACCATGCTGGGCCATGCCGAACTGAAAGAGATTGCCGACGCCTGCGCCGCGAAGGGCATCACCTTCATCTCGGATGAGATCTATCACGGGCTGCATTATGAAGGGCGCGGGGTTTCGGCCCTGGAAGTCACCGATGATGTGGTCGTCATCAACAGCTTCTCAAAATACTTCTCGATGACCGGCTGGCGCATCGGCTGGATGGTGGTGCCGGAGGATCTGGTGCGCCGCATTGAGCGCCTTGCGCAGAACATGTTCATCTGCCCGCCCCATGCCAGCCAGATCGCGGCACTTGCCGCGCTTGACTGCATTGAGGAGCTGGAAGCCAACCGCGCCGTCTACGCGGAAAACCGCCGGTTGATGCTGGAGGGCCTGCCGAAAGCGGGTTTCCCGAAGATCGCGCCGCCGGACGGGGCCTTCTTTATCTATGCCGATGTCTCGGATCTGACAGAAGACAGCCGGGAGCTTGCGGCCGAGATTCTCGAAAAAGCCGGGGTGGCGGTGACGCCGGGTCTCGACTTCGATCCGGAGCGCGGATTGCAGACGCTGCGATTCTCTTATGCGCGGGCGACGGAAGATATCGCTGAAGGTCTGCGGCGCCTGAAGGCCTGGTTTGAAGCGCGGGGCTGAGGCTGACCGCTGCCGTTTTGCCGAACTGCCGCCGCCCCTCGGGGCGGCGGTTTGCGTTCGGGCGGGTGTAAGGCTGCGGCTGGCCGCCGAATGAAAACACCGCCCCGAGGGGCGGTGTGAGCGGGACGCGCTGCGGCGATCCGAAAGCGATACGGGGCGTTACAGGCGGCCGCGACGGCTGCCGTCGTCGAAGAACTGGCCGGGGTTGAAACGACCCACATTGCCCAGCATCTGCGCCACAAAGCCCGATTTGGTGACGCCATTGTCGGTTACACGGCGCGAAAGCGTGACCACACGGCCCTGTTCAAGGCCAAAGCGCTCAATCTGTTCGACCCGGCCCTGAGCGTCAAAGCTGATTGCCAGGACCTGACGATCGGATTCTTTCGGTGCGAGCGGGCCGCGGCTTTCCCAGCGGCTCTGCACGTAATACCAGCCGCTGTCTGCCATCAGACCACCGATCGAGGGACGGCCGACTTTATTGCCGACGGTCGCGCGGGTGTCCTTGCCGATCTGAATGGTCGAGAGATCTTCATCGCCCGGCGTAAAGCCGTGGTTGCGCACCGAGGTCGTGCAGGCGCCAAGCGCGCCGATCACGATTGCTGCCAGTGCCATCCGCACAGCCGGAAATGCCCTTGCCATCGTGTCCTCTTGCCTTGACTCTCTCTGCTGCCTATCCGGCTTACAGAAACCCTGCGTGTCGTTCAAGTTCCGACACGCGCATTGCTGAAGGAGAGCGCCATGGCCGCAGAAGAGATCCGGTCCAACCGCATCCGCACAGCCGAGCTGACCGGCAACCGCAAACGCAGCTTTAAAATCCGTCCGGGCAAACCGGGGCTCGCGGCGCTGGCTGAAGAACTCGGGCTGCAGGCGATCAAAGATCTGACCTTCAAAGGCGAGCTGGCCCCGGCCGGGCGCGAGGATGTCTCGCTGATCGCGCAGCTTGAGGCCGATGTGGTGCAGTCCTGTGTGGTGACCCTTGCGCCGGTCCCGGCAAAGATCAAAGTTCCGGTTGAGCGTCATTATGTGGCCGGCATGGAATATCCCGATGCCGAAGAAGCCGAGATGCCCGAGGACGACACCCGCGAGCCGCTGCCCGATGCGATCGATCTCGATGCCGTGCTGATCGAGGCGCTGGCGCTGGCGCTTCCGGATTACCCGCGGGCTGCAGGGGCAGAGACGGTGGTTCTTCAGGCGGTTCCGCCCGGTGCAGAGCCGATTGAAGAGGAAAAGGTGAAGCCTTTTGCCGCACTTGCAGCGCTGAAGGCGAAGCTGGAAAAATAAGCACTCGAAAGGTCTTGCGCCCGGCCGGAAACTGTCTATTTTCCGCGCTTCGCAAGACATGTCATGCCGACGCCCTGCGAATCCGGGGCTCGGCACGATTTACGCAACAGATTCAGGGGCGTGTCCCCGACAAGCCCGAGGTTGATAAAATGGCAGTTCCGCAGAACCGAGTCACCCGTTCGCGTCGCAACATGCGTCGTGCGCATGACGCTCTGGTGGCAGCGAACCCGAACGAGTGCAGCAACTGCGGTGAGCTGAAGCGCCCGCACCACGTCTGCGGCGCATGCGGTCACTACGACTCGCGTGAAATCGTTGCGACCGCTGCAGTCGACACCGATGAGGACGCAGCTTAAGGCTGCGTCTGGTATCTGAATCTCTGTCATGACCCAGAGCCGACCGGACCCGCGCGCCCCTGTTGCATCGGCGACGAACCTGCAACAGCTCGTGATTTCGGTCGACGCCATGGGTGGTGATCGCGGCCCTGAGGCTGTGATTGGCGGGCTTGAGCTTGCCGCGGCAGAGCATCCTGATGCCCGATTTATTCTGCATGGCGACCAGGCCGTGCTGACTCCGCTTCTGGATCAGAAGCGGAGTCTTTCGTCTGTCGTGACCCTGCGCCATGCGGTGCGGGCTGTCACGATGCACGACAAGCCGTCTCAGATCATGCGCAGCGGTCAGGACACCTCGATGTGGTCCTGCATCGAGGCGGTGCGTCTGAAAGAGGCCCAGGTTGCCGTCTCCTGCGGCAATACCGGCGCGCTGATGGCGGTTAGCATGATCCGCCTGCGCCGCCTGCGCGGTGTGACCCGTCCGGCGATCGCCTGCCTCTGGCCCTCGCGCAATCAGGCGGGTTTCAACGTCATGCTCGACGTGGGCGCCGATGTGAAAGCCGATCCGGAAGATCTTTTGCAATATGCGCGGATGGGGGCTGCCTATGCCCGCACAGCGCTGTCGCTGGATGTTCCGCGTGTGGGGCTTTTGAACGTCGGCACCGAAGAGCACAAAGGCCGCCCCGAGATGCGCACCGCCTATGAGCTGGTGCAGGAAGCCTCGGAGGACGGTGCTTTCAGCTTTGAGGGATTCGTTGAGGGCGGTGACATCCCCGGTGACCGGGTGGATGTCATCGTGACCGACGGGTTCTCCGGGAATATCGCTCTCAAAACCGGTGAGGGCACTGCGAAATTTGTCGGAGAGGTGCTGAAAAGCACGCTCAGATCCACCCTGCTGTCGAAAGTCGGCGCCCTGCTGGCGATGTCTTCGCTGAAGAAGATGCAGCTGCGGATTGATCCGCGCCGCGTCAACGGCGGGGTCTTTCTGGGGCTGAACGGCGCTGTGGTGAAATCCCACGGCTCCTCGGATGCGACCGGTGTGGCGGCGGCGATCTCGCTGGCCTGCCAGCTTGCGCGCGAGGACTTTACCGGCCGGATCGCGGCGCAGGTTGCGCCCGCAGCAGCAGCAGGGCAGGATGCGGCCTCCGATGGGGAAGGAGCCTCGAACTGATATGACTATTCGTGCCGTCGTCAGGGGCGTGGGGCATTATCTGCCCGAACGCGTAGTGCCCAACAGCTGGTTCGAGGAGATTGTCGAGACCTCCAATGAATGGATCGTCTCGCGCTCCGGGATCGAGCGGCGGCATTTCGCGGCAGAGGGTCAGACCACGTCGGATCTGGCGATTCGCGCGGGCAATGCCGCACTCGCGGATGCCGGGCTGACGGCGGATGATATCGACGCGATCATCGTTGCGACCTCGACTGCCGATTTCACCTTTCCCTCGGCAGCCACCATGGTTCAGGCCGGGCTGGGCATGACCAAAGGCTTTGCCTTTGACGTGCAGGCCGTTTGTGCGGGCTTCATTTTTGCGCTTGGCAATGCCGATGCTCTGATCCGGGGTGGCGTGGCCAAACGGGTTATGGTGATCGGCGCTGAGACGTTCTCGAGGCTGATGGACTGGACCGACCGGACCACCTGCGTGCTGTTCGGGGATGGCGCCGGCGCGCTGATCCTTGAAGCTCAGGAGCTGTCGGGCACCACGGAGGATCGGGGTGTTCTCTCGGTCGATCTGAACTCAGACGGTCGCCAGAAGGGCATTTTGCACGTTGATGGCGGCGTTTCGACCGGTGTGGTCGGTCATCTGCGTATGGAAGGCAAAGAAGTCTTCCGCCATGCGGTCGAAAAGCTGGCTTCAACCGCGAAAACCGCGCTGGAAAAAGCCGATCTGACCGCAGAGGACGTCGACTGGATCGTGCCGCATCAGGCCAATATCCGCATCATTGAGGGCACGGCCCGCAAGATGGGTCTGGGCATGGATAAGGTGATCGTGACCGTTCAGGATCACGGCAATACCTCGGCCGCCTCGATTCCCCTGGCGCTCTCGGTCGGCAAGGCTGAAGGCAAGATCCGGCAGGGTGATCTGGTCGTCACTGAGGCGATTGGCGGCGGTCTGGCCTGGGGTGCGGTGGTTCTTCGCTGGTAAGCGCCTGAGCGCAGAGGCTTTCTGTTGACACACCCCCCTGGTGCCGCCAATCTGGTGACACAGTCCCGGGGGGTTGATATGAGTGATAAGACTCTGACACGGATGGATCTCAGCGAAGCGGTGTTCCGCGAAGTGGGTTTGTCCCGTAACGAATCTGCACAACTGGTTGAAGCTGTGCTGAAACATGTCTCTGACGCGCTGGTGGAAGGGGAGACCGTGAAGATCTCTTCTTTCGGTACCTTCTCGGTCCGGGACAAAGCGGCCCGGGTGGGCCGCAATCCCAAGACCGGTGAGGAAGTGCCGATCAGCCCGCGCCGCGTGCTGTCTTTCCGGCCGTCTCATCTGATGAAAGACCGGGTCGCGGCGGGCTCGGCCAGTTGAAAGGCTAAGGGCGGATGGAGAAATCCCCCGAGGCATTCCGGACAATCAGCGAAGTTGCCGGGATCCTCGACGTTCCGGCGCATGTCCTGCGGTTCTGGGAGACACGTTTCCCCCAGATCCGCCCTGTAAAAAGAGCGGGTGGCCGGCGGTATTACCGCCCCACCGATGTTGCTCTGTTGTCTGGCATCCGTCTGTTGCTGCACGATCAGGGCATGACGATTCGCGGCGTTCAGCGCATTCTGCGTGAGCAGGGCGTGCGGCATGTCTGCTCGCTGGCAGCCGAAGGGCTTGGCCTTGAGGCTGAGGCCGAATGGCAGGAAGAAGCCCGTCGCCCCGTCACCATTATTCGTCCGAAAGCGGAAGAGCCGGTTCCTATGGCCGATGTGCTGGCCTGGCCCGGCCCTGTTGCCATGCCCTCGGTTGCACGGGCGGCGACTTCGGGTGTGGCGATGTCTGCGGGTTTTGGTGAAGCCCCTGAGGGCTTTCACGCCGGCGGCGATTTCGTTCCGCCGCCGTTTCAGGGCTTGACCTGGTCAGCCGCGCCGCCAGCCTCATTCGCCGAAGCCGAAGCCGAAGCCGAAGCCGAAGCCGAAGCCGAAGCCGAAGCCGAAGCCGAAGCCGAAGCCGCGGTCATCGCCGCGCCGGAGACGGCAGGCCACACGACAGCGGAGACGGAGATGACACAGGCCCCGGCACAGAGCATGACGGCCGCTTTGGGGCGCCTGCCGGCCAGCGAGGGCAGGGATGTTGCAGCGCTGCTGCGTCGGGCGCGGCTGGGCGGATTGCGGCCGGGTGCGCAGGCTCAGGTGGCGGTCATTGCGGCGGATCTGCGGGCCCTGCGGGAACTGATTTCGCAAAGTCCTGGTCAATAAGCAAAAAAATGAATTTTGCCTCTTGCCGCTGCCGCAGAATTCGCTACATATCCTCCTCGTCGGGCCGTGGCGCAGCCTGGTTAGCGCGTCCGTCTGGGGGGCGGAAGGTCGTGAGTTCGAATCTCACCGGCCCGACCACTGTAAAAGGCCCGCCTGCAGATTTCTGCAGTGCGGGCTTTTTTCATTTCCGGCAAATGTCTCCGAACTGAGGGTATGATGGCTGAAGGTGTGCTTCCCGCGCAGGTGATCCGTGAGCTGATCGCGGCTGGCGCAATTTCGCTCGACGCCCCGCTGGCGCCCGGTCAGGTGCAGCCGGCCAGCCTTGATCTGCGGCTCGGGACCGTGGCTTACCGCGTGCGGGCGTCTTTCCTTGCGGGCAAGGGGCGCACGGTCACAGAGCGGATCTCAGAATTCGGCATGCACCGGATTGATCTCTCGGAAGGTGCGGTGCTGGAGAAGGGCTGCGTCTATCTGGTGCCGCTTATGGAATCTCTCGCGCTGCCCGAGGGGGTGTCTGCGGTTGCCAACGCCAAAAGCTCCACCGGACGTCTCGATCTGCTGACCCGGACGATCATTGATCAGGGCACCGAATTTGACCGGATCCCTGAGGGCTACACCGGTCCGCTTTACGCCGAGATCTGTCCGCGCAGCTTCTCGGTGCTGGTGCGACCGGGCATGCGGCTCAATCAGCTGCGCCTGCGTCAGGGTGAGGCGCAACTGAGTGATGAGGCTCTGCGCGCTCTGCATGCGGCGACGCCGCTTGTGGATGGTGAGCCGGTGATCTCGGCGGGTCTGGGCTTCTCGGTCGATCTGAAGCCCGCTGAGGGCGATCTGGTCGGCTACCGGGCCAAACCCCATACCGGTGTGATCGATCTGGACCGCATCGGCGCTTATGATCCGGCAGACTTCTGGGAAGAGATCCGCACCCGCGACGGGCGTATCATTCTTGATCCGGGTGCGTTTTACATCCTGGTCAGCCGTGAAGCGGTGACCATTCCCCCCGATCATGCCGCGGAAATGGCCCCCTATATCGCCATGGTCGGTGAATTCCGCGTGCATTACGCAGGCTTCTTCGATCCGGGGTTTGGCCATGCCGCTGCCGGTGGGGCGGGGTCGCGCGGTGTGCTTGAGGTGCGCTGTCACGAAGCGCCCTTCGTGCTTGAGCACGGTCAGGTGGTGGGGCGTCTGGTCTATGAAAAGATGCGCGAAGTGCCGGATGTGCTTTACGGTCAGGGCATTGCGTCGAATTATCAGGGGCAGGGCCTCAAACTCTCCAAGCACTTCCGCTGACATAAAAAAAGCGCCCCGTGGGGCGCTTTTTTAAAACGTCAGTTGGTGCAGGGGATCGGGATTTCCACCACATCCGCCCCGCGCCGGGTTTTGATTGTGCAGACCTTTTCGACCTCGGGTGCGGCGCGCTCACTCGGGCGCTCTGCGCCGATGAGAGAGCGGCGGTCCACATCCACCACTTCGGGAGCGCCATCCTCAGCCACGCCCATCAGCGCCAGGTTCAACCGCCCCGTGACCTGCGCCTGAGCGAGACGTGCCACCTGCTGCGGCGTGGCCTCAACCGTGATGGTGCGCGCCACAGCCGCCTTCGATCCGCCGGTATCTTCAGAACGCTGGTCCAGCGCGATCACCGTGATTCCGGTTTCGATAATCTTGGTAAACTGGCCGGAGACATCATCCGTCAGCCCGGCGCTGTTGCCGGTCCAATAGACATCGACCCGGTCGCCGATCCGCACGAGGCCTGCCACGCCCGAGACGGCATCCACCTGAATGGTGAAGGCACGCATACCGCGCGAGAGGCGCGTGTTCAGCCCGCCGTCTTCACCCGGGGCGCTGACTTTGCTGACGAGAATCGGCTCAAACTTCTCCATCTGGCGCACGACCGTTCGGGTCTGCGGCTTATCTTCGGGGAAGAGAACTTTGTAATCGGTAAAGGCGTTTTCCGGCACCGAATTGGCGGGCCAGGCGATCAGACGCAGATCGTTTTTCGTCAGAATATGACCAAAGGGCAGGGCCTTATTGGCGACAAAGACATTGACGGTGGGGACCACCTGTTTCAGCGCCGCCTGCTCGCGCTGCTGGCTTTGGTTGATGAACTGCGCGGTTTTCCAGGCAGCAAAGCCCGCAAGCGCGAGGCCCAGGACCAGAACAAGGGGAAAAATATTGCGCATGCTCACTCCGTTACGGCTTCAGACGGCAGATGGCCGGGGGTGGTCATTCCGACGCCCCGCTTTCGCTGACCCTCGAGCTGAGGTTTTCGGCGAAGAGGATGACTGCATCTGCGAAGGGCAGCATTACCAGCACCGCAAGTCCGATGACCAGAGCGGAGAGCAAAACAAAGTCCACCGTCGCAACGCCGGACTCATCCCGGGCCCATTGCACAAGTTTCTGCCGGAATTTCACGAGCATTCTTTCGTCCTCTCACGTCCTTCAGCCGCAGACCGGATCCGGGAAAAAATCAAAGGCTTCAACGAAACTGAGGCTGCACCTGGGGTGCAGCCTCAGGCCGACCTAACATGAGCATCCCGCTTTCGAAACAACCTGCGAAGCGGTGCTGAGCGGGTTTGCTTTATTGGCCGCCTTTTTCAAAGCCGTCGTCGAATGCTGTGGTGGTACCGGTCTCGGTATCGCCAATCGCCTTGGCCATGTCGGCAGTCACTTCACCGATGGCGCCCGAGATCTGGGTCACGACCAGCACGCCCAGGCCGACGATGGCAGCGGTCAGAACAACCCAGTCAACAGTCACAGCGCCCGATTCGTCGTTGCGGAATTTGTTCAGGATGTTTGCGAGTTTCATAGCAGTGCTCCGGTTAAACAGGTGATGTTGTTTGTGTTCAGGGCGGCTCCTGGCTGCCGCTCTGGCAGGGTCGTGAGCCGGGTTAATCTCTTCGCTTTCGTCTCCGGCGGGTTCCTTTCGTCCCGCCTTCCTCGTTGGCATGAGCTTATATAGCCCCTGAATCGTGGCATGATCTGGGCCGCCTTTGGGTATTTCCAGGGGGCATTCATTTTTCTTTAATTTGTTCAACATACTGTTTTTACTAAATAATTATTGATCACATTATCGGTATTCGGGCAAAACCAGGCCAATTGGCCCGATTTGATACAGTTCTGGCGCGATTTCGGCGGGGCTCTGGGCCCGGGCGTGAAACTCTGGCAGGCTCTGGCAAAGGCCGGGGAACAGGCAGGGCAGGCGATGCGACGACTCAGATATGTGACAGCCCTGGTCTGGCTCTCCGCGCTGGTGGTGCCGGGGGTGCCCGCACCTGTGGCGCAGGCCGAAGGCACAGAGGCCCGGGCGGATTTCACCTTCCGCCGCATCCGCCCCCCTGCGCCGGGAGAGGCACGCCGCCTTGTGCAGATCGACCCGGCGGAGCAGGCGCGGCTGATGGCCGTTCCGGCAGCGCGCCCGGATCCGGTTGCCGCTTCGGCTCCGCCGGCGGGTCCTGCCAAGCCATCGGCACCGGGGCTTTTCGACTGGTACTGGGAGGCGGTCTCCCCCGTGCTGAACGATCGCAGCGACCGCTTTGCCCGTGCGCTTGAGATGCTGGGCAAGGGGCCGGGGGGCAGCATCGTCCCGGCGCCCAGAATGCAGACGATGCAGGAGATGGCCGGAGCCTATGGCACGCATATTCTGCGGGCGACCATCGGGACCCGGGTCTCCCCGGCCCTGGTTCTGGCGGTCATGGGGGTCGAAAGCGGCGGCCGGGCCGAGGCGGTCAGTTCCGCAGGGGCCGTGGGGCTGATGCAGCTGATCCCCGCCACGGCCGAGCGCTTTGGCGTCTCTGACAGCACGGATCCGCAGCAAAACATCAAAGGCGGCGTGGCCTATCTCGACTGGCTTTTGAAAGAATTTGATTCGGACCCGGTGCTGGCCCTCGCGGCTTATAATGCCGGTGAAGGGGCGGTGCGAAAAAATGACGGTGTCCCGCCCTATGCCGAGACGCGGGCCTATGTGCCCAAAGTCCTCGCCGCCTGGCAGGTCGCCCAGGGGCTTTGCCTGACGCCGCCTGAACTGGTGACGGATCCCTGCGTGTTCCGGATCATCTCCGCCGGGGGTTAAAGGTCGATTGATCCGTCAGGTGCGGGCGTGAGTCCCGGCCCGCCGGAGGCTTCGGGCAGGTCAGGGGGCGGCGGCGCATTGGGCCTGCGCCGGATCAGCACATCGCCGTTGGGCAGACGCTCCGGCGCCTCATAGTGCTGCACATCGCCCAGAAGGGCTGCGAGATCGCGCAGCATGGGGCCAAGCCCCTGCATCCCCTCCTGCATCTGTCGCAGTGCGGGATCAAGCTCACCCATCAGGCTTTGCAGAAGGCTGCGTGCGCCGCGGCCAAGAAGGTCAAACCCTTCTTCAGCCGAAGGCGGCGGCGAGGGCGGCTCCTGCGCTGCAAGCGGCGCGGCAAGAAGGCTCAGGGACAGGGCGAGGGCTCTCATCATCGCTCCACTCTGCCACCCCGGCGCAGGTGCGTCACGCGGGCAGATGCTGCGTCACCGGGATGTGATCGGCCCGTCGATGGCCCGGTGAGGACAGGCTGCCCCCCTGAGAGAGGGCACTCGCTTCCTCGTGGCTCAGGCCGCGCGGGCGCGCTCGATCTCTTCCCAGGCGGCGTTGACGGCGATCAGGCGCTCTTCGGCCAGGCGCACGGCCTCGGGGGGGATGCCGCGGGCCACCAGGCGGTCGGGATGATTGGCGCGCACGGCGGCTTTCCAGGCAGCCCGGATCTCGCTCAGCGTGGCCTCAGGCGAGACATCGAGAATGTCATAAGGATCATGCGGAAGATCCGGCACCAGGCGCTCTTTCAGCCCGCGCACGCAGGTGGCGCTGAGCCCGAAAATGCGCGCAACCTCGTCGAGAAATTCATTTTCCAGCGCGTGATAATCGCCATCGGCGAGCGCCACATGAAACAGCCCCTCCATGATGTTCATCAGCGTCTCGCGGTCGCCTTTGAACATCGCGGCAATCTTGCGGGCATAGGCCTCAAAACCTGCCACATCCTGACGGGCGAGGTTGAACACACGCGCGGCATTCGCCTCCTCGCCGGGCGGAATGGTAAAGATGCGGCGAAAGGCCGAGACTTCATCGCGGGTGACTTCCCCGTCCGCCTTGGCCATTTTCGCACCAAGCGCGATGATGGCGATGGTGAAAGCCACCGTGCGCTCAGGCGGGGTGCGCAGGCGGTCGAAAACAGCAGTCAGCCCTTCGCCATTGGCGAGAGCTGCGAGGGCATCGGAGATACGGGTCCAGAGTGACATGAGGGCATCTTACTGTGCCCCCCGCAGACTGTCAGTTCAGAATTTTCTGCATCAGGATCAAATCATGGTAGGAGCCGAATTTGAACCCGGCCTCGCGCATGATCCCCGCCTCAAGGTAGCCGATGGCGGCGTGGAAGGCGCGGCCTGCCGGATTGCCGCCTGAGACACCGGCAACCATGATGTGATGGCCACGGCTGCGGGCATGATCTTCGAGAGCTGCCATCAGGCGGCGACCGATGCCCCGGCCATGGGCCCCGGGGGCAAGGATGATCGTATGCTCCATCGCGCGGCGATAGCCCTCGCCGCCGCGGAACTGGGTGTAGCTGGCAAAGCCAAGGATCGCGCCGCCCTCATCCCAGACCAGAAACCCATGCCCCAGCACCGCCTTATCGCGGATAGAGGCCTGAAGCTCGGTCACGGTTTTCTCCTGGGGATTAAAGGTCACCAGGGTGTCGCGGATCAGCGGGTTCCAGAACTCAAGGATCTTCGCGGCATCATCGGAACGGGCAGGGCGGATCAAAGGCGAATCTCTCCGTGAGGGGTGGTGAAATGAGCGCTCAGGCCGGGCGGGCCCTGCAGAACAGACAGGCGCGGCTCCTGCATCAGCGGGGTGAGCACAGCGCGTAATTCATCGGCATCGGGGTGAAAAATCTGCAAAGCCTGCAGGCGGATGCCGTGATCGGGCAGGCGTCTGGCCGGATGGGCCTCGCCCTCCCAGGAAATCAGCGCGGGAAAGGTGTCGTCAAAGGGCAGGGTGCCGCTGTCGGTCACCGCCATCTGCCAGCGGAGATCCCCCCGGCTGAGGGCCGCAACGCGCCCCGCCCCGTCAGGGGCCATGGCCAGGGTGTCCGCCAGATCCTCACAGCGGCAGACCCAGTGGCTGAGGCGCGGCCCCCCCCGGAAATGATCAAGGTTGAACCAGCGTGGCTGCGCAGGCTGCGGGGCCTCGGGATCAATGGCAATGAGTTCCAGATATTCCCCGGGGCCCAGCGACAGCAGGCGGTTGTGTGTGCCCATCAGCGGATGCTGCCCGCCGGGCGCAAATTCGGCACCAAAAAGCTTCGCCAGCGGCTCTGCGGCGCCCGCGAGCGTCTCGGCAGAGATCACCAGATGATCCGGTCTGAGCATAGGGTTCAGGCTCCTGCTGTCGCGCCTGAGAGTGGCGCGGTCGCTTTCCGGCCACAAGGGGCCTTGGGGGAAAAAGCGAAGCGCCACCCCGGGGGGCGGCGCTCTGCCGGGTTTTCGGGCAGCTCAGCCCCGCGCGGCGCGGATCAGCTTCAGCACATCACGGGCCGCATCCGGGATATTGGTGCCCGGACCAAAGATCGCCTTCACCCCGCGGTCATAGAGATACTGGTAATCCTGCTGCGGGATCACGCCGCCGCAGATCACCAGGATCTCCCCCGCGCCTGCGGCCTCAAGCGCCTCAATGAGTTTCGGCGCAAGGGTCTTATGGCCCGCTGCCTGAGAAGAGATGCCGACGACATGAACGTCATTGTCGATCGCATCCTGCGCCGCCTCTTCCGGGGTCTGGAAGAGCGGGCCCACGTCAACGTCAAAGCCGATATCGGCAAAGGCCGTGGCGATGACTTTTGCGCCGCGGTCATGGCCGTCCTGGCCCATTTTCACCACCAGCATCCGCGGGCGGCGGCCCTCTTCGGCTGCAAAGTCTTCCACGTCTTTCTGAATGGCCGCGAAGCCTTCGTCGCCTTCATAGGCGGCACCGTAAACACCTGCCAAAGTCTTCACCTCTGCACGATGGCGCCCGAAGGTGCCTTCCATAGCCAGCGAAATCTCACCCACCGTCGCGCGCGCGCGGGCGCATTCGACGGCGGCCTCCAGAAGGTTACCGCCCTCAACGGTGCGGCGGCCAAGCTCCAGCAGCGCGGCCTGGCATTTCGCCTCATCGCGGCTGGCGCGAACCTGCTCGAGGCGCGCAATCTGGCTTTCACGAACCTTCTGGTTGTCGATTTCGAGAATATCGATCGGGTCTTCTTTGTCTTTGCGGTATTTGTTGACGCCGACGATCACTTCCTCGCCGCGGTCAATCATCGCCTGACGGCGCGCGGCGGTTTCTTCAATCCTGAGCTTGGGCATGCCCGAGGCCACGGCCTTGGTCATGCCGCCCATCTCTTCGATCTCTTCGATCAGCGCCCAGGCTTTCTCAGCCAGCTCCGCCGTCAGGCTTTCGACGTAATAGGAACCCGCCAGCGGATCGACGACATTGGTGATGCCGGTTTCTTCCTGCAGGATCAGCTGGGTGTTGCGGGCGATGCGGGCGGAAAATTCCGTCGGCAGCGCAATCGCTTCATCAAGCGCGTTGGTGTGCAGCGATTGCGTGCCGCCAAGCGCTGCCGCCATGGCCTCATAGGCGGTGCGGATGACGTTGTTATAGGGGTCCTGCTCCTGGAGCGAGACGCCCGAGGTCTGGCAGTGCGTCCGCAGCATCAGCGAGCCCTGCTTCTTCGGCTCAAATTCGGACATGATGCGGTGCCAGAGCAGTCGCGCGGCCCGCAGTTTGGCGGCTTCCATGAAGAAGTTCATGCCGATGGCGAAGAAGAACGACAGACGCCCCGCGAAGTCATCGACATTCATCCCGGCCTTCAGCGCCGCGCGGACATATTCGCGCCCGTCGGCCAGGGTGAAGGCCAGCTCCTGCACCAGGTTCGCGCCCGCTTCCTGCATGTGATAGCCGGAAATCGAGATCGAGTTGAACTTCGGCATGTTTTTCGAAGTATACTCAATGATATCCGCGATGATCTTCATCGAAGGCTCGGGCGGATAGATATAGGTGTTGCGGACCATAAATTCCTTCAGAATGTCATTCTGAATGGTGCCCGCGAGCAGCGATTTGTCGTGACCCTGCTCTTCGCCGGTGACGATGAAATTCGCCAGAATCGGGATCACCGCGCCGTTCATCGTCATCGAGACCGAGACTTTATCGAGCGGGATGCCGTCAAAGAGGATCTTCATGTCCTCGACCGAGTCGATGGCCACACCGGCTTTACCCACATCGCCCACCACGCGGGGGTGATCCGAATCGTAGCCGCGGTGCGTCGCCAGATCGAAGGCCACCGAGACGCCCTGCTGACCGGCCGCCAGCGCTTTGCGGTAAAAGGCGTTCGATTCCTCTGCCGTCGAGAAGCCTGCATATTGCCGGATCGTCCAGGGACGGCCTGCATACATGGTGGCCTTCACGCCGCGGGTGAAAGGCGCAATGCCGGGCAGGCTGCCCATATGCGGCAGGTTGGCGACGTCCTCTTCGGTGTAGAGCGGCTTGACGCGAATGCCCTCCAGCGTCTCACGCGAGAGCTTCTCCTCAGGGTCCGCTCCCTTCAGTTCTTTGCTTGCCACCTGACGCCATTGATCGAGTTTCCCGGTCATCGGCAGATCTCCTCACTCAGATGCGGGGAAAACCCCCGGATTGTCTTGGGTTTCGCGCAGGCCTCACCTATGTGTGAAGCATGAGACATGCGCTGAAATTCACATTCGTTTTCCTGGCCGCCCTTGGCCTCAGCCCGCTGCGCGCTGAGACCCCGGTTGAGGCTCCGGTTGAGAGCCCGATTGAGGCCCCGGCTGCGGTCCCCTCTCCGGCCGGACCCTTCGCCGCCGCAGAGATAGCGCTGAGCGAACAGCAGTATAACACCCGGCCGCTGGTGGTTTTCGCCGACAGTGCCGACAACCCGCAGTTTCAGCGCCAGCTGCATCTTCTGCAGGCAGGTCTGGGCGATCTGGCCGAGCGTGACGTGGTGGTCATTCTCGACACCGATCCGGCAGCCGCCTCTGAATGGCGTCGCCGCCTGCGCCCGAGCGGGTTTTCGGTTGTGCAGCTCGACAAAGATCTGACGCCGGTGTTCCGCAAACCCTCTCCTTGGGATGTGCGCGAAATCACCCGTGCCATCGACCGTCTGCCCTCGCGCCGCCAGGAAGTACTGGAGCAGTTTCCGGGGCGCTGAACCGCGCCCCGGCCGATGCCCCGCTGCGCCGGTCCTGACAGGGTTCAGGATCAGATCCGGCGCAGGTGCCATGGCTTATTCGAACTCCATGATCACTTCATCGACCTTCAGGCTGGCGCCGGGGGCCGCGTTGATCTTTTTCACCACGCCTTTGCGTTCGGCCCGCAGGATGTTTTCCATCTTCATGGCCTCGACGGTGGCCAGCGCCTGACCCTCCTGAACCTCATCGCCTTCGGCCACGTTGATCTTCACGACCAGACCCGGCATCGGGCAGAGCAGGAACTTCGAGGTGTCCGGCGGCATCTTCTCGGGCATCAGCTTCGCGAGTTCCGCCGCGCGCGGGCTGCGCACCGCGACCTTCAGATCGGCCCCGCGCAGACGCATGCGGAAGCCCTGCGGGATCTCGGCGGTTTTGATCACCACCGGCTCGCCGTTGACCTCTGAGCGGGCAAGCTGCTGACCCGGCGTCCAGTCCGAGGTGACGCGCAGATCTTCGCCGCCCTCAAAGCTGACGGTTGAGCCGTCCCTGTCGGCCTTGATGGTGACCGGGAAATCCTGACCGGCCAGGCTCACCACCCATTTGTCGCCAACGCGGCGCTGGTGGTTGTCCATGGTGCCCGAGATTTTCGTGCGGCGAATCTCGGCCACGCGGTTCATCGCGGCAGCCACGGCGGCGACCTTTTTCAGATCCGCCTCCGACAGCGTCGCGCCCTGGAAGCCCTCAGGGTATTCCTCAGCGATGAAGGCGGTGGTGATATCGCCCGAGACGAATTTCGGGTGATCCATCACGGCGCCCACGAAGGGCAGGTTGTGACCGATTCCTTCGACCTCAAAGGTATCGAGCGCGATGCGCATTTCCTCGATCGCCTGCGCGCGGGTCGGTGCCCAGGTGCAGAGTTTGGCGATCATCGGGTCGTAATACATCGAGATCTCGCCGCCCTCATAGACGCCGGTATCATTGCGCACCACGCCGCCACGGGTGGTCTCACCTTCCACCGGCGGGCGATAGCGGGTCAGACGGCCGATCGAGGGCAGGAAGTTGCGGTAGGGATCTTCGGCGTAAAGGCGACTCTCCATCGCCCAGCCGTTGATCTTCAGATCTTCCTGTTTGAAGGGCAGCGGCTCGCCATTGGCGACGCGGATCATCATCTCCACGAGATCGATGCCGGTGATGAGTTCGGTGACCGGATGTTCCACCTGCAGACGGGTGTTCATCTCGAGGAAGTAGAAGTTTCGGTTGCCGTCGACGATAAATTCCACGGTGCCCGCCGAGGTATAGCCCACGGCTTTCGCCAGCGCGCAGGCCTGCTCGCCCATGGCTTTGCGGGTGGCCTCATCAAGGAAGGGCGAGGGCGCTTCTTCGATGACCTTCTGGTTGCGGCGCTGGATCGAGCATTCGCGCTCATGCAGATAGACGCAGTTGCCGTGTTTGTCGGCGAGCACCTGAATTTCGATGTGGCGCGGCTGGGTGACGAATTTCTCGATGAAAATCCGGTCGTCGCCGAAGGAGTTGCGCGCCTCATTCTGCGACATCTCAAAGCCTTCGCGGGCTTCCTGCTCGTTCCAGGCGATGCGCATGCCCTTGCCGCCGCCACCGGCAGAGGCTTTGATCATCACCGGATAGCCGATCTCGCCCGAGATCTTCACCGCTTCCTCAGCATCGGCGATCAGACCCATATAGCCGGGAACGGTGTTCACACCGGCGTCCTGGGCGATCTTTTTCGAGGTGATCTTATCGCCCATGGCTTCAATGGCGGGCGAGGGCGGGCCGATGAAGACCACGCCTTCTTTTTCGAGGGCAGCGGCGAAATCCATCCGCTCGGACAGGAAGCCGTAACCGGGGTGGACGGCCTGTGCGCCGGTCTGGCGGATCGCATCCATGATCTTATCGATCACGATATAGGACTGGTTGGCCGGAGGCGGGCCGATGTGGACGGCTTCATCAGCCATCCGCACATGCAGAGCGTTGCGGTCAGCATCGGAATAAACGGCGACCGTTTTGATCCCCATTTTCCGCGCGGTCTTAATCACGCGGCAGGCAATCTCGCCCCGGTTCGCGATCAGGATCTTCTCAAACATGTGTCCTCCTTGGTGTGCTCTGGCGGGAGCACGAAATAAAAAGACCCCCCGCAGCCAAAGCTGCGGGAGGCCCGAATTGAGAAACGTCAGACGCGCAGGCGTCTGCGTTCAAATGCTTAGTAGCAGCTGCCGGTGACAGCGCAGGAACCGCCGCCCACGACTGCGCCCATGAGCGCGCCCTGGGTTTTCGAACCACCGGTTGCACCGGCGATGAGAGCGCCGGCAGCAGCACCACCGACGGTGCGCACGGCTGCACTGTTGGTCGGTGCGTTGTTGTAGCCCTGGTTGCCGTAGCCATAGCCCTGCTGCTGAACGCAGCCGGCGAGGCCAAGAGCGAGGACCGGAATGAGAAGGAATGATTTACGCATGAGAGACTGCCTCGACAGGTTGTTGTCTGAGGCGAGATTACTGCGTCATTCTGACCAAAGAAAGAGCGTCGTGGGGAAATCCGCCGATCCCGCAGCGCGCTCACGAAGCTGTGCGCAAAGAGGCGCGAAAAGCGCCCGGCTGCCGGAGCGCGGCGCGGGGAGGCGCTGTGCAGAAAACCGGCAGCCGGAGACGTCATTCGTCGTCCTCGTCGTCGTAGAAGTCGTCCTCATCATCCCAGGCGTCTTCCGCAGGCGTCTCAAAGACAGCCGGGAAAGAGGCGCGGGCGCGGGCGACGTCGATTTTCAGCATGGCCTCATAAGAGGCGGGATCGAACGGATCTTCTGCGGGAACGACTTCGCGGCCAAAAAGCCAGGACAGGCGTCCGGCATCCAGGTTGCCACGCTCAAAGGGCTCTTCGCCGAAATGGTCCCACAGGGCCTTCAGGAAGCCTTCATCTGCGCGCAGATCGGCCTTCGCACGGTCTTTGTACCGCTCGCGACGGATGATCTTGGTGGCACCACCTTTGTGGTTGGCGCGGCGGATGACGAATTGATAATCCGTGCTGGGCAGACGCCCGGGGAAACCACGGTGTTTCAGCATGTTTTGCCTCCTGTAACGATACGCAGGAAGCGCGGCTCTGCCCGAAGCCAAACCCCGGGCAGGCCATCGCCTGCCCGCGGGCCGTAATCTGAGATCAGATTATTTGTATTTGCCGGTGTAAACCGGTTCTGCCGGAACCGGCTCAGTGACGTAGACCGGCTCTTCTTTTTTTGCGCAGGCAGCGATGAAAGCAACGAGCGACAGCGCGACGACGGCGCGAACGGTTTTGGACATGGACTGCTCCTGTTATCCTGGTGGTCCGGGGCCTGTTGACCCGGATGAGAGATGATTACCACGGCGGATATGCCGCCGCCAGCGCCGAGCATAACGCCAAACCGGGTATTCCCGCACACATTTCCTGCGCAATTTGCGCTCTGTGGCTGCCCTGCATCACCGGACAGGCGGAAATCTTCCTGGCGGGCGCCCATCAGAACTGCTCCCAGAGGCAGGCGTCGCCTTCGATGCTGAAAGCCTCAAAGAACTGAGTCGCATCCGGAGTGATTTCACCGAAGGTGACCGGAATATCCGAGAGCGACACAATGATCTGCTCGGGCAGCGGACCGGTACCGGTCGTCACCCGTGGCAGAGCAAAGCTGTTGCAGAGATATTCCATATCAGCGCTGGCCGTTTCAAAGGGGATGGTACCGCCCTCGCGCGCGATGGCGGGGGCGATGAAGCGGAAGCGGGCGCTGAGCCCCATGGGACCGGGCTGGTTCAGGATCACATCCTGAAGCGTCACAGCCTGTCCCGAGGGGACGGGGATCAGCTCCTGCCCGGTGACGGGCAGGGCGGATCCCAGCAGAAAGACAATGGCAGCTGCCCGCATAATACCCTCTCGGTTGTCAGATCAGAGAGGGATATTGTCGTGCTTTTTCCAAGGGTTCACGAGCTTTTTGTTGCGCAGGCTGGCGAAGGCGCGGGCCACGCGGCGGCGGGTCGACTGCGGCATGATCACCTCATCGATGAAGCCGCGCTCTGCCGCCACGAAGGGATTGGCGAAGCGGTCTTCATAATCTTTGGTGCGCGCGGCGATCTTTTCTTTATCCGCCAGTTCCGAGCGGTAGAGGATCTCAACCGCGCCTTTCGCGCCCATCACTGCGATTTCTGCAGTGGGCCAGGCGTAGTTGAAGTCCCCGCGCAGGTGCTTGGACGACATCACGTCATAAGCGCCGCCGTAAGCTTTACGGGTGATGACGGTGACTTTCGGCACGGTGGCTTCGCCATAAGCAAAGAGCAGCTTCGCGCCGTGCTTGATGACGCCGCCATATTCCTGCGAGGTGCCGGGCAGGAAGCCGGGCACGTCCACAAGCGTCAGGATCGGGATCTCAAAGGCATCGCAGAAGCGCACGAAACGCGCCGCTTTGCGCGAGCTGTCGATATCAAGGCAGCCTGCCAGAACCATCGGCTGGTTGGCCACCACACCCACGGTCTGGCCTTCCATGCGGATGAATCCGGTGATGATATTGCCGGCAAAATCTTTCTGGATCTCAAAGAAGTCGCCTTCATCGGCGATCTTCGTGATGAGTTCCTTCATGTCATAGGGCTGGTTCGGGTTGTCCGGGATCAGGCTGTCGAGGCTGGGCTCAACGCGCTTCGGATCGTCAAAGAAGGGACGCACCGGCGCTTTTTCGCGGTTGTTGAGCGGCAGGAAGTCGAAGAGACGGCGGGTCTCAAGGATGGCTTCCACATCGTTCTCATAGGCGCCGTCAGCGACCGAGGATTTTTTCGTATGGGTCGAAGCCCCGCCGAGTTCTTCGGCCGTCACCACCTCATTGGTCACCGTTTTGACCACATCGGGGCCGGTGACGAACATGTAAGAGCTGTCTTTCACCATGAAGATGAAGTCGGTCATTGCGGGGCTGTAGACCGCACCACCGGCACAGGGGCCCATGATGAGCGAGATCTGCGGCACCACGCCCGAGGCGGTGATATTGCGCTGGAAGACCTCAGCATAGCCCGCGAGAGAGCCCACGCCCTCCTGAATGCGCGCGCCGCCCGAGTCGTTCATGCCGATCACCGGGGCGCCGTTCTGCAGCGCCATATCCATGATCTTGCAGATCTTCTGCGCATGGGTCTCCGAGAGCGAGCCGCCAAAGACGGTGAAGTCCTGCGAAAAGACATAGACCTGACGGCCGTTGATCGTGCCCCAGCCGGTGATGACGCCATCGCCTGCGGGGCGGTCGTTTTCCATGCCGAACTCGGTCGAGCGATGGGCGACGAACATATCGAACTCTTCAAAAGAGCCCTCATCGAGCAGCAGATCAATCCGCTCGCGCGCGGTCAGCTTGCCCTTGGCATGCTGCGCGTCGATCCTGCGCTGGCCGCCGCCGAGGCGGGCCGCGGCGCGGCGGTCTTCAAGCTCCTGCAGGATGTCTTTCATCGCATGTCCTCCGAGTGGTCCGGTTGCAACCATAGGGCAGGGCAGGGGTGCGACAAAGTGGTTTCCGGCAAATTTGCAAATAAGTTGCAGCACAGACTGTGCGAATTGAAAATTTGCGAATACTTCCGGCGTCCCGCTTTGCTAAGCGTCAGCCATGTTTGCGGTTTATCCGCCGATGTTCCTCTCTGTTCCCGAAATGATCTGGTATTTTGCTCTCGATTCAGGCAGTTATAACGCTACGCCCGGTTAACCAGTGCAGCCCGCCCGCCATGAAACGCAAGACCCCCAAAAAGAAGCCGAGGCGGATGCCCGAGCATCAGTGGGTCTATATCATGTCCAATGACTCCATGCCGGGGCTTCTGAAGATCGGCATGACCACAACCAGCCCGCAGCAGCGCAACCGCGAACTGGGCTCTGCCACCGGGGTGCCAACGCCCTTCCGGCTGGAATATTCGCTCGAGGTCAGCAATGCCCGCCGGGTTGAGCAGGTGATCCACAAGGAACTCTCGGCCTATCGGGTGAACCGCCGGCGCGAGTTTTTTGAGATCGATCTCAAGGATGCCATCCGGCGGTTGAAATCGGTCGCAAAGCCGCGCCGCCTGCCGCTGCATGGCCCGGCTGTCGTTCTCAGCTATGGCTTTGAGCTGGTGACGGCGGTGGTCGTGCTCTGGCTCTTTACCGGCTGGTGGTTCGCCTATTGAGCAGCAAAAAGCCCCGGCGCGGCGGCCGGGGCTTTCGTTGGTTCTGCCTGAAGATCAGGCGTTGTCTTTGATCAGCTGCTTTGCAACCACATCGTGGTTCAGCCAGAGCACCGGGCCTTCCGGATCGGAGGCCGCGCCGAAGATCAGCCTGCCGGTGGCGTTGAGCACATGGTGGCTCAGCGCGTCCGAGACCAGCACCTTCAGGTCCTTATGCAGGTTCACGATGTCCTGCGAGGTGCCGATGGTCTGCTCGGCCTGTCCGGGGCTGTTGGGCATCGGCCAGGCTTCGAAGTTGTAATAGGGCTGCATCTCGGGCGAGCTCTGGAAGTCGCGCACTTTCTGCAGCAGATCTTCCAGCGCAACGCCGTCTTTCAGCAACGCCTGGCATTCCGCCCAGACCGCATCGGCAAAAGCACCGCCCTGCTCATGGCGCAGCGCATCCAGCAGCGGCAGGAGCGAGAGTTCCAGACCCGCGAAAACATCCGAAGAGTTGGTGCGGATTTCCGGGCAGTTGAAGACCGAGGCTTTAATGCCCTTGTCCCAGGCCGCTTTGGCGAAGTTCTCAAGGCGCATTTTGGCATAGCCCTGAGTGTAGTTGGTATAGGTCTGCCATTTGTATTCGCCATCGATCAGCACCGAGGTGCCGTGATAGCCATAGGCGGTGTAGCGGACCTGAGCACCCGAAGCCTCAACCCGCTCACGGATTTTCGACGAGGCTTCCAGCAGATAGCCAAAGGTATTGGCCGAGACTTCATCGAAGTTCTGCAGGATCAGCTTGCCCAGATCGCTGTCGATCAGTGCCTGGCTCGACATGTGGCGCGCGCCGCGGCCCTTGTAGATGCGGTTTGCGATCACCAGGAAGACTTTCGCCTTCGGGATGCCACCGGCCATGGTATGGGCGAAATAGACATTCTTGCCCGAGGGGATCAGGGCATCAATCTGCTCCATCACCTCCGCCAGGGCGGTCTTGAAGCGGGTCTGGCCCAGCTGGCGGCATTTTTCGATGTGATCGAAATCGAGCTTTTCGTCCTGCCAGGTGTCCACGGTCAGCGCGTTCACCAGATCGGTGGGCGTCGGCTCGCCCGCCGGGGCGTCGAGATCAAAGCCCGCCATCAGCGGGACGTTGATGATTTTGCCGCCCAGGTTGGCTTCAGCCGTCGCCAGTTCTTCGTCGGTCAGTTTGCGCAGAGTGTTGTTCTCGTCGCGACGGCCAACGGTGATACCGATGATGGTCATGCCTGCGGCTTTGGCTTCATTGACGAGGCCGGTGGCATAACCACGGCCAAAAAGTTCGCCAAACAGCACGAAGACGTCGCCCTGGCCGAAGAGAGTGTTCTCCTGCAGGGTTTTTTGCGGGACAGGTTGTTTCATCTTTTCCTACAAAGGCTGTCGTTTGCGCGCGAAGGTAAAGGGAAGTGCCGCGCGGTGCCAGTGGTTATTGCACCGCAGGGGGTGACGCAGGGGAAACGACGGGCTGTCCTGCGGCTGATGCAGTCTGTGGCAGGCCGCAGTTTGATTGACAATCCGGGTAAAAATATCGCTTTTAGCGTTAAAATTCGGAGCGGCCCGGCAGGTTCGGGCATAAGGCTGAGAGGGTGAGATGGCTGAGGCATCAGGGCAATTGCCGGAAGGGCGCGGCGTCCGTGTCGGAATTGACGTCGGAGGCACATTCACCGACTTCGTGCTGCATGATCCTGTGGGCGGGCGGCTGGTCTTTTTCAAAGAGCCCTCCACCCCGGATGAGCCGTCGCGCGCGCTGTTGCAGGGGCTGCACACGCTCCTGACCCGCGAGGGGATTGCCTTTGATCAGGTCGGCGCGCTGATGCATGGCACGACCATCGGTCTGAATGCCATCATTCAGCGTAAAGGCGCTAAAATCGGGCTGATCGTCTCCCGCGGGTTTCGCGATATTCTTGAGATCGCCCGCTGCCGGATGCCCTCCTCCTTTGATCTGCATGCTGACAAAGAGACCCCCCTGGTGCCGCGTGAGCGGGTGCTGGAGCTGAACGCGCGGCTGAACTCTGACGGCAGTCTCGCTGCCGCCCCCGAGGCCGGGGAAATCGCCGCGCTGGGCGCGCAGCTTCGGGCGATGGATCTCGATGCCGCCGCGCTGGTCACCGTGAACGGCTATCTCGATCCGGCCTTTGAAGAGGGGCTGGCCGCGCAGATTGCCGAAGTCTCGGGGCTGGAGATTTCCGCCGCCGCCGTGATCTGGCCTGAGATCCGCGAATATGAACGCGCGCTGGTCGCCTGCCTCAATGCCTATATCCAGCCGCTGATGCATCGCTATTTTGACGGGCTGATTGCAGGTCTGTCGCAGATGGGCGTCACTGCGCCGGTGCTGGTGACGGCCTCCAACGGCGGCTCGCTTTCCGTGGCCTCTGCCCGGGCGCGGCCGGTTGAGACGGTGCTCTCTGGCCCCGCCTCGGGTGTCATGGCCGCCGTGCGTCTGGCGGAAGCGGCGCGGGCGGCGGGCGATCTGACGGGCCAGGGGATCGTGACCTTTGACATGGGCGGCACCTCCTCAGATATCGCCATTGCCGGGGGCGCGACGCCGGAACTGGCAACCCGCACCGATATTGGCGGTCTGCCGCTGGTGCTGCCGGTGGTCGATGTCTCGGCCATTGGCGCGGGCGGCGGCTCGGTGGTCTGGGTCGATCCGCATGGTCTTTTGAAGGTCGGCCCGCAGAGCGCGGGGGCGGCACCGGGTCCGGTCTGCTACGGACGCGGTGGCACGGCCCCGGCGGTGACGGACTGCTATCTGACGCTTGGCTATATTGATCCGGCAGGGTTTCTTGGCGGGCGGATGCAGCTTGATGCGGCGGCGGCTGAAGCGGCGCTGGCGCAGATCGGCGCAAAGCTTGGCTATGAGGGCAGCCCCCGCGACGTTGCCGCCCGCACGGCAGAAGGGGCGCTGGCCGTCACCACCGCAGGCATGGCCAGCGCGCTTTACAAAACTCTGGCCGAGCGCGGGCTGGACCCGCGTGGCTTTGCGCTGATGCCCTTTGGCGGGGCGGGGCCGACCCATGCCAGCCGTCTGGCCGAAGAGACCGGCATCCGCCACGTCATCGTGCCCCCCGCTGCAGGCACCTTCTGCGCCCAAGGCGCCGCCGGGGCCGATCTGCGCCGCGATTTCGTGCGCAGCTTTCGCCTTGATGTGACGCCGGCTCTGACCGCGCCCCTGAGCGCCGCCTTTGCCGCGCTCGAAGGCGAAGCCGCCCTCTGGCTCGATGCGGAAAACGGCACCGCGCGTCCGCGCCGTTTTGAGCGGGCTGCCGATATGCGCTATCACGGCCAAGCCTATGAGCTGCGCGTGCGTCTCGACGACGATCTGAGCGCTGAGGCCGCCCGCGCCGCCTTTGAGGCTGAGCATAAGCGCATCTACGGCTTTGCAGACCCGGAAGGGCGCATTGCCATCGGAACCATCCGCCTTGCGGCCATTGGTCCTGCTGATCCGCTGCTGCCGCCGAAGCTGACGTCCGGCGCAGAGGCTGCCCCCAAAGGTCATCGTCCGCTCTGGCTCGGGGATCGCTGGCATGAGGCCGCGGTCTGGCGGCGTGCCGCCCTTGCGCCGGGGCTCAGCCTCAGCGGTCCTGCCGTGATAGAGCAGGACGATACCACCACCATTCTTCTGCCGGGCTGGACCGCCCGTGTGGATGAGGCCGGAAACCTGCATCTCGAAAGGCTCACCGATGCAGCTTGATCCCGTTACCCTTGAGATCCTGAACAACAAAGTCGCGGCCATCACGGAAGAGATGTGCCTGACGCTGCAGCGCACGGGTCGCACCCTCTACGTCAAAGAGACCGCCGATTTCGCCTGTGCGCTGGCGGGGGCCGACGGCCGCTTCTTTGCCTATCCGCGCTCGATCGGGGTGTCGGGCTTTGTGGGGCTGGAATGCGCGCCGACCATCGCGGCGGTTGAGGCGATGACGGGGCCTTTGCAGCCTGGTGATGTCATTCTGACCAATGACCCTTACCTCTCCAAAGGGCTCGCCACTCATCTGCCCGATCTGCATATGATCGAGCCCTATTTCCACGAGGGCCGGATCGTCGCCTGGGGCTGGTGCTTTGTGCATTGCTCGGACGTGGGCGGGCGTGTGCCCTCCTCCATCTCGCCCATGAACACCGAGATCTTCCAGGAAGGTCTGCGCATTCCCCCGGTGCGGCTGATGCGCGGCGGTGAGATGGTGCCGGAGGTACGCGCTTTCCTTGATGCGAACTCCCGCACGCCTGAGGCCAATATGGGCGATATCCGCGCCATGCTGGCTGCTCTCGCTGCCGGACGTCGCCGGGTGGAGCAGGTGGTGGCGCAGCATGGCGCGGATGTGGTCGTGCAGGCCTCTGTTGATCTGGTGGCGCTGGCGGGCAAAAAGGCACGCGCTGTCATCGCCTCAATGCCTGAGGGCGAGTACAGCTTCTCGGATTATCTTGACGATGATGCGGTCAGCGATCTGCCGGTGCGGCTGGCGCTGAAGATGACGCTGAAAGACGGCGGCGTCTGTCTGGATTTCACCGGATCGGACCCGCAGGTTCAGGCGGCGATGAATATCCCCTCGCACGGGCGGCCGCATTCCTGGCTGACGCTGCGCGTGCTGGCGCTGGTCTCCACGCTCGATCCTTCAGTGCCGCTGAATGCGGGGCTGCTGGATCCGGTCTCGATCATCGCGCCGGAAGGCACCATCGTGAACCCCCTGATGCCTGCGGCCACAGGTGTGCGCCATGCGGCGGCAGTGCGGGTGAATGATCTTCTGAACGGGGCCTTCGGTCTGGCGCTGCCTGAGGCGCTTCCGGCGGCCTCTTCCGGCACCATCATCCCGGTCGTGGTGACCGAGCCGGACGGGCGCGGCGGGCGCAATGTGCAGGTGGTCGAGCCGATGATCGGCGGCACCGGCGGGCGCTTTGGTCACGACGGTGTGGACGGGCGCGACAGCGGTATCTCAAACCTTGCCAATAACCCGGCTGAGACGGTTGAGGCGGAACTGGGCGTCACCTTCCTCAGCTACGCTTTGCGGCCTGACAGCGGCGGGGCCGGGCAGTGGCGCGGCGGCGCGGGCATGGCGCTGAGCTTCCGGATTGATCGCGAGGGCTCCTTCGTGCTGGCCCGCGGGATGGAGCGTCTGAAGTTCCGTCCATGGGGCCGCGAAGGCGGACGCCCCGGTGCGCCTGCCGCGCTGATCGTGAATGAGGGCCGCGCCGATGAGCGCCGCCTTGGCAAGATCGATATGCTGCCCGTGAAACGCGGCGACACCGTGACCTTCCTGACGCCTGGTGCGGGTGGCTATGGCGACCCGATGGCGCGGGACCCGGAGGTGGTTTTGCGCGATGTCGCCGCCGGGCTGGTCAGCCCGGAGGCCGCGCTGGGCGACTACGGCGTGGTGATCCGTGAAGGCGCGGTTGACGCCGCTGCGACCGCTGCTGCCCGTGCCGCAGCCCGCCCCTCGGAGGGCCGCATCGATTTCGGACCGGAGCGGCGCCACTGGGATGCGGTGTTCCCGGCGGATCTGATGGACCGCTTCAACGCGGCGCTTCTCTCGCTTCCGGCCGGCACCCGCAGCAGCCGGCGCAGCCGCGCTCTGCGGGCAGCCCTTTCGCTGCTGCCTGAGGGCTTCCCGCAGGTGGCCGCTTCAGCCGGGCAGGCTCAGGCCGCACGCGCGGCCCTGGAAGAGGAGATGGCCCATGGCTGACACTGCGGTTTTTAACCTGCCGGTCGATCATCTCGTGGCCCTTGTGCCGGATCTGGAGGCCGCGGGCGCGGCCTTTCGGGCGGCGGGCTTCACCACGACCCCGCTCGCGCACCACAGCGCGGCCATGGGGACGGCCAATATCTGTGTGATGTTCGGAAATGGCTATCTGGAACTGATGGGCATCGTCACTGAGACCGAGGCCAATGCGGGCTGGCGCAGCCTGCTGGCCCAGGGTCCGGGGCTGCGGGGCGTGGCCTTTGAAAGCCAGGATATCGCGGCCACGCATCACGCGCTGGAACAGGCCGCGCTTGCGCCTGAGCCGGTTCGCCATTTTGCGCGAAACGTGCCGGAGGGGGAGCTGCGTTTCTCGATCACCCGCCTCTCGCGCGAGATCACGCCGGGGCTGCAATGTCTTTACTGTCAGCACCATACCCGCGACCTCCTTTGGCTGCCGCATCTGATGCAGCATGACAATCAGGCGGTTGCGATGCTTGGTGCCTGCCTTCCGGATGCGGCCTCTCTGGCACCGCTGCAGGTGCCCGATCTGCTGGCGGCAGAGGCGCTTTTGCCGCTGACGGCAGGGCCGTCGGCACTGACACTCTCGCTCACTGGGGGCGCGGCCCCGCCCTCAGAGGCCGCGCTCGCCGGGGTTTTTGCGATCTCGGGTCTTTCCCTTCAGTTCCGGTGATGCCTATGCCCTCATGGCCCGATACCCCGCCCTCACCGCTCTGGCAGCGCCTGTCGCGTGAGAGCTTCACTGCCCCGAAACTGACCGAAGCCACCCGGGCCGATGCCGTCGTGGTCGGCGGCGGGATCACCGGACTTTCGACCGCGCTGTCGCTGCGCGAGCGCGGGCTGAGCGTCATCCTGCTGGAGGCGGTCACCATCGGTGCCGGTGCCTCTGGTCGTGCCAATGGTCAGGTCATCGGGACGCTGACCCGCATGCCGCCCGATCAGATCCGCGAAAAGATCGGCCAGCCTTTCCTTGATCTGGTGGCAGGCTCAGCCGACCGGCTCTTCGCGCTGGTGGAGCGGTTCAACATCGATTGCGATGCGCGGCGCAGCGGCTGGCTGCAACCGGCCCACAGCGCGGGCCGCGCAAAACGCGCCGCAGGGCTTGCAGCGGGCTGGGCGCGGGCCGGGGCCGACACCCAGGCGCTCAGCCGCGAGGACGTGACCGATCTGATCGGCGCACCGGGCTATCAGGGCGGCTGGCTGCACCGGGGTGGGGGGCATATCAACCCCTATGCCTTCACGCTCGGCCTTGCCCGTGGCGTCGCAGGCGAAGGCGTGCAGATCTTTGAGCACTCTCCCGCCCTCGGCCTTCAGCGCGCGGGAGAGGACTGGCGCGTCACCACGCCTGAGGGAGAGGTCCGCGCCCGCTATGTGGTGCTGGCCACCGCCGCCCATACCGGCGATCTCTGGCCCGGGCTGGCTCAGAGCCTGGTGCCGGTCACCTCCTATCAGACGGCAACCGCGCCGCTCGGGGCGCTGGCCGATCAGATCCTGCCGGGGGATCAGGCCTTTTCAGACACCCGTCAGGATCTGCGCTATATGCGCAAAGACCGCGAGGGGCGTCTGGTGTCAGGCGCGGCGCTGGCGGTGCAGATAGGCGCGAAGTTCCGACTGCCGCGCGCGGTGCGCCGCCGTCTGGGGGAGCTGTTCCCCGCGCTGTCAAAGGCGCAGATGCCGGAATTCTGGGGCGGGCGCATCGGCATGACCACCGACCGGCTGCCGCATCTGCACCGCACCGATGACGGGCTTGCGGCCTTTGTCGGCTGCAACGGGCGCGGGCTCGGGCTTTGCTGCGCCATGGGGCCTCTGCTGGCCGATGCGGTCACCGGTCTGCCGGAGGAGGACCTGGCGCTGAAGCCGCAGCCGATCCGCCGGTTGCCGCTCCATTTCTTCGTCAAACGTTTTGCCCGGATGATCCTGCCCTGGCTGCGCTGGCAGGACAGCCGCGAGGTGAAATGACAAAAGCCCCCGGTGTCAGGCCGGGGGCTTTTTGCTAGGGACCGGCGGGGGCCGTGGGACTGGCCTGCCAGTGATGTTTTTCGCTGAGGCTGTTGTGCCAGTCGGCAAGATCACAGGCCCGCGCGATCCAGGCCCCCGGGGTCTCGCGCACTTCTGCCAGCAGGGTCTCCAGAACCTTCAGGCGATGCGCGCGCGGGGTGATATAGTCATGCACCGTCAGCATCAGCAGGCCGCCGAAGTCCTGCAGCCCGCGCCATTCCTGCTGCCAGATCTCCAGCACCTGCGCGGGGGCGAAGGGCGGGGCCAGATCCCCGCCGCCGCCTAAGAACTTCCAATAGACCGCGTCATCCATGGCCCATTGCACCGGAATTTCCGTCACGCCGCCGATCTGATAGGGATGATCGAAGCCCGAGAGAGAACTGTCGTAAAGCCCGAGCCGCTGCACCTCAGCCAGCATATGCGGCGTCATCTCCCAGGCCGGAGAGCGAAAGCCCCGGGGGCGCTGGCCGGTCTGACGGTGAAAGAGGTCAAGCGAGCGCTCCAGCGCCTCGGAAAACTCTGCATCGCTGATTTCGGTGACGAATTCATGAAACCAGCCGTGCAGCCCCACTTCATGCCCGCCCGCGATCAACCGGGGCAGCAGATAAGGATGCGCTTCAGCCACCGCGCCTGGCACATAGAAGCTGCCCCTGATGTCAAAACGTTCAAGCAGATCCAGCACCCGCCAGATCCCCTCGCGCAGGCCAAAGCGGCGCTGCTCCAGATGCGAGAGGTAAAGCGGCCCGCTGCGGTCGCGGTTGATCCAGGCCCAGGGGCTGTCGCTGTCGACATCCATCGAAAAGACGAAGGCCGCGCGTTTCCCCTCGGGCCAGGGATAGGGCTGATGCATCGCGGCTCAGCCCGGTTCGCGCAGATGGCAGGCCAGCTCCGTGCCTTTGCTGCCCTGGTGCAGCGCGGGCATCGACAGGCGGCATTCCTCAGCGGCGATCGGGCAGCGGGTGGAGAACACGCAGCCGGGCGGCGGATTGGCGGGGCTGGGCAGATCGCCGCTCAGAAGGATGCGGCTGCGCCGCGCGCGGGCACCCGCTTCGGGCAGGGGCACGGCTGAGAGAAGCGCCTGGGTATAGGGATGGCGCGGATCGGCAAAAAGCGCCTGTGTGGGGCCGCTTTCAACGATTTTTCCCAAGTACATCACCGCCACGCGGTCCGCGAAATGGCGAACGACGGACAGGTCATGGCTGATGAAAAGATAGGCCAGCCCCAGCCGCTTTTGCAGATCAAGAAGCAGGTTCAGGATCTGCGAACGGATCGATACATCAAGCGCCGAGACCGGCTCATCGAGCACCAGAAGCTTCGGCTCAGCCGCAAGGGCGCGCCCGATGACCAGACGCTGGCGCTGCCCGCCGGAAAATTCATGCGGCCGGCGTGTTGCGTGATCGGGATGCAGGCCCACCAGGCTCAGCAGTTCCGCCACCCGCTCGCGGATCGCCGCTGCACTCAGATACCCTTGGGCTTCGAGCGGCTCTGCCAGCGACTGGCCCACCGTCATCTTCGGATCAAGCGCCGAGACGGGGTCCTGCCAGACGACCTGCATCTTTGCCGCCAGCGCCCGGCGCTCTGCCGTGGTGGAGGCTGAGAGGGCCTCGCCCTCAAACCTCACGCTGCCTTCCGTGGGGCGGGTCAGGCCGAGGATCGCATTGCCGAGGGTGGATTTGCCGCAGCCCGATTCCCCTACCACCGCCAGGCTTTCGCCGGGGTTCAGCGAGAGGGAGACACCACTTACGGCCTTTACTTCGCCGACCTGACCGCCCCAAAGGCCGCCGCGGATCGGGTAGCGGACGTGAAGGTCACGGACCTCAAGAAGCGGCGCAGTCATCGGATCTCTCCCACACGGTCAGAATGCCAGCAGGCGGCGCGGCCCCCCGAGGGCGAGGGGATCAGCGCCGGGGCCTTGAGGCAGGCCGCATCCGCCAGCGGGCAGCGCGGCGCATAGCGGCAGCCCTCAGGCCATTTGCCGATGTCCGGAACACGGCCTTCAATCACCGGCAGCAGGGTCTGTGGCGGGGTATCAGCGCGCGGAATGGTGTTGAGAAGCATCCGCGCATAGGGGTGACTTTGGGCTGTGAAGAAAGGCTCGGCTGCGTTTTCTTCGACGATATTGCCGGCATACATCACCGCCACCCGATCAGCGGTTTCCGCCACCACACCCATATCATGGGTGATGAGCAGAATGGCGGTGCCCGTCTCATCGCGCAGCCGCAAAATCAGATCAAGGATCTGCGCCTGGATCGTCACATCGAGCGCCGTCGTCGGCTCATCTGCGATCAGCAGGCGCGGGCGGCAGATCAGCGCCATGGCGATCATCACCCGCTGGCACATGCCGCCCGACAGCTCAAAAGGATATTGCTTCGCGCGGGTGGCAGGGTCGGGGATGCCCACTTCGGCCAGCATCGCCAGCGCCTCTGCCGCCGCTTCGCGTTTCGACAGGCCCCGGTGACGGATCAGGCTTTCGGCCACCTGACGCCCCACCGGCATCAGCGGATTGAGCGAGGCAAAGGGCTCCTGGAAGATGATCGACATCTCACGCCCGCGCAGATCCAGCATCTCGCGCTCGCGCAGGCCCGCAAGCTCACGCCCGTTCAGCTTCACCGAGCCGCCCGCGATCCGCGCGACCTCCGGCAAAAGCCCCATGATGCCAAAGGCGGTCAGCGATTTGCCGCAGCCCGATTCCCCCACCAGCGAGAGAATCTCTCCGGGGTGGATGGCGAAGGTGACATTTTCGACCACCGGCTGATTGCGGATCTCAATACGCAGATCGCGAACGTCAAGAATTGGGTCTGACATAAGCGCTCCTTACCGATGACCGGTCTCGATGCGGTCGCGGAAGTGATCGCCGATCACATTCACCGAAAGCACCAGAAGAAAAAGGCAAAGTCCCGGGATCGTGGCGATCCACCAGGCCTGAGCCACATAGTTTTTACCCACCGCCAGCATGGAGCCCCAGCTTGCGGTCGGGGGCTGCACGCCCAGACCCAGGAAGGAGAGCGAGGCCTCAAAGAGCACCATCAGCCCGAATTCCAGCGTGGCCACCACGATCAGCGCACCCGCGATATTGGGCAGGATGTGGCGCAGGATGATGCGGGGCTGCGAGACGCCGCTGAACTGCGCCAGCCGCACGAAGGCCGCGCTGGAGAGGCTCAGGGTCTGGCCGTAGGCCACGCGGGCATAGCGCGGCCAGCGGGTGAGGGCGAGGACCACCACCACATTGGTCAGGCTTGGCCCGATGATCGCCACCGAGATGATCGCCAGCAGCAGGGCCGGGACGGAGAGCACGATATCGGCGGCCCGCATGATCAGCGTCTCCACCCAGCCGCGGCGGGTGCTGGCAATGACGCCCAGAAGCGTGCCGACAACGCCTGACAGGATCACGGAACTGAAGGCCACCAGCAGCGAAACCCGGGCCCCGTAGATCACCCGCGACAGGATATCGCGGCCGATCTCATCGGTGCCCAGCAGATAGAAATTGCCGCGCGATTCAAAGCCCGGCGCTTTCAGCCGCGCCATCAGGTTTTGCGAGGCCGGATCATGGGGCGCGATCAGCGGCGCAAAGACCGCGACCAGCACCAGCAGCACCATGATCAGCAAAAAGGGCAGCAGCATCTTATGCGTGCGGGCGCTGGCAAGAAGTGAAGATGCCATCTCAGCGGCCCCCCGTCACACGAATGCGCGGATCGATCAGCCCGTAAAGCAGATCCGCAATCAGGTTGAGCAGAATGGCCGTGACCGCGCCCAGCATCACGATCCCCTGCACCAGAGTGAAATCCCGCGCATTGATCGCCTGAACGGTCAGCTGGCCCAGACCCGGCCAGGCAAAGACGCTTTCGACCACCACAGCCCCCGCCAGCAGGTTGGCGATCTCAAGCGCCGAGATGGTCACCAGCGGAACCGAGGCATTGCGGCTGATGTGGCGCAGCAGAATGGTGAACTGCGACAGCCCCTTCGAGCGGCCCGTGCGGACATAGCCCTTGCCCAGTTCCTCCAGCACCGCGGTGCGGGTGACGCGGGCAAAGGTCGCCATGGACAGGATCCCAAGGCTGATCGCGGGCAGGATCACCGAATCAAAGCTCCGCGCTCCTGAGGGGGGCAGCCATTTCAGCCAGACCGCGAAAATCATGATCAGAAGGATCGCAGACCAGAAGGTCGGCAGCGACTGTCCGGCCAGCGCAAGCCCGGTTGCGGCCCGGGCCTCAGCCCTGCCGCGCCGCATCGCCATAATGACGCCCAGCGGAATGCCGATGCCGCAGGCCACCACAAGTGCCCCGGCGGCCAGCCCGAGGGTATAGGGCAGGCGGCTTTTGATCAGATCCCAGACCGGCACGTTCTGCACGATAGACTGGCCCAGATCAAAGCGCAGCAGATCGCCTAAGTAGGCCAGATATTGCACCATCAGCGGGCGGTCAAATCCAAGCGCCACCCGCATCCGCTCAATATCCGCCGCCGAGGCATCCTGCGGCACCAGCAGCAGAACCGGATCGCCCGAGAGGCGCTGCAGAAAGAAGATCAGCGTCATGACGCCGAGAATTGCGATCAGCGACTGCAGCAGGCGCCGGGCAAGAAAAAGGATCATGAGGTCACCTGAGCGGCGCGGCGGCGACGGGCAGGGGCGGGACGGCCGCTCTGCACCCGGGCACCGGATTCGAGAAAGCGCTCGAGAAGCCAGGTCTCCAGCGCGCGGTTGGCAGCTTGAAGATGCTCCAGCGCCTCATTGCGGCGGCCCTCCGTCAGGGCCTGAACAAGGCGGGCGCGGGGGGCCGGCGTATAGCGGACCGGGCCGGTGTCTTCAAAAAAGTTCACCAGCCGGACTGAGCGGTCCCAGAGATCATTCAGCCAGCCCTGCACCATGGGCATCGACAGCGCCTCTGCCACGCTTTCGATGATCTCGCGCTCTGCGGCGCGGATGGCGGCAGAGCCGGTCGGATCATCATCAAAGCGCTGCATCAGTGCGGCGTGGCGACCCGCCAGGGCGGCCAGCTTTTCGCGGGCCAGCTCATCGAGCGTGGCGGTGGTCAGGATCGGCTCCAGATGGCGGCGGGCGGCGCAGACTTCGCGGATCTCGGGGGCCGAGACCGGGGTGACGCGCCAGCCGCTGCGGGGGCTGGAAGACACCAGGCCGCTTTCCTGCAGCGCCCTGAGGGCCGCGCGCAACGCGCCGCGCCCGATGTCAAAATCGCGCGCCAGAACCACCTCTGAGAGCCGCGCCCCGGGGGGCAGCACGCAGGAAACGATCGCGTCGCGCAGGATGCGCGTCGCCTGCAGGCTGTCGCCTGTCGCGGGAGAGGCCGGAGCCTCTGGCGTGGTGTGATCTGGTATCTCAGTCATGTTCGCTTGATGCCATCGCGCCGAAGCTTTGAAAAGCCTGCTCTTTGCAGAGATTTCAAACCCGATCCGCCTGAATCGCATGAACGGAAAGGATAAATCGCTCCATTGGAAAGAAATTTCTCCGGTGCTCACCGGGAAAAGAACAGCCTCCCTGAGATGCGCTGAAAAAGGGAATGCCGCGAGCATTGCAGGAATCGAGCCGTTGTGACAGCTTTTGGCCATGGTAGTCGCGCAAACTGCGATCTCAGAATAATCGGCGGACAGGCTCCGCCCCCGGCAATGGATTGAACTGATGGCTCTGAAATCCTGGGTCACCGCGGCCCTTCTGGCGGCCACTTCGCTTTCGGGTTTTGCTGCGCCGCTGGCGGCGAAAGAGACCCTGGTCGTGGATTTTGTGGCTGAACCCGCCTCGCTCGATCCCCATGGCCAATGGGACGTGGCAAGCTACACGGTCTATCGCAATATCTTCGACAATATGCTGACCCGTGATGAGACCGGCGCGATCCAGCCGCAGATTGCGACCTCCTGGACCTATCTGTCGGATACGGAAGTCGAATTCAAAATCCGCGATGACGTCACCTTCCATGACGGCGTGAAGCTGACCGCGAAGGATGTGGCCTTCTCGGTCAACCGTATGATCTCGCCCGAATATGCCAGCCCGCAGAACGGCCAGTTCAACCAGATCGAAAAGGCGGAAGCCAGGGATGACACCACCGTCGTTCTGACCACCAAAGGCCCCTATCCGGTGCTGATGGCGCAGCTGACGAAGCTGTCGATTGTGCCTGAGCATGTGGCAGGCAAAGTCTCGAAAGAAGAGTTCAACCTGAACCCGGTCGGCTCGGGGCCCTATAAATTCGCCAAATGGACCCGTGGCGTTGAGGTGCTGGTCACGCGCAACGACGAATATTGGGGCGAGAAAGGCCAGTTCCCGCAGGCTTCCTTCCGCTCGGTCCCCGATGGGGCGACCCGGATTGCCAATATCCAGGCGGGTGTGACCGATATTGCAGCGAACTTTGACAATGATCTCGCCGATCAGCTCGAAGCCTCGGGTGAAGGCAAAGTGCTGCCGGTTCTGGGAGAGCGTCTGGCCTTCTTTGCGCTGAACCCCAGTGTTGAGCCGCTGGATGATCTGCGCATTCGTCAGGCGATTGCTCATGCCATCGATAAAGAGGGCATCGTTGAGGGCATTCTGGGTGGCTATGACGCTGTTCTGAACCAGATGACGACCCCGGTTTCTTTCGGGCACGTCGAAGGCATTACCGCGCCGGACTATGATGTCGAGAAGGCCCGCGCCCTGGTGGCGGAAGTTGGCGAGAAGGCGAAGACCCCCTTCAAGCTGCTGACCACGCCGACCTATGATCCGCGCGTTGTGCAGGCCATTCAGCAGATGCTGGCGGAAGTCGGCCTGACCGCAGAGATCGAATCGGGTGATATGGCGAACTGGATGAAGCTGATGCAGTCCGACCGCCAGACCACCCCCGGCACCGCTTTCGGTCGCTGGAGCTGCGGCTGCCAGGATGCGGATGGCGTGCTTTATTCACTCCTGAACTCCAAGAGCGCCTGGGCCAGCGCCGAGAACGCAGAGCTTGACGCCCTGCTGGAAGAGGCCCGCGTGACCATCGACCAGGACAAGCGTCTTGAGCTTTACAAGCGCGTCCATGAGATCAACGCAGAGCAGCTTTACATGATCCCGCTTTATCAGGCCTCGGTGATCTATGGGGCGGCGAAGAACATCGACTTCAAACCGCTGCCGAATGAAAACCTGTTCCTGAACCGCGTACGCATCACGGAATGATCAGGCCCCTGGCCTGAGACAAGGCCGGGCTGCCCAGAGGGTGGCCCGGCTTTTGGCTTTATGAAAGAGACCCGATGTCTGTTTTTGTGAAAAACGCCCATATCGTTGATGTGCAAAGCGGCGCTGTCTCGGGCGGGACGACGCTGACTCTCGAAGGCGGCGTGATCCGCGCGATCGGGGACGGGGCGGCCCCGGCGGGGGCAGATGTGCTGGACGCCCGGGGCGGCTTTGTGATCCCGGGGCTGATCGATGCCCATGTCCATGCCATTGCCTATACGGCTGATCTTGGCACGCTGCCCTATGCCTCCCCGGGCTATGTGGCGCAGCGTGCGGGCGTGGTTCTGAATGACATGCTCAGACGCGGCTTTACCACCGTGCGCGATGTGGGCGGGGCTGATTTTGGTCTGGCGAAAGCGGTCGAAGAGGGGCTGATTAAGGGCCCGCGGCTGCTTTACGGCGGCAAGGCGCTTTCGCCCTCGGGCGGGCACGGCGATCACCGGGGCATGGGCGGCAATCTCGAAGAGCCCGCCTATGCGCAATACAGCCTTGGCCGCCGCTGCGACGGGGTGGATGAGGTGCGCCGCGCGGCGCGCGATGAAATCCGCCGGGGCGCGCATCACATCAAGATCATGGCCAACGGCGGGATTTCCTCGCCCACCGACCGCATCACTTCGGATCAGTTCTCTGAAGATGAGATCCGCGCCATCGTCGATGAAGCCGAAATGGCGAACCTTTACGTCGTCTCGCATACCTATACCGCGCGCTCGGTTGCGCGGGCGGTGCGCTGCGGGGTGCGCTCGATCGAGCATGGCAATCTGATCGATCCCGAGACCGTGGCGCTGATGGTGGAAAAGGGGGCCTGGCTCACGCCGACGCTGTCGATCTTCCGCGCCATCCATGAGGTGGGGCTGGAAAGCGGCTTTCCTGCCGACCGGCTGGAGAAAATCCGGGTGGTGCTGGAAGGTGGCGTCAATGCGCTGGAACTGGCGTGGAAGGCGGGCATTCCCATGGCCTATGGCACCGATCTGATCGGGCCGATGCAGAGCCGCCAGCTGGATGAATTTGCGCTGCGCGCCGATGTGATCCCGCCGCTGGGTCTTTTGCAGCAGGCGACGATCAACGGCGCAAGGCTGATCCGCATGGAGGAGAGCCTTGGCCAGGTTGCCGTGGGCTTCCGCGCCGATCTTTGCATCCTGAACGCCAACCCGCTGGAGCCGGGCGTGCTGCCGGCCTTCGCGCAGCATCTGCAGGCTGTGCTGAAAGACGGCCTGCCGGTCTGAGCGGCAGTGACTGTGAGGACTGAAAAAGGCGCTCTCATCTGAGAGCGCCTTTTGTTTCTCCGGCAGCCCTCAGGGCAGGGCGATTTCTTCGTCAATCAACGCCGTCCACTCCGCCTCGCTCAGATCTTTCAGCGGCAGGATTTGGGTGGCGCGGCGGGTGAAAGGAAAGACCCGCGCATCGGTGGAGGCGAAACCGCCGCTGTCGACCACAAAGACCCCTGCTTCGGCCAGCGGCGTATAGGAGGTTCGGAAGTGGTTGGAGGATTTGACGTGGATGATGGATTTCTCTTCGAGCACAATGCCCTGGCTGCGGAAAGCCTGAGTGTCATAGGCCTGAATACGCTCGGTCGTCAGGATGATATGGCCTGCCTCACCGATGCGCAGAATGGCGCTGTCGCCGCCCTCCAGCAGTTCCCCCTGCAGGTTCGCGCCCTCATTGCGGTATTTCAGATCTGAGAGCCGCTCAACCAGCACCTCCGTCTCCCAGGGCGACCCGTCGCGCAGACGTCCCATCGAGATGACCCCGCGATTGCCCGCGCCAATCTTTTGCGCCGCTTTCACCGCCTCCGGGTCAACCAGGAAGCCGGCGGCAAAGGCCAGGCCGCTTTGTGCCAGATCGCGGAAAATATCTGCCACATCGGCCACACCGCCCGAGCCGGGATTGTCGCCCGCATCCGCCAGCACCACACGGCCCCGGGCGGCGGCCGCAAAGATGGTCTCGCGGGCTTCAGCCCAGAGCGGTGCGCGGCTCAGCGCGGCCTCGCGGCGCGACCACAGCGCGGCCGCCATCTCGCGGCAGGCCTGATCCATCGCGGCGCGGTCGGTGCCGGTGACCAGCACCGAGGTGCCGACCTGATCGGTGTCGTGATAGGGAAAGCCCCCCATCATCACCACATCGCTGAGGCCGGGACGCAGGCTCAGGTCCTCACTCAGCGCCACCAGTTCCGAGAAAGGCGCGGTGTCCGAGGTCTGCGCCGACATCGGCACCATGATCGGCAGGCGGTAGCGCCGGCTGCGCGGCTTTGCCGGATCGCGCAGCAGCTCAATCATCCGCGCGCCGCGCTCTTTGGTGTCGGAATGCGGATAAAGCCGCCCGCCCATGGCGATATCGACCACCTCGCACAGGCGCGGCTCAAGATTGGCGTGGAAATCGAGGGTGACCCCCAGGGGCACATCCGCCCCGATGCGGGCGCGGACCGCCTCAGCCAGTCGGGTCTCAGGCTCCGGCTCGCCCTCGACATGCAGAGCACCATGCAGGGCCAGGGCGACCAGATCGACCGGGCCTTCGGCCAGTATCGCATCAAAAGAGGCCAGAATCTCGTCGCAAAGCCGCCGGTAAGAGGCCAGATCCAGCGTGCCGCCGGGCAGGCAGCCGGTGCAAAGACCAAAGCTCACCTCATAGCCGGCCGCATCCAGCGCCGTGGTAATGCCGCCGAGCCAGTTTGAGGTCGCCCCGAATTCAGCCCGCACCGCCGCGCCGGTCACATATTGCGCGCGCAGAAAGCCATCGTAATCGGCTTTGGTCGGGGTGAAGGCATTGGCCTCGTGGAAAAGCTGAAGAACGGCGGCGCGGGGCATGGGGAGGTCCTGTCAGTGAAAGAGAGAGGCGTCAGGCGCTGTCGCGGCGCAGGATCTGAAAACCGGTGTCCTGGGCCGGGCAGGTCTCGCCGCTGCCGGGCATCAGGCGCAGCAGCGCGGCATGGCCAATGGCCTCAGCATCCAGCGCAACCGTGGTCAGAGCAGGCAGCGTCTGCCCGGAGATTTCGTAATTACCCCAACCGGATATGGCAATATCCTGCGGCACCCGCAGCCCGCGGCGCTGGCATTCAAAAAGCGCGCCTGCGGCGATGATATCGGTGGGGCAGATCACGGCCCGGACCTGCGGCGCCTGCGCCAAAATCGCCGCCATGGCGGCGGCCCCTTCGCTGAAGCTGTCTGTGGCTCCGACCGGATGGATGATCCCTCGGGCGCCGGGGACTGCGGCCACCGCTGCCTCAAAGGCCGGGCGGCGCAGACGGTAGCGGGCGGCAAGCGCGCCATCGTGATCGATCAGCGCCAGCACCCGCCGCCCGGCCTGAAGATGCAGTCCGGTCATGGCCGTCATGGCCGCTGCCGCGTCATAGCCCACGCCTTTGCCCGCATCCGCCGGAAGGAGCCAGGTCTCGATGAAAGGCGTGGCGGTCTGGCGCAGCAGTTGAAGCGTGCCGGGAGAGTGATCGCCGCCGATCAGCACCACACCGCCGACCCGCAGTCCGATGAAAGTCTCAACGGCCTCCGCCTCGCTCTCAGGGCTGTCAGCAAAACTCAGGATGATCCGCCGCCCCGTCTCCCGCGCGGCCCGGCGCAGCCCGCTGAGATAGCGCTCAAAAGACGAATTCCGCATCGTCGGCAGCAGAACGCCCACGACCGGGCTTTGCCCGCTGGCGAGCGTGCCGGCCAGCACATCGGGAATATAGCCCAGCTCCCGCGCTGCGGTCTGCACCCGCGCAAGGGTGTCACTGCGCAGCTTCTCGGGGCAGCGGAAGGCATTGGAGGCCGACATGAGAGAGACGCCCGCGCGACGCGCCACTGCGGCGAGCGTCACACGCCCGCTCTGGCGCGAACGGCGCTTCGCTTCGGCAGGGGCGGGGCTCAGCACCGCAGCGCCCGGGTCAGCTTTGTGCTCGGTCATTGTCCATCCGGTCTCTCTGCTCTCAGGGTTACAGAGAAGGGGCAGGGGGGTAAAGGCGCTGTCCGCGCTCTTTTCCGGCGGGAGAAGCGCGGGGGCTGCCGGGGGGGACTGCGGGGCCGCAGTAACCACTCTGAGCCTGCCATGGCGTGTAAAATAAGGCCCGCGCGCGACTTCGGCCCGTCCCGGAGAAGAAAAATCGCAAGGCGCGGAAAAAACTTCATAAAATCTGCTTTTTTGCTCTGGACGCCACCGAACACCATAGCTATACCACCCCACATGTTCCGGCGTAGCTCAGCGGTAGAGCAGTTGACTGTTAATCAATTGGTCGTAGGTTCGATCCCTACCGCCGGAGCCATAAAATCTCTGAGAGATCAGTAGTTTAACGAAGAAGCCCCCGCGAGGGGGCTTTTTTCGTTTCTGGCCTGCGCGATCCACTCCGTCACCTGTTGGCATGGCTTTTGCCACTTTCACGCAGGCACCGCTGTCGCGCCCCCGTATCCGTATATTTCCCCCCTTGCTGCCGCCGGGACATTCGCGCCCCGTCACGATGAGGCTTGCTTTTGATCGGGCATCTGAGTTACCCGGGCTTTGTTATGGTATAACATAACGAATCAATCTGAGACCGGAGCCATCATGTATCGTCCCTTCCTCCTCTCAACTCTTTGCCTTTCTGCTGCCCTGACCGTTGCGGCGCCGCTTCAGGCGCAGAAGGCGCCCCATAGTCATGGCCACAGCCATGCTCATGACCACTCCCACAACCACGCCCACGATCACGCCCATGATGAGGTGGCGGAAAAGATTGCACGCGGCTATTTTGAAGATGCTCAGGTTGCCCCGCGTCCCCTGTCTGACTGGGCAGGGGAGTGGCAGTCGGTCTGGCCGCTGCTTGAGGATGGCACCCTCGCACCGGTTATGGCGCATAAGGCGAAATCGGGCAGCCGCACCGCAGCGGACTGGACCGCCTATTATGAGACCGGTTATCGGACCGACATTGCGGCGATCACCATTACGGCTGAAGGGGGCTTTGACTTCCTCCGTGCGGATGGCAGCGGGTTTGCGGGACACTACGTCAGCGACGGCGAAGAAATCCTGACCTATGCGAAGGGAAATCGCGGCGTCCGCTTTATCTTTAAAAAGACCGGCGGCGATGATGAGGCTCCGGCCTTCGTGCAATTCAGCGATCACCGCATCGCGCCCTCGGTCTCGGACCATTTCCACCTTTACTGGGGGGGGGATCGTGCCGCGCTTTTGCAGGAAGTGACCCATTGGCCGACCTATTACCCGGCCAGGCTGAGCGGGGCAGAGGTTGCGGCAGAGATGATGGCGCATTGAGCATCCAAGGGGGCCGGCTTTCGGCCCCCTTGGCAAAACCACCGCAATGATGTCACTGAGGCCCGGAGCAGGGATCGGGGCCATGCGACAGGCGCTTACACAATCTGACAGCGGGAACTGGCGGTTCAGCCTGTCAGAGGGCAGCGGGCCGGATCTTGTGCTGGCCTTTTCCTCGGTCGGGCATGACCCCGATCAGATGCCCTCTCCTGAGTTTATCACCTCCGGCTCGCAGGGCGGGCAGCGGCGGGTGCTCTCAATCGCGGATCGCGGCCGAAGCTGGGGGCAGGACCCGGAGTTTGCGCCCCTGCTGTGCCGCGAGGTGGCAGCGCTGAACCCGCGTGGCCGTCTCCTGGCCGCCGGCTCCTCCATGGGGGCCTGCCTTGCGCTCCAGGCGGCAGCGATTCTGCCACTGACCGCGGTGCTGGCCTTTGGTCCGCAATGGGCGCTGGGTCCGGACCACCCTGAGGAGACGCGCTGGCCTTTGTGGCAAAGCCGTCTGCGCGCGGGAGCCGGAGTGCGGGGCATCTGGCCGCCCCCGCCCGGGGTCTACGTCACTTTGATGCACGGGCTGCAGGATGACCTGGCTCAGGCCCGGGCCTTCCCGGTGCGGGCGGGCGTCGATCATCTGCTTTTTCCGGGGGGCTCTCATTCAGATCTCGCCCAGGGCCTTCGCAGTCGCGGGCTTCTGGGCGGGATGATTGAGGCGGCCATGGAGGGGGATCGGCGCAGGCTGATGCGACTTGCCTCCTCAGCGGGCGGCATTTCACGCCGCAAGCTGTGGCCGCAGCCTGGCGTCTAAGCCAAAGAAACCCTTGACGAAAAGCCGGGCGTGACCGGGGTCTGAACTATTTGTCTCGGGCCGGATGATTTTTGCTTTCGGGCGGTTGACGCCCCCGCCGACATTCCGTAAACACCCCCTCACAGCGCGGTTGTAGCTCAGTTGGTTAGAGTACCGGCCTGTCACGCCGGGGGTCGCGGGTTCGAGCCCCGTCAACCGCGCCACGCTTCAAAAGCCCTCCGGTTCTCCGGGGGGCTTTTGACATTTCCGGCACTGTGTTGTTCCCGGGCGCTGTTCCCGGAAGGTGTTTGTTAACCAGGTTATGCGATGGTGGGTCATTCGACAGCCGGAGCTGAGATATGGCACATTCGCATTTCGCCGCCCCGCGCCCCCTGCGCGCGAAAGACCTGGATCCTCTGCTGACAGAGCTGACGGCGATCTCGCGTCAGGCGGAGGATATTCAACATCGCATCGCGGTTTTGCAGGCGGGGGGCGTGCTGCTGCGACCGGGCTGGCCCACGCGGCGTGTCACGCCGATCGACGACCCGCTGCCCTCATCGCCGGAAGCGGAGGATCAGACCCCTGCCGGGCTTTCTGAGGAAGGGTCTTCGCAGGACCCATCTGCTGAGGCGACAGCTACGGAGTCTTCCGGGGCCCTGGCCGACACGGAAGGCTCGCAGGCGGAAGAGGATCCGCTGACCCTGATCCTGCGCATCGCCGGCGATCTTGAGGAATTGCGCAGTCGGGACGATGCGCCCTCGGCAGCAGAGCTGCAGATCCGGGCCATCCGCGATCGAATCGCCCGGAGTGCGGCGCTCAGCGCGGCTTATTTGCCGGAGGCCAGCGCCTCAATCTGATCGCGCCAGATTTCCATGTTGTAGCCATGCCGCGCGGGCAGTGCGACCAGCTCATCGGTGGGGCGGTTGCCCGCCTGGCTCAGAGCCCAGACGATCGAGGAGCGGTTGCCCGAAGCGCAATAGGCCAGCACGCGGCCGGAGGCGCCGGCGATTGCCTCACCCTGGGCCGTGACATTCTCCATGGTGATTGCGCCGCCGATCACCGGATTTGCGATGAAGGCAAGGCCCGCGGCTTCGGCGGCTGCGCGCATGGCATCAGTCCCGATCTCGGCGGGGATTTCGCCATCGGGGCGGTTGTCGATGATCAGGCTGTAATCGGCCTCGGCGATCTGCGGCAGATCCTCAAGCGCAATCTGCGGGCTGACACTGTAGTTTTCGGTGATTTCGCGGATAGTCATCACTGTCTCTTTCCCTGGGCCCGGCATCATCCGGCCGAACCGGTTTAGCATAATTCGCCGCGCGGGCAGCAAAAAGCGGCCCGCAGCCTTATTTCAGCACAAGCCCGGCAACCACCGCACCAAGTCCCAGCGCCGAGACCGCAAAGGCGGCGAGGTTGACCGCCACAACGCGTTGCACAACCGCATTCAGCTCGTGCTGCGGCAGGCCTGCGCGTTTCGCGCCGATGACACGGCGGATGCACCAGAAAATTCCGATAAGCCCGGCCACCGTCATCGCCGCCCCGGTCCAGATCAGCCATTCCATCGCGGTTTCCCTTTTGCAGTTTTCCCGCGCACCTAAGGCCAGCACCCCTGTGCTGGCAAGTCTTCTTGAACCGGGGGGCGGCGGCGTTTAGGAAGGCAGGGACCCCCGCGAAATGAGGCGCAAATGACCAACCCGAATGATGCCTATGCCGTGACGGCAGATGAACTGCGTCAGTTCATTGAGCGTTTTGAGCAGCTCGAGGCGGAAAAGAAAGACGTGACCGAGCAGCAGAAAGAACTGCTCGCTGAGGCCAAGGGCCGCGGCTATGACACCAAGGTGATGAAAAAGCTGATCACCCTGCGGAAGCGCAAACCCGATGACATCGCCGAAGAAGAGGCGATCCTCGAAATGTATAAAGCTGCACTCGGGATGAACTGAGCACAGCAAGACCCCCGGGCCCCGCGCCGCGGGGGTTTTTTCCTGCACAATCTGCTTTTCCCGCACGGCTCGCCGGATTTTCAGGCGATCTTTGCCCGTGAGCGCCGTTTGAGCCCCTGACGGCGGCTCACACCTGCTCGCGCAGGATTGAGGCGGTGAGCGAGATCATCAGGTAAAGCCCCGCAAAAATCAGCATGGCCACGGCGGTATTTTCAAAGGCACGCGGATAGCTGGCGACATCGGGGGCCACCGGCGCCACGGAGAGCGACAGATACCGCTGCTGGCGGTTGGCCTCGATGCGGGCGGTTTCAAGCTGTTGGGCGGCCTGGGTCAGCAGAAGCTGGCGGGTCTGCACATCGGTCTGCGCCAGAACCAGCTCAGATTGAATCCGCGCGATGGAGCGGCCGGAGGTCGTGTCGTCCTGGGTCAGCCGGTCGCGCAACTGCCGGATCTGAACCTCCAGCGTCGAGATCCGCCGCTCCAGCGGCTCCACCCTGGCGCGGTTGGGTGTGGCGTTTGAGAGCATCTGCGCCAGGGCCAGGCGGTCCTGGGTTAACTGCGTCTCCAGCGCGGTGATCTGGCTGGAGAGAAGGGTGATTTCCACCTCACCGGAGAGGACTTTATTGACCTCCTGCAGTTCAACAAGCCGGGTCTGCGCCGCCAGAAGCCGGCTCTCGGCCTCTGCGAAACTGGCGTTTGCGCCTTTCATCTGGTCGTTGCGCAGCCGCTCAGAGAGCTGGTTCACCTGCTCTTCGGCGTAATGGATCAGCCGTTCAGACCAGGCGGCGGAGAGCTTCGGATCGGGGGCCGAGACTTCCATTTTGATGATCCCCTCGGTGGGGTCATAGGCGATTTTGACGTATTTCTGGTAAATTTTATAGGCGGCTTCGATCGAGTTTGGATCGTCCAGGCGCTGCAGCTCATCCACATTGGGATCGGCAAAGACCGCGCGGAAATCCAGATCTGCGTCGAGGCGCAGCATGGCATCACGCGACTGCAGATAGCCCTGCACCGCGATGGAATCCTGCGAGGTGGCAAACTGCGTCCCTGAAAACAGCCCGCCCAGCCCGCTGCCGATCTGACTTTCGGCCTGCTGGATCACAAACTCCGCCCGTGTGGCATACATCGGTGTTGCCAGAAGGCTGTAATAAATCCCGGCGATCAGCGTCGGGATCCCGACGAACAGCCAGAGCCTTGCCCAGAGCATGGCCATGCGACGGCGCCGTCTGCGTGCGATATCGCGCTGAATTTTCTGAATATCCGCCGCGTGGTTCTGCTGTGCCCGGGCTTCGGGCGGCAGGAGCAGATCCGGCCCGGCCGCTTTGGCAGGATTGCGCCCTTTGGCGACCGCAGGCAGCTTTCCGGCCCCCTCCGCGCGGGGGTCTTTCTTTGGCGGAACCGGGGGCGGGGTCTCAGGCGAGGGGGTGGCGATCACCTCCCCGATGGCATTGCTGCGCGCGAAGGGATCGATCCCCGCGGCCTTCAGCTGGCGCAGGGCATCTTCGTCACTGGCCGGGGTCAGCCCCTGTTTTTCCGCGATCCGGCGCAGCATGCGCAGCTGGCGCGGGCTGAGGGCGGAGACATCGCTGCCCCTGGCCACAGGCGCGGGCTTCGCGCCGGAAGCCTCCTCGCTCAGAACTTCGCCGGTCAGGGCAGGCTTTGTCGCCGGACGGGGGGCAGAGGCAGCCGTGCGCAGCGCCGCAAGCGGCTCAGGCAGGGTCAGACGAAAGCGCGGAAGCTCACTCTGTGTAGTCATAAAGCCGCTTCGCCTCTTCCAGACTGTCGAACATATAAAGCTGCCCGTTGCGCAGAACCCCGGCGACCTGACAGAACTTTTCAAGAATTTCAGATTGATGCGAAACGATGACCACGGTTTTTCCCACCAGCCGCTCGCGCAGGATCGTGCCCGCTTTGCGGTTGAAAGCCACGTCGGTGGTTGAGGGCATCCCCTCATCAATCAGATAGATGTCAAACTCCATCGCCAGCATCAGCGAAAAGGAGAACCGCGCCCGCATGCCCTGGCTGTAGGTGCCGACGGGCATGTCGAAATATTCCTCAATCCCGCAGAGCCAGCGGCAGAAGGCTTCGACGTAATCGGGATCAAGGCCGTAAAGCCGCGCGATATAGCGGGCATTTTCGGTGCCGCTGTGTTTGTTGTTCACCCCGCCCATGAAGCCCAGCGGAAAGCTGATCCGGCTGGTGCGGGTGATGGTGCCTTCATCCGGCTTCTCCAGCCCCGCCATCATATTGATCAGCGTGGTCTTGCCGGTGCCGTTGGGCGCCAGAATCCCAAGAGAGCGCCCCGGTTCAACCCGAAACGAGGCCTTATCGAGGATCACTTTGCGCTTTTTGCCGGTCCAGTAGCTTTTGGAGACGGCGTGAAATTCTATCATGGGGTTCCTCTGGCCCGGCGGGCAGGCCCGGGTGCTGCAGCAGCAGGCTATCGGTAAACAGGTTAAGGTCGCAATAAGGCAGCAATATGGAGCCTCCGGGGGCGATCTGCGGCAGGCTAACGCGGCAGGCGGCTTCACGTTGCATCCTGCGGGTCGAGCGCGTATCGGAAAGGGGCCTTTTTGCCCCGGAGGATGGCCCATGACCGCAGATGATCTTACGCCGCTGGACCGCGCTCAGGCGCTGATGCTGGCCGATCCTGAAGATGACGGGGCGCGGCTGCGCTATTACCGGGTGCTCTCGGATGCGGAGCTGTTTTTGCTGCTCGAAGAAGAGGCGGTTGAGGGCAATATCAGGCCGCGGGTCTTTCCTCTCGACAGCGGGCCGGTTGTCCTGGCCTTCGACAGTCAGGAGCGGATGGTGGATTTCACCGGCATCGCCAGCCCCTATGTGGCACTGCCGGGTCGGGTGATTGTGAACCATCTGACCGGGCAGGGCACCGGGCTCGGGATCAACCTTGGCACGCCGGAAGCTGCCTGGCTGATGGCCCCTCATGCGGTGGACTGGCTGGCTGAGGTCCTCAGCGTGACCCCCTCGCAGGATCGCGGACGCCCGGCGGGCTTTGCGGCCCCCGGGGAACTGCCGCGCGCGCTGAATGAGGCGCTGGCGGTGGCCATCGGCGGGGCCGGTGGTCTGGCCGCCGGGGCCTGGCTGGCACGGGCGCGGTGGAAGGGCGGCTCGGAAGAGGGGCTGGTTCTCGCCTATGTGGGCGCAGAGCCGGGTGCGGAAGAGGCGCTCGCCCGCGCGCTGACCTCGGCGCTGGCCTTCTCGGGGCTTGAAGATGAGCAGGTGGATCTTCTCTTCCTCAATGCCTCGGATACGGCGGCTCTGCGTCCGCTCCAGGAAGTCGGGCTGGCGCTGCGCCTGCCGGAGCCCCCTGCGCCTGAGCCTGAGCGCGCTCCGCCGCCGCCGCCCGGGATGGACCCGACGAAGCCGCCGAAGCTGCGCTGAGCGCCACTTTCCCTCTGCAGGGCTGGCCCCACCGGTCCTGGTGGGGCAGACTGGCCTTCAAAAGCGGGGGGCCTTATGCAGATTTTGGTTGATGGCGATTGCGAGCGGGCAATGCAGCTCGCGGCACAGCTCTGCCTGAACGGTCACGAGGTGGTCCTCAGTGCCGCCCTGGCCGGATGCCGCGCCGGACTTAATACACTCACTGACCGGCTGGAACTGCCGCTGGCGCGGTTGAGCGATCATGCTTTGCCCGCGCGCGGGCGCATGGAAGTTTCAGAGGATCTGAAAGGCGCAGCGGAGCGCGCGGATCTTTGCCTTCAGATCGGCTCCGGTGGCGGGCTCTGCGCCGGGACGGGCCTGATGTTGCAGCCCGAACTGCCGCAGCCCGCCTGGCTGCCCTTTTGCCATCTGCCGCAGGGAACGCCGGAGACCGCGGCGCTGATGGAGGCTGCGGGCTTTCTGCTCTGCACGCCCGACGAGATCCACAGCCTCAATGCGCTGGCGGCCTCGGTCTCTGGCCTGCCGCAGCGGGAGGAGGCGCTCAGCGTCCTTCTGCGGGCCCTGCGCGATCAGGGGCTGGGGCCGGGGGGGAAGCTGCTCGCCCGCGATCAGGCGCGGGAGACTGTGCCTGAGGCTGCATCAGAGGGGCCGGTCCGGCTGAAGGTGCTGCCCTCCTGGATCGATTACAACGGACATATGACGGAAAGCCGCTATCTGGCGGTCTGTTCGGAGGTGACGGATGTGGTGCTGCGCCGGGCAGGCATCGATCTGAGCTATGTCGCGGGCGGCTTCAGCTATTACACCGTCGAGACGCATCTGCGTCATCTGCGCGAAAGCAAACTCGGGCAGGAGATCCTTGGCGGGACGCGGGTCCTGGGCGTGGATTCGCGGCGTCTGCATCTGCTGACCACACTTTGGGTTGAGGGGCAGGAGGTCGCCACGCTTGAGCAGATGCTGATCCATGTCGATATGGCTGCAGGCCGCGCAACAGCCGCCTCAGAGGCGGCCCTCGCGCCGCTGCGCGCCATGGCCGCCGCCCGTGCGGCAGAGCCCCTGCCGGAATGGCTGGGGCGCGGTATACGCCGGATCGCTGCCGCTCAGAGGTGAGAGACAGAATCGCGTGATCAGAAGTCACGCAAAAGTGGTGAAAATTGCAGGAGTAGTTTGACGTTAAACCATTTGCCCCCCCGCCGCATGCACGTTATCCCTGAAAAGACAAGATGGCATTCGGAGGGGACGATTATGGAAGGTGAACTGGCATATCTGGCGGGCCGCACCAGTCGCGGGCTGCACAGTCGCCGGGCCTTCCTGGGGCGGGCCGGTGCGCTGGGGCTGTCGATGGTGATGGCGCAGGGCCTGCTGGTAAGCGCGGCTCAGGCGGCGGGTCCGCAAAAGGGCGGTGTGCTGCGGGTCGGGCTGCACGGCGGCGATTATGCCGATACGCTCAACCCCTTACGTGCCATCTCTGCGGTGGAACGGTTCAACCTGCGCTGCGTCGGCGACACACTCATGGCCAGCGACAGCGAGGGCCGTCCGGTTCCCGCCGCCGCCGAGGAGATCGAGGCCAGCCCCGATCATCGCACCTGGGCTTTGCGCCTGCGCGAGGGGCTGCAGTTTCACAACGGTCAGGCCGTGACCGGCGCGGATGTCGCGGCCACCCTCATGCGTCATGCCGATCCCGCGAATCGCTCAGGCGCCTCGGGCCTTCTGAGCGGGATGGAGAGCGTGACCAGTGACGGCGACCATGTTGTCATCAGCTTTGCTGACCCCAATCCCTGGTTTGCCGAAGCCCTGACCGATTACCGTCTGGTGCTGCAGCCCGCCCCCCTGGGCAATGGCGTGGTGCATGAGGTGTTCTCCGGCCCCTATATCCCGCGCATCAATGAACCCGGGGTGCGCCATGTCTTTGAGCGCAATCCCCGTGACTGGGACAACAGCCGCGGCCATGTGGATCAGATCGAAGTCCTGGTCATCAACAATCATGACGCGCGGCTTGCGGCGCTGTCGTCGGGGCAGATCCATCTGGCCAATCGCGCCGATCCGCGTAAATCCGCGCAAATCGCCGCGATCCCGGAGGTGCAGTTCGTGCGTGGTGCTTCGGGCGGGCGACTGGCCTTTTCGATGCAGACCGGGGCTGCGCCCTATGACCGGTCCGATCTGCGGCTCGCGCTGAAATATGCGCTCGACCGCGATGCGATCCTGCGCGATGTGCTCAGCGGCTATGGCCGGATCGGCAATGACCTGCCCTTCGCGCCGGGGGACCACGCGTTTCTCGCCGGGATCAGCCAGCGCAGCTATGATCCGGAAAAGGCCTCCTGGCATTACAAACGCTCCGGCCATGAGGGGATGCCCCTGGTGCTGCGCGTCTCCGACATCACCTGGCCCGGCGCGCTTGAGGCGGCAGAGGCTTTTCGCACCTCCGCCACCGCCGCAGGGCTGCCGGTTGAAATCCGCCCCGAACCGGCAGAGGGCTATTTCACCGAAGTCTGGAACAAAAAGCCCTTCACCGCTTCGTATCACGACGGCACCAGTTCGGCGGGGCGGCTTTTGTCGACCTATCACCTCTCGGCCTCAGCCTGGAATGAGACGCGCTTCGGCGGTGAGGCTCTCGACAAACTGGTGATGGAGGCCCGCGCCAGCGCAGATCCGACCCTGCAGCAAAACTGCTTTGCCGAAGTGGCGAAGATGCTTCATGAGCAGGGCGGCTCGCTGATCCCGGTGCATTGCGACAGCTTTGAGCTTGCCTCATCAGAGGTGCAGGGCTTCACCGCGCATCCGGACGGCGAGATGATGGGCGGCGCTGCCGGGATCCGGGTCTGGCTGAACGCCTGAAGGGGTTGCATTAAAAAAGCCGGGCAGGCTGCCCGGCTTTTCGCATTGATAAGGCCCGCTCAGGCTTTGAAGTCAAAAAAGCCCGGACCCGCCCGGGTCAGCAGATCCCGCGCCAGATCGCGTCCCATGTCAGCCCCCGCCGCAATGGGGCCGCGGCGCTCTCCGCGCAGCACGGAGCTGCCGTCGGGGCGCAGAATTTCGCCGCGCAGCCACAGGTTCTCTCCTTCCAGAAGGGCAAGACCCGCAATCGGCGTCTCGCAGGAGCCGTCAAGCTCGGCGAGGAAAGCGCGCTCTGCACTCAGGCGCTGCGCCGTCGGCAGATCGCGGATCGGTGCCAGCAGCGCATCCACTGCGGCATCCTCCAGGCGGCGCTCCACCCCGATCGCGCCCTGGGCGACCGCAGGCAGCATCTCTTCGGGGGCAATGGCGCTTTGTGCCACCTCGGTGCGGCCCAGACGGCTCAGACCGGCCATGGCCAGGAAGGTCGCCTCTGCCACATTGTCATCAAGCTTTTTCAGCCGCGTCTGCACATTGCCGCGAAATTCCACCAGCTTCAGATCGGGACGGCGGTTGGCCAGTTGCGCCCGGCGGCGCAGCGAGGACGACCCCACCACCGCGCCCTGCGGCAGATCATTGATGCTTTTGTAGCGCAGCGAGACAAAGGCATCGCGCACGTCTTCGCGCGGCAGATAGCAGTCGATGATCAGGCCGGCCGGCTGCTCAACCGGCATGTCCTTCATCGAATGCACCGCAATATCGATCGCGCCCTCCAAAAGGGCCTCCTCGATCTCGCGGGTGAACAGGCCCTTACCGCCGATCTCTTTCAGCGATTTGTCCTGAATCTGATCGCCGGTGACCTTGATCACCACGATCTCAAAGCAATCTTCGCTCAACCCATGAGCGGCGGCCAGACGGTCGCGCGTCTCAAAGGCCTGGGCCAGCGCCAGAGGCGAGCCGCGGGTGCCGATACGAAGAGGCGAAGCGGGGGTGGGACGCGCGTTTTTCATGACGCATGTCTTAGGAGTCTCGCGCGCCTCTGTCCAGCATCCCTCCGGAGCCACCAGGGCGGTGAGAATGTCGCAGACTTGACAAAGCGGGGGCTTCCGGGGACGAACCGGGGGGAATGTTGCAAAAAGAACCGGAGGCCGTGATGACGGACAAAAAACTTCTCAGGGCCCTTGCCGGTGAAAAACAGGCCGTGCCGCCGGTCTGGCTCATGCGTCAGGCGGGACGCTATCTGCCCGAATACCGCGCCACCCGCGCGAAGGCCGGGGATTTCCTGTCGCTCTGCTATAACCCGGAGCTGGCGGCAGAAGTCACCCTGCAGCCGATCCGCCGCTTTGGTTTCGACGGCGCGATTCTCTTCGCCGATATCCTGCTGATCGCCCAGGCCATGGGCTCGAAACTCTGGTTTGCCGAAGGGGAAGGTCCGCGCCTCTCCACCATCACCGATGCCGCAGGCGTCGCCGCCCTGCGCCCGACGGCTGACATCCATGAGACCCTCTCGCCGGTCTATGAGACGGTCAAGATCCTCGCCTCGGAACTCCCCAAAGAAACCACGCTGATCGGCTTTGCCGGCAGCCCCTGGACGGTCGCCACCTATATGATCGCCGGTCGCGGCACGCCGGATCAGGCCCCCGCCCATGCGTTCAAGGCCGCTGACCGCGCAGGCTTCGCCGCGCTGATCGACCGTCTTTCCGAGGCGACAATCGAATATCTCTCCGCCCAGATTTCGGCAGGCGCCGAAGTGGTGAAGCTCTTTGACAGCTGGGCCGGCAGCCTGAAAGGCGAAGATTTCACCGAATTCGCCGAGAAGCCCGCTGCCCGCATCATCGCCGCGCTGAAAGAGCGCCACCCCGGCATCCCGATCATCGCCTTCCCGCGTGAGGCGCGCGAGCGATATGTCGGCTTTGCCAAAGCGACCGGCGCGGACTGCGTCGCACTCGACAATTCCGTCGACGCGGCCTGGGCTGCGGAACATGTGCAAAAAGACGGCTGCGTTCAGGGCAACCTCGCGCCGCAGCATATGATCACCGGCGGTCAGGCGCTTGTCGATGAGGCCCGCCGCATCGTCGATACCTTCTCGCAGGGCCCGCATATCTTCAACCTCGGTCACGGCATCACCCCCCAAGCCGACCCCGATAACGTCAGCCGCCTGCTGGCCGCGATCCGCGAGCGCTGATTTTCATAAAGGGGGCCCGCGCGGCCCCCTTTGCTTACCTCCCGCCGCTGCCTATAAGACCGCAGCACAGAGCGAGGATATGTCATGCGTCAGGCCAGCATCACCCGGAACACCGCCGAAACCGCCATTGAGGTGCGCGTGAATCTCGACGGCACCGGCGCCTATGACATCAAAACCGGCGTGGGATTCTTTGACCACATGGTCGACCAGCTCGCGCGCCACTCGCTCATCGACATCACGATGCGCTGCGAGGGCGATCTGCATATCGACGATCACCACACCGTTGAGGACTGCGGCATCGCGCTTGGCCAGGCGCTCAGCAAAGCGCTCGGCGACAAACGCGGCATCCGCCGCTACGGTGCCTGCATCCTGCCGATGGATGACGCCCGCGTCACCGCAGCCCTCGATCTCTCCGCGCGGCCCTTCCTCGTCTGGGATGTCACCTTCCCGACCCAGAAGATCGGCACCTTTGACACCGAGCTGGTGCGTGAGTTCTTCCAGGCGCTTGCCACCCACGGCGGCATCACGCTCCACATAACGCAGGAAGCCGGCTTCAACAGCCACCATATCGCCGAGGCCGCCTTCAAAGCCGTCGCCCGCGCGCTGCGTGAAGCGGTCGAAACGGACCCGCGCAAAGCCGATGCCATCCCCTCGACCAAAGGCATTCTCTGAGGCGTCTTTGGGTTTTCCCAAATACTCCCGCCGGAGGCCGCACGGCAAAGCCGTGCCCCACAACAGGAGCAAACCATGCTGACCGTCCTCGTCGATTACGACAGCGGCAATCTGCATTCGGCCGCCAAAGCCTTCCAGCGCATGGCCGATGAGACCGGGGCAGGCGAGATCCTCGTCTCCGCGCGCCCCGAAGACGCAGCCCGCGCCGACCGCATCGTGCTGCCCGGCGACGGCGCTTTCCCGCATTGCCGCCGCGCCCTCTCGCTGCAGACCGGCCTCTTTGAGGCCATTGATGACGCGGTCACAAAACGCGCCATTCCCTTCCTCGGCATCTGCGTCGGCATGCAGATGCTGGCCACCTGGGGCCGTGAATATGAAGACACCAAAGGCTTCGGCTGGATCGGTGGTGAGGTGACCCGCATCACCCCGGCAGATCCCGCGCTGAAGGTGCCGCATATGGGCTGGAACGATCTGGTGATCGACAATCCCCACCCGGTCCTCGCGGGCATCTCAACCGGCGATCACGCCTATTTCGTGCACAGTTTTGCCATGCGCGTCGACAGCCCCGCCGAGCGTCTGGCCCATGTCGATTACGCAGGCGATGTCACGGCCATTGTCGGGCGCGACAACATTCTCGGCGCGCAGTTCCACCCGGAAAAATCCCAGGCCACCGGCCTGCGGCTCATCGCCAATTTCCTCTCCTGGAAACCCTGAGGGCCTGCGCCCGGGCGGCCCCTCCGGCCTGGCATTGAATCCCTTCTGACACTCTGTCGCCCGCAGGGTTAGCTATGGTCGCATGAGAATTGCGTCCATAGCTTTCCCCTCGCTGCCGGTTGCAGCCCTCTGCGGCAGGCTCAGGGGTACATTCTGTCAGCGCTGACCCTGCTTCCGCCTCCTCCTCTTGTCCGCTGCGGCCCGCCGTGGCATGAGACCCGAAATACGGATAGAAGCGCCCGGGGAGATCCATATGATCCTTTATCCTGCCATTGATCTCAAAGACGGCCAATGCGTGCGCCTTCTGCGCGGTGATATGGAGGCCGCAACGGTCTTTGGTGATGACCCGGCTGCTCAGGCCGAAGCCTTTGTGACGGCCGGCTGCCAGTGGCTCCACCTCGTGGACCTGAACGGCGCCTTCGCGGGCAAACCGGTCAATGCCGCCGCAGTTGAGGCGATTTTGTCGCGTGTGAATGTCCCCGTCCAGCTTGGCGGCGGCATCCGCGATCTGGCCACCATCGGCGCCTGGGTTGAAAAAGGCCTCAGCCGCGTGATCCTCGGCACCGTCGCGGTCGAAAATCCCGATCTCGTGCGCGAAGCCGCCCGCGAATTCCCCGGCAAAGTCGCCGTCGGTATCGATGCGCGCAAGGGCTTTGTCGCCACCCGCGGCTGGGCCGAAGAAACCACGGTCCAAGTAACTGATCTGGCAAAAAGCTTTGAAGATGCAGGTGTTGCAGCCATCATCTACACCGATATCGATCGCGACGGCGCCATGGGCGGCCCGAATATTGAGGCGACCCGCGCGCTGGCCGAAGCCGTCTCAATCCCCGTCATTGCCTCGGGCGGTGTCAGCCGGATGGAAGATCTGATCGCCCTGCGCGACACCGGCGTGATTGCCGGCGCCATCTCGGGCCGCGCGCTCTACGACGGTGCGATCGATCTGTCAGAGGCCATCCGCCAGCTCGCCCGCTGATCAAAGTCTAACCTCAAAAACCCCGAAAGGCGCCCGCTGCGGCGCCTTTTCTTTTGGGTTTTCAAAAATACTCTGCGGAGGGTCCGGGAGGTGCAAAACCTCCCGGGGGGTGCCACAGCCCCGAAAGGCTGCCCCTGCGCGCCACCACCCTCCGGCCGGCAGGACGACGCCTCTTCCCCGCCGCGCCGATCTTTTGGCTTCCCATCTGCCCCGATCCCCGCTATAGCCCGCGGGTCGCGCCGCACACCCTTGGAGGGCGGCGGATATATATTGGAGAATTACTATGGCAAAAGAACTTCCGGAGCTTCTGGCCGAGGTTCGCGCGGGGACGGGCAAGGGGGCCGCTCGCGCAGCTCGTCGTGAGAACAAAGTTCCTGGCGTGATCTACGGTGCCGGCAAAGAGCCGGTCTCGATCAACATGAACTTCCACTACCTGCTCAAGCGCCTCAAGCAGGGCCGGTTCCTGTCGACCCTCTTCAACCTCAAAGTTGAAGGCGGCGAAGAAGTGCATGTGGTCTGCCGCGGCGTTCAGCGCGATGTCGTCAAAGATCTGCCGACCCACGTTGACTTCATGCGCGTCAGCGATGACTCGCGCATCAACCTCTTCATCCACGTTGACTTCATCAACGCGGACAAAGCTCCGGGCATCAAGCGCGGCGGCGTTCTGACCACGGTTCGTTCCGAGGTTGAGCTGGAAGTTCTGGCCGGCAACATCCCGGACCACATCACCGTGGACCTGGAAGGCAAGAAAATCGGCGACGTGATCCACATCAATGACGTGGTTCTGCCGGAAGGCGCAAAGCCGACCGTCGAGCGTAACTTCGTCATCGCAAACATCGCAGCGCCCTCGGGTCTGCTGGTTGCAGACGAAGCTGCTGAGTAATCAGCCGCTTTGCGGATCTGATCCGGACGGCGCAGGGGAAACCCTGCGCCGTTTTCTTTTATGGGCCGGGCTTGACCGAAGGGCTTGCGCGGTTTCATCCTGACGATGACGACGAAAGGGCTGTCTCATGCTGATCTGGGCAGGGCTCGGGAATCCCGGCACCAAATATGCGGGCAACCGCCATAACATCGGTTTCATGGCGCTGGAGCGGATTGCGCAGGATCACGGATTTTCGCCCTGGAAACGCAGCTTTCAGGGGCTGATCTCAGAGGGCCGTCTGGGCGGCGAAAAGATCCTGCTGCTCAAGCCGGAAACCTTCATGAACCTCTCAGGGCAGTCGGTCGGAGAGGCGATGCGCTTTCACAAACTGACCCCCGCTGAGCTGACGGTCTTTCACGACGAACTTGATATTGCCCCCGGCAAGGTCCGCCTGAAAGAGGGGGGCGGCCATGCGGGTCACAACGGGCTGCGCTCGATCCATCAGCATGTGGGCGAGGCCTATGCCCGCGTGCGCCTTGGCATCGGGCATCCGGGGCATAAGGACAAAGTGGCCTCTTACGTGCTCAATGATTTCGCCAAAGCTGAGCAGGACTGGCTCGATGATATGATGCGCGGCCTCTCAGACGGCGCGGCGGATCTGGCGGCAGGGGAGGGGGCGAAATTTCTTAATAAAGTCGCGCTGCGCACCGCCCCTCCGCGCAGCTCCACCGGGACCGAAGGACCCAAAGCCCCCCGCGCCAGACCGGAGCCGAAAGAGAAAGCTGTTGCGGAGCCGGTGACCGCGGCTGAAGACCCCCGCACGGCCCTGCAGAAACTGGCCGACAGGTTCAGATAATGGACATCCGCGCGTCTTTTCTGGCTCAGGCCGATCACTGCGCCGCTCTCGGCTCAGAACAGACCGCGCGCTATTGCCGGTATTTCGCGCAATATCTCAGCGACGACAGCGCCGTCGGGCGGCGCATCCTGACCTGGCCGGGTGATCCCTCATCCGGCGGGGATGCCCTCGCGCTGCGTCTGATGGGCGGGCTGCACGCCCTGGTGCTCACCGGAGCAGATCCTGAGTTGAGCGATCTCTGGGTGCAGGGCCATGACGTGCCGGAGGCGGCGATGGCCCGGGTCTTTCCCGAAGTGCTCGCGCGGCATGAGGCGCATCTGCAGGCCTGGCTCAACAGCCCGCCTCAGACCAATGAGCTGCGCCGTTCGGTGGCGCTGGCGGCGGTGGGGCTCTGGCTGACCGCGCGCTATGGCCGGCCGCTGGTGCTGAGTGAGCTGGGGGCCAGTGCCGGTCTCAATCTTTACTGGCCCGACTGGTGCATTGAGGTGCCCGGCGGCACCTTCGGCCCCGCGACCAGCCCGGTCCGTCTGACGCCTGAGTGGCGCGGGGCAGCCCCCGTCATCGCCCGCCCTGACATCGCGGACCGCGCCGGGGTGGATCTGAACCCGCTGCATCCGGTGACGGACCGGTTGCGGCTTTTGTCTTATATCTGGGCCGGACAGCCCGACCGTCTCGCGCGCACGGAAGTTGCTCTCTCCTATGCCGCCCCGCGCCCGCGCCTCGTGGCGCGGGGGGATGCGGCCGACTGGCTTGAGAGGCGCCTCGGGCAGGTTCACAGCGGCGTGATCCATCTGGTCTGCCACACCATTGCCTGGCAGTATTTTCCCGACACGACCCGCGCAAAGATCGACGGGCTGATGCGCCGGGCCGCCGGAAGCGCCGGTCCCCGGCTTTTGCGCTTCGGGATGGAGCGCGATGACAGCGGGGCCTCCGGTGCGGCCATGACCCTCTATGATCCGGCGGAAGGGCGGGAGATCGCCTTCGGCCGGGTGGATTTTCACGGCCGCTGGATCGACTGGCAGCCTCCGGCCCTCCAGGGAGATCTGCCATGAAAGAACCCTCGGTCAATGTTCTGGGCGGTCCGCTTGAAAGCTGCTCGATGCAGCCTCTGACGGGGTTTTACCGCAATGGCTGCTGTGACACCGGACCGCAGGATACCGGCCGTCACACGGTCTGCGCGGTGATGACCGCTGAGTTTCTCGCCTTCTCAAAATATCTCGGCAATGACCTTTCCACGCCGCGGCCCGAATATGGCTTTGCGGGGCTGAAGCCGGGGGATCGCTGGTGCCTTTGTGCGCTGCGCTTCCTTCAGGCCTGGGAGGAGGGGGCCGCCCCCGCCATCCGCCTTGAGGCGACCCACCGCAGCACCCTCGATGTCGTTCCTGAAGAAGCATTGCGCGCCTGTGCCCTGCCGCCGGAAGACTGACAGACCAGGACGTCTGCCGCAGCCGGAGAGAATTTTCTTCCGCGGCCCCGGGCCTGCAAAGAAAATTCCATAGTCTTTTACCTGGAAAACCCGCGAAGCTGCGCGGAAAGGCCGCGCTGAGTCGCGCGGCCGTCAGGCTTCCCCTGCGTCAGCTTCGCTCTGCGGCGAAATGTCCGCAAAACGAAAAGTCAACGCGAAAAAAGTCTGTCTTTCAGGGGGGCTCAGCCTCAGCCTTCGGTTGACCCCTGCGGGGGGCGGGAGTAAACGATGGCCTGGGCGCGACAGATGATCGCGCCCCGAGGTCCGCAAGCCGAAGGAGCAAGCCTTGGACGCGCTTCTCAGAGAATATCTCCCCGTCATTATGCTGCTGGGAATTGCAGTGGCGCTCGGCCTTGTGCTGATGCTGTCTGCTGTGATCGTCGCAGTCCGCAATCCGGACCCCGAAAAAGTCTCGGCCTATGAATGCGGATTTAACGCTTTCGATGACGCCCGGATGAAGTTCGATGTCCGGTTCTACCTGGTCTCGATCCTTTTTATCATCTTCGATCTGGAAGTGGCCTTCCTCTTCCCCTGGGCCGTGGCCTTTGCCGATCTGTCGATGACGGCTTTCTGGTCAATGATGGTCTTCCTGGCCGTTCTGACCGTTGGCTTCGCCTATGAATGGAAGAAAGGGGCGCTGGAATGGGAGTGATGACCGGGGCGAATACCGCCGGTGCCGACCGTGAGGTCGCAACCCAGGCGCTGAACCGCGAGCTGCAGGACAAAGGCTTCCTGCTGACCTCGACCGAAGACATCATCAACTGGGCCCGCAACGGCTCGCTGCACTGGATGACCTTTGGTCTGGCCTGCTGCGCGGTTGAGATGATCCAGATGTCGATGCCGCGCTATGACGTGGAGCGCTTCGGCACCGCGCCGCGCGCCTCTCCGCGTCAGTCGGACCTGATGATCGTGGCGGGCACGCTGACCAATAAAATGGCGCCCGCGCTGCGCAAGGTCTACGACCAGATGCCCGAGCCGCGCTATGTGATCTCGATGGGCTCCTGCGCCAATGGCGGCGGATACTATCACTATTCCTATTCCGTGGTACGCGGCTGTGACCGGATCGTTCCGGTTGACGTCTATGTCCCCGGCTGCCCGCCCACCGCAGAGGCGCTGCTTTACGGCATCCTGCAGCTGCAACGCAAAATCCGCCGCACCGGCACGCTGGTCCGTTAAGGGAGCATTGGGAAGATGTCTGACGCTCTGAACGAACTCGGCGGCTATATCGCCCTGCACCGCGCCTCGGATGTGCGCGGCTGGTCGGTGGCGCGTGGCGAGCTGACGGTGGAGATCACGCCGCAGTCCGTCGTGGCCTTCATGGAATTTCTCAAAAACGACCTGACCTGCCGTTTTGGCACGCTGGTCGATATCACGGCGATCGACTGGCCTGAGCGGGCTGAGCGCTTTGACGTGGTTTATCACCTGCTGTCGATGCACCGGAACCACCGCATCCGCGTGAAAGCGGCGATCGGGGAAGATCAGATGATCGCCTCGACCGTCTCGGTCTGGCCCGCGGCCAACTGGTTTGAGCGTGAGGTCTTCGACATGTTCGGGATCCTCTTCTCGGGCCACCCGGATCTGCGCCGCCTGCTGACGGATTACGGCTTCCGCGGCTTCCCGCTGCGCAAAGACTTTCCGACCACCGGTTATACCGAAGTGCGTTACGACGAAGTCCTCAAGCGCGTGGTCTATGAGCCGGTGAGCCTGGTGCAGGAATACCGCCAGTTCGACTTCCTCTCCCCCTGGGAGGGTGCGCAATACATCCTTCCCGGCGATGACAAGGCGAAGGCGTGACGGGCAGGCCCACATATCTCTTTGGCGTCGGTGCGACGAAAGCCGGGACTTCTTGGCTTTACCGCTATCTGTCGGGCCATCCGGACTGCCACATGCGGGCGGTCAAGGAGTTGCATTATTTCAATGCAGCCGGTCCGCAGCAGCGTGCGCAACGCATCACCATTGAGACCGCACGTCTGGAGCGGCTGAAGGCAGAGCTGGCCGGTGAGAGCCGCGCCTGGCGTCTGGCCTCCCTCGCGGCTTCCATTGCGGATGTGGAAGACTGGCTGCGCGTGCTGCGCGGCGAGCAGAGCTATCAGGACTACCTTGAGCGCGGTGCTGAAGGCGCGAAGTTGGTGGGGGATATCACCCCGGCCTATGCCTCGCTCTCTGTCGCGCGTCTGTCGGAGATGGCCTCTGCCGCTCCGGACTGCCGCTTTGTCTATCTGCTGCGGGAGCCGGTGTCGCGGCTCTGGAGCCATGTTCGCATGGTGGCCAAACGGGCAGGGGGCGATCTGGCCACCCAGGCTTCGGTCGCCTTTGAGCGGGCGCTCTCGGGTGAGAAATCCGATGTGGCCGCGCGGTCTGACTACCGGGGGGCCATCACCCGCCTGCGGGCCGCAGTTGCGCCCTCCAAACTCCTGATCCTCTTTCAGGAAGAGCTTTTTTCGGCCCCCGGCCTTGCGCGGCTTTGCGCCTTTCTGGGGATCCGGGTACAGGCTGCCGATACCACGGCGCGTGTGCATGAGGGGCAGCCCCTCGCAATGACGGCAGAACAGCGCCTGCGTGCGCGGGCTTTTCTGCAATCGCAATATGACTTTGTCGCCTCAGCCTTCGGGACGCTTCCCGCAAGCTGGCGCGCGACTTCAGACGGAGTGACCGGATGATGGACGGCAAGTTTGATGACGCGCTGACCGGCGAGCAGAAAATCCGCAACTTCAACATCAACTTCGGGCCGCAGCACCCGGCAGCACACGGCGTGCTGCGCCTGGTGCTGGAGCTTGACGGTGAGATCGTTGAGCGCGCAGACCCCCATGTGGGCCTGCTGCATCGCGGCACCGAAAAGCTGATGGAAAGCCGGACTTACCTGCAGAACCTGCCCTATCTCGACCGCCTCGATTACGTGGCGCCGATGAACCAGGAGCATGCCTGGTGTCTGGCGATTGAAAAGCTGACCGGCACCGTGGTGCCGCGCCGCGCCTCGCTGATCCGTGTGCTTTACTCGGAAATCGGCCGGATCCTGAACCACCTGCTGAACGTCACCACCGGTGCGATGGACGTGGGCGCCCTGACCCCGCCGCTCTGGGGCTTTGTCGCCCGTGAAGAGCTGATGGTGTTTTATGAGCGCGCCTGCGGGGCGCGTCTGCACGCCGCCTATTTCCGTCCCGGTGGCGTCCACCAGGATCTGCCGCCCGATCTGATCGACGATATTGAGGCCTGGGCTGAGAAATTCCCCAAAGTCCTCGATGACATCGACACCCTGCTGACCGAGAACCGGATCTTCAAGCAGCGTCTGGTCGATATCGGTGTGGTCTCGGCGCAGGATGCCATCGACTGGGGCTTCTCGGGTGTGATGGTGCGCGGCTCCGGCATGGCCTGGGATCTGCGTCGCGCGCAGCCCTATGAGTGCTACGACGAATTCGACTTCCAGATCCCCGTCGGCAAAAACGGTGACTGCTATGACCGTTACCTTCTGCGGATGCAGGAGATGCGCGAGTCGACCAAGATCATCCGTCAGGCCATCGCCAAACTGCGCGATCCGGCGAACAAAGGCGACGTCCTTGCCCGTGGCAAGCTGACCCCGCCGAAACGTGGTGAGATGAAGCGCTCGATGGAAGCGCTGATCCATCACTTCAAACTTTACACCGAGGGCTTCCACGTCCCGGCAGGTGAGGCCTATGCCGCCGTTGAAGCGCCCAAAGGCGAATTCGGCGTCTATATCGTGGCCGATGGCACCAATAAGCCGTGGCGTGCGAAACTGCGCGCGCCGGGCTTTGCCCATCTTCAGGCCATGGACCATCTGTCCAAAGGTCACCAGCTTGCCGATGTGTCGGCCATTATCGCGACGATGGACCTCGTCTTCGGGGAGATCGACCGCTGATGCTGCGTATGTTTCATCTGCTGCTGGCAGGCTCGCTGATCGCTTTGGTGGCGGTTCCGGCGCTGGCGCATTCGCCTGAGGCGCAAAAGCTGATCGCCGCCATTGAAGCCAACGGCTGCGTCATCAGCGAAGAGACCGGTGCGGCGATCCAGAAAGCCTCCGGTCTCAATGACACCGAAGGCAAGGCCGCGGCGCAGGAGCTGATGTCGGAGGACCTGGTGGAAGAGGGCGATGACGGCCTTCTGCTGCGCACCCCGGCCTGCCTTACGGCGGAACTGGCGCCTGCGGTGGCTGCCCTCACCGTCGCAATCCGCGCGAAAGACTGCCGCATGACCCGTGACGGCAGCGAGGACATTCTTGAGCACAGCGGTCTGCGCTCGGGCGCTGCCGAAGAGGCGCTTGAGTGGATGATGTCTCAGGGTCAGCTCGTCAAAGACGGCGAGGATCTGCAACTGAAAACGGAAGGGTGCCTCTGATGCTGCGCCGTCTTGCTTCGCAACAGCCCGAGAGCTTTGCTTTCACCCCGGCCAACCTTGCCTGGGCTCAGGCGCAGGTCACCAAATATCCCGAAGGCCGTCAGGCTTCGGCGGTGATCCCGCTGCTGTGGCGCGCTCAGGAACAGGAAGGCTGGCTCACGAAGCCTGCGATTGAATATGTCGCGGATATGCTGGGCATGGCCTATATCCGCGTTCTCGAAGTCGCGACCTTCTACTTTATGTTCCAGCTGCAACCGATTGGTTCGGTGGCCAATATCCAGATCTGCGGCACCACCTCCTGCATGATCTGCGGCGCCGAAGACCTGATCTCGGTCTGCCAGCGCAAGATTGCGCCGACGCCGCATACGCTTTCGGCTGACGGCAAGTTCACTTGGGAAGAGGTCGAATGCCTCGGGGCCTGCTCGAACGCGCCCATGGCGCAGATCGGCAAGGATTACTACGAGGATCTGACCGTTGAGACCCTCGAGCGGCTGATCGATGAGATGGCGGCCGGTAAGGTTCCGGTGCCCGGCCCGCAGAACGGCCGTTACGCCTCTGAGCCGCTGGGCGGGCTCACCTCGCTCACCGGCGTGGAATCGGGCCGTAAGCAGTATAATGCCTCGGTGCAGGCGGCCGTTGATATCGGCGAAACCCTGAAGCGCATCGACGGCACCGAAGTGCCGCTGGTCGTGTCCTGGCTCGAAAAGCCTGCGGCCGATGTGCCTGAGGTTGCCGCGGATGCGCCGGCTCCTGCAGCGGCAGGGGTTGACGAAGCGCTGGCCGAAAAGCTGAGCGCCGGTAAGGTTGAGGTGGATGTGGCGGCCCCCGCAGGTGTGGCCACCGCAGCCCCGGGCCAGCCGGTCGCTGAGCCGAAGACCGAAGACTGAGGGGCTGTCATGACAGCCCGTAAGCCGAGCGACAAAGACCTGGCCTTCACGCGGCGCATGCGCCTTGTGGGGGCGATGATCGCGGGCACCACTTTGCTCTGGATCATCTTCGGGGAAGTCGGGCGGCAGTATAACTGGGACGGGCGTTACGCCCTGTTGATCGATCTGGCGGCCATCGCCGCCTATGTCTGGGCGCTGACCAATGCCTGGATGCTCTGGCGGAAACGTCGGGAAACTTGAGGGAACGCGGATGCTGAAGGATCAGGACCGGATCTTTACCAACCTCTACGGGATGCAGGATCGCAGCCTGGCAGGCGCGCGCAAGCGCGGCCATTGGGATGGCACCGCTGAGATCATCTCGCGCGGGCGCGATACCATCATCGAGCAGATGAAAGCCTCGGGGCTGCGCGGCCGCGGCGGCGCGGGCTTTCCGACCGGTCTGAAGTGGTCCTTCATGCCGAAGGCTTCGGATGGTCGTCCGGCCTATCTGGTCATCAACGCCGATGAATCGGAACCCGGCACCTGCAAAGACCGCGAGATCATGCGCCATGATCCCCATACGCTGATTGAGGGCGCGCTGATCGCCTCTTTCGCCATGGGGGCCAATGCCGCCTATATCTATCTGCGCGGCGAATATATCCGCGAGCGCGAGGCCCTGCAGGCCGCGATCGATGAGTGCTATGACGCGGGCCTTCTGGGCCGCAATGCCGCGAAATCGGGCTGGGATTTCAATCTCTACCTGCACCACGGCGCGGGCGCTTATATCTGCGGCGAAGAAACGGCGCTTCTGGAAAGCCTTGAAGGCAAAAAAGGCATGCCGCGCATGAAGCCGCCGTTCCCGGCGGGCGCGGGCCTTTACGGCTGCCCGACCACGGTGAACAACGTCGAGTCCATCGCCGTCGTGCCGACCATCCTGCGTCGCGGGCCGGAGTGGTTTGCCTCGTTCGGCCGTCCGAACAACGCGGGCGTCAAACTCTTTGGCATGTCGGGTCACGTCAACACGCCCTGCGTGGTTGAAGAAGCCATGTCGATCCCGATGCGCGAGCTGATCGAGCGTCATGGCGGCGGCGTGCGCGGTGGCTGGAAGAACCTCAAAGCGGTGATCCCGGGGGGCGCATCCTGCCCCATTCTGACCGCTGAGATGTGTGAAGATGCCATCATGGACTACGATGGCATGCGCGAGAAGAAATCCTCTTTCGGCACCGCCTGCCTCATCGTGATGGACCAGAACACGGACGTCATTAAAGCAATCTGGCGTCTGTCGAAGTTCTTCAAACACGAAAGCTGCGGTCAGTGCACCCCCTGCCGTGAAGGCACCGGCTGGATGATGCGCGTCATGGAGCGTCTGGTGACGGGCGAGGCTGAGGTTGAAGAGATTGATATGCTCTTTGACGTGACCAAACAGGTCGAAGGCCATACCATCTGCGCGCTTGGCGACGCAGCCGCCTGGCCGATCCAGGGTCTGATCCGCAACTTCCGCGAAGAGATCGAAGATCGTATCAAAGCGAAGAAAACCGGGCGCATGGGCGCTCTGGCAGCAGAGTAAGGGCAGGGCAGGCTATGGCACAGCGCGGCGCAGTTCTTGTGATGATCCTCGGCGGGGCGTTGGCTCTGTCGGGCTGCAGCCGCATTGCCAGCCTGAACCCCTTTGGCAGCCGCACCACGGCGGATCTGCCCTATGCGGCTTCGCTTTCAGACGACCGCGCCGGCAATCTGACCGTCACCGTGAAAGCGGGCGGGGCGGGGATCGCTGCGGTGCGCGAAAGCGCGCGGATGCCGGTGACGGAATACTGTCTGCGCCGGCGCGGCAATTCGGCAGCCGATTGGGTCATGGACCCGTCGGGTGGAGATTGGGCCGCCACGCGCGACGAGCGGGGGGATCTGACCTTCCGCGCCCGCTGCCGGGCTTAAGCGGCAGAGAGAATTCGGGTCGCGCGGCGGGATGACCGCGGGGTCCATACGAATGCAAGTGGCACCCGGAGCGGGGGCCGAGTTTGGAGACGGGGCATGAGCACGCTCAAGAAGATCATCATCGACGGGATCGAAGTCGAAGTCGACGCCGCGATGACCATCATCCAGGCGGCTGAAGCAGCCGGGGTCGAGATCCCGCGCTTTTGCTATCATGAGCGGCTGTCGATCGCCGGCAACTGCCGGATGTGCCTTGTCGAAGTCGTGGGCGGCCCGCCGAAGCCTGCGGCCTCCTGCGCGATGCAGGTGCGCGATCTGCGCCCCGGCCCGAATGGTGAGCCGCCGGTCGTGAAGACCAATTCGCCCATGGTGAAGAAGGCCCGCGAAGGGGTGATGGAGTTCCTGCTCATCAACCACCCGCTCGACTGCCCGATCTGCGACCAGGGCGGCGAATGCGACCTGCAGGACCAGGCCATGGCTTACGGCGTGGATTTCTCGCGCTACCGCGAGCCGAAGCGCGCCTCTGAGGATCTGAACCTCGGGCCGCTGGTCAAGACCACCATGACCCGCTGCATCTCCTGCACCCGCTGCGTGCGCTTCACCACCGAAGTGGCGGGCATCACGCAGATGGGCCAGACCGGTCGCGGCGAAGACAGCGAGATCACCTCCTATCTGAACCAGACCCTTTCGTCGAACCTGCAGGGCAATATCATTGACCTCTGCCCGGTCGGGGCGCTGACCTCGAAGCCCTATGCTTTCACCGCCCGTCCGTGGGAGCTGACCAAGACTGAGTCGATCGATGTGATGGACGGCCTTGGCAGCAACATCCGCGTCGACACCAAGGGCCGCGAAGTCATGCGCATTCTGCCGCGCAACCATGATGGCGTGAACGAAGAGTGGATCTCGGACAAAACCCGTTTTGTCTGGGACGGTCTGCGCCGCCAGCGCCTCGACACGCCCTATATCCGTGAGAACGGCCGTCTGCGCAAAGCCTCGTGGAATGAGGCCCTTGCCGCTGTGGCGGCTGCCGTGAAGGGCAAAAAGATTGCCGGTCTGATCGGCGATCTGGTCCCGGTGGAAGCGGTATTCGCGCTGAAACAACTGGTGACCTCGCTCGGTGGCAAGGTTGAATGCCGCACCGATGGCTCGCGCATTCCGGCGGGCAACCGTTCGGCCTATGTCGGCTCGGCGGAGATTGCGGATGTGGACGGCGCGAAGGCGATTTTCCTGATCGGCTCGGACCCGCGCAATGAGGCGCCGGTGCTGAACGCGCGGATCCGCAAGGCCTGGTCGAAAGGCGCGGATGTGACGCTGGTCGGCCCGGCTGTGGATCTGACCTATGACTACCGCCACTATGGCACGGACCGCGATGCGCTGCTGCGCCTGATTTCGGAGGCTCAGGCCACCGAGGGCGCGCTGGTGATCGTGGGGCAGGGCGCTCTGAATGAGGCTGACGGCGAAGCGGTTCTGGCTCAGGCCATGGCGCTGACCGAAAAGCTCGGCGGCAAAATGCTGGTTCTGCATACCGCCGCTTCGCGCGTCGGCGCGCTGGACATCGGTGCCGTGACGGAAGGTGGCGTGAAAGCCGCCGTCGAAGGCGCCGAAGTGATCTGGAACCTTGGCGCTGATGAGATTGAAATCGAAGCCGGTCCGGTGGTGATCTACCAGGGCAGCCACGGCGATCGTGGGGCGCACCGCGCGGATATCATTCTGCCGGGAGCCTGCTACACCGAGGAAAACGGCCTCTTCGTGAACACCGAGGGCCGTCCGCAACTGGCCCTTCGCGCGGGCTTCCCGCCGGGTGACGCAAAAGAGAACTGGGCCATCCTGCGTGCGGCATCCGCCGCTGTGGGGGCGCAACTGGGCTACGACGATCTGGCCGGCCTGCGCCGCGCCTTGGTCGCTGAGGTGCCGCATCTGGCTGCCGTCGATCAGGTGACGGCATCTGAGTGGCAGCCGCTGGAACTGCGTGCGCCGGGCAAGGCAGACTTCCGCTTTGCGATCAAAGACTTCTGGCTGACGAACCCCATCGCGCGCGCCTCGCCGCTGATGGCGGAGCTGTCGGCCAATGCCAAAGCGCGGGATCAGGCCCCGCTCGCGGCAGAGTAAAACAATGCGCCGGATGGCGGTCGCGGTTGCCCTGGTGCTTTCAGGGTGTGTCTCAGCAGAGACGCGCAGCCAGGCCGCCTATCCCCCCGGGTATCTGGGGATCGAGACCCGGCGCCTCGACGATGAGATGGTCAATTTCCGCGTTGCCATGCGCCATGCGGAAAAGGGCCGTCAGCTTGAAGATTACGCTGCCTGTGCAGCGGCGCAATATGCGCTGATCCGGGGGTATATGTTCGCACGCCACGTGCGCACGACCCTGGAGCAGCGGGGCGCCATTGGACGGGCGGATGCGGTCTATCTGATCTCGGCAACCCTGCCGAGGGGGGTGGCGACCATCGACGCTGAGACCACCGTGCGCGATTGCGGCGCACGCGGGATACCGACTGTGTAAGGCCGGAAAGAGACTGAGGACGTGAGGGAAAATGGCTGAATTCTTTCAGACGGGGGCTGGCATCGCGGTGATCATCGCCGCGCAGAGCCTTCTGGTCGTCGCCTTCGTGATGATCTCGCTGATCTTCCTCGTCTATGGCGACCGGAAGATCTGGGCGGCGGTGCAGCTGCGCCGTGGCCCGAACGTGGTGGGCCCCTGGGGTCTGCTGCAGACCTTTGCCGATGCGCTGAAATATGTGCTGAAGGAAGTGGTCATCCCGGCCGGTGCTGACCGTCCGGTCTTCTTCCTGGCGCCTCTGCTCTCCTTCGTGCTGGCTGTGGCGGCTTTTGCGGTTGTGCCCTTCAACTACGGCTGGGTGCTGGCGGATATCAACGTCGCGATCCTCTTTGTCTTCGCCGTCTCCTCGCTTGAGGTTTACGGCGTGATTATGGGCGGCTGGGCCTCGAACTCGAAGTACCCCTTCCTTGGCGGTCTTCGTTCGGCGGCACAGATGATCTCTTATGAGGTCTCGCTTGGTCTGATCATCGTTGGCATCATCATCTCGACCGGCTCGATGAACCTGACGGCGATTGTCGAAGCGCAGCGCGGTGATTTCGGCTTCTTCAACTGGTACTGGCTGCCGCATCTGCCGATGTTCGTGCTCTTCTTCATCTCCGCTCTGGCTGAGACGAACCGCCCGCCGTTCGATCTTCCGGAAGCGGAATCTGAACTGGTCGCAGGCTTCATGGTGGAATACGGCTCGACGCCTTACCTGCTGTTCATGGCGGGTGAGTATATCGCCATCTGGCTGATGTGTGCGCTGCTGTCGCTGCTGTTCATGGGCGGCTGGCTCTCGCCGATCCCGGGCATCCCCGACGGTTTCCTGTGGATGTTCGGCAAGATGTGCCTGTTCTTCTTCCTCTTTGCCATGGTGAAGGCGATCGTGCCGCGCTACCGCTACGACCAGCTGATGCGGATCGGCTGGAAGGTCTTCCTGCCGCTGTCGCTCGGCTGGGTGGTGCTGGTCTCCTTCCTCGCCAAGTTTGAAGTGCTGGGCAGCTTCTGGGCCCGCTGGGCAATCGGGGGCTGAGGGTAGTGGGGAGCCGTCTCGCACAGATCTGTCTGTCTGCCGACCAGGTGTCAGGCCACCGCCCTTGGGGCCGTGGGCGGATGCCTGGTGCGCAGCGGGTGCGGGCGCGCTCTCCTTTGCTGCAAAGCCCTGTTCAGGGCCTGGCAGGTCAGCGCGGCTTCCTCTATGACAGCGCTGTGCCGGTTAACGATTTCCGGCGGTGCGGCTCTGGTCGCTCCGTCTGCCGCCGCTCTGCTGAGCTGATGGGTGAGGACCGCGGTGACATCTTCTTTGGGGATGTCGCCGGATCAGGGACCCGCCAGAGGCTGCAGGGCAGGCTTCCCGCAACGCGGGTGTATCTGTACTACGGGGCCGAACTGACCCCGGATTCGACATATGACGGCAGAGTCCTTCAAAGCGTCTCCCAGGCCCGCCGGGCCGGCGACGCGGAGAGCGGCTCTGAAGGGACGCCGGAAAGGGCCGAGCAATGACCCAGATCGACTGGACACGCGCCACCAAGTATTTCTTTCTGGTGGACTTCATCAAAGGCTTTGGCCTTGGCATGAAGTATTTCTTCGCGCCCAAAGACACGCTGAACTACCCGCACGAGAAAGGCCCGCTCTCGCCCCGTTTCCGCGGTGAGCATGCGCTGCGCCGCTATCCGAACGGGGAAGAGCGCTGCATCGCCTGTAAGCTCTGCGAAGCGATCTGCCCGGCACAGGCCATCACCATCGATGCAGAGCCCCGCGAAGACGGCTCGCGCCGCACCACGCGCTACGACATCGATATGACGAAATGCATCTACTGCGGCTTCTGCCAAGAAGCCTGCCCGGTGGATGCCATCGTCGAAGGCCCGAACTTTGAGTTCTCGACCGAGACCCGCGAAGAGCTGTTCTACGACAAGGCAAAACTCCTTGAGAACGGCGAGCGTTGGGAAGCGCAGATCGCGCGCAACCTCGAACTCGACGCGCCCTACAGATGACCGCTTCGCTCCGCCTCTTTGCCATGACGCAGGCTGCCGCCGCCGGGACCCTCTCCCGCGGCGCGGGCGGCTTTGCGCCCTGTCGCGGAGGCCGCACAGAGTGAGCAATCCGATGAACAACCCCTGGAGTCAGATGATCGAGACCATGCTGGAGCAGTCCCGCAAAGTCTCGGAGACCTTCAACCCCGCGCTGGAAACCTTCCGCGTCAAAGGGTTTGAAGACATGATTCCCACCCTGAACCGCGACTTTATGGAGCTGGTCTGGGGTAAGACCATGAACCACGACGGGCTGGATGCGAAAACGCGTCTTCTCGTCACACTGACCGCGCTGACGGTGCTTGGCGCGCAGGCAGAACCACAGATCCGGCTGACCGTCCGTCATGCTTTGCAGGCGGGCGCCAGCCAGAGAGAAGTTGCCGAAACGATCTGTCAGACGGGCCTCTTCGGCGGCCTTCCGGCGATGCAGAAGGCACTGGAAATCGCGCAAAGCGTCTTTGCCGAGATCGAGGAGAAAAAGGAATGAGTGTCGCCGATCTGGCTTTTTATGCCTTCGCCATTGTGACCGTGGTGGCGGCGCTGCTGGTGACCATATCGCGCAACCCGGTGCATTCGGTGCTCTGGCTGATCCTGACGTTCTTCTCTTCGGCAGGGCTTCTGGTGCTGCTGGGGGCGGAATTCGTCGCCATGCTGCTGGTCATCGTCTATGTGGGCGCAGTTGCGGTTCTCTTCCTCTTCGTCGTCATGATGCTCGACGTGGATTTCGCGGAACTGAAGGGCGAGATGGCGCGCACCATGCCGCTGGCGCTGCTGATCGGGGCGATCCTGCTCATTCAGCTGGTGATGGCCTTCTCGGCCTGGAAATTTGCAGACGGCGCTATGGGGCTGCGTGCCAATATCACGCCGGATCTGGCTGAGATCCACAACACCAAGGCGCTTGGTCTGCTGATCTATGACAAATACTTCATCCTCTTCCAGATGGCGGGCATGGTTCTGCTGGTTGCGATGATCGGGGCCATCACCCTGACGCTGCGCCACCGCACCAACGTCAAGCGCCAGAACGTCATGGTGCAGATGTCGCGCGATCCGGCCAAGACCATGGAGATGCGTGACGTGAAACCGGGGCAGGGGCTCTGAGATGAAACAGCTGCCGGTTGCCATGATCACCGTGATCCTGGCTGCCGGCCCAGGCCCGCAGGCTGCCTCTGCCTGCTCTCCGGCGGCCCATCCGCCCTCCGTGCGGCCCGAGACGGGTCCGGGGTGCGACTGGCGCTTTCGCACGGGAGACTATGAGGCAGTCAGCTTAAGCGGGCTGACGGATCTGGGGGGCGGCGTCATTGCGCAGCGGCTCCGGGAAGGGAACGCCTGCAGCTTTGCGGCCTCGCTTCTCGTGACGGACTGTAAAAGCGGTGAGGCGATGCTCTTCGGACCAGACAGAGTGACGCTGATGGAAGGCCCCAAAAGCCTGCCCGTCCTGCGGCTTCTGGACCGGCTGGAAAAGCGCCCCCGCGGCAGCTTTGCCAGCCTCTCTGCAGTCTCAGCCCAGGCTGAGGCGTCAGGGGTAAGGACATCCGTTCCGGTCCCGAAGGGGTCGGAACTGCGGTTCGGGGGAAAGGTGCGGATGCCGCTTCACTGCGGCTGTGCCACGCTCTACCCGGGCGCGACGAAGTAGAATAATCCTGCCCGCCGGCGTTCGCGGTGGCGGGACAGGCGGAACGGAAACGGGCAAAGTCCCGGAGGGAACCACGATGGTGACAGTTGGACTGGAACATTACCTGACGGTGGCGGCGGCGCTGTTCGTCATCGGGATCTTCGGGATCTTCCTGAACCGGAAGAACGTGATCGTCATCCTGATGTCGATCGAGATGATCCTGCTGTCGGTCAATATCAACCTGGTGGCTTTCTCGAGCCATCTTGGCGACCTCACGGGTCAGGTCTTCACGATGTTCGTGCTGACCGTGGCCGCGGCTGAGGCTGCCATCGGTCTGGCGATCCTGGTCTGTTTCTTCCGGAACCGCGGCACCATCGACGTCGAAGACGTCAACGTGATGAAGGGCTGAGGCCAATGGAGACAATCATCCTTTTTGCGCCATTGGTCGGCGCGCTGATCACCGGCTTCGGCTGGAAGCTGATCGGCGAGAAGACGGGGCAGATCCTCGCCACGGCACTTGTGATGCTGGCGGCGGTGCTGTCCTGGGTGGTCTTTCTCGGCTTTGACGGCGAGACGCAGCATATCACCGTGCTGCGCTGGATCGACTCGGGTTCGCTCGGCGCGGAATGGGGCATCCGCCTCGACCGGATGACGGCGATCATGCTGATCGTGGTGAACTCGGTCTCGGCGCTCGTGCACCTCTATTCGTTCGGCTATATGGCCCATGACGAGAACTGGACCGACGACGAGCCTTACCGCGCGCGGTTCTTTGCCTATCTCTCGTTCTTCACCTTCGCCATGCTGATGCTGGTGACCTCTGACAACCTGATCCAGATGTTCTTCGGCTGGGAAGGTGTGGGCGTCGCCTCTTATCTGCTGATCGGCTTTTACTGGAAAAAGCAGTCGGCTTCGGCCGCAGCGATCAAGGCCTTCGTGGTCAACCGGGTGGGGGACTTCGGCTTCCTGCTGGGCATTGCGCTGATCTACTTCCTGACCGACTCGGTGCGCTTTGATGAGATCTTCGCGGCCGTGCCGAAACTGGCTGATATGGGCTTCACCTTCATCGGTATTGAGTGGACCGCAGCGAACCTGATTGGTGTTCTGCTCTTCATCGGTGCGATGGGCAAATCGGCACAGCTTTTCCTGCACACCTGGCTGCCGGATGCGATGGAAGGCCCGACCCCGGTGTCGGCGCTGATCCACGCTGCAACCATGGTCACCGCCGGTGTCTTCCTCGTCTGCCGTATGTCGCCGCTTTATGAAGTGGCACCGGAAGCGAAGATGATGATCGTCTATATCGGTGGCTTCACTGCTTTCTTCGCCGCGACCGTGGGTCTGGTGCAGAACGATATCAAACGCGTCATCGCTTATTCGACCTGTTCGCAGCTCGGCTATATGTTCGTCGCCGCCGGCGTCGGCCTTTATCCGGTCGCGATGTTCCACCTGTTTACGCATGCTTTCTTCAAAGCGATGCTCTTCCTTGGTGCCGGTTCGGTAATCCATGCGACCCACCATGAGCAGGATATGCGCTGGTATGGCGGTCTGCGCAAAAAGATCCCCGTCACCTTCTGGGCGATGATGATCGGCACCCTGGCCATCACCGGCGTTGGTATTCCGCTGACCTATATCGGCTTTGCGGGCTTCATCTCGAAAGATGCCGTGATCGAAGGCGCTTATGTCGGCGCTCCGACGATCGTCTTCTGGCTGCTGGTCATCGGCGCTCTGATGACCTCGTTCTACTCCTGGCGTCTGATCTTCCTGACTTTCTTTGGTGAAAACCGCGCGCATCTGAAGCCCTCAGATGATCATCACGGCCACCATGCCCATGGTCACGACGATCACGGTCACGGCCATGACGATCACGGCCATGGTCACCACCACGAGCCCCATGAGAGCCCGATGGTCATGCTGATCCCGCTGATCGTGCTGGCCTTTGGTGCGGTCTTTGCCGGGATGCTCTGGAAAGAGGCCTTCTTCGGTCACGCAGATCACGTGCTTGAGTGGTTCCACGGCGCCATCGCCATGAGCACCATGGTTGAGGTCGACGGTAAATCCAAACTGCTGCTGGATGCGGCCCATTATGTGCCGACCTGGGTCAAGCTTGCGCCCTTCGTCGCCATGGTGACCGGTCTGGTGCTGGCTTACGTGATGTATATCCGCAGGCCGGAGCTTCCGGCGAAGATCGCGGCGGAGCAGAACACCCTTTATCAGTTCCTGCTGAACAAGTGGTATTTTGACGAGCTTTATAACTTCCTCTTCGTGCGTCCGGCGATGGCCCTTGGCCGCTTCCTGTGGAAACGCGGAGACGGCGCAGTCATCGACGGCACCATCAATGGCATTGCCATGGGCATCATTCCTTTCTTCACGCGGCTCGCGGGCCGTCTGCAGTCGGGCTATATGTTCCACTATGCCTTCGCCATGGTGCTGGGCATCGTGGTGCTCGTCACCTGGATGAGCCTTTCGGGCAGCCACTGAGGTCAGGGACCAATGGACAATCTTCTTTCCATCATCACCTTCACCCCGGCGGTTGCTGCGCTCATCATGGCGCTCTTCCTTCGGGGCAATGACGCGGCCACGCAGCGCAATGCGAAATGGCTGGCGCTGGCTGCCACCGTGGCCACCTTCCTCTTCTCGCTCTTTCTGCTCTTCGGGTTTGACCCGCAGAACACCGGCTTCCAGTTCGTCGAGAATTACGACTGGATCATGGGGCTGAAGTATAAAGTCGGCGTTGACGGCATCTCGATCCTCTTTGTGATGCTGACCACCTTCCTGATGCCGATCACCATCGGGGCCTGCTGGACGGTCGAGACCCGCGTCAAAGACTATATGATCGCCTTCCTGCTGCTGGAGACGCTGATGATCGGCGTGTTCATCGCGCTGGATCTGGTGCTCTTCTATCTGTTCTTTGAAGCCGGTCTGATCCCGATGTTCCTGATTATCGGGATCTGGGGCGGCAAAGACCGCATCTATGCGTCGTTCAAATTCTTCCTCTACACCTTCCTCGGCTCGGTGCTGATGCTGGTGGCGATGATCTCGATGTATGTCCAGGCGGGCACCACCGATATTGAAACGCTGCTGACCTTCAACTTCGCCTCTGAGGCCTTCCCGATCCTGGGCTGGCAGATCATGGGCGGTGCGCAGACGCTGATGTGGCTGGCCTTCTTTGCCTCTTTCGCGGTGAAGATGCCGATGTGGCCGGTGCACACCTGGCTGCCCGATGCCCACGTTCAGGCCCCGACTGCGGGTTCGGTACTTCTGGCGGCCGTTATGCTGAAGATGGGTGGCTACGGCTTCCTGCGCTTCTCGCTGCCGATGTTCCCGGTCGCCTCGGATCTGCTGGCGCCGCTGGTGCTCTGGATGTCGGTGATCGCGATCGTTTACACCTCGCTGGTGGCGATGGTGCAGAACGACATGAAAAAGCTGATCGCTTATTCGTCGGTCGCGCACATGGGCTATGTGACCATGGGCATCTTCGCGGTGAACCAGCAGGGCATTGACGGGGCGATCTTCCAGATGCTGTCGCACGGCTTCATCTCGGGCGCACTCTTCCTCTGCGTCGGCGTGATCTATGACCGCATGCACACCCGTGAGATCGACGCTTACGGCGGCCTGGTGAACCGGATGCCCGCTTACGCGCTGGTTTTCCTGTTCTTCACCATGTCGAACGTGGGCCTGCCGGGCACTTCGGGCTTCATCGGTGAGTTCCTGACCATCATGGGCGTCTTCCAGGTCAATCCGCTGATCGCGCTGATCGCGGCGACCGGTGTGATCCTCTCGGCGGCCTATGCGCTCTGGCTCTTCCGCCGCGTGGTCTGGGGCGAGCTGCTGAAAGCCAGCCTGAAAACCATCACCGATATGGATCTGCGCGAGCGGGTGATGTTTGCCCCCCTCGTCGTGATGACCCTGCTGCTCGGCGTCTATCCGAGCCTTGTCACCGATATCATCGGACCGAGCGTCTCGGCCCTGATCTCCAACTATGAAGCTGCGCTGCCTGCCGTTGAAACGGCTGCGGCTGCGGCTGTGAACTGAGGAACCGCCCATGACCTCTGCGGATCTTTCGATCTTCCTGCCCGAGATTGTGGTGGCCCTCGGCGCGATCATCGCGCTTCTGGGTGCGGTTTACACCGGCAAAGACAAACTGACCGGAGCCCTGACCTGGGGCTTCGCCGCCTTCTTCCTCGTCATCGCCTTCTGGATCGGCACCGGTTTTGAGGGCAGTCAGACGGCATTTGGCGGCCTGCTGGTCAATGACGCTTTCGCGCGTTTCTCGAAAATCCTGATCCTTGCGGGTTCTGCCGCCGTTCTGCTGATCGGCCAGGACTACGTGAAGAAGTGGGATATGGACCGTTTTGAGTATCCGGTCCTGGTGGCTCTGGCGACGCTTGGCATGATGATGATGGTTTCGGCCAATGATCTCATGGCGCTTTATGTCAGCCTTGAGCTGCAGTCGCTGGCACTTTACGTCATCGCCTCGCTGCGCCGCGACTCGGCACGCTCGACCGAAGCCGGTCTGAAGTATTTTGTGCTCGGCTCGATGGCCTCGGGTCTGCTGCTTTACGGCGCATCGCTGACCTATGGCTATGCAGGCACCACGCAGTTTGCCGGCATCCTGTCGATGGTGAATGCCGATCTGCCGCTGGGAATGATGTTCGGTATGGTCTTCATGCTGGCGGGTCTGGCCTTCAAGGTTTCGGCCGCGCCGTTCCACATGTGGACCCCGGACGTCTATGAAGGCGCGCCGACCCCGGTCACCGCTTTCTTCGCGACCGCGCCGAAAGTGGCGGCCATCGCGCTTTTTGCGCGTCTGTGCCACGACGCCTTTGGCGGCATCCCCGCACAATGGGGCCAGGTGATTGCAGCGCTTGCGGTGCTGTCGATGTATGTCGGTGCCATCGCTGCGATCGGTCAGAAAGACATCAAACGTCTGATGGCCTATTCCTCGATCGCCCATATGGGCTATGCGCTGATCGGTCTGGCCGTTGGCACTGAGGCCGGTATCCAGGCCATGCTCGTCTATATGGCGATCTATGTGGTCACCAATATCGGTGCCTTCGCCTTCATCCTGTCGATGGAGCGTGACGGCCGTCCCTTCACCTCGCTTGACGGCTTCCATCAGTTCTCGAAGGCCGAGCCGCTGAAAGCGCTGGTCATGCTGATCCTGATGTTCTCGCTGGCCGGTGTGCCGCCGTTCATCGGCTTCTTCGCGAAATATTCGGTGCTGATGGCCTCGGTGAACGCGGGTATGACCTGGCTTGCGATCCTTGGGGCCGTGGCCTCGGTGATTGGTGCCTATTACTACCTGCGCATCGTCTATTTCATGTACTTCGGTCGTGAGGGCGAAGTGCTCGAGACGAAGATGGGCCCGGCGCAATATGGCCTGATGCTGGTTTCGGCCTTCATCGTGATCGCAGGTGTCGTGAACCTCTTTGGTATTGAGGCTCCGGCACTGAGCGCGGCGCAATCGCTTGTCCGCTGAGGCGAGTGCCTCTCAGACTGCAGCAACCTGGCCGGTGGGAACCGGCCGGGTTGTTTTGTCTGAGGTGGACACCACCAACGCGGAAGCCGCCCGCCGCGCGGCGGCAGGGGAGGGGGCTCAGTGGATCCTTGGCCTGTCGCAGACCGCCGGGCGCGGGCGACGGGGGCGGCCCTGGGTCTCGCCAGCGGGGAATTTCTACGGCACGCTTCTGATGAAGCCCACGGGCGGCCCGGCAGAGGCCGCTTTGCGCAGTTTTATCGCGGCCCTGGCCTTGCGGGATGCTCTCGTCGGACTGACCGGCTCGGAGGCGGGGATCGGGCTGAAGTGGCCCAATGATGTGCTGGTCAACGGCGGCAAAATATCGGGCATCCTGCTCGAGGGGCTGCCGGACGGCTGGCTGGCTGTCGGGATCGGGGTGAACCTGATCTCCGCCCCCGATGTCAGCGCGGTTGAGCCGGGGGCCACGCGCCCGGTCTCGGTGCTCTCTGAGACGGGGCAGCGCTTTACACCTGAGGACCTTCTGGACCGCATCGCCCCGGCCTTTGCGCGTTATGAGGCGCTGTTTCGCGCCTATGGCTTTGCCCCCGTGCGTGAGGCCTGGCTTGCAGGCGCTGTGCGCCTTGGCAGCGAGATCACGGCCCGCACCGGGCGTGAGACCCATATCGGTATCTTCCGCTCAATCGATGCCACCGGGGCGCTGATCCTTGAAACCGCCAACGGGCGCATTGCGATCCCGGCGGCGGACATCTACTTCTGAGCTGCCCTTCGGGGCGGCTCACCCTGAGCCAATGACGACGACGCAGCCGGGGCCCGCATGGGGGACTGCTCCGGCCCTGCGGGGGAGGAACGACCATGCTTCTGGCCATTGATTGTGGCAATACCAATACCGTCTTCTCCATCTGGGACGGTGAGAGCTTCCTGTGCACCTGGCGCATCGCCACCGATCACAAGCGGACGGCAGATGAATATTACGTCTGGCTCTCCAGCCTGATGCAGCTGCACCGGCTGGAGGTGAATATCTCACAGGCGATCATCTCATCGACCGTGCCGCGGGTGGTCTTTAACCTGCGTGTGCTTTGTAACCGCTATTACGACTGCCGGCCCTATGTTGTGGGCAAGCCCGACTGCGCGCTGCCCCATGCACCCCGCGTGGATCAGCCGGCGTCCGTGGGACCCGACCGTCTGGTCAATACCCATGGCGCTTTTGACCGCCACGGCGGCGATCTGATCGTGGTGGATTTCGGCACCGCGACCACCTTTGACGTGGTCGACAGCGATGGCGCCTATATCGGCGGGGTCATCGCGCCGGGGGTCAATCTCTCGCTTGAGGCGCTGCATATGGCCGCAGCGGCCCTGCCGCATGTCGATATTACCCTTCCCGAAAAGGTGATCGGCACAAATACGGTGGCCTGTATCCAGTCCGGGGTGTATTGGGGATATATCGGGCTTGTGGAAGGCATCGTGCGCCAGATCCGCGCCGAGCGTGACCGCCCGATGAAAGTGGTTGCCACCGGGGGCCTGGCGCCCCTGTTTGAACAGGGAACCGAAGTATTTGACGCGGTCGAAGACGATCTGACGATGCACGGGCTGGTGCTGATCTTTGACCACAACCGCAGACTGGAGTCCGCATGAGTGCCAACCGCCTGATCTATCTTCCCCTTGGCGGTTCCGGGGAAGTCGGCATGAACTGCTACGTCTATGGCTATGGCCCGAAAGGCCGCGAGCGCCTGATCGTCATCGATCTGGGCGTGACCTTCGCGGATATGGAGACCACCCCCGGCGTCGATCTGATCATGCCCGACGTCTCCTGGCTGGCCGAGCGGGCAGACCGGATTGAGGCGATCTTCATCACCCATGCCCATGAAGATCACGTCGGCGCTCTTGGCCACCTCTGGCCGCGCCTGCGGGCCCCGGTCTATGCGCGCAAATTCACCGGCGCTCTGGCGAAGCTGAAGATGGAAGACCAGGGGCAGGACCCGAACAACGTCACCATCGTTGAGCCGCGTCCCGAGTGGGTCGAAGCCGGTCCCTTCAAAGTGCAATATGTGCCGATCCCGCATTCCATCCCGGAAAGCTCGGCTCTGGTCATTGACACGCCCGCAGGCCGCATCCTGCATTCGGGTGACTTCAAGATCGACCCGTCCCCCGGCGTGGGTGAGCCCTGGGATCCCGAGACCTTCGCGGCCATCGGCCGTGAGGGTGTGAAGGTTCTGCTCTGCGATTCGACCAACGTTTTCTCGCTGCATCCGGGCCGCTCGGAAAGCACGCTGCCAGGACCGCTGACCGAGCTGGTGGCGAAATCCGGCGGTATGATCGCCGCGACGACCTTTGCGTCGAACATCACCCGCGTGAAGGCGCTGGCAGAGGCCGGGAAGGCCGCAGGCCGTGAGATCGTTCTCATGGGACGCGCCATGCGCAAGATGGTCACCGTGGGGCTTGAGACGGGCGTGCTCGACAGCTTCCCGACGGTGATCCAGCCCGAAGAAGCGCTGGAGCTGCCGCGCCATAAGGTCATGCTGATCGTCACGGGCACCCAAGGGGAGCGCCGTGCCGCATCGGCGCAACTGTCGCGTGGCAAATACCTTGGTATGACGATGAAAGAGGGCGATACCTTCCTCTTCTCGTCGCGGATCATCCCGGGCAATGAGCGCGGCGTGCTGCGCATCATGAACGCGTTTTCCGAGATGGGCGTCGATGTCGTCGATGATGTGAACGGTCTCTACCACGTCTCGGGCCACGCCAACCGCCCCGACCTGCAGGAGATGCACCGCCTGGCCAATCCGGCGCTGGTCATCCCGATGCACGGCGAGCATCGCCACCTGCGTGAGCACAGCAAGGTAGTCGAAGCCGACGGCCGCAAGGCTGCCGTGATCACCAATGGCATGATGGTCGATCTGACCGGCGATCGCCATGAAGTGGTCGAATATATCGAAACCGGCCGGATCTATCTCGACGGCTCGGTGCTGATCGGGGCGATGGACGGTGTGGTGCGTGACCGGATCCGCATGGCGCTGAACGGCCATGTGATCATCACGCTGATCATGGATGAGCAGGACAGCCCGCTGGGTGAGCCCTGGGCAGAGCTGGAGGGCGTGCCGGAGGTCGGTAAATCGGGCCGTCCGCTTTCCGAGACGCTGGAAGAAGAACTCGCAGAGTTCCTGGAGCGTGCGGGTGGCAAGATCCTGCGCGATGACGACAAACTCGACGAAGGTATCCGCCGCGTCGTGCGTCAGATCTCGATGGAAGAGATCGGCAAGAAACCTGAGGTGACCGTGGTCGTCTCGCGTCTGGCCTGAGGTCTGCAAAATCTGAAAAACGCGCCCGGGAGGGCGCGTTTTTTCATGTCAGCGCTTAATGCTCTGGAGCCAGTGGTTCAGTTCGGACGTGCGGCTCTGGGTGCGCAGGATCAGACATTCCGCCTGATAGATCAGCTCTTCGCGCCCTCCACGGTCACGAAATTTCGCCACCTCACAATCGGCATCCCGAAAGGCGATCCAGGCCCGCTGCGCGGCCCGCAGGCGCGGCACATCCTCAGGCTCAAAACCCTGCATGGCAGCGACCAGGGCATTGTAAATCCGCCCCATCTCGCGGTCGCTGCGCTTATGATGGTCCACAAGGCAGTCATAGATCTGCCCGCGATCCTAGCGCTGGCAGATCTGCTTGAGATCCCGCGCCGCGGCGGGCAGGGCGAGGGCGATCAGCAGGGCGGTGAGCAGATATTTCATGGCAGCACTCCGACAGGGTAATGCAACTATGGCGGGCAGTCCGGCGGCGGGCAAAGAAAAAGCCCGCGCCGGATCACCGGGCGGGCTGATTTTTAGTATTATGCGCGAAGGCTCAGGCGCTTTCAGCCTCATCCGCATCGGCATTGGCCTGAATTGCCGCCTCAGTCGCGCGCAGCACGGTGGCGAAGCTGCGGGTCAGGAACTCCGGCACGTGATCGCCGAGGCCAAGGACCGAGGGGCCATTGTCACGGCGGTCGCGGCGCTCATCGCGGCGCGGCTCACGGCGGTCGTCACGACGCTCCTCATGACGATGCGGACGCTCAGCGCGTTCTTCGCGGCGCGGAGCCTCTTCGCGGCGGGTCTCTTCGACGGCGGCCACAACCTCTTCCGTGCGCTCAGCGCGGCGGTCATCGCGGCGCGGCTCACGCTTGTCACCGCGGTCACGGCTGCGCTCGCGCGAGCGGGGCTGGCGGTGGTCGCCACGGTCCGGGCTGTCGTCGAACAGGTTTTCCGGCACGTCACCGCGCGGGATCGGCTGTTTGATCAGCGATTCAATCGCGGTCAGATATTTCTCATCCGCCGGGATCGAGATCGAGAAGGCCTTGCCATGGCGGCCGGCACGACCGGTGCGGCCGATGCGGTGGACATAGTCTTCCGCATGGCTCGGCAGATCGAAGTTGAAGACATGGCTGACGGCCGGGATGTCGAGGCCACGCGCCGCCACATCCGAGGCTACCAGAACCCGCAGCTCGCCCTCACGGAACGCATCGAGGGTTTTCATCCGCTGCGACTGCTCAAGATCGCCATGGATCGGCGCGGCGTTGAAGCCATGCGCTTTCAGCGACTTGGCAACGACATCCACATCCATCTTCCGGTTACAGAAAACGATGGCGTTGGTGCAGGCATCGCCTTCCTGACGGATCAGGTGACGCAGCAGGGCACGCTTTTCGCCGAAGGCACGTTCACGGCGCGAGGGCGTGAAATGCATCAGCTTCTGCTCAATGTTTTCCGAGGTCGTCGCCTGGCGCGCCACTTCGACGCGGGCCGGGTTCGACAGGAAGGTATTGGTGATGCGCTCAATCTCAGGCGCCATGGTGGCCGAGAAGAAGAGCGTCTGACGGGTAAAGGGCGTCAGCTGGAAGATGCGCTCAATATCCGGGATGAAGCCCATGTCGAGCATCCGGTCGGCCTCATCCACCACCATGATCTGCACGCCGGTCAGCAGCAGCTTGCCGCGCTCAAAGTGATCGAGCAGACGGCCGGGGGTTGCGATCAGCACGTCGACGCCACGGTCGATCAGCGCATCCTGCTCTTTGAAGGAGACGCCGCCGATCAGCAGCGCCTTCGTCAGCTTGAGGTGTTTGGTATAGGTGTCGAAGTTCTCGGCCACCTGGGCGGCGAGTTCCCGCGTCGGGGCGAGCACCAGCGAGCGCGGCATCCGCGCACGGGCCCGGCCATTGGCCAGACGGGTGATCATCGGCAGCGTGAAGCTTGCGGTTTTCCCGGTGCCGGTCTGGGCAATACCCAGAACATCCCGGCCTTCGAGCGCATGGGGGATCGCCTCAGCCTGGATCGGGGTGGGCGTCTGATAGCCCGCTTCTGCAACAGCCTGGAGGACTTTTGGGTCGAGTTTCAGGTCAGAAAAAAGGGTCATAGGCGTCCTTAGGATGCGGCATCGGACCGCAAATGGAACGGGACGCAGTCGGTCAGGGCGCCCCAGCATCGAAAAAGGGGCGCACGGCGGTTCCGTGCACCCATGGGCGGATTAGCCTAAAATCCCCGCCAGGTCAAGAAAAGCGGGTCCCGCCTATCGTTTTGCCGCAAGTTCGGCCCGGATCTGTGCTGAATGTGCCCCGCGTGCGGGAATTGCACCTGCGATCCGGGTCTGCCCGTCAAAGCGCGGGGCCGGGGCCGGGGCGAGGGTTTCGCCCTGCCAGATGCCGCGGGCTTTGATATGGGGGTCGTGCTGCGCCTCTTCGGGCGAGAGCACCGGGGCCACGCAGGCATCCGTCCCGCCGAAAAGCGCATCCCAATGGGCGCGGGGCTTTGCGGCGAAGATGGGCTTCAGCCGCTCTTTCAGGGGGCCCCAGGCGGCGCGGTCGTAATGGCCCTTCACCATGGCCTCATCATCGTTAAGGCCAAGCTTTTCAAGGAAGATCGCATAGAACTTCGGCTCAAGCGCCTGAACGGTGACCCAGCCACCATCCGCGCAGAGATAGCTCTGGTTCCAGTGCGGCCCGTCGAGCACCGATTGCCCCCGCTCGGTCACCATCGCGCCGGAAGGCCGCATGGAATGCAAAAGCGCCAGCATATGGGCTGAGCCGTCAACAATCGCAGCATCGACGACGGTGCCTTTGCCGGTGCTGCGCGCATTCAGCACGCCCGACAGGATCCCGACCGCCAGATACATCGCGCCGCCGCCCACATCTCCGACCAGCGTCGGCGGCGTCAGCGGCGCATCCCCCGCCGCAGAGGCATACCAGAGCGCCCCGGAGCGTGAGATGTAATTCAGATCATGGCCCGCCAGTTTCGCCAGCGGCCCCTCCTGGCCCCAGCCGGTCATGCGACCATAAACAAGGCGCGGGTTGACGCGGTGGCAGTCCTGCGGCCCGAGCCCCAGACGCTCCGCCACGCCGGGGCGATAGCCCTCAATGAGCGCATCGGCCTGAGCGATCAGCGCCAGTGCGACCTCACGGTCGGCCGGGTCTTTCAGATCCAGCACGATCGAGCGTTTGCCGCGATCAAGCAGGTTCTCATCCACCGCGCCGGGCGTATCGGCAGCGACGGGGCGGTGGATCACCGTCACTTCGGCGCCCAGATCCGCCAGCAGCATGCCGCAGAAGGGGCCAGGTCCCAGCCCCTCAAGTTCTACAATCTTCACTCCCCCCAGCACGCGTTTACCTCCCCGTAAGTGCGTCCCTCAGAACCGACAGCACCGCCTCTCGCGGCACATCATCGGCAACGAATGCCTCGCCTATGTCCCGCGCCAGAATGAAGCGCAGTTTGCCGTCGACGACTTTTTTGTCCTGACCCATCAGATCAAGAAGCGCCTCTGCCCCCGGCAGATCGCCTTCGATATCTGAGAAATCGGTTTTCATCCCCATGGCCTTGAGATGCGCGCGCACGCGGCTCGGGCTTTCCTGGCTGCTAAGACCAAGGCGAGAGGACAGCTCAAAAGCCAGGGCGCAGCCGATGGCCACACCTTCGCCGTGCAGCAGCCGCTCGCCATAGCCGGTGGCCGCCTCCAGCGCGTGGCAGAAGGTATGGCCAAGGTTCAGAAGGGCGCGTTCCCCCTGTTCGGTCTCATCACGCTCAACGATCCCGGCCTTCATCTCAACCGAGCGCTGCACCGCATAAAGCCGCGTGGCGGCGTCGCCCCTGGCAAGCGCAGGGCCGTCGCGCTCCAGCCGCTCAAAGAAGGCCGCATCGCCGAGAAGGCCGTATTTCACCACCTCACCATAGCCCGCCAGCAGGTCGCGCGCGGGCAGGGTGCCGAGAAGTGCGGTATCGGCGAGAACCACGGTCGGCTGATGAAACGCACCGATCAGGTTTTTGCCGTGGCGCGTGTTGATCCCGGTCTTGCCGCCGACGGAGCTGTCGACCTGGGCCAGAAGCGAGGTCGGGATCTGCGCAAAGCGCACGCCGCGGCGCAGGATGGCCGAAGCAAAGCCCGCCAGATCGCCGATCACGCCCCCGCCAAAGGCGATGACCAGATCCCGGCGCTCAATCTTTTGATCGAGCAGGAAATCACAGGCCTGCTCAAGCCCCGCCCAGGATTTCGTGCCCTCACCCGGCGTCAGCGCCAGAGAGGCATGGGCGATGCCTGCGGCGTCAAGCGCGGCCTCAAGGGCAGGGAGATGCAGGGCCGCGACCCGTTCCTCGGTCAGGATCGCCACTTTTTTGCGGCGCAGAAAGGGGGCCAGCTCATCGCCCGCGCGGGACAAAAGTCCCTCACCGATGCGGACTTCATAGCTGCGATCCCCAAGATTTACCGGAACCGTCACGCGCATCTCAGATCCTTTCCAGCACATCGGCGCGGGTGGAGAGGGCCTCAATCACCCGCTGCGCCGTTGCGTCAATCGACAGCCCATGCTCGCTGTCGACGATCAGCTCGGCCTGGGCATAGACCGGCTCGCGTTCGGCATAAAGCGTGCGCAGCGTCTCATAGGGGTTTGCGGTGCGCAGCAGGGGGCGGTTGTTGCGGTGGCGCACACGGTGCCACAGCAGATCGACATCGGCGCGCAGCCAGACCGCGACCCCGCCCTCTCTGATCGCCTCACGGTTGGCTTCAGCCATATAAGCGCCGCCACCGGTGGACAGGATCGAGGGTTGATCCGCCAGCAGCCGCCCGATGATCTGTGATTCTTTCTCACGGAAGAAGGGTTCACCATCGCGGGCGAAAATTTCTGCGATGGTCATATTGGCGGCCTTCACGATCTCGTCATCCGAATCGCGGAAGGGCACCTGCAGCATGCGTGCGAGTTGAGTGCCGACGGCGGTTTTTCCCGCTCCCATCATGCCCACCAGCACGACCGTTTTGCGCAGACGCCATTTCATCAGGGGTTTCCCCTTGTGTTTGATCTTTCACGCCTGAATGGCGTGATCTTCGCAAAAAGACCATATATATTCGACAGGCAGCGCTCTTCGGCGTGCTGCCAATTCTAAGGGCAAAAGCAGGCAAGGAAGTGCAATGCGTCTGATTAAGGTTCTCCTGGTGCTGATCGTTCTGGCCTTCGCAGGTCTCACCGGTTTTGCCTATTTCGGCGATATGACGCCGGAGCCCGCACAGGTCTCGCAGCCGCTGGAACTGGCGCCTGCCGAGACGCGCCCTGAAGCCAGCCCTTCCACTGCGGCGGGGACGGATGGCAACTGAGGGGCTGCGCGCTCTCTTACTGACGGCGACGGCTCTGCTGGTTCCGGTCGCGGGGCATGCGCAGGGGCGGCCGCTTTCGGCCATCGACTGGCTGTCAGATACCGTCGCCCGCCCGGCCCCCCGCGTGGTGCCGGAGGCACCGGTGCGCCCCCTCGGGGCACCGGAGGCGATTGTCACCACGCCGCTTTCGGCCCGCAACCTGGACGGTGTGGGCGTTCTGAGCGTCAAAACCACCGGAATGGATCCGCAGTTCTGGGCGCGCTCGGATGCAGAGGTGCTGAAGGCAAAGCTGCGCGACGAAGGCCCGGAGCCGCTGCCGGCGCTGCGCGATCTGATCCAGATGCTGATGCTGGCCGAAGTTGACCCGCCGATGCACAGCGACGGGCAGGGCGGCTTTTTGCTGGCACGTATCGACCGGCTTTTGAGCTTTGGTGCCCTTGAGGCGGCGCAGGAGCTGATCACGGCTGCAGGCCCGCCGACGCCGGATCTGTTCCGCCGCGCCTTTGACATCGCGCTTCTGCTGGGAACGGAGGACCGCGCCTGCGCGGCGCAGCGCGCCAGCCCGCGGATTTCCCCGACGCTTTCGGCGCGGATCTTTTGTCTGGCACGCGGCGGTGACTGGGGCGCGGCAGAGCTGACCCTCGCCACGGCTCAGGCACTCGGCCATGTGTCGGAAGAAGAGGTCCAGATCCTGCGCCGGTTCATCCGGCCGGAGGCCTATGAGGATGAAGAGCCCCTTCCGCCGCCTGCCCGGGTGACGCCTCTGAACCTGCGCCTCTATGAGGCAATCGGAGAGGCGCTGTCGCCTTCCGGTCAGCCCCTTGCGTTTGCCCATGGCGATCTGACGCCCGCCACCGGCTGGAAAGCGCAGATTGAGGCCGCAGAGCGCCTGGCCCGCACCGGCGGTATCGCCCCGGCGCAGCTTTTCCGCCTCTACACCGAGCGGCGCGCTGCCGCCTCGGGCGGGGTCTGGAGCCGGGTTCAGGCGGTGCAGAGCTTTGAGCGCGCGCTGTCAGGTGCAGCGCCTGAAAAGGCGGCTTCTGCGCTGAAAACGGCCTGGACCGAGATGGCCTCTATGGAACTGGAAGTGCCCTTCGCCGAGCATTACGCCGCGCGGATCGCAGCCCACCCCTGGCCTGAGGGGGAGGCGCAGGAGCTTGCGTTCCGTCTGCGGCTTCTGAGTGCGGATTTTGCAAACCTGCTGCCCGAGGATGTGCCGCCCTCTGAGGAGGCAGCTTTCCTCGCCGGGCTCGCCCAGGGGCGGGCCACCACCGCGCCGCCGCCGGATAATCTTGCCCGGGCCATCGCCCGCGCGTTCCCCGGTGCCGGAGAGCCGCCGCTGCCCTCAGGTGCGGCCCAGGGGCTGATGCGCGATGGCCGCATGGGAGAGGCCGCGCTGATGGCGATCGATCAGGTCACCGTTGGCGCTTTGGGCGAATTGCGCACGGTGACGGAGGGGCTGGTGACCCTGCGGCGTCTCGGGTTTGAAACGGCGGCCCGCAAGGCCGCGCTGCAACTGCTGATTTTGGAACGGAGAGGCTGATGGACAGCCCGATGGAACGCTGGATCTCAAGCTTCCTTGAGGCCCAGACGGCCACGGCGGGGGCGGCCAGGAACACCCGACTCGCCTATGGCCGCGATCTGATGGATTTCGCGGGCTATCTGGCCGGGAGGGGGCTGCATTTCAACACCGCCGCGCAAAGCGATATTGAGGCCTGGCTGATCCGCTGCGAGGCTGAGGGCCTGTCGCAGGCCACCCGCGCGCGCAGGCTCTCTGCGGTGCGTCAGCTTTACCGCTTTGCCTTTGATGAGGCCTGGGTCAAAACCGATCCGGCTTTGCGCATCAAAGGCCCGGGGCGCAGCAAAAAGCTGCCGCAGACCCTGAGCGAGGATGAGGTGGCGCTGCTGATCGCGGCCACGCAGACCCAGGGGCGCGAAGGCGCGGACAGGGTGCGCAACCTCTGTCTGATGGAGCTTCTCTATGCCACGGGGCTGCGGGTGAGCGAGCTGGTCTCGTTGCCGGTCGCCGCGGTGCGCGGGCATCCGGCGATGATCCTCGTGCGCGGCAAGGGCGGGCGCGAGCGGATGGTGCCGCTGTCGCGCCCGGCGAAAGCGGCGGTGTCGGACTGGCTGGTGCTGCGCGATGCCGCAGAGGCAGGGTCGGGACAGAAGAGCCGGTTTCTCTTCCCGTCACGCTCGGCTGAGGGGCATCTGACCCGCCTGCGATTTTACGCGCTGGTCAAAGAGTTGGCCCTGGCCGCCGGATTGGACCCGACGCGGGTCACGCCGCATACGCTGCGCCATGCCTTTGCCACGCATCTGCTGGCCCGGGGCGCGGATCTGCGGGCCATCCAGACCCTTCTGGGTCACGCAGATCTCGGCACCACCGAGATCTACACGCATGTTCTGGAAGACCGGCTGCGCGAACTGGTGCTGACGCGCCACCCGCTGGCGGAAAGCGCGCCGGAAGATCAGGCTGAGGCGCAGGAGGCCTGAGCCACCAATATGCGCGGGCCGCACAGTCCCGGGATAAGTTTACGCAGCGGCGCCCTCCTCCGCCTCGCCGAGGGGCAGGCGCACCAGAGCGCTCAGCCCGCCGCCCTGGCGGTTGCTCAGCGTGAGAGTGCCGCCATGGGCCCGCAGCACGCTTTCGCAGATCGCAAGTCCGAGGCCCGTGCCGCCCCCGGCGAAGTGACGCCCGCCGGCCGCAGCCTCAAAGGGTTTGTTCAAAAGCGCGAGTTTCGCCTCGCTCAGACCGGGGCCACGGTCGCGCAGTTCGATCAGCGCGATGTCCCCCTCAAGGCGCAACTCCGCCTCGGGGTCGCAGGCATAGAGATTGGCATTCACCATCAGATTGCGCAAAGCCCGGCGCATCGCAACTTCGCGCAGCGGCAGAGTGACCGGCGGCCCGCCGCAAAAGCGCACGGCCTGTTCCTCACAAAGGTCGCTCAGCAGCGCGGTGAGATCCGTCTCTCGCAGCGCCTCCTGGTCCGAGATGCGCCGTGCACTGCCCAGAAGGTCCTCGGTAATCACGGAAATCTCTTCCAGACTGCGGATCATTCCCTCGCGCAGGTCAGGGTCTTCGATAAATTCCGCGCGCAGCCGCAGCGAGGTGACGGGGGTGCGGATGTCATGGCCCACCGCCGCCAGGATGGTGCGCCGCGTCGCCTCAAATCCCGCGATCTGCGACTGCATGGCGTTGAAGGCGCGGGCGAAATCCTGCAGCTCTGCCGGGCCGCTCAGGGTCAGGCGCTGGCTGTGATCGCCCGCCCCGGCCAGACGCGCGGTCCGGGCCGCCTCTGCCAGCGGGCGGGTCAACTGGCGGGTGAAATAAAGCGCCACCGCCAGACAGCCTGCCGCCGACATCAGAAGCGGGATCACAAAGCCCCATTTTCGCGGCCAGGCCAGCGACCGGGGCAGCGGATAGACCAGACTGTTCAGCCATTCGCCCGAAAACGGCCCCGCATTGATGGCGATTGAAATCATCATCAGGACCGGCTGATCCTCAGGCAGCGTGGCAATTCCGGGGCTGTGGACCAGCACCGTATTGCCCGGCATGGCGCGGCGCAGCTCCGCGGCAAGGCCCGGAAGCGGCGTGCCACCCGCAGTATCAAGCGGATCCTCGCTGACGAAAAAGCGGGTAAATCCGGTGTTGCTCTGGGCGATGATCTCGGTCGCGACCTCTTCGTCGGCCTGTTCGACCGCATGCAGAAGGGCAATCAGCCGGCCAAGATCCTGATGCAGCCGCGCCTGGCGGTCAAAATCCGAGCCTTCCCCCGCAAAAAGCAACAGCGCGAGGATCTGCGCCGCAGCAATCGCCCCCATGAGCAGAAGCGCGAACTGCGCCGCAAGGCCGCGCGGGCGCAGGCGCTGTGCCAAGCGGCGAAGCGCGCTCATTCTACGGTTTCCACCTCGGCGCAGAGCCGATATCCGCCCCCCCATTCGGTGGCGATGATGCGGGTCCCCTCGGCGCCTGCGCCATCGCCGATCTTGCGGCGCAGGCGACTGACCATGGTGTCAATGGTGCGGTCAAAGGCCCCGAGATCGCGGCCCCGCACGCGGTCAATCAGCCGCTGGCGGCTGAGGACCTCATCCGGGTGATCGAGAAACATGCTCAGAAGCCGGTTCTCGCCACTGGTCAGATGCCGCAGTGTGCCGTCCGGCAGGCTGACCTCCTGGCGGTCGGGATCATGCAGGCGCCCGGCAAAGCGGCGGCGGCGCGATGTGGGGCCCTGCACCCCCGGAGGCACCCGGCGCAGAAGAGAGCGCAGCCGCGCCACCAGGGCTGCGGGGTTAAAGGGTTTGACCACGTAATCATCCGCACCCGCGTTCAGCCCGATAATGCTGTCTTCGTCGCTGGCCATGGCGGTCAGCAGGATCACCGGCGGACCGCCCGCGCGGGCGAGTTCGGCACACAGCACAAGGCCGCTGTCGCCGGGCAGCTTGATATCGAGAATCACCGCATGCACCTGCGCCCCGGAGAGAAGCTCCCGCGCGGCTTCAGCGGATCCGGCCTCAAGCGTGCGAAACCCCTCGCGCCGCAGATAAAGACAAAGCGGGCCGCGGATGTCGCGGGCATCTTCGACGACGAGGATCTGAGGGGAAACTTCGGTCATATCTCGGTCTTGCTGCGAAAAGGCGTGCGGGTCAGGGCTTTTCCTATAATATCAGTCGGGAAATAACCACATGGCACCTTTGCGTGACAGACTGTCACAATTTTGCTCTCCTGGTGAATTTGTCAGGTATGTAAACCGGGCGCAATCCCGACCTTTCGGCCGGGCCGCAACCGGCAGTCCTGCTCAGGCCCTGGGCTGCATCCTGGCTGCATGCCGCCCCTCAGGGGCGGGGTGCCTTAGTTGATCGAGGTGATCCATGACCTTTCTGAGCCGCCTGCGTGCGGGAGCTTCGGCCCTGGTGCTGATGAGCATTGCCGCTCCGCTTTACGCCGAGAGCGTCTATACCCCTGTGGCGAAAGACTTTGCCCCTGTGATCCGGGCGGCGTCTGCCCAGGAGGGCGCCCCCGTCTATGCGGGCAGCAATGTCGTCATCACCGGCGAGCGTCTGGTGCCGGGGCAGGAACTCACCCTGATGCGCGGCGCGACGGTGCTCAATGCTGAGGGTCCGATCGTCGTCGACGCGGAGGGGCGTTTCCGCTTTGAGCTGACCCTTGATGCGGCTGCCGCCACGGGGCAGCAGCCGGTGGTGGTTCTGGCCGAGAAACCCGCTGCAGCCCAGGTAGTGAATGTGAAAATCTCTCCGAAAGTGGCGCTCAGCGGGGCGGAGAAATTCGACATCACCTCCGGTCCGGTGGCCAATGGCCTCTACCAGGTCATCCACAATGAAAAGACCGGCTCGGTCTATGTGACCTCGGCTGTCGGGCGCCTGCCGGTGAAGGTCTCGGAAGTGACCCGTCTCGATGCAGAGAGTCTGAAGGTGACCGGCCAGGTCTCTCCGCCCGAAGCGCCCCCCTCGGGCCGATCCGGCCCGGACGGTGGCGCCGCAGATCCCGGCCTCTTCGCGGTCTATGGTCTCGACATTGACCGCACGCATGACCGCCTTTGGGTCAGCAACACCCGTCAGGACAGCATCGCTGTCTATGACGCCAAAGAGATGGCGCTGGTAAAGCAGTTTGAGCCCGGCACCGTCAGCCACGGGCGTGATGTGGTCGTCGATGAGACCCGCGGCCGGGCCTATGTCGCAGCCACCCGCACCAACCGCATCGAAGTCTTCGATACCAAAACGCTCGAGAAGCTGGAGCCGATTGAGATCACCACCAGCCGTCGCGGCGGTCAGTGGTCGTCGATGGCGCTCGATCTGGACGAGGCTTCGGGCATCCTGGTCAATGTCTCGATGAGCAGCAATGAAGTCGCCGTTGTTGATCTGAACGCCGGCAGCGTGAAGGTTCTGCCGCTTTCGGGTGCGCTGGCAGCTTCGGGTGTGGCCTATGATCCGCAGGAAAAGCTGATCTTCGTGGCTTCGCAGCAGTCGGACAATCTGCTGATCGTCAGCGCAGAAGACGGTACGATCCTGCATGACGTGCCGGTCGGGGCGCAGCCGCTGAACGTCACCTTTGAGCCGGTCAGCCGTCAGGCCTTTGTGGCCAACCGGGGCTCGGGCACCATCACGGTGGTGAACACCAAGGGTGAGATCACCGCTAACCTCGATGCCGGCTCGCGCCCGAACCAGCTGCGGGCTGATGGTCTGGGCACTGTCTGGGCGGTGAATAAATCGCTCGGTCAGGACGATGATCGCGGCAATATGATCTGGCGCATCCGTCCGTCGAAATAAGGCTGACACGAGGCCTGGCGGTGGCGATTTCCCTCTGATCCGCTGTCAGGACGTCTCAGAGAAAAGCCCGGAAGGTGAGAACCTTCCGGGCTTTTCTTCATCCGTCACTTCAGCACGGCTTCCCTGCTGCGCCCGTAATCCCAGGCGGTAAAGCACAGGATCAGAAACCCCGTGAACGCCAGAGCCGCCCCCACGTAGCCAGAGGCCGGAAAGCCAAAGCCGCGGGAGACCGCGATGGCAGCCAGAAAGGGGCCAAGCGCATTGGCGGCGTTGAAGGCCGCGTGGTGCATGGCGGCGGCCATGGTCTGCGCCCTGCCTGCCACATCCATCAGATGGGTCTGCATGGCCGGTCCGACCGCGCCCGCAAAACCGGCGCCAAAGAGCGTGACAGCCATCATCGGCAGGCTTTGGGTGCTGACCGGATAGGCCAGCAGCATGGCCATCGACAGCAGCATCATCACCCCGACGGACCGCAGCGGATTGCGATCGGCCACGCGTGAGACCACCAGGGTGCCCACCACCATGCCAAGGCCGGTAATGGTGAACATCATCGGCTCTGCCCAGGAGGGCGCAAGGGTCACCTCCTGAAGGGTGCTCGCGATATAGGTATAAACGGCGAAAAGCCCGCCAAAGCCCACAGCCGCCGTCAGCAGCGTCAGCAGAACCTGACGGTTGCCAAGGGCGGAAAGCTCCGCCGCAGGGCTCGCCCCGGCTTCCGGCTTATCCTTCGGGGCGTAGAGCAGGACCAGCCCCACACAGAGCATTGCAAGCAGCGCCGCGACGCCAAACCCCCACCGCCAGCCAGGACCCTGCGCCAGCAGGCTCGAGGCCGGAACACCCACAAGGGTCGCAACCGTCAGCCCCATCATCACCATCGAGACCGCCCAGGTCCGCCGGTTCGGCGGCACCAGCGAGGCTGCCACAAGGGCTGCCACCCCGAAGTAAGCGCCATGGGGCAGGCCGGAGAGAAAGCGAAAGAGCAGAAGGCTGTTCCAGTCCGGCGCGACAGCCGCCGCCAGATTGGCCAGAGCATAAAGCCCCATAAAGCCGATCAGGAGGCTTCGCCGCGACCGACCGGCCCCCAGAACCGCCAGCACGGGCGCACCGCAGACCACGCCGATCGCATAGGCGGAAATGGCATTGGCTGCCGTGGCGGCATCCACGCCGAGATCGGCCGCGAAATAGGGCACCAGCGACATGGCCGCAAATTCAATGGTGCCGATGGAAAAGCCACCCATGGCCAGCGCGAGGATCACAATGCCGACACGCGGCAGAACCTCTTTGTCGGCGGACAGGGGCGGAAGAGGAGAGGGCATAGACAGGGGGCTCCGGAAAAAGTCAGGCAGCCCTGCGCTTATCCGCGCCGGATCACACCTTTATGACACCGTTACAGAAGGCCCGATCTCTGTCACCAGGCCCCGAAAACCATAAAAACCGCGCCGGTGTCCGGTGCGGTTTCGCAGATCGTCGTTTTATAAAGTGGTGGGCGGTGAGGGACTCGAACCCCCGACATCTTCGGTGTAAACGAAGCGCTCTACCAACTGAGCTAACCGCCCGCCATGGGGAGTAATTACCCTGCGTTGCCGGGCGCTGCAAGCGGATAGTTGCGGGAAATCTTGTTTTTTCGCAGATAGTTAGAAAATACCTGACTTTGAGGGCCGGGATCGCGCGCGGCTTCCGGCCCTGGTCCGTAGGGCGCGGTCATCGCGGGGCGTGCCGCGTCTCCTCTGCAGCGCAGTATGGGTGCCGGACACTGATAGAGAGAGGAACCGGAGCCGCCTGATGTCTCCGGTCGCCATCATCGCGGCAAAGCATCCCCGCCCCTTGGGGGGAGAAGGCTGCATCTAATCCAGGGAGGAGAGTGGTGCGGACGACGGGTCTCGAACCCGTAAACCCTTTCGGGTGGCAGATTTTCATCCCACTTCGGCTTTCGCCGCCGCCCCGAAAGGGGGCGTTCGTGGGCTGGACTGTCCCTTCACCATTCCCTTTGCAGGGTGTCAGGTGCCGCCCGTCCAGTCTCTACACCTTCCTTTGTTACCAAAGGCTTGGCTCGGGATTGGCAAGGGGTCTCCCCCGTAGCTTTCCCCGACTTTGAGCGGTTATGCACCCCCGGTTTCCCGAGGGGCACTCAAATCACGTTTAAGTCTGCTGCGTATACCAGTTTCGCCACGTCCGCACGCAGGCTCAATTTCAGGAAACCGGGCCAAAGGTCAAGAGGGCGTGGCGAAATTTGCAGATCTTACAGCGGCTTCAGCGCTCGGCGCGCAGCAGAAGGCCGGTGTCGCCATAAAGCTCCAGCGCGCCGCCGGGGGTGATGAGGAAGCCTTTCACCTGACCAAGTGCGCCCAGCATCTGCTGCTCCAGCTCCATCCGCTGCGGCGGACAGGCCATCATGGTTCCGGCAAGTTCGGTGAAGGTCAGGCTTTGCCCGTCCTGGCTATAGCCGCCCATATAGCGGTTGCAGCCCGAGCTGCCCGAGACGCGGGCGTCTTTGCCAAAGCTGATGCCCGGTGCCTCACCTTCAATGCGGCTGAGGGCGGTCAGGCGGGTGACCTTCCACTCTGCACCGCTGAGGGTCTGGCCGAAGGCCGCGGGCGCAGCCGGGGCCTGAGGGGCCGCAGTCGGGGCGGTCTGGGCAAAACCCGGCAGGGCAAGGGTCAGCAAAAGCGCTGCGGGAAGAAAAGGTCTGAGCATAGGGTCACCATACTGAACGGGCAGGGGCAGGCTAGCCTGCAGGGGGGCAGAGTCAAATCGGATCTTCGTGAAGCGCCGTGACGGCGGCTGTGCCTGCGGGAGCCCGAAATGAAAAAGGGGCGCCGGGGCGCCCCTTTCCGTGTCCTGTGAAGGACTTACGATTTTGCGAGGTTACGTAGCACGTAGTGCAGCACGCCACCGTTCTGGACGTATTCGATCTCAATGGCGGTATCGATCCGACATTTGATCTGCGTGGTTTTCACGGTGCCGTCTTTATAGGTGATGGTCATCGGCACCAGAGAGAGGGGCTTCAGATCACCGGCCAGACCGCCGATCGAGATCACTTCATCGCCGGTCAGACCCAGCGATTTGCGGGTGTCGCCATTGGTGAACTCGAAGGGGATCACGCCCATGCCAACCAGGTTCGAGCGGTGGATACGCTCAAAGCTCTCAGCCACAACGGCCTTCACGCCCAGAAGCGCGGTGCCTTTGGCTGCCCAGTCGCGCGAGGAGCCTGCGCCATATTCGATGCCGCCGAAGATCACGGTCGGGATGCCGGCTTCCATGTATTCCATGGCCGCATCATAGATCGAGGTCTGCTCGCCGTTGAGGCCTTTGGAATAGCCGCCCTCAACACCGTCCAGCATCTCGTTTTTGATACGGATGTTGGCGAAGGTGCCGCGCATCATGACTTCATGGTTCCCGCGGCGCGAGCCGTAGGAGTTGAAGTCTTTGACCGCAACCTGACGCTCGGTCAGATATTTGCCGGCCGGGGTCGTCGCTTTGAACGAGCCTGCGGGCGAGATGTGGTCGGTGGTGATCATGTCACCCAGCACCGCCAGAACGCGGGCGCCGTTGATATCGCTGATCACGCCTGCATCCGGGCCCATGCCCTGGAAGTAGGGCGGGTTCTGGATATAGGTCGAGGTCGGCGGCCAGTCGTAGGTCTCTGCCTCAACCACTTCAACAGCCTGCCACTTCTCATCGCCTTTGAAGACATCGGCGTATTTCGACTGGAAGGCCTCACGGGTCACGGTCGAATGGACCAGATCCGCGATCTCTTTGTTGGTGGGCCAGATGTCTTTCAGGAAGACGTCATTGCCGTCTTTGTCCTGACCGATCGGGTCTTTCGTCAGGTCGATGTTCATATCGCCTGCGATGGCATAGGCCACGACCAGCGGCGGCGAGGCGAGGAAGTTCGCGCGCACGTCGGGCGAGATGCGGCCTTCGAAGTTACGGTTACCCGAGAGCACAGCCGCAGCCACGAGGTCATTGTCGTTGATCGCTTTCGAGATCGCCGGATCGCCCAGCGGGCCCGAGTTGCCGATGCAGGTGGTGCAGCCATAGCCGACCAGGTTGAAGCCGATGGCGTCCAGGTCTTCCTGCAGGCCCGCGTTTTTCAGGTATTCACCCACAACCTGCGATCCCGGTGCCAGCGAGGTTTTCACCCAGGGCTTACGGTTCAAGCCAAGTGCACGCGCTTTACGGGCCACAAGGCCTGCGCCGATCATCACATAGGGGTTCGAGGTGTTGGTGCAGGACGTGATTGCCGCAATCACGACCGAGCCGTCGGTGATCGAGTAATCTTTGCCCTCAACCTGCACGGTTTTGCGCGGATCTTTCGGCGGAGCCACAACCGGACCACCCTCATCGGCCATCTCTTTGGCGTCGAGCGAGGTGTCGATGCCGCGGTAGGACGAGACGAGTTTGTAGAAGGTCTCAGCCGAGTCGGTCAGCGGCAGGTAGTCCTGCGGACGTTTCGGACCCGAGATCGCCGGAACGATGGTGCTCATGTCGAGCTCCAGCGTCGAGGTGTAGATCGGGCTGTAGTCCGCACCACGCCAGAAGCCGTTTTCCTTGGCATAGGCTTCGACCAGGGCAATGCGGTCTTCGTCTCGGCCCGTGTTGCGCAGGTAACGCAGGGTCTCATCGTCGATGGGGAAGAAGCCGCAGGTCGCGCCATATTCCGGAGCCATGTTGGCGATGGTCGCACGGTCAGCGAGCGGCAGGTGATCGAGACCTTCGCCGTAGAATTCGACGAATTTGTTGACCACGCCGTGTTTGCGCAGCATCTGCACAACTTTAAGAACCAGATCGGTCGCGGTGGTGCCTTCAACCATTTTGCCGGTCAGCTTGAAGCCGACGACTTCCGGGATCAGCATCGAGACCGGCTGGCCGAGCATTGCGGCTTCCGCCTCAATGCCGCCCACACCCCAGCCCAGAACCGCAAGGCCGTTCACCATGGTGGTGTGGCTGTCGGTGCCGACGAGGGTGTCGGGGTAGGCAACCAGGTTGCCGTCCTGATCGGTATCGGTCCAGACGGTCTGGGCCAGATACTCCAGGTTCACCTGGTGGCAGATGCCGGTGCCCGGGGGAACCACGCGGAAGTTGTTGAACGCGCCCTGGCCCCACTTCAGGAACTGGTAACGCTCCATGTTGCGCTCATATTCCAGATCCACGTTCATCTGGAAGGCGCGCGGGTTGCCGAATTCGTCGATCATGACCGAGTGGTCGATGACCAGATCGACCGGCACCAGCGGGTTGATCTTCGCAGCCGAGCCTTTCAGGCCCAGGATGCCGTCGCGCATGGCGGCAAGGTCAACCACCGCCGGAACGCCGGTGAAGTCCTGCATCAGCACGCGGGCCGGGCGGTAGGCGATCTCGATCGGGTTTTTGCCGCCAAGCTTGCCCCAGTCGGAGAAGGCTTTGATGTCATTGACCGAAACGGTCTTGCCATCTTCAAAGCGCAGCATGTTTTCGAGCACGACCTTCAGCGAGGCGGGGAGCTTCGAGAACTCGCCCAGGCCTGCGGCCTCGGCAGCCGGGATCGAATAATAGTTGTAAGATTTCCCGCCGACCGTGAGGGTCTTACGGGTATTCTGGCTGTCGTGTCCGACCTGAACGGTCATGGCGGAGGCCTCCTGGCTTGCGGTCCTGCTGGGATCCTGGCCCGCGGGTGCCGCGGGCGGGAGTCGCGCTGGTTGTATGCAATTGTATGCCGAAAATCCAGCCCTATCCTGCGCCCCTGAATCGCTCAGGAATGCCGCTGGGTCAAGCACCGGGATCCGCGCAATAAATCCTCAATTCTCATCGCAAATCCTTGATTGGCAGCGCCCCTCCGGTCAGGTTAAGCACGTTCAGGGAGGGCACCCCGGGGGACGTGATGAGCAAACAGGGATTTCAGCAATTCTGCCGGCCGTTGCGGGCGGCAGGCGCAGGGCTCGCGATGTCCCTTTTCAGCGTCACGGCCGTGGCGGCGCAGGATGGCCTGCCCGATACGGTCCCGAAGGCCGCTCAAATGCCCGTTCTGGTTGAATTGTTCACCTCTCAGGGATGTATCTCCTGTCCCCCTGCGGATGAAGTTTTCTCGCGGCTGGCCGATGAGCCCGGGGTGATCGCGCTCGCGCTGCATGTGGATTACTGGGATTACCTCGGCTGGGAAGATGCCTTTGCCGACCCCGCCCATACCATCCGGCAAAAGCGCTATGCGCTCAGTTCCGGCGCGAAGATGATTTACACCCCTCAGGTGATTCTCAACGGAGTCGAAAGGTTGCAGGGGGCCCGCGAGGCTGAGATTCGCACCCGCATCGCAGAACTGTCCAGGCGCCCGGCGGCTGTCGGGCTGAAACTGCGCCGCGAGGCGGAGAGCCTTACGATTGATGTCGCCGCCGCCGCGCCGCTGAGCCGCCCGGCCGTTCTGCATCTCGTTCGCTATCACCCGGGCCGCGAAGTTGAGATTGAGCGCGGTGAAAATGCAGGCCAGACCATCACTTACCGCAATGTCGTCACCTCCTGGACCCGCCTTGCTGAGTGGCGGGGCGAGGCACCGATCTCGCTGCGCCTGCCGCTCGAGGGAGAGGACCGGCTCGTGGTCATCGTCCAGGAGCAGGGGCCCGGTCAGGTCCTGGCCGCAGAGCAACTCGACTGAGGGGAAGCCGCCGACAGATCCCCCTGCAGATCCCCCGACGATCCCCATGAAAAAGGCGCCCCGCAGGGCGCCTTTTGCGTTCAGTCACGGGTGCCGGCGAAGCGGGCCTGCCAGTCGACACGCTCCTCATCGGTGATCTTGCGGAAGAGCACCTCCGGGGTGGTAAAGCCGTGGCCGGCAGGCAGCACGTTCAGCGCGGCAGCCACATCCTCAGGCCAGGACCAGTCCCCGCTCTGCACCGAAGCCATCATCGAGGCCGCCGCATCCGGGATGAACGGACGCGAGAGCACCGCGTAAAGGCGGATCAGGTTCAGCGCCACGCGCGTCTGCGCCGCCGCCTGTACCGGATCGGTCTTAAAGACGGTCCAGGGGGCCGAGGACTGCAGATATTCATTGCCCGCAACCCAGATCGCCCGCAGTTCAGCCGCCGATTTGCGCACTTCGCGCGCATCCATGAAGCCCTCATAGGCGCGGATGCGGGTCTCAAGCTCGGCAATCAGCTTCTCTTCCTGCGGCCCGAAGACGCCGCCTTCAGGCACCACTTCACCAAATTTCGCGCGGCAGAACTTGGTGACGCGGCTGACGAGGTTGCCCAAGACATCGGCGAGGTCTTTGTTGACCGAAACCTGGAAGTTCTCCCAGGTGAATTCCGCATCCGAGGACTCGGGCGCATGGCTCAGCAGCCACCAGCGCCAGTAATCGGCGGGCAGCAGGCTCAGCGCCTGGTCCTGGAACACCCCGCGCCCGCGCGAGGTCGAGAACTGACCACCGTCATAGTTCAGATAGTTGAAGCTCTTGATGTAATCGACGAGCTTCCAGGGCTCGCCCGAGCCAAAGATCGTCGAGGGGAACGACAGCGTATGGAAGGGGACGTTGTCCTTACCCATGAACTGGGTATAGGTTACATCCTCCGCGCCCTTGTCCGTCCGCCACCAGCGCTCCCAGTCTGCGCCTTTACCGGCGTCAACCCACTCCTGCGAACAGGCGATATATTCGATCGGCGCGTCAAACCAGACATAGAAGACCTTGCCCTCCATGCCCGACCAGGGCGCGCCTTCATATTGAACCGGCACACCCCAGGCCAGATCACGGGTGATACCGCGATCGGCGAGACCATCACCGTCATTGAGCCATTTTTTCGCAATTGAGGTGGTCAGGATCGGCCAGTCTTTCTTGCTGTCGATCCAGTCAGCCAGCTTCTCTTTCATCTGCGACTGGCGCAGATGGAGATGGCGCGTCTCACGCATCTCAAGCTCGGTCGATCCCGAAATCACCGAGCGCGGGTTGATGAGATCAGCCGGATCGAGCTGCTTGGTGCAGTTGTCACACTGATCACCGCGGGCATTGTCATAGCCGCAGTTCGGACAGGTGCCTTCAACATAGCGGTCGGGCAGGAAGCGGCCGTCAGCGACCGAATACATCTGCTGCTCGGTGACTTCCGAGATCATGCCGTTCTTCGCCAGCTGCGAGGCAAAATGCTGCGTCAGATGGCGGTTCTGCAGGCTCGAAGAGCGGCCGAAGTGGTCAAAGGACAGCCGGAAGCCCTCGGCGATCTTCGCCTGAACCTCATACATCTCGCGGCAGAATTCATCGACGGGCTTGCCCGCCTTCGCCGCCGCCAGCTCGGCCGGCGTGCCATGCTCGTCCGTCGCGCAGAGGAAGAGAACCTCATGACCGCGTCCGCGCAGATAGCGGGCATAAAGATCCGCCGGCAGCTGGCTGCCCACGAGGTTGCCCAGATGCTTAATCCCGTTGATATAGGGAATGGCGGAGGTGATGAGATGCCGTGCCATCGCGTCCTGTTCCAAAAGATGAGTTGGACCGGGGTTTAGACCATCGCGCCGCGCTGTGAAACAGCGATTTTCCGCGCGGCCCCGTCGCCTTCAGGGGGCGCTGCCCCCGGATGCGGCTTCGCCGCCTCCTCCCCCGGAGTATTTTTGAAAACCCAAAAGCCACTGTCAATTTTGGGTTTTCTTAAATACTCCCGCCGGAGGCCGCCGCGCCATTGGCGCGGCATGGTGCCCGGATCAGCGCGAGCCGCGCCGGCTCATAAAGGCCAGGCGCTCAAACAGATGCACGTCCTGTTCGTTCTTCAACAGCGCCCCGTGCAGTTTCGGCAGCAGGTGACTGCCTTCACGCTTCAGATCCTCCGGTCCGAGATCTTCCGCCAGCAGCAGTTTAAGCCAGTCGAGAACTTCTGAGGTTGAGGGCTTTTTCTTCAGTCCCGGAGTTTCGCGGATCTCAAAGAACTGGCTGAGAGCCGTGCTGAGAAGGTCTTCTTTGATGCCGGGGAAATGGACTTCGACGATGCGTTTCAGCGTCTCCGGATCGGGGAAGCGGATATAGTGGAAAAAGCAGCGCCGCAGGAAGGCGTCGGGCAGTTCTTTTTCATTGTTCGAGGTGATGATGACGACCGGGCGCTGCCGGGCGCGGATCGTCTCGCCGGTTTCATAGACGTGGAACTCCATCTTATCGAGTTCCTGCAGCAGATCGTTCGGGAACTCGATATCGGCTTTGTCGATCTCATCGATCAGCAGCACGACGCGCTCATCGGTATCGAAGGCCTGCCAGAGCTTGCCTTTCCGGATGTAGTTTTTCACGTCATGGACCCGCTCATCTCCGAGCTGGCTGTCGCGCAGGCGCGAGACGGCATCGTATTCGTAAAGACCCTGCCGGGCGCGGGTGGTGGATTTGACATTCCACTCCAGCATCTTCAGCCCGAGGCCTGCGGCGACCTGACGGGCAAGCTCGGTCTTGCCGGTGCCCGGCTCGCCCTTCACCAGAAGCGGACGCTGCAGTGTGACGGCTGCATTCACCGCGATGGTCAGATCTTCGGTGGCAATATAGCTGTCGGTCGAGGTGAATTTCATCGAAGCTCCGCCGTTCCCTGTTCGTGCAATCGGAGGCGACCATAGCACGCGGGGGTGCGGCTGCAAGTCGCAGGCGGGGGCAGAATCACCGTGACATTCCCATGTGCCTGCGCTAATGAGCCGCCACGAAGGAGGGGCCGCATGACCGTATCCGACCAGACGTCCCGGCCCGTCCTCAACCGGGGAGAGCTCATGAAAGCAGAGAATTTTCTGCCAGACGATTACCGTCCCGCCGAGGACGAGCCTTTCATGAATGATCGGCAGCTGGAATATTTCCGTCGCAAGCTTTTGAACTGGAAAAGCGAGCTGCTCGACCAGAGTGCAGAGACGCTCGATAACCTTGGTGAGAGTGCGCGCAATGTGCCCGATATTGCAGACCGCGCCTCTGAAGAGACCGACCGCGCCCTTGAGTTGCGTACGCGCGACCGTCAGCGCAAACTGATCGGCAAGATTGATGCGGCGCTGCGCCGGATCGATAACGGCGAATACGGCTATTGTGAGATGAGCGGAGAGCCGATCAGCCTCAAGCGTCTTGATGCCCGTCCGATTGCCACCATGACCCTGGAATCGCAGGAACGTCATGAGCGCCGCGAGCGGGTTCACCGCGACGACTGATCCGGCGGATCTGAGCGAGTTTCACCTGCGCCGGGGGTTCCCCCGGCGCAGGTTTTTGGGGACCACCCCGGGGCAGAGGGAGGGTTCTGCGCGGGTGGGACAGGCAAAGGGGCAGCCATGCTGATCGGAGAGCACGCGACCATTCTTGGGGCGGGCATTGCAGGGCTGGCCCTTGCGCGCGCCCTGGCGCTGCGCGGAGCCAAGGTCACCGTGCTGGAGCAGGCCGCGCAGATTTCAGAGGTCGGGGCGGGGTTGCAACTCAGTCCCAACGGGCTTGCGGTTTTGCGGGCTCTGGGACTTGAGGTGCCACCCGGATCCTGGCGTTCTGAGGCGGTGGAGCTGCGCAACGGGGCCGATGATGCGCTGGTGGCGCGTCTGCCGATGCGGGAGCTGCGCCCCGGGCAGGACTGGCGTCTGGTCCATCGCGCCGATCTGATCGCAGTTCTCGAGCAGGGTGCGCGGGCTGCGGGGGTTGAGATCCGCCTTTTGCAGCGCATTGAGGCGGCAGGTCTGGATCATAACGGCCCTTGGCTGCGCAGTGCGCAGGGCGCGCAGATGCATCCCGGTCTGGTCATCGGGGCGGACGGGCTTCATTCGGTGATCCGCCGTGCGCTTTTGCCCGATTCGCGTCCCTTCTTTACCGGTCAGGTGGCCTGGCGCGCGCTGATCCCGGCCGCACCCGGCGCCGGGGCGAAGGCCGAGATCCATATGGGGCCGGGCCGGCATCTCGTCAGCTATCCGCTACGCGACGGCAGCCTGCGCAATATCGTGGCCATCGAAGAGCGCAATTCATGGACCGAGGAGGGCTGGTCGCAGCCCGATGATCCCGACCATCTGCGCGCCGCCTTTGCCGGGTTTTCCCCGAAGGTTCAGGGCTGGCTGGAGCAGGTTGAAAGCTGCTGGCTCTGGGGGCTTTTTCGCCATCCTGTGGCGGGGCGCTGGGGGGCTGTGGCGGCGGGAAATCCCTCCTCGGGGCTGGCGCTGGTCGGGGATGCGGCGCATCCCACGCTGCCTTTTCTGGCCCAGGGCGCCAATCTGGCGCTGGAGGATGCCTGGGTCCTGGCCGGGGCCCTCAGCGAAACAGACAGCCTTGCTGCGGCCCTGGCGCTTTATCAGAAGCGGCGCTTTGATCGGGTAACGCGCGTCGTGGCAGCGGCCAGCGCCAATGCACGGAATTACCATCTCAGATCTCCGGCGAGAGAGGCCGCGCATCTTGCGCTGCGGCTGGCCTCACGCTTTGCGCCGGGGATGCTTGTCGGGCGGTATGACTGGATCCACGCTCATGACGTGACCCGGGCTGAGAGCTGAGGCGGCGCCTCAGGCAACGGGGGGCAGGATGAAGCTGACGCCGGGCATCCGGGCGATGCGGGCGCAGTCTTCGTCGTAAAGGGCTGTCAGGCGGGCGATATCTCCCGCGCTCCAGCCCTCCAGCCCGGCGCTGACGGCCGGCAGCGATGCGAGTTGCGCAAGGTGGCTGCGCAGCGCTTTTGCGCGCTCGAGATCACTTGCGGGGCGGCGGGTTTCAAACCAGACGCGCAGATCGCGCAGCGCCTCAGGCTCGGCGGCCAGCAAAGCGGCCGGATAGTCCAGCGCTCCCTGAAGCTCGCTTGCCTCATCAAATCCCGCGACCGCGCGCAGGATGCGGTGCCAGACGACGGGGGCATCCTCATCGCACCAGAAGGTCAGCCGGGCTGCGGGCAGGGCGCGCCGCAGGGCGGCGGCAAACTCCGTCCAGGAGGGCACCTCTTGGGGGGAGAGGGTCAGGGGCGTGCCCCCCTTGGCGCGGCGGCGCTGATCAAGGGCGGGCAGAAGCGTGACGGGATTGCGCAGGCAAAAGAACAGCTCCAGCTGGTGGCCCGCAAAGAGATCGCCCAGCACCCGGGCTCTGGCCTCAGCCATCGGGTAAAACCCTGCAGGGTCCGCCGCGTCCTGGGCAAATCCCAGAAAGCTTTCAAAGGAAAAGACCAGCCGTTCTGCGGCGGGGGCCTGTGCGGGGGGCCTGGCCAGCCGGTTCAGCAGCGCGTCACGGTCCTCTGCGCCGGGGGCGGGCTGCCCGGCGAAGCCGCGGGCGGCCATGCGCAGCAGGTCGGGATAGGCCTCGGGTCCGGGAACGGCGATGGCCTGATCCGCAAGCATTGCGCGGTTCTGGTGCAGCACCTTCAGAATGGCGCCGTCGTCGGTCGCATGTGCGCCAAGATGAAAGGCGATCTGCACGCCGGAACCTCCCCCTGTCCGCCCGTTCTGACCTTCGAGTCCTACAGCCGGCAGCCGTAGCTGGCAAATGCTTCCTGTGCCGCCGTGACCGCGGGATGCCCCCGCAGATCCTGTCAGGGAACGCTCTGTCAGGAAAAGGTTAATGCGGGTTTGAGAGCCTGTCGGCGTCATCGTCACGGGAGGGGAATGATGTTTGCCGGAGTAATCAACAGTCTGTTTCAGGTCATCCTGCGCCGAAGGGCCGGGCCTGCGGCAGAGCCTGCGCCCCTGCTGCCCCAGGCCGCGCTTTTGCTGGCGGCGGCGGCCTTTGTCATGCCCTGGGAGGGGCTGCGCACCGAGGCCTATCTCGACCGTCTGGCGGAGCCGCCGGTCTGGACGATCTGCTATGGTGAGACGCGGGGTGTCACCCCTGGTCTGCAGCGCAGCCGCGCAGACTGTGAGGCGGGGCTTCTTGCCGCACTCGACAGCTATCATCAGGCCCTTGCGGCCTGCCTGCCGGGGCTGAGCGCGCAGCCGGTGGGTGTTCAGGTCGCGCTGACCAGCTGGACCTATAATGTCGGCCCGGGGGCGGCCTGTGGCTCGACGCTGGTGCGGCTGGCACGGGCGGGGGACTGGGCGGCGGCCTGCTCGGAACTGCCGCGCTGGAACCGCGCGGGCGGGCGCGTCGTCGCCGGGCTGACCGCGCGGCGCCTGGCTGAAACCACTCTTTGTCTGAAGGCTTTGCCAAAGGAGAGCAGAACATGAGCAGCCCTCTGTCGTCGCTGACCCCGGTTTTCATCGGACGCACCCGCAGTTTCTGGCTGGGCATTCTGCCCGCTCTGCTGGTCAGCGCCGATGTGCTGAGCGGGCTGATCGCCGATCCTGGCACCGCGCTTCCCGTCGCGCGACTGCTCGCGGCCCTCACCGGGCAGAGTGTGGAGGAGGCGGGCGGGCTTTTGCTGCGTCTGTCGCCGCTTTTTGCCCTGGTGGTGGCAAGCAGCCGCGCGGGAGCCGCCCGGCCCTACAGCCTTGATCCCCGCGCAGGGCGCGAGGGGGAGGGGGCCGCCACCTGACGGGCCGCTTCGGTGTCTCTGCCTGAAAGGGCAGAGACCTTCCGCCAGAGGCAATCTCGCTGGTCGGCGTTTATCTTCGCAAAACCTGTTGCGGTTATGGTGATCCGCAGTGCCCTGCGGGGCCATTCCGGGGGGGGGCTTTGACATGGCGGTCAGGGCTTTCGGGTTTCAATCTCCCTGGAAATGCCAGAATTGACGAAAAAGCCGTCAAACTTATGCCACAGCCTGGCGCGACAACCGCCGCAGTCGGTGCCAGGTCTTTGCGGCGACGGCAGCTGTTGCGAGGAAAGAAGATCGATGCGTGGTTCACACTCTCCCCTGGCGAAGCGGATCCCGGCGCGTCTGCGTCTGACGCGGGCCCTGCTGCGCTTTCATCGCGATGAGAGCGGGGCAATGATCTATCTGGCCCTGGTGGTGGTGCTGATCATGCTCTTCATCGGCGGAACGGCGGTGGACCTGATGCGCTATGAGGCGCAGCGCACGCGCATCATGTCGGCGGCAGATTCGGCGGCGCTGGCTGCGGCTTCGATGCGGCAGGTGGCAACGCCGGAGGAGGTGGTGCAGAACTGGTTTGAGGCGAAGAACCTCAGCCATGCGCTGGTCGGCGTGCAACAGGACATCGGATTGAACTACCGCGATGTTCAGGTTCAGACCCGGGCCGTTTCGCGCAATTTCTTCATGCATCTTCTGGGGATCGATGAGCTGCGCTCGACCCATGCAGGCCGCGCGGAAGAGCGGCGCACCAATGTGGAGATCGTGCTGGTCCTCGACCTCTCGGGCTCGATGGACTCGAACCTCAAGCTCACGCGGCTGAAGGCGGCTGCGGTGGAATTTGTCGAGAATATGCTCGGAGAGGATCAGGGTGATAAGGTCTCGATTTCGGTCGTGCCCTATAATGGCCAGGTCTATATCGGCCCGACGCTGATGGCGCAGTATCACATCACCGATCGTCATGACCGCTCGTATTGTGTGGACCTGCCGCCGACCTCTTATTCGCGGCTGGCTTTTTCGCCCACGACGCCCATGCCACAGCATGCCGCGGCGGATACCTACAACAGTTCTGACACCGGCAGCGGCTGGAGCCGGAACAATATGGCCCCGGGCACCTCAAACATCTGGTGCCCCAATATTCCGGCCAATACGGTTCGGGTGCTGAGCAATAACATCGTGCAGCTGCGCCAGCAGATCAATGCGCTGCAGGCGGTGGGGGCGACCTCGATTGACGCGGGGCTGCGCTGGGGGGCGGCGCTGCTTGACCCCTCAACCCGGCCCGTGGTCAGCAATCTGATCCGCCAGGGCCAGATTTCGGAGGCCTTTGAGGGACGCCCCTCGGCCTATAACGACCGGGAAACGCTGAAGGTTCTGGTGCTGATGACCGATGGTGAGCATTGGCCGAATGAACATGTTCAGGATGGCTACCGTTCGGGTCCCTCGCCGATCTATCGCCACAGCGACGGCAATTATTCGATCTTTCACGACCGCCGGGGCGAGACGCGCAATTACTATGTGCCGCACAAAAGCGCCTGGTACCCGCACCGCTGGGCCGGCGAGACCTGCGGGCGCACCAGCTGCACCGCGACTGTGCCGAGCGGTTCGGGCACGCCGCTGGACTGGCAGGAGGTCTGGCAGGATCTGCGGGTGCAATGGGTGGCCAACCAGCTTTACCGCCGCCCGCTGGGCATCACGCTCGATGCGGCGATCTCGCGGCTGCGCAATCGCGAAGGTACGGTGAACAGCTCGGGGCCGCATGGCGTGGCGCTGATGGATGGCCGCCTGAACACGCTGTGCAGCCTGTTGAAAGCGCAGAACGTCGCGGTCTTCGGCATCGCCTTTGAAGCTCCGGCAGGGGGGGCGAATGTGATCCGCAACTGCGTCTCGCCGGGTCGTTTCTATGACGTGCAGGGCCTCGATCTGCGGGAAGCCTTCCGCTCAATCCGCGCGCAGACCCAGACGCTGAGGCTGACGCAATGACGGCTCTCTCAGCACTGCGGCGCTGGCTTCGCCGCGACGAGGGCAATGTCACGATGGATTTCGTGATCTGCCTGCCGGTGATTTTGATGATCCTTCTCGCCTCTTTTGAGGCGGGTCTGGCGACCATCCGCAAAGTCTGGCTGGAGCGCGCACTCGATCTGACCGTGCGTGAGTTGCGGGTCGGGGCGCTGGGCTCCAACCCCGGCCATGACCTGGTGCGCGAGCGGCTTTGCAGCCAGATTTTTGTCATGCCCGATTGTCTGACCGATCTGCGCCTTGAGATGAATGTGATCGACCGCACCACCTGGGCCGGGCTTGATCCCGCGCCGACCTGCGTCGACCGCACAACTGAAATCCAGCCCTATCTGGATTTCGTGCAGGGCGGCTCGAATGAGCTGGTGGCCGTGCGGGCCTGCGCGGTTTTCAACCCGACCTTCCCGACCACACCGCTGGGTCTGCAGCTTCGGCTTGACGCCTCCGGCGGATATCAGCTGGCCGCAATGACCGTCTTTGTGAACGAGCCGAGGTAAGCCATGGATTTTTTTGCGCCCCTGCGCCGCGCTCTGGCCCGCTTCACCCGGGATGAGCGTGGTGTGATCACCACCGAGATGATCATCGTCACCCCGCTGCTGGTCTGGCTGTTTCTCGCGCTTTTTGTCTATTGGGACGGCTACCGCGCCAAAAATACGGCTGTGAAAGCGACAGTCGCTGTGGCCGATATGATCTCGCGTGAAAGCGCGCCGATCAATTCCTCTTACATCACCGGGATGCACCGGGTTTACCGCTACGCGACGGCGGCGCAGCGGCCCAGCTGGCTGCGCGTGACGCTGATCCAGTATTCAGAGGCCGGATCGGCCTTTCGGGTGATCTGGTCGCGCACGACCGACAGCAGCCGTGCGCAGGCGCATACAAATGCCTCGATCGCAGAGATGCGCCGCAATCTGCCCAATATCACTGATGCCGATACGCTGATGGTGGTGGAGACCTGGCAGGAGTGGTCCCCTGCGTTCTGGGTCGGGCTGAGCGAGCAGGTCTTTTATGAACTCGCCACTGAGAAAATGCGCGCCCAGGCGCTTTTGCCCATCACCTGAACTCAGCCACTGGCTCAGCTTCTGTGCAGGCGCAGAAGCTCCGAAAGGGCTGAGGCCATGGCCTTGCCACCGCCTTTGGGGGTGATCCCGCCGATGGCCAGCCGGTTGCCGCGGATCCACCACATGCCGGTCCGGCGCGCTGCCGGCTGGCTGTCGCGCAGCCGGATCAGAAAACCGCTGGCGGGTTTGAGAAGGCTCAGCCCCGTTTCAACGCGGTCAATCTCGTCTAGCGCGGCAAGACGGCGTCCGCTGCCCGTGCAGTGAAGCCCATCCTCGCGCAGCTCAATCGCGCCCCGGGCCGCCCTGCGCAGCTGCACTGCCTGAACGGCCGAAAAGATCCCCAATGCCGCGACCCCGGCGCGGGTCAGAAGGCCCGCATCGGGCAGGGCCACGGCGGCTGCGGCAAAGCCCAGGGCCGTGAGCATGAGAAACCCCGGTCCGATGGCGCGGCGCACCGGGCCGGGCTCGAGCCGGAAAATCAGATTGTCCGGGCTTTGGGTCATATCTTTGCTCCCGTCCTGCTGTCTCTTTGTGCAGTTGTTACGCCCAACCGCAGGGTCCGGCACAGTGGTGGCAGATCAGCGCGCGGATTTCCAGGGCAGAGACGCAGGCCCGGCTCTTCGGCACGCAGGGTCATGCAGGGAAGGCCGGGGCGGCAGCGCTTCGAAAGGACACAGGACCCCGCCCGCCTCATCACATGCCCGAGGGTTTCCGCCGTGCGGCCTGCGTGGTATGGGGGCGCAGCAAACGCCGCTGCCAGTTGAGGACAGGCCATGAAATTTTTCGTCGATACCGCTGATATCGCCGCCATCACCGAGCTGAACGATCTGGGCATGGTCGATGGGGTCACCACCAACCCGTCGATTATCGCAAAATCGGGTCGCAGCATCATCGAAGTGACCCGCGAGATCTGCTCGATCGTCAAAGGTCCGGTTTCGGCAGAGGTTGTCTCGCTGAAAGCCGATGAGATGATCGCTGAAGGCCGCAAACTGGCCGAGATCGCTGAAAACATCACGGTCAAAGTGCCGCTGACCTGGGATGGTCTGAAAACCTGTAAAGTCCTGTCGCAGGACGGCTTTATGGTCAACGTCACGCTCTGCTTCTCGGCCAACCAGGCTCTGCTGGCTGCCAAAGCAGGTGCGACCTTCATCTCGCCCTTCATCGGCCGTCTCGATGACATCAACCTCGATGGCATGGAGCTGATCGCAGACATCCGCTCGATCTACGACAACTACGACTTCAAAACCCAGATTCTCGCCGCCTCGATCCGCAGCGCGAACCACATGAAAGAAGCCGCGCTGATCGGCGCAGACGTGGCCACCGCACCGCCCGCGGTGATCAAGGCCATGGCCAACCACATCCTGACCGACAAAGGCCTCGAAGCCTTCATGAAGGACGTGGCGGCGACCGGTCAGAAAATCCTCTGACACAGTGACAGGATCGGTATAGGCTGGCCCGCGTCAGCCTGTACCGGAGCCCTGAAGATGTCGGAACAAAAGCCCCTGTCAGGCGGGTCACGCCTGACAGATGATCTGCGCGACGAGCTGCTGTCGCGGCCTGAGCTGGTTCTGGCCGATAAAGACGTGATGCGCGCGCTGGTCGGCGCTCATGAGCGCAGTCTTGGCGGCAATGTCATCGATCTGCGCGGCACGGCGATGAAGCGTCTTGAGGGGCGGCTTGATCAGCTTGAGGCCACTCACCGCTCGGTCATCGCCGCCGCTTATGAAAATCTTGCCGGGACCAATCTGATCCACCGCGCCGTGCTTGAGGTGCTGGAGCCGACCGACTTCGGTGAATTTCTGCGCCGTCTGGAAACCCGGGTTGCCGAGACGCTGCGCCTTGATTCGCTGCGCCTGGTGCTGGAGGCCCGCGGGCGTGATCCGGTGGTTGAGCGCCATTCGGGCCTTATCCATGTGGTCGAGCCGGGCTTTATCGGGGAATACCTCAATGAGCTGACCGAATATCGCGCGCCTGTCACCCTGCGGGGCGTGATTGACGGGGCGGGTGAGGTGCATGGCCGCGAAGAGGGCCATATCCGGTCTGAGGCGGTTCTGGCGCTTGATCTGGGCGCGGGGCGTCTGCCGGGCATGCTGGTCATGGGCTCGGCTGAGGAGGAGCAGTTCGCACCGCGCCAGGGCACTGATCTTCTGCGGTTCTTCGGAGCCGTCTTTTCCCTGACTTTAAGGCGCTGGCTGGCATGACAAACGATATTCTGTTGCCTGAGGCTTTGCGGGCAGCGCTCAGTGACTGGCTGGCGCATCTGCGTGCGCTTGATGGCGCGAGCGAGGCGACGATTGCCGCCTATACCGTTGATCTGCGGCGCTGGCTGGTGTTTCTGACACGCTATCGGGGGGGCGAAGATCTCTCGCCCAAAGCGGTGGCCGCGGCTGAGCGCAGTGAGCTGCGCGCCTTTATGGCCGATGAGCAGGGGGGCGGGCTTGGCGCGCGCTCCATGGCGCGGCGGCTTTCGGCTGTCAAAAGCTTCACCCGCTGGCTCTCAGACCGGGTCGGCGGCGATGCCACGGCGCTTTTGTCGGCGAGAGGGCCGAAATATCGCCGCAAGCTGCCCCGACCGCTCAGCATTGATGCGGCGGCTGCGGTGCTTGAGACCATCGGCGATCAGGCCCGAGAGGATTGGATCGCCGCGCGCGATACGGCTGTGGCCACGCTGCTTTACGGCTGCGGTCTGCGGATTTCCGAGGCGCTCTCGCTGACCGGACGCGACAGCCCCTTGCCGGAGGTGCTGCGCATCACCGGGAAGGGCGGCAAAGAGCGCATCGTGCCTGTGCTGCCCGCCGCGCGCAAAGCGGTGGCGGAATATGTGGCTCAGGTCCCCTATGACATCCCCCGCGAGGGGCCGCTGTTTCTGGGCGCGCGGGGCGGGGCACTCAATTCCCGGATGATCGCCCGCGCGATGGAGCGGGTGCGCGCAGCCCTTGGTCTTCCGGCCACGGCGACGCCGCATGCGCTGCGCCACAGCTTTGCGACCCACCTTCTCAGTGCGGGCGGTGACCTGCGGGCCATTCAGGAATTGCTGGGCCATGCCTCGCTTTCAACGACCCAGGCCTATACAGCCGTAGACGCCGCGCGGCTGATGGACGTATATGCCCAAGCCCACCCTCGTGCGTGAGCCCGTCTCTCCGAAGAAGTGAACCCGATACGATGATGACCGGATTTAAAGCCTATTCCGTCCACCTGCTGACCGCCACCGGGGCGGTTCTTGCCATGCTCGCCATGCTGGCGGCTGTGGACGGCAAATGGGATCTGATGTTTCTCTGGCTCGTGGTGGCCTTTGTGGTCGATGGCGTCGACGGCCCTCTGGCGCGTCGTTACGGGGTGCGCACCAATGCCCCAATCATCGACGGGGTGCTGCTGGATCTGATCATTGATTATCTGACCTATGTTTTCATCCCGGCCTATGCGCTTTTTGCGAGCGGGCTGCTGCCGGGCTGGACGGGCTGGGTGGTCATCATCGTGATCACCTTCACCTCGGCGCTGTATTTTGCCGATACGCGTATGAAAACGAAGGATAATTCCTTCTCGGGCTTTCCGGCCTGCTGGAACCAGGTGGTCATTGTGATCTTTGCGCTGAAACCCGATTTCTGGGTCAGCCTGATCCTGGTTGTGGCCCTGGCCATTGCGATGTTCTTCCCGCTGAAATTCATCCATCCGGTGCGGACCGAGCGCTGGCGCTGGCTCTCGCTGCCTATGGCGCTGGCCTGGACTTTCTTTGCGGGATGGGCTGCCTGGGTCGATTTCCACCCCGAAAGCTGGGCGCATTGGGGGCTGATCATCACCTCGATCTATCTGATGGGCGCGGGGATCGCGCAACAGCTGATCCCCGCCACCGGACGGCTGAAACACCGCAGCTCGTAAGGCTCAGGCCCGCAGCGCAGAGGCGAGTCGCGCCTCTGCCAGCAAAGCGATCAGCAGCTCCACATGGGCGGTCACGCTGTAGCTGCAATCGCCCTCCTGGCGGGTCGCTTCAAGTTTTTCTTCCTGCTGCAAAAGCGCGCTCAGGGCCTCCTGCGGTCCGGGCGCGCTTTGTGCTTTCAAAAGCCGCTTGAGATCGCGCTCGCGGCGGTAGTCGCTTACCCCGATGCGGGCCGCGCGCAGGATCAGCGCCGGGCGGCGCAGGCTGCTGAGGCGGCGGGTCAGAGATTCCGTCATGGTTCGTCTCCCTTTCAGACCCTGAGGACTCTGCCGCAGCACAACCGGGCGTTGCGTCCATTGTTTCCTCTGCGAACGCGATCTTTGGGAGAATTTATCTTTTGTAAGGGAATCTGGTGAAGTTGGTAAAAATTAACCAACGGGTAATAACTTTTGGAAACAGTTACCGGACCCTATCCACCAGATCCGAAGGTTCACAGATGCATATCGCGGGAAAGAGTGCAGGTCAGACGCCCCCCACAGCCACGGAAGCCAAAGCGGCGGCCCCGTCCTGGAACACCTATCTCACGCACGCCTGCGACGGCATTTCTTTGCGCGAACTGGCGCGGCGACAGGGGGTGCACCCCTCGACCGTTCTGCGTCAGGTCCGGCGGGTTGAGCGGCTGCGCGACGACCCGCTGGTGGATGCCGCGCTGAACCGGCTGGAAAAGGCGGATCGCAGGGCTCCGGTCTGGGAGAGGGAGATCCCCGCGATGACCGAGATGCCCCGGGCGAAACGCCGTCTGACCGATCCTGCGCCCCTCTCGCCGGAGGCGCTGCGTGCTGCGCCGTCTGGCAGAGCCGGGCGCACAGCTGGCGGTGGCGCCGGAGATGGAAAAGGCGGTGGTGTTGCGCCGTTTTCCCGACGGGCGGCAGCTGCGCACGGCGGTGCTCGAGGCCTCACTGGCGCAGAGTTTTGTGATGAAAGACTGGATCTCCTGTCGCGGCACCGGGCGGGTGGCGCTTTATGAGATGACCGCCGCAGGACGCGCGGCCCTGCGCCGTTTGCTGGCCCGCGAGGAGGAGGCCACCGCCACCGAGGGGCTGGCAGAGGCCATGACGCCCTTCGGGCTCCAGCAGCGCGACTGGGGCGAGCGGGTGATCGCCGAGGACGGAGCCCCCCGCCGCCTGCGTGTCAGCCTGTCGGAAAGCCCGGTCGCTTTGCTGGGACGGCGGCGTGACAAAGACGGCCAGCCCTTTTTGTCGCATGAGCAGGTCGCGGCGGCCGAGCGGCTGCGCGAGGATTTTGAACTGGCGCAGATGGGGCCGCGTGTGGCGCAGAACTGGGACCGCTTTCTGACCGGCGGCGTCAGGGGCGAGTTCACGGGCGGGTCGGGGAGCGATCCTGCGGGCAGCCAGTCTGCGCGCGACCGCGTTGCAGCGGCTTTGCGTGAGTTGGGGCCGGGGCTTGGCGATATGGTTCTGCGCTGCTGCTGCTATCTCGAAGGGGTCGAGACGGCGGAGAAGCGTCTCGGCTGGGCGGCCCGCTCCGGCAAGGTGGTGCTTCGGATCGCGCTTGACCGGCTGCGGCGGCATTATGAGCTGGTCAACGGCGGCAAAAGCCGGCTGATCGGCTGAGCGGGCGGGCTTTACCGTCCTTTGCTTGAAATCACAGGCGTCGGGAGGCCCGCGTTGCGGGCCTTTCACTCACTCAGCGCTGCGGCGGCGCAAAGCCTCGGCACGGGCTTTCAGACCGGCGCTGCGGGCCGTCAGCTCCGCTTCCGTGGCATTGCGCAGGCTCTCGCCGTCGCGCGGCATCTGATCCGGCGCGGGCAGGGCGCGGTCCAGCTCTGCGGTATCGAGAAGGCGTGGCCAGGGCGTCTGAGCGGAGATTTTCGTCTGCCGCGCCGCCGCCTCGGGCAGGCTGTTGCAGGCCCCGAGCAGGAGCGGAGCGAGCGTAAGGAGCAGAGCAGCACGCAGCATCGGGGTTCGCCTTCTTCAGTCCGCTTTGTTCTATCGCAGCGCTGCGGGCGGCAGCAAGGCCGCTTGAACTGAACGCCCGTTCAGATAATAAGGTTGCATGGCACGAAAGAGCGGCTCACACGCAGAGATCACAGGGCCGAAGGTCCTGAAAGCCGCCGAGCGGCTTTTTGCCCGTCATGGCTTTGCCGCCGTGACCATGCGCCAGATTGCGGCAGAGGTCGGGGTGCAGGCCGGTGCGCTTTATCTCTATACCCGCGACAAGCAAAGCCTGCTGGCGGATCTGATGCTTGCCCATCTGCGCGAACTGCTGGCGGCGCTGCCGGCGCCGGACCCGGATCCGCGAGCGGCACTTGAGGGCTTTGTGCGGTTTCACATCCTTCACCATCTCAGCCGCCGGGACGCAGTTTTCGTGGCTTATATGGAGCTTCGCAGCCTCAACCCCGAAAACTTCGCTGCCGTAGAAGAACTGCGCCGGGCCTATGAAGATCACCTCGAGACCATCGTGCAGCGCGGGATGGCCGCAGGGGTCTTTCGCCCCCGCGACAGCCGCCTTGCGACGCTTGCGCTGATTGCCATGCTGACCGGGGTGACGACCTGGTATCGTGAGGGCGGGCGGCTGTTGCCTGAGGCGGTGGCGGAGCAGTATATCGCCCTGGCCTGCGACACCCTTGGCGCCGGGGCAGGGCAGTCGCGCAGTTAAGCGCAAGTTAAGGCCATAGGGTGTAATTTTCGGTATGCAATGGCATACAACACTTCCCAAAGCCCGCGCCCCAGGCTATGAGGCGATCAGGCGAATCCAACCTCGAAAGGGCATGGCATGACCAAGATCAAGGTAGCAAACCCCGTCGTCGAGCTCGACGGCGATGAAATGACCCGGATCATCTGGGATTTCATCAAAAAGAAACTGATCCTGCCCTATCTGGATATCGATCTGAAATATTACGATCTGGGCATCGAAGAGCGTGACCGCACCAACGACCAGATCACCATTGACGCAGCCGAAGCGATCAAAAAATACGGTGTTGGCGTCAAATGCGCGACCATCACCCCCGATGAAGCCCGCGTCGAAGAATTCGGCCTCAAGCAGATGTGGAAGTCGCCCAACGGCACCATCCGCAACATCCTTGGCGGCGTGATCTTCCGCGAGCCGATCATCTGCTCGAACGTGCCGCGCCTGGTTCCCGGCTGGACCCAGCCGATCGTCATCGGCCGTCACGCTTTTGGTGACCAATACCGCGCGACCGACTTCAAATTCCCGGGCAAGGGCAAGCTCTCGATCAAATTCGTCGGTGAAGACGGCGAAGTGATTGAAAAAGAAGTCTTCCAGGCTCCGGGTGCAGGCGTCACCATGGCGATGTACAACCTGGACGAGTCGATCCGCGACTTCGCCCGCGCCTCGATGAACTACGGTCTGGTCAAAGGCTGGCCGGTATACCTGTCGACCAAGAACACCATCCTGAAAGCCTATGACGGCCGCTTCAAGGATCTGTTCCAGGAAGTTTTCGACGCTGAATTCGCTGAGAAATTCAAAGCCGCCGGCATCACCTATGAGCACCGCCTGATCGACGATATGGTCGCTTCGGCGATGAAATGGTCGGGCGGCTATGTCTGGGCCTGCAAAAACTACGATGGCGACGTGCAGTCGGACACCGTGGCGCAGGGCTTCGGTAGCTTGGGTCTGATGACCTCGGTGCTGATGACGCCCGATGGGCAGGTGGTTGAGGCCGAAGCCGCCCACGGCACCGTGACCCGTCACTACCGTGAGCATCAGAAGGGCAAAGAGACCTCGACGAACTCGATCGCCTCGATCTTCGCCTGGACCGGTGGTCTGAAGCACCGTGCGAAACTCGACGGCAACGCCGAACTCGCCCGTTTCGCAGAGACCCTGGAAAAGGTCACCGTGCAGACCGTCGAAGACGGCTTCATGACCAAAGACCTCGCCCTGCTGGTCGGCCCGGAGCAGAAGTGGCTCTCGACCATGGGTTACCTGGAAAAAGTGGACGAATATCTGAACAAAGCCCTGAACGGCTGAGATCAGACCATTTGACAGCTGCGGGCCCCTTCGGGGGCCCGTTTGCGTTTTCTTCATCACCCGCCGTCAGACTGTCGCAAACAGGGATGGGCGATGGGGGCGCAATGACTGATATCACCGTAACAGCCTGGGAGGTTGATCCGGCATTCAGTGTGGTCAGAGACACCGGGATGGCGCAGCCTGACAAATGGACGTTTGACACCCTCGGTGAGACGCATTTCTACGAGGGTAAACCCGTCAGCCTTGAGCCCTACCTGCGCGAAGTGGTGCTGAGCGATTCCAATAACGATGGGTTTATCAGCAATGAGCCGGGGGATCTGCTGACCATCGGGGGACAGTCCTACAGGATTTATGAGATTTTTCGCGGCGATACGGTGACCGTCGATGGCGTGGAATATAGCGTTGTCACGCTCTACGGCACCGATGTTCTGGAGAAAGACGGGGGCATTGCCATCAGCTTTCCCCTGGATGAACAGGGGGCGATCCTGCCGGCCTGGTCCGGCATGATCAGCCGTGCCGGCTGGAATCTGGACAGCGCGCCCTATCCCATCCCGGTCGAAGATCTGCCCTGTTTTGTTGCAGGAAGCGCTATAATGACCCCCGCGGGTCCCGTGCCGGTGGAGCGGCTTTGCCCGGGCGATCTGGTGCAGACGGCAGATCGCGGCGCACAGCCGGTGATCTGGGTCGCGCGCAGTGAGCTGCCCTGTGACTGGTCCGGGCTGCCGGCGCGGTCTTAGCCGCTTCGGGTTCCGGCCGGCGTTCTGGGCGCGCAGGCGGATCTCTGGCTTTCGCCCTGTCACCGCGTTCTGGTGTCGGACCGCCGGGGGCAGCAGGTTCTGGTCGCGCTGCGCCATCTGAGTGGCCGTCAGGGCATTGCGCCGGTGCCCCCGCCCGCGGGGCGGCCCCGCGCCTATGTGCATCTGGCCCTGCCGCAGCATGGCATCCTTTTCGCCGAGGGGCTGGCCTGTGAAAGCTTCTACCCGGGCGTGCGGGCGCTGGCCATTCTGCGCCCGCGCCAGCGCAGCGAACTGCTGGCGGCGCTCCCGATGATCCTGAAAAACCGCCGCCCCGTCCCGGCCCGTCCGCTGATTGACCGTCGCAGAGAGGCGCAGCTGCATCTGCCCCCGGAGCCTGAATTTGCCGAAGTTTCAGGCAGTGCGACTCTGCGCCCGTCGGATTTTCGGTCAGCTTTATTGACATAAATGCTGCGTCGCGGCATGTGGGGGTGTTCCTCCTGTTGAGACCGCCATGGCTGATCTGTCGCAAAACCTGCCGCGTTATACCCGTCTTGAGGACCTTCAGGGTCTGCTCATCGCCTCTGTTGAAGGCGCCTTCGGTGTGCTTCTGCTGGGCTCTGCCGGGCTGATCACCGGCGGCACGGCGGGTCTGGCGCTGCTGATCTCGCATGCCACGGGGCTTGGGTTTGGCTGGCTGTTCTTTCTGGTCAATCTGCCGTTTTACTGGTTCGCCTGGAGCAAACGGGGGTGGACCTTCACCTTCAAGACCTTCCTGAGCGTGGCCGGGGTCTCGGCGCTGGTCGAACTGCTGCCGGACTGGGTCAATTTCTCCTATCTGCATCCGGGCATGGCGGCGGTTCTGTTCGGCGTGATCGGTGGTGTGGGGGTTCTTGGCCTCTTCCGCCACGGCTCCAGCCTTGGCGGAGTGGGCATTATTGCCATTATTCTGCAGGACCGTTTCGGCATCCGGGCAGGCTGGACTCAGATGGCCTGGGATCTTTGCCTCTTTGCCGCGGCCGCCTTCCTTCTGCCGGCTTCACTCGTCGGCTGGTCGCTTCTGGGGGCGGTCATCCTTAATATCGTTATCGCAATGAATCATCGCCGCGACTGGTATCTGCCGGGTTAAATCCCCTGCGTCACCGTCCAGGCTAGTCATTTGCGCCCCGTTCCTGTATGTGCGGCGGCGCAGCATCCAGGGAAATTCAATGGACATTCGCAATATCGCGATCATCGCGCACGTTGACCACGGCAAAACCACGCTGGTCGACGAGTTGCTGAAACAGGCCGGCACCTACCGCGAAAACCAGGCGGTTGGTGAGCGCGTCATGGACAGCAACGACATCGAGCGCGAGCGCGGGATCACCATTCTCGCGAAGGCCACTTCGGTCGATTACAAAGGCACCCGTTTCAACATCGTCGACACCCCCGGCCACGCCGACTTTGGTGGCGAAGTTGAACGTATTCTGAGCATGGTCGACGGTGTCGTTCTGCTGGTGGACTCGGCCGAAGGCCCGATGCCGCAGACGAAATTCGTGACCTCGAAGGCGCTGGCACTCGGCCTGCGCCCGATCGTTGTCGTCAACAAAGTCGATAAAGCCGACGGTGAGCCGGACCGCGTTCTCAACGAGGTGTTCGACCTCTTTGCGAACCTGGACGCGACCGACGAACAGCTTGATTTCCCTGTGCTTTATGCATCGGGCCGCGCTGGCTGGGCCGATCCGGTCCTCGACGGTCCGCGCAAAGACCTGACCTCGCTGTTTGATCTGGTGCTGAGCCATGTTCCGGCACCGAAGCAGCAGGCCGCCGCCGCTGAGCCCTTCCGTATGCTGGCGACCACGCTGGCTGCCGACAACTTCCTCGGCCGCCTGCTGGCAGGCCGCGTGGAATCGGGCACCATCCAGGTTGGCGCACAGCTGAAAGCCCTCACCCGTGAAGGCGAGCGCATTGAGCAGTTCCGCGTCACCAAAATCCTGGCCTATCGCGGTCTGACCCTGACCCCGATCGACGAGGCTGTGGCCGGTGACATCGTCACCCTGGCAGGCATGACCAAGGCGACCGTGGCCGATACGCTCTGCGATCTCTCGGTTGATGTGCCGCTTCCGGCCCAGCCGATCGACCCGCCGACCATCTCGGTTACCTTCGGCATCAATGATTCGCCGCTGGCAGGTCGTGACGGCACCAAAGTGCAGTCGCGCATCATCCGCGAGCGTCTGTTCAAAGAAGCCGAATCGAACGTCGCGATCAAAATCGAGGACACCCCCGGTGGTGAGGCGTTTATCGTTTCGGGCCGTGGCGAACTTCAGATGGGCGTTCTGATCGAGAACATGCGTCGCGAAGGCTTCGAGCTGTCGATCTCGCGTCCGCGCGTGATTATGCGCGAAGAGGACGGCGTCCGCATGGAGCCGATCGAAGAAGTCACCATCGACGTGGATGATGAATACTCGGGCGCGGTCATCGAAAAGCTGACCGGCGATCGCAAGGGTGATCTGGTTGAGATGCGCCCCGCAGGTGTGGGTAAAACCCGCATCATCGCGCATGTGCCGTCGCGTGGTCTGATCGGCTATCAGGGCCAGTTCATGACCGACACCCGCGGCTCGGGCGTTCTGAACCGTATCTTCCACGGCTGGGCACCGCATAAGGGCCCGATGCAGGGCCGCCGTCAGGGCGTTCTTGTTTCGATGGATAACGGGATCTCGGTCGCTTATGCGCTGTGGAACCTGGAAGATCGCGGCAAGATGTTCATCGGTGCGCAGGAAGCTGTGTACGAAGGTATGATCATCGGCGAGCACTCGCGTGAGAACGACCTCGAAGTGAACCCGCTGAAGGGTAAAAAGCTGACCAACGTTCGCGCCTCGGGCACGGATGAAGCGGTCCGCCTGACCACCCCGGTGCGTATGTCGCTCGAAGAATCGATCGCTTACATCGATGACGATGAACTGGTCGAAGTGACCCCGAAGGTCATTCGTCTGCGTAAACGCTACCTCGATCCCCATGAGCGTAAGCGTCAGTCGCGCGTCGACAACTGATCTGAAACGTGAACGCCGCCCTTCGGGGCGGCGTTTGCCATTCTGCCGCTCAGCTGACGGACAGAATCTTCAGCTGATGGTCGCGGCCGTCGCGGGCCTGCCAGTTAAAGCTTGCGCCCTTGCGCAGACCCAGCAGGGCGATGCCCACGGGCGTATTGACCGCAGCGCGGCCCGAGGTGATGTCGGCCTCTTCCGGGCGCACGAGGGTCACAGTCTGCTCGCGTCCGGTGGTTTCATCGACATAGGTGACCTGCCGGCCCAGATCGACGACATCGGCGGGCAGGTTGCCAGCGGGTCGGATCTCAGCGCGCGACAGCTCTTCCAGAAAACGTTCTGCAAGATCGGGGAAACGGGTTTCAAGCCCCTCAGCGAGGGATTCGTAGAAGGCAAGTTTGTCAGCGTCGATCAGGATCGGCGGAGGGTGCGGCATCTGAGACATGGGTTTGCTCCGTAGGCGGGGCGGCTGCGAAGGCAGAACCGGCCCCTGGTGATGATTGCATGAAAAGGTTAACGACAGACAAACCGGCAAAGGGCCGGTTTCAGAGCGGAACGCCGCGGCGGAAGGGGGGTAAGCTTTCCTCTGTCATGGCTCTAAGGTGGAGCCTCCGGAGCCCCGGGTCAAGAGGAGGGGAAGGCCCAGTGGCTGCGGAGGCAGCCTCTCAGGCGGGGCCGGGTCCGGCGAGGGGAAGGGCAGCGCTGTGTGGAAAGCAAAACACCCCGGCTCTGCTGAGGGCCGGGGTGTCGTGACGAAGGCTGCGCCGAAATCAGCGGCCCTTTGAGCTCACCGCGCGCGAGCCCCAGATCAGGATGCAGGCGCCGACGACGCCTGCCACCAGATAGCCGATCCAGCCACCGAAGCTGACGCCAAGCAGGCCAAAGAGGAAGCTGGCGATGGCGGCACCGATAATGCCGAGGATGATATTCAGGAAAACGCCGGTGTTGGAGTTCATCACCGCCGAGGCAATCCAGCCGGCAAGACCCCCGATGATGATGGCTGCAATCCAGCCCACTGATGTTTCGTCCATGCGAACCTCCGCTTTAAAGTCAATCTTTCAAACCAAGGGCCACCGTCGCTCAGCAACCCTGGCGTTAACCCGCTGTCCGCGCGGTGGTTCCGGGGCGCGGGCTGCCTCTCGCCAGGGCGTGGCAGGGCCGCAACAGGAGGGCAGCAGGAGAGGGCAGGGGGGGCAGGAACCTCAGCGGGCAAATCGGCGTTTCTCTCTCCAGGCCGGTGCGGATTAGCCGCACCGTGCCCGGGGACGCCACCTGCCGCGCCTGCCGGCCCGGGGGGCTCCTCCGTCCGTCGTTGGCCCCGCCACCCCTGGTCCGGCTTCACCGGTCTGACCAGGCCCAAGTCTTTGAGGCGAAGATGTCGTTTGATCGTCCCCTGCAGCCCGCGTCCTGGCTTACGCCGGGAGAGAGCTGCTGGCAGATCGCAAAGGCGCAGCGGTTTCGGGTGCTGATTGATGCGGCAGATTACTTCGGCGCGGTGCGGGCGGCCATGCTGAAGGCGAAACATTCGATTTTCCTGATCGGCTGGGACTTTGACGCGAGGCTTGAGCTTGGCGGCCCTGAGGGGCAGACCGGACCCGCGACTTTGGGGGATTTCATCCTCTGGCTGGCCGACCGCACTCCGGGGCTGGAGGTGCGGGTTCTGCGGTGGGACACCGGCGCGCTGAGATCGCTCTTTCGCGGGAACACACTGCTGACGGTGCTGCGCTGGAAAGCTCATCCGCAAATCACACTCAGGCTTGATGCGGCGCATCCCTTTGCCGGATCGCATCACCAGAAGATCGTGGTGATAGATGACTCCCTGGCTTTTTGCGGCGGCATCGATATGACGCTGAACCGCTGGGACACGCCGGAGCATCTGGATGACGATCCGCGCCGGGTCAGCCCCGGTGGCCGCCCGCATGATCCCTGGCACGACAGCGCGACGGTTTTTGACGGCCCGGCCGCAAGAGCCATGGGAGAGCTTGCCCGCGAGCGCTGGCAGCGGGCGAGCGGCGATCTTCTCACCCCTGTGCGCCCCGAGACTGAGATCTGGCCTGAGTTTCTGGAGCCGGAGCTGACCGATGTGCAGCTGGCGATTGCCCGCACCATCCCCAAGATGTCGGGCGTCACTCCCGCCCATGAGGTGGAGGCCGTCTCACTGGCCATGATCGCGCGGGCCCGCCGGGTGATCTTCGCGGAATCGCAGTATTTCGCCTCGCGCCGCTTCGCCCATGCCCTCGCTGAGCGCCTGATGGAGGAGGATCCGCCCGAGGTGGTGCTGATTGCGCCCCACAGTTCCGAAGGCTGGCTGGAGCCTATGGCCATGGACACTGCCCGTGCGAGGCTGGTCTCCGCGTTGAACCGGATCGATCATCGCGGCAGGTTCCGGATCTATCATCCGCGCACCGAGGGCGGCAAAGAGATCTATGTGCACTCCAAGCTGATGATCGTGGATGATAACTGCCTGCGGGTCGGCTCCTCCAATATCAACAACCGTTCCATGCGTCTCGACAGCGAATGCGATGTGATTTTATGCGATGATATTTCGCCGGGGCGGGGGATCTCAGAGATGGTTCCCGACCTGCGCGCCCGCCTTCTGGGGGAGCACCTGGGCGTCCCGGCCGGGCGGGTGGCTGCGGAGTATCAGCTGCGCGGCTCGCTCATTGAAACCATCGAGGCCCTTCGCGGCCCGGGCCGCAGTCTTGTGCCCTATGAGGTGCCGGAGCTGTCTGATTTTCAGGGCTGGCTGGCGGATAATGAGATCCTTGATCCCCATGGCCCCGATGAGATGTTCGAGGCGCCCGGGCGGCGCGGCCTGTTTAAAGGCTGGTCCCGCCTGAAAGCGCGGCTGCACCAGCGCCGCACGCGCAAAGCCCACCGCCGTGCCATGCGTGCGAATGCAAAGGAGAAAAATTCCTCCTGAGTGCAAATTCTTCTGAGAACAGGATAATTCCCTCTTGCTCAGGGCGCGTCTCCTCCATATACGGGTCAGCGGAGCGGTGGCCGAGTGGTCGAAGGCACACCCCTGCTAAGGGTGCAGGCGGGAAACCGTCTCGAGGGTTCGAATCCCTTCCGCTCCGCCACTTGCACATTGCAAACCCGAAAACAGGTCCCTCGCGGGGCCTTTTTCTTTATGTGCCAAAGGGGTTTGCAGGAGCCATCCGCCCTTCGGAGACCTCCCGGCCGCGCGAGATCAGTCTCCGAACGCCCAGCGTCTCTTTCCACCGGCGCTGATGTTGTAACCGCCCCCCGACGGCATCTTTGTGCCAAGGTGGGATCGTTATAATCCATTA
>NZ_SBLC01000090.1 GCF_004054105.1 Falsigemmobacter intermedius
TTTGCAAGCACTTGAAGTCTACGACGCCAACACAATGCCATTCATCATCGGGTTTGCGCTGCTTGTGGCCATGGGTTCAGGTTTCTGGCTGGCCAGGCGGTCCCGAACGGCGACGATCATTGAATACTCCACGCTCACAGCCGCTATCAAGCCCCACCGGCATACGGCTTGCCCATCTGGGAGGCCTTTCTCGCGTTGTCTCAAACTCGGCGGTATAATCCATACGGCCCTGAGGCAATCACCTATCAAGAGCTGGCGGCTTATCTTCATATAACGGGACTATGCGTATATGCGCACCAAGCCCGCCTTTGAGCGGGCTTTTTAATTTTCCAACACGCTTATGACTTCTTGTTGCCGATCATGTGTGGTTATCGGCAGTAAGAAGTCATGCCTATTTCTCTTCTTGCTCTTGGGCACTTACGAAAAGTGGAGAGGTCACGTTGATAATTTCACCAGGGGGGCCTGCCGGAACTTCATGACGCATGTCCATGTCAGTCTCTGTGCCATCTGGAGCAACAGATCTAAGGACAATCGTCACGGGCTCTCTGCGAGCCAGCCGGATGAGAGGGTGATCGTAAGCCTCGACCGTCCCATGCGTTGTAACCTCATCACCCTCGATGATCCGGACAAATCGATACTTCTTTCCAACTTCAAACATATAATTTCCACGGAGGTTGCTGCAGCAAATGACAGCAACGATAGTCGCAACCCTAATGCTGTGACAACCGTGGGGGTATGCAGCCTAACTGCAAATCTTGCCCGATAATGTAAGATTATCAGAGATCTGAAGCGGGGCAGAACAATGTGCGAAATCCCCTAACTGTGGGTATTGAGAGGCGTGGGCTCCAGTAAAGGTTATGCTACGTAGCACTGCCCGCTCTTCAGCGGGCGATGTACGGAGAGATAGGTGAGAAATCGCTTGGGGCAGCCTTGCCTAGATCAGAACCGCCGCCCGCATGTCTCGAACAGCTCATCGATATGAGCGGATAGCCCTTCGATGTGAAAAATGGCCGTAGCAGGCGGGTCGCGGTAGGGAGTAACGCGGGCGACGAAAGTGTCCGTTTCAGCCAGCGATCGCATGAAGATCGTGTCGTTGCCCCCATAGAATGTCGCAGTGTTATCGGTGGATAGACCCCAGTTGGAGGTCTGCGGATCCGCGCTGTCCAACCGGAAAGTTAGCTTGATGTCATCGCTGACACGGTCTTTCGCGGAGATGAAGACGTGCCAGTTCACATGGACACTCAACTCCCCCTCCACACATCGTAAGACCAGTTGCGGGGTCTTTACCGTGCGGACGTCGTGTTCTGATGCTCTGAGCGTAAGGTACATCTTAGCCCGGTCGGTGATGGGGTCTTTCTCCCGGCTGATGCGCCAGTCGCCCCGAAGACCTGCCTGTCGTTGAGCTACTGCCGCCTGTCTCTCATCTTCACTGGTCTTGGTCGAACCATCGCTGGTACCTACCTGCCGCACCACTTGCGTGGGGTCGAACCCTTCGGGGAACTGGTAGAGAAACTGCTCGCAAGCTCCTTCAGACTTGTAACCCGTCGGCTCTTCACTGCCGGTGAAGGACTGCATGAACATCCGGTCGCCGCGATGGTAGAGTGCGAGATAGGTCGCCGGACGATCTTCGGAGCAGAGGTGCTTACCCTTGGGAGTAGGCTCGTCGTCACCCTCCAGTTTAAGGATGTCCGCGGCTACAGTTGTTCGCGGCCCCCATTCACCCATTTTTTCCGGCAGACGCGTGAAGGAGCGCCACTTGCCGCCTTCGAATACAATTCTGTCACCCCAGAAATTCACCTTGCCCGTGATGGTGTGCCCGTTCAGGTCAAGCGGCTTAAACTGCCCGGGTACGTCCATGAGCTGGGTCGCCTGAGCGCCTGAAAGTGCAAAAAGCGACAGGGCAACCGAAAGCAGATAACGCTTCATTTAATGACCTCAGGAAATCGTGAGGACATTATAGCCGATCGCCCTCGCGCGGTATACGATGATCCATGTGATGCCAGTGCTGAAGATGGCCATTTGTGTTAGTGTCATGCCGGAAAGGGCGTACAAGACAAATGGGGCATATGACCGTTCTCCGACCCGTGGCGCTGCTTGGCCGAGTATGATTTATGGGCTTGATCAAGGTCGATGGCAAAGGGGGGGGATGCGCGGAAAATCACATGCAAGCCCTTCCGGAGCATAAGAAAAGCGGCCCACGGGCCGCTTTATCAAATTCAGGTAAAGGAAGCTGCTGCTGGCTGAAATCCGGCTGATTGTGCAGCCTGCAGAAATGCAACACGGGCGCTTGTGACGCTTCCCATGCATTCCATGGCATCATCGATTGCGCTGAGAGCATTTCGGCGCGCAACATCGTCGACTGGCCACTTACGGCTCAGAAGATACTGTGCGTGCTCAATGGTGGAGATTTTCTTGGTGTCACCTTCGGTAGTGACGGCGATAACGAGGGGCTTACCCCAATTTACTTCGAACATCAGAACAAAATGACGGGTTTCGAAGAGCAAAGCAAGCACTATTATTGCGGGTGGCTCAGATGCCAGAGAAACCATGTTAGCGTTAACTTGACTTATCCTGGCAAGCCATCTAGACAGAACGAGTTGATAGTTTTTCGTTGAGCTAAGTTTTTAACAATGCCACTGCATTGTTTCGATCGAACCCTCCTCATTAAAGCGCCGTTAACGCACCCATTCCGCAGTAGCGGAAATGGTTATTTTTGCTTGGAAAGGGTTCATCATGACCACCGGCACCGTAAAATGGTTTAACTCCACTAAAGGCTTTGGTTTCATTCAGCCCGATAACGGCGCGGCAGATGCATTTGTGCATATCTCCGCTGTCGAACGTGCAGGTATGAACGGTCTCGACGAAGGGCAAAAGCTCAACTTCGATATGGAACGTGACAGCAAGTCTGGCAAAATGTCGGCCTGCAATCTCACTGCTGCCTGATCTCTGGAATCTGGTTTTCCGGTGCGCGCATCAGAAAGCCATGCCAATTTTGCAAAAGGCCGGACGAAAGTCTGGCCTTTTGTTTTTCCTCAGAGGGATATGTATTTAATGTATGAAATACTGACCAAAAGCCGCCTGCAAGCCGAGATGTCCTTTGCAAGACTGAAAGCAAAAAGCAGCGATGCCAGCCGGGCTCTGCACGAGCTGAGTTCCCTGGATATACAACGCCAGGATAAAACCAGCCGCCTGCGCGAACAGCGGCTGGCTCGGGAACGCTTCGACGCTGCCGTTTGAAAAACGCACTGGTGATCGGGCAGAACTGCGGATCTGTCCGCCGGCCAGGCAGGGCATTCGTATGAACCTTCATCGAAGTGATCGAACTGCTTTTTCATTTCTGTCCGTATTCGAGCCGCTCTGATCCCAGAGCGGCCTGATGCGTGGCGCAAAGCGTCATTCTGAAGGCGATACAGCCAGGTCCTGCAGGACGATGGCTTCTTTAGTGAGCATTCTCCCGAATGTCTGGCTATAGTCTCAAAGCCGATATAGCGCCGAAAATTTTGCGCTGTGGGCGGGACGTCGACGCGCCGTCACTCCAAATCGGAAATATAGTTTCTTTTAAATTCAGTGTGCTGAAATATTATTGCACGGTAAGCCTGTTAATTGGCTAAAACGTCCCCATCTATATGGAAGCCGCGGGAACTTCCCGAGCGGCTTTATGGAGGACCCGACATGGGTACCGACAACAAAACCACTCCGCTGATTACACCGAAGCCCGCTCCCGCCCAGCATCAGGCGCAGGAGCCGCAAAAAGCTGTGGACGCGGATCCCCAGCGTCGGCAGGCCGGTGATAAGCCTGCGACCGAGCAGGTCTCAGCGGAAAAGCCCAATCAGCGCTCCTGAGGCGCTGTTACGCTGGGACGATGAGGGCGGCCGGCAGGCTGGCCCGCTTCATTCCAGGCGTCTGAACCACCCAAACTAACTTGGATCGCTCGGGGTAAGACCTCGGGCGGTTTCGCGTTTGGAGGCCTTATGATCGGAGATTTTACTAAACGCACATCGTAAGAGCCGCATGCTATGTGCTGATAACCCGGACCTATCAACCTTGCACGGCAACGACTACCGACGGTATGGAGCAGTATTCCGA
>NZ_SBLC01000091.1 GCF_004054105.1 Falsigemmobacter intermedius
TTGTCTAGCGCTCGGATACAGGCGATTTTCACCTCAAACGACACGCCACTTGGGGAATGTAGGATCCAGCACGCTGCCCGCGTGATTGGGGATTGGATCGGCTTCTACAACAACCGACGACCTCTCATGGGCAGGCCGGCAGCATTGACACGGAGGTGGATCTTGGTCGTGGAGCCACCTCTTGAGCGGCCAAAACCCTGTCGCGGAGTCCCCTTTAGCGCCCGCTGCCTGATGATGGGCGCGGATCACGGTGATGTCGATCATTTGCAGAGCGTCCGGCACGGCCCACTGTGGTTCAAGGCCTCCATGATTTCCTCCCAGAGCCCCGCCAGCGTCCACCGCCGGAATTGTCGGTAGACGCTTGACCATTTTCCAAACTCCTCGGGCAAGTCACGCCACGGGGCACCGGTCCGGGCGATCCAGAAAATCCCATCAAGAACAAGGCGGTGATCGGTGGGTTTACGTCCATTCGGGGCGCGGACGGCTTGGATGAGGCGTTCAAAGAACCTCCATTCCTCGTCCAATATCAGATCTCATGCCAAGTTGGTCTCCATTGCAGATACCAGCTTGAATTACGATCAGCGCTCGGTGGGAATCCCTTTTGTCAACACGACCTAAGATGTCACTTGGCGGTCCAAGCCCGGTCGACTACCGTAAAAGCATCGGCCTTATGCGATGAAAACAGTCCAAGTTTTTTGCCGCACCCCCTTCGGGGGAAGTTTAACGCGGCGTTGACAAGGGAAACAGTCCTGAACTCAGGACTATATCAGAATCCTGCAAGGCGCAACTTGATAAATGAAACAGTTTCCATTAAACGCCACACTAAACAATCCGGGGCGCGTGATGAAGTTTAAAAAAGTAAAGAAACATCTTGAGGTGATCGCCCTCCGTGGTGCACTCCAGTTTCCTATTTCTCAGCGCCGTAAATATAAATTCACAAGATCGCTCAATAAGCGTTATGCGGAAATAGCTGAAATGGACCATAATGTCAGATCACGAGGCATTTGGCACAATCCCTTGATCAGCATTATCGTGGTTTCGCACAATTCCGGTGATGATCTGCCGGAATGCTTTAGGTCCATTCAGGAGCAAACCTATAAAAATTGCGAAGTTTTGCTCGTCGAAAATGGTCGCGAAAAGAATGAATCTCTTTTCAAAAGATTCTTTAAAGACGGAATCTATATTGCGACAGCAAATATGGGATTTGCTGACGCAAATAATATTGGACAAAAATTCGCCACGGGTGAGTATATCCTTCTGTTAAACCCCGATGCAAAGCTAGAAGAAGATTGCATTGAGAGGCTTCTGGAGAGCTTCCTTGAGGGGGAAGACACTGCTGTGGCGATCCCCAAAATTAGATTTTGGACTCGTTTCTTCAATATTAAACTATACTCACAAAGCCCTATTAGCCTCAGCCGCGAAGCGCTGGATGTCCAGCTTGATTATAAAAAGATTTTCCTTATTCAAGGCAGGCAAGACCAAGATATCATTTCCGCTCTCCATGACGGTGTTCAGTATGTCATAGAGCTGAATATTCCTATTCAAAAATCCGATATCGATTTGCAAGTCACCTGCGAGGGTTCGATTGCAGTGCATCTTGAGGGGGAAGGTAAGCGTGATTATCTTAATTCGATAGATCGCATATACAATATTGTGATTAAGCGTCGGTCAATTAACAGAACTTTTTGGGTCATTAATAACGCGGGATCTGACTTTAGTGATGGAATGCCCTATGATCGGGCCTTCGGCGAGAGGGACCGCGGTCAGCATGATGGGTTTTTCGATGTAAAGGCGCTTTGCGGCTGCGCTGCTTTGATTAAAAGAAGTGCACTTGAGGGGCGAGAAATATTCAATAGAAATTTCTTTGCCTATTACGAAGATTCCGAATTGTCATATTGGCTCGGATCAAAAGGTAAGGGCATTAAATATAACGCCAAAGCACTGTGCTACCATAAGCACTCGACCGCATCGCAGGAATACTCGCCGACTTGGCACGCTCTGGCCAATCGATCAGCGCAAATTTACAAATATTATGCCGGCCATATTGGCGCCCAAGAGAGTTTGAAGCAATTTTTATCTAATACTAACAGGTATTCGTCGATTAACCCAGAATTAGCTGAGGCCTTGACTCGTCTTGATAACGACATATTCGCCAAGTCGCCCAAGCGAACTCTCATTGGGCTTTATAATTCCTACTGGAATACGTATGGTGGTGGCGAGGTACACGCACTTCAATTGCTTGGTAAAATCGTGACACCCGAGGATGAAGTGCATCTTATCTGCGAAGAAGATTTCGACCTTGACAAGGTGATTGCCTTTTCGGGTTATCAAGGGCCACGTCCAATAAAGGTGATAGAGCGCGGATTTAGTACTGCATTCACGAAAAAGTATGACCTATTTGTCAACTCGACCTACGGTTCGAATTTGAAGTCGGCGGCAAAGACATCTGCATATATTGTGTCGTTCCCGCATAAAAAATTCTCGCACGAATCCTTATCATCGTATGACTTCGTTTTTTATAACTCTGAGTTTACTAAAGACGCGGCTGCAACAATCTGGCCTAATATAAATGGAGACGTGATTTACCCTACGCTTTCAAACAATATTTCGAACTTTAGAGAGGAAAGCAATTGCAAAGAGAATATCATCTTGAGTATTGGCCGGTTCACGCGCGGGGGGCACGCCAAGAACCAAGACAAAATACTGCAAGCCTTTGTTGCTACCAGTCATGAGCACGATTTCAAGCTCGCCCTGATCGGTTCCGCTGGAAAATCTGAGGATGATATCCTGTATCTGCAAGAGCTTGAAAATGAAGCTCGCAAGATGCCTGAAAGGATATTCGTTTTAAAAGACGCGCCGCCGAGTATGGTTGAGGATTATCTTCAAAAATCCAAAATCTATATTCACGCTACTGGGCTTGATCAGAAACCCTCCGACTTAGCATTACATGAGCATTTTGGGATGGCAGTATTGGAAGCTGCAAGCTATGGAATTTACCCTATTGTGTATCACATTGGCGGCCCCGCAGAAGTTGTGAAAAGCCTTAAGTTTGGTAGTACATACAAAGATATAGAAGAAATGATGAGTGAAATAAGAGAGATTTCGAGTCGAGATATGATAGAGCATGGCACCATCATGTTAAATGCCAAAAAGTTTGTAGACGAAAATGAGACGAATCTTCTCAAAATTGTAGCTGAATTGCGTGTAACTTGTTTCAATAATAGCTCATGTTGAAAAATGGCAGAGCCATGTGACAGGCTGCTGATCTTGCAGGTCTCGATCAGCGAGGCAATGCGGCCCCAGGCGACACCGCCCTCATCGTGGCCGGCGGAGAGCGCGTTTTTGCGGTATGTCAACGTCGGAGCAAAAATCGGCCATGGCGGCGGAGCCCCCCTGTGTCAGGGAAGTTGTCCGGCCCTGTAATTTTCTCTCTAATTGATTGGGGCGAGATAGGACGACGACGTGGGTTATTCACCGGAACGTAAAGCAGCGTTTTTGAGGCGGATGCTTCCGCCAGAGGCGACGCCGATCCGGCGTCTTTCTCTGGAGGAGGGAATATCGGAGGGGACGCTGCATATCTGGCGGCGCGAAGCCCGCAATAAAGGACAACTTTTGCCTGATGCGGAGGCTGGCCCCGAGGGGTGGAGCTCGCGCGACAAGTTTGCCGCCGTTCTTGAAACTGTGGCATTGAACGAGGCGGATCCGGCCGTCTGGTGCCGCGAGCGCGGGCTTTAGCCAGAGCAGATCAAAGCATGGCGTCAGGCCTGTGAAGCCGCCAATGGCCGGGCGCAGGCGAGCACGGCCAGGGCGTCCCAGGCCTCGAGAGAGGAGCGCAAGCGGATCAAAGCCCTGGAACGCGAACTGGCGCGCGCCGACCAGCTATCAGGCCACCGGCCCTTGCCAGATCTGGACGCGGGGGCATATCACCTGGATGCCAGGGCCGATCGCGGGGAGCTTCTTCTATCTCTATCTGATCCTCGACATTTTCAGCCGCAAGATCGTCGGTTGGGAGGTCCATGAGTTGGTTCTGAACAAAGCGTTCAGGAAGCAATAGCCCTTTGAGAGCGCGGGTTTTCCATTCC
>NZ_SBLC01000092.1 GCF_004054105.1 Falsigemmobacter intermedius
GGCTGGCGGGGTCTAACCCTCTCTTCGGTCCCGGGGGCTTGTGGCGGAAGGCGTGGGCAAGGTAATCAGAGCGATGCGGTCGATTGCCTTGTGATGACGGAGGCCTCTACGGTATCACTCCAGCGTGTCGCTTTTTAAGGTGCGCTTGCCTCAAATTTAACCTTAATCTTTGATAATGCTCGTGAAGCCAATTTCGGAAACTGTTTGCGTTGGGAGTCTCACCTTTGCCCTTAGTATGCGCCGGCTACTCTTCGGGAGATATTCTTTTCCAAATTGAGGGATTGTCCGGCCCGGCGGGACCAGTTCCGGAATATGTGGCGAACAGCTTTGCGACCCTTACGCGTGGAGCCCCCATCCGACCGTCACCTTTACTGGCGGAACTCATATCGAAAGGGCGGACTGCCAGTCGAAAGGAGTGAGCAACACTAATGCAAGGTCCTGCGATCCATAGGGCGTTGGGTCCGGCGATCCATGCTGGATCAGAGGTACAAGAAGTATCGCCACTAAAAATTCGTTTACAAACATACTTGTGACCACGCCCCTCAACGTCAGCGCTGATTGAAAGGATAAATTAAGTTCATGGCCAGATCTTGCGAAAGAAATTGTGATAGGATTTACAGCTTTGGGCGAAAATTCTTAGAGAACTGCCTGCTGTCGGATAGATCACTCATGTCTCAAGAGGCTCTATGGACAATAGATAACCTTCAGCGCCTGCATAATGCGATCTTTGGGAATCTGGATCAAGGCGCGCGGGACTTCACTGCAAAACTCAATGACCAGATTACGTCGACTGGCGACGTCGAAACCATGTCCGCTCTGGTGGCCGAGGTTCTTGGGATCTATTTTCTTTTCCCCAGCAATGTGGGCAGAAGCCGAAAAACAGAGCTTCTGAGCCAAGTCCTGGAGTGGGGTGGCAAGACGCTGGATAAAGACTCCGATCTTGTAAAGTGTTTCGAGCACGGGATCGGTAGCGGAGGTCAGTCCTATAACACGCGCCGCCCCTTCGAAATCGGCTTTCTGATCGAAATGGCTCTCGCATTTAAGAAGAAGTCGGCCGAAGACCAGGGGAATCTCGCAGGTTCTCCGTGGAAAATGATGGAGTTTCTGGACGCAATCGACGCTTCCAGCAGCCGACAGATCCGGCACATGATATTGCATATACTCTTTCCGGACGACTTCGAACGGATCTCCAGTCGCGAGCACAAGAAGAGAATTGTTGAAGCGTTCGAGACCATGGCGGATGGGTCGGATGGGCATGACAGGCAACTTCTGAGTATCCGCAAAGAGTTGGAGCACCTCTTTCCTGACGAGGTCGTTGACTTTTATCGACCGCCTTTGGTTGATGTGTGGAATCAGGCGGGCAATGCTGCGGACGACTACATCCCAATGGCCGCGCTGCACTACAAAAAGCAGATCGTTTTATATGGCCCTCCTGGCACCGGGAAAACGCATACGGCGAAAGCTTTGGCTGAGCAAATTATCAGGCCAAAGCTGTTAGAAAAATATGGTGCGAAGAATTATTTTCAAAACATGTCTAAGGTTAGTTCTGAAATTGAACGCCGCACCCACCGGCTTCAATTGCATCCTGCATATGGCTATGAAGACTTCATGCGAGGGTTACGGATTACCTCCTCCGGTGCGACGGAGTATCAACACGGCTATCTTCCGCAGCTTGTGAAAACTATCTCTCAAGATGATCATAAAATTCCGCATGTTCTAATTCTGGATGAGATGAACAGGACGGATCTTAGCAGGATGCTGGGCGAAGCTTTCTCACTCTTAGAGAATCGCGGCGAGGAAATCACTCTGCCTGGTGTTAATGCCGGAGAACCAGCTCAAAAGCTCAATATCCCGGAAAATCTCTACGTAATCGGGACGATGAACCTTATCGACCTGTCAATCGAGCAGATGGATTTCGCTTTGAGGCGGCGTTTCCTGTGGGTTTATCACGGTTTTGACGCCGACGCCTTGGTATCGGCTGCTTACTCTCGTTGGACGCGCGCATCGAATAAGATTGACTGGGCAGAGGTCGAGCCGGATTTCCGCAAACTTGCTTCCGCTGCAGGCTCACTTAACTCCGTGATTGCGTCAAGTCAGCTCCTCGGACCGCAATACGAAATAGGGCACGCCTACTTCCTCGATATTGTGCCGCTGCTGATTGACGATCTCGATAAGCGTCGTCGTCAGGGCTATCTGTGGAATACGAAAGGCGCACCGCGTCGTCCTGTTGAGCAACTATGGGATTATGCACTCTTTCCGCTTTTGCAGGAATATCTGGTAAGCATCGACCCACAAAGCCGCGCAAAGGTGTTGGGCGAGTTGCGAAAAGCCTTTGTGTCCGAGCCTGTAGCTGAAGCATGAAGCTGTCGGTTAGAGATTCCTCTCCATTCGGGCAGCACCTCACAAATGACGATCGCGCCTGGCTTGGAAGGCTTGCGAGGGACAGTGCCGCCGGTGATCTGGTCTTGCGGCTGGAGGCCGGGCGCGAAGACGAGCCGGTCGTTAGGTGCGAGTTCAATGGTGACTGGTGGGCAGGGCGCTATATAGGAAACCTGACTTTCGAAGGCCGTACGCTGGAGATAACTCCGCGTTTTGGTGCGGAAACGCTTTCTCGTTGGATTTGCGGTGCTTTTAACCTTGCCATGGTCGAGAGTACTGGCAAGCAAGAAGCGGACGAGGCTTTTATTCCGAGGCTTCTGGCTCTGATCTGGACACGTGCTCTGACAGAGGCAGCGCGTCACAGCCTTCCCGCCCTGCGCCGCGAGAGGATTGAAACCGGCCTCAGTCTGCGCGGACCATTGCATCTGCCGGGCACGGTAAAGCTGCGATCACGCGGATCGGTTGAAGTGGCCTCGATCCACAGGGAAAAATCGCTCAACCATGCGATTAGCGCAGCGATTGTAGCCGCCTGGCTTCAACTCTCGCGCACGCTTGGCCGGAAGGGTGATTGGCTGGACCGGCGGAGCGAAGACATTCTCTCGCATATGATTGCTGCAGTCGGCGCGAGGCCTTCTCTTCCGAGCCTGACGGAAATACGCCAGCTGCGGCTGACGCCGATTACAGCAGGGTTCAGATCGGTCGCGGATCTTTCCCACCGGATTGCCTCAGGGAAAGGTCTGGCAAGTCGTGTGAGCGAAGATGGCCAATGTACCGGGATTTTGCTTGATGTCGCGGAAATATGGGAACTCTTCGTCCTGAACGCGATGAGAAGAGCGTGGGGAGCTCAAGGCGTTTCTCACGGCACGAGAGACTACGGCGAAACCCGCTCTCTTTTACGCACAGAGAGCGGGCAGGGCCTCGGTTTGATGAAACCTGACTTCCTCGTAAAAGCGACCGGGGGAAGCAGATTGGTGGCGGATGCTAAATACAAACGCCTTCACTCATTCCCTCCATTGCTTCCTGCACCTCAACGTGAGGACCTGTATCAGATCGCAGCCTACGCCGGACGATGGAATTGCAATGCACTGCTGATATACCCTGAGGACCAGACACAAGGCGGCATTCCTGAGATAGAGCAGAGCGGGCCTTGGGGGTTGGAAGGAGGGCAGAAGGTTTTCTTCATTACTTTGCCTGCGGATCTGGAGCAGGCAGCAGTGAAACTTGAGAGTTATCTTAAGTGTTCTGACCTGCCGCGGAAATTTCATCCAGCCGCAACCTGAGCCCGGTTGTATTTGAACCTGCCCCCAACATTGGACCGCCCGAAGGCAGAGTTTTCCGGCTTCTGAGGTGAGGCCGCTTTCTGGATCACCCGAGGCTGGAGTTTTGTATCCGGCGTCTGCATCCCATTGAGATCTGCGGTTTTGTTCCAGCTCCATAGCGGCGAGTTTTCTTCTGAGGTTTCAGAAGGATGTCGAAATGGCAGATTGCGGAGAAGGATTTGTTGGTCGGTGCGCGGTTGTGGAGGCTCGCCGGAGCAAC
>NZ_SBLC01000093.1 GCF_004054105.1 Falsigemmobacter intermedius
GACCCCGTAGCGCACAAGCGCACTGACGGGTGGCATCACGCCCATTTCAAGCCGCCGAGCCCCGACCCGCGACCGGAAAAGGTCAAAAATCGAGGTGCCCAACAGTTACTATTTTGATTTCACGTGGGTAGCCGGGGCTGGGTGTCCAAAAAGATATCCCTGTGCGTAATCACAGCCCCAGTCCCGTAGTTGCCTGGCTTCATCGTTGGTCTCGACCCCTTCGGCAACAGTGACCAGTCCAAGCGTTCGTGCCAGACCCAGCATCGCCTCGACGATCTCGCCTTTGTTCGCATCGGTGCCGAGCCCCGAGACGAAGGAACGGTCGATTTTGATTTCATCCACGGGGAGAGCTTTAAGGTGAATAAGCGAAGCATATCCGGTGCCAAAATCATCAAGAGCGATGCCAATGCCGCTTTGGCGTAAACGCATCAGACGCTCAATGGCGCCGTGGTTCAGCTGGTTCATCAGCACTCGTTCGGTGATCTCAAGCCTGATCGAATGTGGCGATACATTGTAGGTCTGAAGCAATCGCAGAAGGTTCTCGATAAAATGGCTTTCTGTAAGGTTTTCAGTGCTGACATTAATCGAAACCTGACCTTTTAATGGACCACCTGGCGAGAGCGGCCCCATATCTGCAACGATCTTCTCAGACATCCGAAGCCCAATGATGTCTGCGAGGTCGGGAGCGTCAAGCGCTTCCATTATAAGCCTGGGCGGCAGGATGCCGCGCTCGGGGTGGCGAATTCGCAAAAGCGCCTCATATCCGCGAACAACCCCTGATTTCATGTCCATGATCGGCTGATAAAACGGCTCAATCCAGTCTTCTCGCAGCGCAAGGCGGGCCAGTTCAAACGCTTCGCTGCGCCGGATCGCTGCGCTGCGAATGTTGTGGTCAAAGAGTCTGACGCCGCCTTTGGCGGCCTCTTTCACAGCGTAAAGGGCTATGTCCGCACGTTTAAAAAGTTCATCGGGGCTTTCATTAGGAGTGCCAAGTGCGCAGCCAATGCTTGGTCGGCATGCACGCGCTTTCCTGCTTCTCATCAATGACACTTCAAGCGCTCGCTCGATTGTGCGGGCCCGGGTCATAACGTCATCTTCGCTGCGGACATCGGGCAGGATGATCGCGAATTCATCCCCACCCAAGCGTGCAACGAATTCGCGGCCGGTTGCAAGTTTGAGGAGATGCCGGGCGAACAGACGCAGCACTGCATCGCCGGTTTTATGACCATAGCGGTCGTTGACCTGTTTAAAGTGGTCCATGTCCAGGACCAGGAGCCCCACCTGACCATCGCCGGACTGAAGGTGTGTTTTCAACTCAGCCGTGAAGCTGCGGCGATTGGGCAGGCCAGTCAGATCATCTTGATAAGCCTGCCTGCGCAGCGTTTCGGTAGCCATGTGCTTTTCATGGATGTCTTCGATCGTTCCGTACCATCGGATCACAGTGCCTGTCGCATCACAGCGCGCAGTCGCCTGAGTACGGACCCAGATGTAAGCTCCAGTCTGCAGTCTGAGTCGGTAATCGGCTGTAAACGGCCGTCCGGTTTCACGGGCAAGTTCCCAAGCCTGCATAACTTCGTCAATATCGTCTTCGTGCTGTGCCTGCCGCAGCCCCTGTAATATGGCTTCTTCCAGAGGTATGCCCGTCAACTCGGTCCAGCGGGGAGAAAGGCTCAGAAGTTTACCTGCCGGGTCCGCAGTCCAAGGGATCTGCGGGTTTTGCTCGACCGTATGGCGGTAATGTGCCTCGCTTTCGTGCAGAGCTTCCAGCATCCGCGCCCGCTCAATTGCCAAGGTCGCCAGACTGCGAAAGCGGGCAATCTCCTGCATCTCCCCGGCCGAGGGGGCGCGCGCTTCCCGAAAATAACAGCCGAAAGTTGCGATCACCTCTCCTTCTGCTGAAAAGATCGGCTGCGACCAACAGGACCGGAGCCCGAGGGGCAGGATCAGCTCACGAATACCTTCCCACAGCGGATCGCTGGCAATATCAGGGCAGATCACATCGCGCTTTGTGAAAGCTGCTGTCCCGCAGGAACCAACGCATGGCGAGATCGTGAGACCAACGAGTGATTGGCTGATCTGGTGGGGCAGATTGGGCGCATTGGCAGAGATGAATTGCCCAGTTTTTGCATCTACCTGGTTGATGCTACATGTCACGCCTGAAACCTGACGCTCAGCCGCCAGGCAGACCTCATCGAGAAGTTGCGACAGTTCTGTGCCAGAGGTCACGCGCTGCAAAATCGTCCCATGGGTTGCATCGCGTAGTTCAGCGCTTAACCACTCGTGAGCATCGAATGCGCAACCAACCCAGCTATCAGCACTGACCCGGCGGATTGAGGAAATATGCCGGTGATAGGTGCGATCTGCCGCTCGTATGCGAATGATCCGCTTCAATCCGTTAGTGTCGGCATCAACAAGGGGGAAGCGGGCACAAAGCATTGCCGCATCATCGGGGTGCACTGCCTCCCGCCAGCCGAGCCCCAGTGCCCCCTCGTGCGGCAGACCGGTGAAATCTGTCCACTGTGGGTTCATGAAAGTAACCCGCCCGTTCGAATCGAAAATCCACACCAGCCCCGGAAGCCCGCGTGTAAGCGCGTCAAAAAGCAGATTGTCACTCACCGCGGTTTCCCTAGCTCCGATCGCCGACTCCTTTAAGGATCAGCGATCTTTAAAATTGCCTCTGCTTCCAACTGTTGCAAACCGATACCGCACCTTGGAGCTTAAGAATATCCCAGTCCGAGCTTCAATTGAACCATCGTAATGCTCTGCGCCTGACAAGTCCTGTTGTAAGCTTTACGTACGAATTCTTGTTTCAGCGTGACGACTGACACAAGGGCGTGTTCGGAAGCAGGGCCGGATCTGAACTGGCCCCCATTTCGACCGGACACGTAAGCTGAGAACGGCGGTGCGAAATTCGACCACGGAAGCGGCGGCATGATGCGGCTGCGGGCGGCTTAAAAGTCGTCCAGTTTTCCCTTTCTGCGGTTGCAGGGAGGGCGTGGGGATTGTCACTTTTAAGAGCTTGAGATTCTTTTGAGCGGGTTAATGATAACGGATCCCTCTTCTTTAGGAAGCTCGCTTGCGCAGCAGCTACACCTGCTACGGCCGCTACAATACTTCAGTGTGTAGCGTCTGTATCAGGTGTAGCGCTCAGGGGAGTGCCAACTTGGCATGTGCGTGAAACGGTTTAGTCACTCGCCGACTATACGGTAGGCCTCCCGGCGGGCGCTTCCACGGATAACCGTCCCCGCTTCAAGCTGATGCAAATGGCCGGTCTTCACGAGCATACTGAGGGGGCCTCTCAGTGCTTTCGCATCACGCAGGAGGTTCGGGCCCAATTGCAGTATTTCACGGAGTGTAATTTCCTCGTGAGGCCAGCTTTCACCGAGCCATTTGCGAAGCCGTTCAGCTTTCGCTGTCTCCTCTGATACCTGTCCAGCCTCGGCCAGCCGACGAGCCTCACCCAAATAGAATCGCGCCAAGGATATGCCCAGTTCCATCGTCTGTGCGGTGACTTGCACGGTCTCCAGACTTTCCCACAAAGTTAGAACTCCGGCAATTCTGGCTGCTTGTTCACAAGCTTTAGAGGCATATGCACGGACGTGCGCCATGGCCTCCCCTGGGGCCTGTGCCGTCTCAATGGTCTCATAGAAGAGAGGTGGTCCGGGAATTTGGACCAGTTTGCCGCTCAGCTAAGCTCTAGCATGGGTTTCATGTCAGGCGGCGGCTTTCAGGTTCTGATCGGAGGTATCATAGGCCTCGGCTGGCGTCAGCAACCCGTGTGATGAGTGGGGGCGTTTTTCATTGTAATAGCTGATCCAGGCCCCGATCCCCTTGCGTGCCTCTGAACCAGTCTCGAAGGCATTCAGGTAGACGCATTCGTATTTGAGCGATCGCCACAGCCTTTCGATC
>NZ_SBLC01000094.1 GCF_004054105.1 Falsigemmobacter intermedius
GCAGATACCAGCTTGAATCACGATCCAGGCTCGGTGTGAATCCCTTTTGTCAACATGACCTAAGAAATTCAGATCCCGTCAGTACGATGAGCTGGCGGCATCGGTTGAGGTCTGGCCGATCTGGCTGCGAGCCACACGGGGCGATCCGCGTAATTGCTTTTGAATGGGAAATGAGCCGTTGCTCTTTCATACCAATGAGTGATTGACGTTGTGATCAGGACGTGCACCCCTAAATTGATCCTGACGTACCTGCGCGCCAGCCAAACTGAGTATATTAATTGACCAGTAAGATCTCTATGAGCCGATTTCGTAAGGCATTGGTGCTTTGCGTGGATCAGCCATATCTTCCGTTCGCGCTCTTTTTGATGCGCCAGATCGACTATCATGAACCGGAGCGCGAATTTGACTTTGTGTTAATGTCGGATAGTCCTCTGACGATTCCTTCCGCGTTTGATGGGCTCAAGATCAAGGTGCTTCCTCCCTTGGAGAGTGAGGCATACGGGAAGCAGAAGATCACGCATCTCGCACGCTCCGCCTACCTGCGGCTGTGGGCTGCTGAAGCTCTCGCCGGCATTTATGATCGCATCCTTTACTTGGATTCCGACATGTTTGCGGATGGAGGTGGATTCTCACGTCTGATGGATACGGATATGCAGGGATGCGCAATTGCAGCGGTGCGCGACGTGCAGCAATGGTATCGCCCCCATCGTGATGTGGAGGAATTTCGACGCGCAGGGCGCAAAGGCCGGCGCTATTTCAACAGCGGCCTTTTGCTGATTGATGTGGCACGATACCAGGCAGATGGTGTCCTTAATAAAGCTTTGGAAATAGCAAGCAGGCACCCCGAATGGGTGCGTCACCATGATCAGTCTCTGCTAAACTTAGCAGTAGATGGAAATTGGGTTGAACTTTCGCCGGTCTGGAACTGGCAGTGGCCGATCAAATATCAGCTTTTTGGGGACTGGTGTGGCGTCCGCCTAAATCATTTTATTGGTTGGTATAAGCCTTGGATGGACCGGGATGGTCTTTGCGCTGCACGATTTGTATTGAATTATGAATCGTTTCTAAGCCGCCATTTCCCTGAAACTCTGTATGCGCCGCCTGAAAAGCCTTCCCTCCTTTACGGAGGGAAAAGGTACTGGAAAATGGTTTTGAGGTTCTTTGCGCTGCGGGGCAAACTCTTAAACTATCTGAAGGAATTCCCTGATCCGTTTACCGTTCGCGTAAATCGGCCCCGTGAGACCTCCTCTTCCTAGGTCATGTTGACAAATGGCGTATCCAGAGACGGATCGACGTGATGTCAATGAAGCCGAGGAAGCTTTCCGCGGTTTTGTCGTAGCGGGTCGCGACACGCCTGGCGTTTTTGAGTTTGTTGAAGCAGCGTTCGACCAGATTACGCAGGCGATACAGGGAGCGATCGACACCAATCCGCTTCTTGCGAGACTTGCGCATCGGTATCACGGGCAGGACGTTGCGCCCCTCCATGCCGTCTCTGATCTTGTCTGCATCGTAGCCGCGATCCGCGAGCAGCACACTCGGGCGGGGCAGATTATCCGCCATCACCAGATCGAAGCCGAGATAGTCTGACGTCTGGCCTGGCGTAATCTCTGTCCTCATGGGAAGCCCGTGTGCATTGACGAGGAGGTGGATCTTGGTCGTAAAGCCACCTCGAGAACGGCCGAAACCCTGTCGCGGAGTCCCCCTTTAGCGCCCGCTGCCTGATGGTGGGCGCGGATCACGGTGCTGTCGATCATCTGCAGGGCACTTGGCACGGATCCGCTCTGGTTCAGGGCCTCCATGATGTCCTCCCAGAGCCCTGCCAACGTCCAGCGCCGGAATTGCCGATAGACGCTCGACCATTTGCCGAACTCCCCGGGAAGATCGCGCCATGGCGCCCCGGTTCGGGCAATCCAGAAAATTCCATCAAGAACGAGGCGGTGGTTGGTGGGTTTGCGCCCGTTCGGGGCGCGGACAGCGAAGATGAAGCGCTCAAAGAACGCCCATTCCTCGTCCGACATAAGGGCTCGTGCCAAACTGGCCTCCATCGCAGATGCCAGCTTGAAACATGATCAAAGCCTGATGTGAATCCCTTTTGTCAACACGTCCTAGAGCCTTTCTCACCGGTCCATTCGTAGTAACCGCCGACAGGGATCAGACAGCGCCCGGATTTCCAGACAGAGCGAAAGGTTGCCTTTTCTTCGACCTCCTCAATGCGTGCATTGATGGTATTGGCTTTCCAGTCTTTCAGCTCACCTTTATGCCAGAAGGGTATCAGCCCCCAGCGAGCCGTGAGGATTTCACCTCGGTGGTCGATGTAGATGTCTTGTGTGGGCTTAACGTTAAAGCGCTGGCTGATCGGCGTGATTTTAATCTCGCGCAGCTCGAACTCGGTTCCGAGCAGGTTTGGGTCTACGAAGCGTCCACACATCTGCGATCCTCCCACACACTGGTCTGCCCTGGGGCGGACCGTGGTGACTTGAATATGTGCCTGTCCCTTACCTTCATGAACGGAGGCAGCCTCATTTAGGTTGATCGCCTATCATGACTTTTTGGGCGAGGTTGCGACCGTTCTTGTCTTTCTTAAAGATTCTTCTTTTTTACCAAAGGTAACCAATTGAACTTACTTACTTAAAACACATCTACTGTGACCTATTGGGCGAGGTATCGTGACTTTTCGGGCGAGGTCAGGTGACTTTTGGGGCGAGGTAACATGACTTTTTGGGCGAGGTTAGCTCCCGTATCCGGGTACCTTTTATGTGTCTCAGGCGATAAAGGTTTGAACTGCCCTCCATAATCCTTATTGTGACCGGAAAGATTTGTCAGGTCACAATATGAGCGGTCAACCTCGCCCAAAAAGTCACGATAGCGGTACACTCTCAGCGTTTCAGCGCCGCGGTGAGGTGATTAAGCCAGCCGAGCTCATCGAAGTGCGGGGCGGCGACAAGATCACTCTCACGGCCCGTCGCATTTACAACCAGCTTCTCGCCAATGCCTTCGGTCCTGACATGGCTTCTGATGGTCAGGAGTTCAGCATTCCTTTCACGGAGCTGCGCGGTAACCACACCTCCAACGATCGGGTCACGGAAGCCATCCTGAGCCTGATGCAGACGGTGGTCCGTGTTCGCATGACGGATGGGACCGAGCGGAATGTGCATCTGCTGGGAGCGACCGATATCGAGAAGAATGGCCCTAGTGTAGCCACCCTGCTCATCTAGAGGTGGTCGCACGAATTCGGACCAGGAGCTAAGCTTTAGCGCCTGAGGAGGAACCGGTCCGAAATGACGAAACGCAAGCGCTATTCTGCAGAGTTCAAGGCGAAGGTGGCTCTTGAAGCGATCCGCGAGGAACTGACGACGGCCGAGTTGGCCAGGAAATACGACATCCATCCGACAATGATTAGCGGCTGGAAGCGGACCGCGATCGAGAACATGGCCGCAGCCTTTGGCGGGGCGTCATCCGCCGAGCCGCAGATCTCTGCGGGTGAAGTCGAGAAGCTGCACGCGAAGATTGGCCAGCTCGTCATTGAGCGGGATTTTTTGTCGGCAGCCTCCAGTCTCATTCTCGGGACTGGAGGCAAAAAGCGGTGAAACAGGATCATCCCGACCTGAGCGTCCGGCGGCAATGCAGCCTGCTGTCTCTGGCGCGGTCAGGCCTCTATAACAGCCCCGCGGCGAAAGCGCCGAGAACCTGACCTTCATGGACATCATCGATCGCCAGTTCCTTGAAACGCCGTGGTATGGGTCCCGGCAGATGGCTCGTCACATGCAGCGCCAAGGTCATAAATGTGGGCGACATCGGGTCCGCCGGCTGATGCGATTGATGCGTCTGGTGCCGATCTATCAGGCGCCAAAGACCAGCAAGAAGCATCCGGAACACAAGATTTATCCG
>NZ_SBLC01000095.1:0-741 GCF_004054105.1 Falsigemmobacter intermedius
GAACAGGTTTTGATGAACTCCGCCGCCGATTGCGATCAGGCCAGGACGAGCCCATCGTCGACCAGAAAATCGTCATTCCGAAGAGCCTGAGGTTGCGAGTCGTGTAGTGTGCGAAGTTGGCTGTCGAGCACTTGGGCGGCAGGTGCCGATCAGGTGGCCCGCCCAGTATCCGGTCTGATGCGGTGCGGTGCCCGTGGCTGCAGGTCAGGGGGAAGGGCGCGCACTGACATGTTCGTGGTCTGGGTGATCATCGCCGGTAGTTGCCTGTCGGGTCTTCCTGCCGGATCCTTCAGGATCGCCGCTGTCTCCTGTCTCTCTGGAGGTGACGGGACCGCTCGCATGCGTCCTCTGTGATGGGCTGATCTGGCCGAAGATCAGCGCGCGGGAGCGCGCTTCGACGTCTCGGCGCAACAGCGTCGTTGAACTTTCTTCCCCTGGGATTCGCCCATTCCTCGCGGAAGACAAGAAAGCCCTGCCTGTGCTGTCAGGGTCCCGGACGGGACTGCGCCGGCCGTCGTCCCCGGCCTCTAGATCGCCATCGAGGCCGCAATGGAGCGGGCCCGAACACGAGAGAATGGAGACAGACAATGGCGACCATCGGCACCTTCAAGAAGACCGGCTGTTGATTGCCGCATCCCCCCCGGGTCAGTTCTGCGCGGAAAATCACAATGACACCTCCAGACGCAAGCATCATCCAACATCAGGTCTGGCCGTCAATCAGCCTTTTGTTCTCAACATGTT
>NZ_SBLC01000095.1:751-3830 GCF_004054105.1 Falsigemmobacter intermedius
CATAGGCAGTCTGCGGGATCGTGAGGCCATGGGCCTCGCAAGTCTCCCGGATCAGCCGGGTGTGGCCGAGATTGTGATTGAGCATGTGTGCCCCAATGAAAAAGCCCCGCCGGAGAGATCCAAACGGGGCAGTGGAAGGAGAAACTGTTTGCAGATTCAGCAAAACTGATCATTTTTCAGATCAGAGGGGGGGGCAGTATGCACCACGCGTCAGAGGTTATTCTGGTCGGATATGGCGAGCGCACCTTTGGGGAGGTGTTGATCGGTCAAATCAGATTGTCCGGAGGATGGTCAGCTCCGAGCTCAGGCGGCTTTTTCTTCACGCCCGAAGGAAAAGATCAGCCCGTCGTTTGGGCAAAATCCTTGGAGGGGTTCTATGACGGTATTCTGGACTGGCATGCCGATCTTAAAAGAAACGCTTCTAAAACAAGAAAATAAGCGCCTACGATTTTGTGAACTGCACAGCGGTGAAGGTATGCTAAGATTTCCAAATCAACTGGTTACAACGCGTCGCGTTTCAGGTGACTACGGTCCCGTCACAACATGCTACGAGCCAGATGTGATGGGACAGGGCGTCTTCAATGAAGGCGCCTTGTTTCGTTCGGACTTCCCCTCTTTGGGGGAATTGTCTGAAGGGCAGGCTTGATATCTATGCGGCAGAATTGTCCCTGAAGTTTACCAGATGGAAAATTTTTAGCGGCCCCCGAGCTTTCCGGTAAGCGAGGGGGCTTTTTCCCTACAGGCATCTCAAAGCCGAGATCGGCGATAAACTGACCCGGAAATTTCAGAGTGGCTCCATACAATGCCAAAACCCGCGCAATGAGAGGTTATATTCTTAAGTTGTTGACCGTTTCGTCCGCGTAAGCGCAGGCTGTCGGTCATTAACCTTTTGTTAACTTTCAGAGATCCTCTAATGCTAGGTAAAGACTTCCGCCCATTCCAATGTCGCTGCGGTCACAAATTACGCTTTGCAGCTTTGCGCTGTGGCAACTGTGGCGCGCGCACACCCTTTCAAAATCGCGTCGAGTTCTGGGCTCTGTCAGGCTTCGCCGCACTGATAGCGTTTGGCTTCATAGTAGGAGCTTTCATCGTATCCTTGCGGTGAAGGCTGTCAACGGCGGTGCGGTCGCCGGTTATTACGGCGGTTGGATCGACACGGCTGCCATGCGGGTGACCGAGTTTTTCCAGACCATCCCTACTTTTATCGGCGCGATTGTAATTGTGGCGGTGCTGGGCTCGACACTCCCCAATGTCATCGGGGCGATTGCCATTGTCTCCTGGGCCCCCCTGGCGCGGCTGGTGCGCGCCGAAGTGCGCGCCGTGAAAAGCCGGGAATTTGTTGAGGCCTGTGTCTCGCTGGGCATGTCGGATCTGCGCATCCTGATCGTGCAGATCCTGCCCAATGTGCTGACGACCATCGTGGTTGCGGGCTCGCTGATGGTCGCCACGGCGATCCTCTTTGAGGCGGGGCTGTCCTTCCTTGGTCTGGGCGATCCGAACATCATGACCTGGGGGTATATGATCGGCGCGGGACGCTCGGCCATTCGCACCGCCTGGTGGATGGTCACCATTCCTGGTCTTGCCGTGCTGCTGACGGTGCTGGCGATCAACCTGATCGGCGATGCGCTCAATGAGGCCCTTAATCCGAGAGCGAAGCGATGACACCCGTTCTGCAGGTCGAGGGCCTGCGCACCGAATTTCGCGGCCCCAAACGCAACTGGTTTCCGGTGGTCAATGAGGTCGACCTGACCCTGCATGCGGGGGAAACGCTTGCGGTGGTTGGAGAATCCGGCTGCGGCAAAAGCATGCTGGCGCATTCCATGCTGCAGCTCCTGCCCCCGCGCATCGCGCGGATCAGTGCAGGCTCGATCCGGCTCGGCGGCACTGATCTTTTGTCGCTGTCCGAACCCCAGATGCGCCGGGTGCGGGGCAAAGACATCTCGATGGTCTTTCAGGAGCCGATGACCTCGCTCAATCCGTTGATGAAAGTCGGCCGTCAGATTGAGGAAAGCGTGCTGGTCCATGAGGGCTGCTCAGAGGCGGAGGCCCGCGCCCGCGCGGTTGAACTGATGGAGATGGTGGGCATTCCTGAGGCCCGCATCCGCGCGGACCAGTTCCCCTTTCAGCTCTCCGGCGGCATGCGTCAGCGCATCGTCATTGCCATCGCGCTTGCCTGCCGGCCCAAAGTGCTGATCGCCGATGAGCCGACCACGGCGCTCGATGTGACCATCCAGGCTCAGGTGCTGGAGCTGATCGTCACCCCGCAGGAGATGCAGCGGCGGAACGGCTTTTCGTCTCTGATGAAGCGAGCTGTAATTCTGCCGCAGATCAGAGGCAGGGTTTACGCGGCCCGGATCAAGGATGAATGAGCCAAAGCCCTGTATCCCACGTCTGGGATGCGAAGAGTGAGCGGCACCCGCCTGCCGCTCACTCTCTGTCCGCTCATCTGCCCGGTTAAACGGCGCGTTGCCTGCCTCGGGATCAACTCGTTGTAGTGTCCCGGGTGGGAAGGGCGACCAGCGTTTCAGCCAGAACGTATCGTGCCTCATCTGCGGCGATGCGCTTTTTCAACTCTGCGAGGAAATCGGGGTAACTCGGAAAGTAGTCCAGCAGCTCTGACAATGCCGCCGCCTCAATAGAGGCAGGGGCACCGGTGAGATATCGGTCGACCATAAGCGCAGCTTGCGACCACAAAACCTGCTGTTGCCTCATTGCCTCTGTGTAGTCAGTCGGGTCTGAGAACTCCACGGCTGGCAGTTCGCTGAACAGTGCTTTCACCGTGTCCTTCAGCGTCAGGAGTTGTGGGCCATACAGATTATGCAGTTCCCGTCGCGGCCCCTCGAGCCGGTGATTTACCTTCTGATGCGGGTCCTGTCCGGCTCGTCTCCTGACTTCCCGCAGTGTTTCAATATTGCGCATCAGCCATTCGCCCCGGGGACTGAATGCGCCACTTGCCTGGGCTTCGAGTTGCTGCTGCGCGGAAGACAGCGCTGCCAGAGCATGTTTCAGTCCTTCAGCTGTTGATTGCCGCTTAGAACTGACCCATTTGGGGCGATAATTTCCATTGAGATTTGACCCA
>NZ_SBLC01000096.1:0-482 GCF_004054105.1 Falsigemmobacter intermedius
CGCCTGATGGAGGGCAATTATGACAATCGCAGTTCGCAACATCGCTCCGCAGTTCCCGCAGGACCCGCGCACCGGCCTGACCCTGCCCTTGAGCAAATCGCTCGCCTCGCAGGACTTGGCTAAGCATCGGGCCGTGGTCGCGGTCGAGCTGGAGGTTCTGGCTAAGAAGTTGGACCGCTTCGGCTGGGAGCGTGACCGGGGCAGCGCCGCCCATGACCGGCTGATGATCGACTGGATGGACGCGCTGCAGGACTATCCGATTGAGGAAATCCGGGCTGCCTGCCGAGCTCATATCCTCAAGGAGCCGAACCGGATGCCGAACGAGGGCCATGTGGTTGCGCAGATCCTCGAAGCCCGCCGCCTCAAGGTCGCAGCCCTGCCGAAGCCGCGTGATCCTGAACCCGAGCGCCGGCTGGAGATCACCGAGGAAGAACGCGCCCGCCGCGCTGCGGTCGTCGCCAGCCTCGGCCTGAAACGCATCG
>NZ_SBLC01000096.1:492-3738 GCF_004054105.1 Falsigemmobacter intermedius
TTCACCGCGGTGCACGGCTCCGCTGCCCGCCAGCTGTGGCGCGCGGTGGCAGCTCATGCACTGGCCGATGCTGCTGGTGAAGTCGCCCGCGCCAAGCCGGGACGCCGGGAGGCCGTGACGCTGGCCCAGCTGGGCTACTTCCGCCGCGCTGACTGGCACGAGGTCTGCAACCTCGCAGGCGTGGTCCCGAGCATTGACCGCATCGAGGCGTTTCTCCGCAGCGATCTGATCGGGATCAGCCGCTCGAAGATCTACCGCAACCTCGGACTGGTCATGGACCGGAGCCCTGCTCTGGAGGACGCATGAGCGACCCGGTCAACCACCCGCCGCATTACCGCTCTCACCCCTCGGGCGTCGAGTGCATCCAGATCACCGAGTACATGAACTACTGCCTCGGGAACGCGGTCAAATACATCTGGCGCGCAGATCTGAAGAACGACGCCATCGAGGATCTGGAGAAAGCCGCTTGGTACATCCAACGCGATATCGCCCGCAGGAAAGGGGCCACCGCATGAGCGACACCGTCACCATCCACAACGGCTACTGCAGCTACCACGGCCCGGCAGAAAAGGCCCCTGCATGGGCACCTAACGTGCTGAAGTCTGACGTGGCAGGTGAACTTCGGCGAGAGAAATTCCAGCACGGAGGCAAGGCCGCCAATACTCGTTACTCGACTCCCAGTGATACACAACCTAGCGGCCGTGACCCCGTGCACGATAACTTAGATACCACGAAAACTGCCAAACGCGTGAGTCATATTTTTTCTGCCCCGCTGACCAGCTTCGAGGACACCACCCATGCATGGGAGGAAGGCTATCGGGCAGGGCGGGCGGAAGGCTGTGGTCAAAAGATCCAGCAAAAGTTGCAGCGGTTTGCCGAGTGTGCCGATGATGGTGAAGACGTCGATATCGGCCGGGAATGGCTGGACGTTCTGAGCACGCTCGGGTTCCTGGTACGATCTCAGCGCAGCCCCGCGCGATGGGTGATGACGGAAATAGGTGAACGCACCCTGTCTGCCGGCCCCATGGGAAAGGAGATCTGGTGATGATCACCATCTACACCGCCCCCAACTGCCAGCCCTGCCGCCTGACCAAGCGCGAATTTGACCGGGCAGGGGTGAGCGTAAATGAAACCCCGCTGGCTGACGTGCCGGCCGAGCAGATCGACGCATGGAAAGCGCAGGGCCTGACCTCTGCCCCCATCGTCATTGCAGGCCACCTGATCTGGTCCGGCATGCGCCCTGACATGATCAAGCGCGCAATCGAGGGGATGTGAGCATGATCTGGCGCACAGCGAGAGTGATGGCTGCCGATCTCGCTCCCGTGGTGATTGGCGTGGTAATTGGCTTTTCAACCGCATTTCTCGCGGGTTGGCTGCTGAGCGTGCTCCCGTTCATCGGGCTGGTCTTCTCGGCGGGCGCGCTCTTGGTGGGAGTTCTGCTCATTGGCTGGATCTCCAACGCCTATGAACGGGCTAAAAAATCGGAGCAGGGCCACTAAGGCCCGCCCATAAAAACACCATCAGGACAGTGAGACATGAGCAAAGCAGCCAAGCGCCGCGCAAAGAAGGCAATCACCCTGCCGGGCGGCATGACCGCTCCGAACCGAGCGACCGGCCGTGACCGGCGCCATACCAACCAGCGTGAGGAAGATCCTCGCATGACCGTAGCCAAAGCCCGCCTGCGACATGCGAAGGCCAACCCGGCCCAGCTTCGCGCTGCGGCTGAGGATCGGAGCTACTCGGATCAGGCAAGCCGCTGCATCAGGCTGCTGGCAGTTAATGCGGAGCAGGCCGCACAGATGCAGCACGTCGTGGATGAATACCGCCTCGCACGCCGCGCCTATCGCCACGCCATCGGCCTGAGCGACAGCCCGAAGAATGCGGCCATCGCGATTATCCCGGAGGAGCTGGTGGTGCCTGCCAACCCCGCCGAGGATATCCCGCCGATGGATGATCGCACCCCGGAGCAGCGCGAGCGAGGCGCAACCCGCCGCTGGATGATCTGGCAGGGCCGCATTGGTCTGGTCTCAGCGCATGACCGCGCCCTGATCGCGGGCGGCATACAGGGCGAGCTGCAGCTGATCGATGAGGACGGGTTCACCACCACCAAAGGCCGGGCTTTCACCGAAGCACTGCGCCACTGGGTCGATGTGATCGAAGCACGCAGAGGCTGAATACGTCGTGTCACAAAAACATCACATGTCTCCATGATGCTAATTAAGATCTCAGAAATCTTTAACGAAAGGTTAAAAAATAGGCCATCTATTACCCACCCCGTGTGGGTTTTAGGGAGAATAACAACTATGACTCGTCGCGCTGTTTCTGCGATTTCTATCCTTGCTGGCATCGGCTTTGGAACTTCGGCTCTTGCCGGAGGTCCGACTGTAGTTGTGCAAGAACCTGCCGTTTATGCACCCGTAGCAGTCGTTTCCGACAGCAATTGGACTGGGGGCTATGTCGGCCTGTCCTTCGGGCAACATGATGCTTCCCTCTCGGCGGGCCCTGTCTCCGTGTCGGCGGACGATACAGGTCTTGGCGTGTTCGCTGGCTACAACCACGACTTCGGGCAGTACGTTCTGGGTGGTGAGCTGAGCTTTGACCGCGCAAAGGAAGAAGGTGTCAAAGTTGACCTGACCCGTTTGAAAGGTCGCTTTGGCTATGACGCTGGACAGTGGATGCCCTACGCTATGCTGGGTGTCGCACGCGTTAAAGGAAGCGACGGCATCGATAGCTATAGCAAGTCGGGCATGACGTTTGGCATTGGTGCTGATTTTGCAATCAGCCGTAACTTCGTGCTTGGTGCCGAACTTAGCCGTTCAAGCTTCGGTAGCGTTGCGAATGTTGCAGGGACAGACGTCGATCTTGATATCGATACCATCCAACTGCGTGCTTCCTGGAAGTTTTGATTCTGCGGGCGGAATAGACATACGCCAGTCCGCACGGCTCGCTTTGTAAGTGCTTCTTTATAAATACAACGATTGACAATTCAGTTGATTGTGGCAAGCTGGATAAAATTCGTGCGACAGAAGCGCCCAAGGGAAACCTCGGGCGCTTTTGCATTTTTAGCAGCTTCAGGAACTTCATCTCTTGCCGCCTATTAATCTCCAGTTGCCCTGCAGGGCTCAGAAGAGGAGTTGGTCGTGCCCCATAAAGAGAAGCTTCACCAGAATTTAGCTACTCAGAGTGTTGATTGCCGCTTAGAACTGACCCATTTGGGGCGATAATTTCCATTGAGATTTGACCCAT
>NZ_SBLC01000097.1 GCF_004054105.1 Falsigemmobacter intermedius
TGACCGCGTGACCGGCTTCACACAGACTGCAACACACCAGGTGAAAATAACTTGGCAATGCCAGAGATACAGTTGCTAACACCTGTTGACCGGCGCGCATTGAGATCTAACACTCGCCTTATGGTTCGGTCTCGTTTCCGGGAGTTGATGGGGTGCTCAGATTTTTTCGAAATATTGCTCTGTCTGCGCTTCTCGCTTTTCCGGCGAGTTCAGCTGAACCTGATGTCATCAGCTATGGCGCGTTTTCCTATGACGCCCGGATGCCGCAGGTGCTTCTGCTGACCGGCGAAATCGGAAAGTCTGACAGTTTTGAACTACGGCGCGCGCTGCGCGAACACGAGATCAAAGCCGTTGTTATGGGTTCTGCAGGGGGCAACCTTTACGAAGGCCTGCAAATGGCCGCAATTCTGCGGGACAAGAGCATAGCAAGCTATGTTCCAAACGCCCTGAGCTGTGAAAGTTCCTGCGCAAATATGTTCTTCGGCGGCGCTCAGCGAAAGGCAGGTGGGCATCTCGGCGTTCACCAGTTCTACAGTCCTCAGGGCGACCGCGCCGCAACCCTGTCTGTGGCCCAGGCCCAGACCCAGTATACGGCGGCTGAGGTCATTGGGATATTGAATGAGCTTGATACACCGCCATTCGTCTATGAGAAAATGTTCGGCACGGCCGAAATCCACTACTTTACGTCCGATGAAAAGCAGCGGCTGGCACGGGATGCCGAGAATCCTGACTTTCTGCGCCTGACCGGGGAAATCGAGAGCTTTCTCTCGCAAAATCCTGAAGCGGCGGCGCGACCAGAGCCGTCGCAGACATTGCCATCAGTGGCAGCCTCAGTGCCGCCCCCGGCTCCGCCGCCCTCCACCGTGCCAGAGCGGGGTGGTCGCCATGACCGCTTTACCAGCACGGATTTCTTTGGATCGGATATTTTGCCCAAAGGGCAACGAAATATCTCTGTTGGCCAATGCGAGCAACTTTGTCGTGGCATGCCGGGGTGTGCGGCCTGGAGCTATGTGCATGAGACGCGGTGGTGCTGGCCTAAAGCTGCTGTGGAGAATATTTCTATGGCGGTTGGGATCACTTCCGGAGTGGTGGATTTCAGCCGGATGAACAAGGGTATTTTCGATCGCCCCTTTATAGAAGTCACGGCAACGGACTTCAGCGGCAATGACATTCTGCCCAGAGGCATGCCTCATACAACCCTCGATGAATGCCGGCGCGCCTGCTATGGGTCCAGCCAGTGCACCGCATTTACCTGGAACGGAAAAACAAACACCTGTTACCCGAAGTATTCGGTCGGCCGGATCACAAAGTTTGTGGGTGCAATCTCAGGCGTGAAAAATCGTCCTTAGCGCAGGGTATTGCGATAATCGGCGGAGAGCGCCAGTTGACGCAGAAGCAGGGTGTAATCTTCTGCATTAAGCTTCGTTTCGACGGCGCGCAGAACCTCGGCCGTATGTTCCAGTCGATCCGTCCGGCGATAGTTGGACCAGACGATAAAACTGTGTTCGGCGCGCATCGCGGTCAGCACAGCTGTCTCAAGAGGCATCAGCGCCTCGACAGCCGTCATTTGCAGATCATCGGTAAAGGTTGGGATTTGCGGCCCCATATTGTTCCGCAACCAGCGCGTTGCCGAGACGGAGAGTGACGTCGGCAGCCAGGGTGTATCTGAGAAGCCATGATGCAGCAGATGTCCGACCATCACGCCTTCCGCCAGGCCGGCCCTGGCGATCGCCTGATAGGGGATCAGTTCGTTCTCTCGCCATGTCAGAGTGACATCGGCGGTATCGATGTGGCTGTCGGTTGCTGCGCTGCCGTGGCCTGGAAAATGCTTTAAGGTCGTTCGCACCCCTGCCTGCCTGTGCGCCTCGACGAACGCCCTCGCATGGAGAATGACCGACTCCGGATCGCGGGCGAATGCCCGACCGAGTCTGCCGATCACCGGGCTTGCCGTATTGACGTTGAGGTCTACCACCGGAGCGAAATTGACGTTCACCCCGGCGGCAGAGAGCTCCCAGGCTCGCTCCGCCCAATAGGCCTGAAGCTCCGCCGCACTCAGCGCTTTCCGGGCCAGTGCTGCCGCAGAATGCCACTGCAGAAAGCCATTTTCGGGGCCGACCCGCGACACCCTTCCGCCTTCCTGATCAATCGCGATGATAGGTGGCAGATCGCCAGCCGCGTCCCGGAGCGCGCGGGACAGTCGTGAGAGCTGGTCCGGCGATGAGATGTTCCGACGCAGCAGCAGGACGCCGCCAATCTGCCGCCGTTCCAGCATATGACATATCAGGTCGACATCGCCATCTCCCGCAGCGCGCCCGCGATATCCGACCACCATCAATGGACCCGGCGAGACGACAGTCCCCGCAAGGCCGGGTCCGGTCGCCAGGGACAAGGCGGATGCGGTAAGAAACCCGCGACGAGTGAGAGTGCTGCTCAGGGTCTGGCTCCATCCGCTTATGCGGCTTTCAATGGTGATCCAGGTTCTCAGACTGCCGAACACACGGCCCTGTTTCAAGGCTCAACGGCGGTATTATCGTATCACTCGAGATTGGCGTGATACAATTCCGATCACCAGTTCGGCTCATCGTCTCACCCCCTGTTAGCCGGGTGCGGAAAGTAATGCAGCCGCAGTCTTTCATGTCTCAGCGCAACAATCTTCCGAGGCGTCGCAAGCTGCTGCTGCGCAGTTTTCTGTTTGCTCAGGCCTGATGCGTAATCGGCCGGGCATCCAGGCGCAGATTCATCGCTTTCATAACGCTGAGAAGAGTTGTGAGCGTCGGATTTCCGCTAGGGGAGAGTGCCTTGTAAAGAGATTCGCGGCTGAGGCCGGTTTCAGCTGCGAGCTGGGTCATCCCCTTTGCCCGTGCGATAACGCCCAAGGCGTGAGCGATATAACCCGCATCACCGCTTTCCAGCGCATCCGCCATGAACTCAGCCACTGCTTCATCACTCCCCAGATAAAGTGCGGCATCAAAGGCAGTCGTTTCAATGGTCATAGCCGATCTCCTTAGCCATTCGCCTTGCCCGATCGATATCACGCGCCTGAGTCCCTTTGGTGCCGCCGCACAGCAGGATGTAAAGCTTACCGCCCCGACGACAGAAGTAGATCCTGTAACCTGGACCGTAGTCGATGCGAAGCTCACCAATTCCGTCGAAGACTTTAGCGTCTCCCAAAAGCCCATATGCAAGCCGTTCGATACGTGCAGCCACACGCGCAACCGCTCTGGCGTCTTTGATGTCCTCAAGCCAGGCTGAGAACTCCTTGGTGAGTTGGACTTCGTAGGACATGCGTATCTTATAGGCTACATGCCGCACGATGTAAACTCAAAGATACACATCCAGGCACAGTTGCGCTGGCAAAGAAGCTCAGCGTTTGATTCTGTGCGAGACTACCCACCGTTATCCACCCTTCCTCAGTCAATGCCTGAGGTTCAGCTTTGCATGAATAGACCTATGCTGCGCGCTTTGTGACCGGCCTTCCAAGGGCGGTGAGGTCGTCAGGGGCGGCCAGATGGCCCGCCTGTCCGTTGAGGTCAGGGATAGCCAGGCGCTGGCCGGGCAGTTTGCCGCGATCCACTCTGGCCTCGACGCGGTTTC
>NZ_SBLC01000098.1 GCF_004054105.1 Falsigemmobacter intermedius
GATGGCATTTTCATTCGAAATCCTTACAGCAGGGGCTTCACGACACAACAACTTGGCAATGCCATCCAGACGATCAAGCGCGCGTTTCACGGGATGCTGTTCAATGGCTTCAGGGCTGAGACCCAGAGCCGCCGCAAAGCCTGCGAAGTTCATCCGCGCGCCAAGGCTGCGGCGCTGAATCTGCTCGCGCATCTGAGCGATTTTCGCCTGAAGCTCCTCAGCCGACACCGTGGGCACGGGGGCCGGCGCAGGCGCGGCGGGCGCGACGCTTTCAACCACCGGTGCCGGGGGGGCCGCTTTGGGGCGAAGAGAGGCCGCCGCTTCGACCGCCGGGGCAAGATGCTCTTCCATGGTCGAGATCAGGGCATGAAGCTGCGCAGATTCCCCATCCAGCAGCGCACGCTCCAGCGTTTCGGCCGCCGTCTGCAGATCCGGAAGCTCGAGCGAGCCCGCAAGACCCTTCAGGGTATGGCTGACACGGCGGGCATCGGCCATGGCCCCTTGGGCGATCAGGCTGCGGATCTCATCACCGGCTCTGCCCTGGCTTTCCGCGAAATTCAGGATCAGACGGCGCAGAAGCGGGCGTTTGCCGTTCACCCGCTCAAGCGCGCGGGAGATGTTAAAAGGCGGCAGACGGTCGGGCAGCGCCTCCTCTGCCGCCGCGGCCTGTCCCTGAGCCGTGGGGGGCGATCCCGCCGGAGCGGCGCGGGCGCAGATATTCGGCCAGGGTGCGCACCAGAACTTTCGGGTCCACCGGCTTTGCGATGTGATCATTCATGCCGACATCAAGGCAGCGCTGACGCTCTTCGGCATAGGCATGGGCAGTCATGGCGATGATCGGCAGCTTCTCTGAAGACCAGGTTTCACGGATGCGGCGCGTGGCGTCCATACCGTCCATCACCGGCATCTGAATGTCCATCAGGACCGCCGCATAGCTGTCCCCCTCGCGCTCAATCTGGCGGCAGGCCAGCAGACCATTTTCTGCCACATCCACCAGAAGGCCCGCATCGGTCAGCAGTTCCGTGGCGATCTCGCGGTTGATCTCATTGTCCTCAACCAGCAGGACACGCAGCCCCTGAACAGAGGGCGGCACCTGCAGCACCGGACCCGATCTGCGCGGCGTGACCGGGGCGGTCTCCAGCGCGACATCCATCGGCGTCAGGAACAGCTCTTCGAGCGTCTCATGCAAGGCCCGGGTCTCAAGCGGCTTGGTCAGATAGGCCGAGACCCCGCTGCTGCCAACCTCAGCGGTGAATTCATCGCTGCCATAGGCCGTCAGAACCACCATCTTCGGCTTTTTCAGAATGCCCTTGTTTTCAGTGACCATACGGGCCGCCGCAAGACCGTCGATGCCGGGCATCTTCCAGTCCAGAAGCAGAAGATCGTAATCACGGCCGACCTCGCTTGCCGCCTCAAGGCTTGCGATGGCCTCCGCCGCAGAAGAGGCCGTGTCGACCTGAACCGACCATTCGGCAAAAAACTTCCCGGATGATCTGGCGCGAGGCCGGATTGTCGTCCACAGCCATGACCCGCAGGCGGCGCAGCGCCGGATGCAGGCTGGTCACCTCTGCCAGCTCGCCCGTGAATTTGTCGAATTCGGCCTGCAGCGAAAAGGTCGTCCCCGACCATTGCACCGAGCGCACCGAGATATCGCCACCCATCAGCTGAACGATCTGACGCGCGATCGCCAGACCAAGCCCGGTGCCGCCGAAGCGACGCGTCATGGTGTTGTCTGCCTGAGTGAAGGAGTTGAACAGCCGCTCCTGCTGCTCAGGGGTCATGCCGATGCCGGTGTCGATCACATCAAGACCCACGCGCACCCTGCTGTCGGTCTCTGAGATCATCCGCGTGCGCACGGTGACGCTTCCGACTTCGGTGAATTTCACCGCATTGCTGACAAGGTTCAGCACCACCTGACCAAAACGCAGCTCATCACCTGACAAAAGCGCGGGCACATTGCTGTCATGCTCCAGATGCAGGTTCACGCCTTTGATCTTGGCGTCGCCAATCACCATCTGCATCTGCTGCTCAATGGCCGCCCGCATGGAGAAGGGGCGGTGCTCAAGCTCAAGCTTGCCGGCCTCATTTTTGGAATAGTCGAGAATGTCATTGATCAGTCGCAGAAGCGCAGTGCCGGAGGCACTGATTTTGCTGACATAATCTTCCTGCTTGCTGTTGAGCTGGCTGCGCTGAAGCAGATGACAAAAGCCCAGGACCGCATTGAGAGGCGTGCGGATTTCATGGCTCATATTGGCGAGGAACATGGATTTCGTCGCGCTGGCCTGCTCCGCCTCGCGGCTGCGCTCTTCAAGGGCCGAGTTGCTGGCGCGGAGTTCCTGGCCGATCACCTCAACAGCGGCGAATTTCTCAACAACGGTCTCAGAAACCAGCACCAGAACCGCAGACTGAAAGGCCACGATCGCGCCATGCAGCAGAACCCGGGCGAGCGAGCCCGCTTCGGGGAAGACCGCAAAGGGCAGCAGATACAGCAGCAGAACGTGGTGCACCACGATCGTCCCGGCCGCGAAGAGGATCGCGCGGCGGTCAAACCAGCCGATGGTCAACGCCAGCATGGCGAAGAAATACATATGCATGTCCATCTGCCAGGGCAGGCCGCGCAGGATGAAGACCATCAGCGCGGGCACCGCCACCATACAGACCGCAGACATATACCGTGTGCTCAGCCGCGTGCCCGAGCGCAGCCAGGTGAGGTGATAGACAAGGGCAATGGCAATGGATGCCAGCACCGCATAAACCACATTGCGCTCTGCCAGAGAGGCCACGGCCCCCACCACCGGAACATGAGCCCAGAGCAGCCAGCCCAGCAGCGCGCCAAAACGGCGGCGCAAAGAAAAGAGTTCGGTCGTCATGCAGCGTCCCCTCGGCTCACATCGACGCCGCAGCCAAAGACCCGCGGCACAGGAAGCACCATCAGCGCCCCCGCTGCCCGCAGCCGGGCAGCAAAATCAGGCTTGTCCGAGACCGCCACCATCATATTCTCAAATCCGCCGGCGGCAGCAACCGCCCCATCCGCTGCCGCAATGGTCAGTAACAGATCGCGCGAGGCGGCGAAGGGGCTGCCGATGACCAGATATTCGCCCTCCGCCCGATCCGCGAAGAGCGAGACCCCCGCCAGGGTCGTCAGCCCCAGAAAGGCTGCCGTCAGCGCAGGCCAGACCGCACCACGCTCTTCCCGGGAAGAACAGTGCGGAGGTGCAGACCGGGCATCGGGGCCGGTTGCACCAGGCGGATCAGATGAAATTATCACGTTAAGGCAATGCTCTGATTAGCGATGGTCCGGTAATAGCACTCGTATCGAACAATGTGCCCGAGATGCGCCGGGATAAACAGGGATACGCCGCGCCTTGCCTGCAACCCGTATGGCCGTGGCTCGTGCACGGACAAGATCGC
>NZ_SBLC01000099.1 GCF_004054105.1 Falsigemmobacter intermedius
ACCGCGTGACCGGCTTCACACAGACTGCAACACACCAGGTGAAAATAACTTGGCAATGCCGTTCTAACTTTCACCAACCTGTTTGCAGCGCACTAAGCCCCACAAGCGCCGGGAGGGTCTGGACAAACAGGATCTTGCGGCTGGAGGTGACGGCGCCGAAGACACCCGCCACCGCCACGCAGATCAGAAAGAACAGCTTGAAGGCGATGCCGGCCTCGCCCATCACCAGCCCGGTGATCAGCCCCGCCGCCAGAAAGCCGTTGTAAAGCCCCTGATTGGCGGCCAGCGCCCGGGTGGCGCTGGCAAACTCGGGCTTCAGACCAAAGGCGCGCATGCCAGCGGGCTTGTCCCACAGGAACATCTCGAGCGCGAGGATGGAGAGATGCAGCGCCGCAATCAGGGCGATCAGGATATTGGCGATCATCGTTTCATCCTTTGCTCGGGGGCGCTCAGGGCCGCAACAGCACCTTGCCGGCCTTGCCCGGTGCCAGCGAAGCCTGAACCGCCTCGCCGATCCGGTCCAGCCCGAAGACGCCCTCGACCGGGAGTTTCAGCGCGCCGCTGGCCACCAGCCGAAGCAGCTCGCCGATGAGGGCCACGCGCTTCTCGGCCGGCATCGCGGCGCTGACCTTGGCGCCCCAGAAGCCCTTGACTGTCGCCTGTTTGAAAATCACCTCGCCCGAGGGAATCTGCATCGGCTCGCCCGCCATGGTCCCGAACGACACGAGTGTGCCATTCTCGCCCAGCAGGCCCATCAGATCGCGGCTGGCGCTGCCGCCGATGGAATCGACCGCGGCGCGGATCGGGGCGGCTCCGGTCAGCGCGCGGACCCGGTCCTGCCAGCCGTCCGAGGCGGTCGAGACGGTGTTGGCTATGCCCAGTGCGTCCATTTCGGCAATGCCGGCATCGCGGCGCACGAGGTTCACCACATTGACGCCGCGCCCGGCCGCCAGCATGGCCAGCGTCTTGCCGACCGCGCCATTGGCGGTGTTCTGGATGATCCAGTCGCCTTCCGCCACCTGCAGGAAGTCCAGCAGCGAGATCGCGCTGAACGGCATGGCGATCAGCTGGGCCGCGGCCTCGTCCGAAATGGCCTCGGGGACCGGGACCAGGCCATTGGCGGGCGCCAGGAAATACTCGGCCCAGGCGCCATGCACCGAGGCGACGGCGACCCGCTGGCCAAGCGCCACGCCGCTGACATCGGGACCAAGCGCCTCGACCGTGCCCACCGCCTCGCTGCCGCCGATCGCGGGCAGTTCGGGCTTGTAGCCATAGCTGCCGCGCACGGTCCAGAGATCGTGGTTGTGGATCGGCGCGAGGATGGTTTTGATCCGTACCTGGCCGGGGCCCGGCTCGGGACGCGGGGCCTCCCCAAGGGCAAGAACCTCGGCCGGATCGCCGAACACGTTGTGGATGGCACTGCGCATGGGGGTCTCCTTCACAGGGCGGTGACGTGCAGGCGCACGTCGATATTGCCACGGGTGGCATTGGAATAGGGGCAGACCTGATGGGTCGCCTCGATCAGCGCGCGGGCCTCGGCCTCGGTGACGCCATGGGTTTCGACATGGATGTCGATGTCCAGCGCATAGCCGCCCTCGGGGCGCTGGCCGATGCCGACCTCGACCGAAGTCTTGCCGGTGACCTCGAGCTTGCGCTGCTGGGCGACCATGGCAAAGGCGCTGTCGAAACAGGCGGCATAGCCGAGCGCGAACAGCTGCTCCGGGTTGACGCCGGTCTGGCCCGCACCGGGGCGGGTCAGGTCGAAGCCGAGGCTGCCGTCGTCAAGCTCGGTATGGCCCGAGCGGCCTCCGGTGGCGGTGGCGCGGGTCTTGTAGAAGATTTTCATGGGGTTGCTCCGGTGTCAGGGCTGGCCGGGGCAGGCCAGCAGGGTTTCGGTGGCGGAAAGCGCGGCCTGCATCGGCGCCGGGCTTCGGGTCAGTTTTGCCAGCAGCGCGGCCCCCAGCCACATCTGGTATATCACCTGTGCCAGCCGCGCGGGATCGGCGCCGTCGGGCAGGGATCTGTCGCCCCGCCCTTCGATGATCAGTGCCGCGGTGCGGTCGATCAGGCGGCCAACGCCACCCTGGAGGACCAGCCGCATGTCCTCGGACAGATCGGCCACCTCGGCCGAGAGTTTGACCACTAGGCAATCTTCGGCCCAGCCGGGACGCGAGACATCGACTGGGTCGTGCAGCCAGGCGCGGAAATAGCGCATCAGTCGGTCGTGGCCAGTAGCGGGAGCGGCCAGCAACTGCGATAGGCGCTCGGCATAGTTTTCGACATAGTGCTGAAGCAGCGCGGTCCCGAACGCCTCTTTAGAGGCGAAGTAATGGTAGAAGGATCCTTTGGGCACGCCGGAGTTCTTCAGAATCTCCTGCAGCCCAAGGCCGGAAAAGCCCTTTTGCAGGACCAGCGCATGGCCGGTTTCGAGAATGTGCTGCCGCGTCGCCGTGGCCTTTGGAGTGAGGGTCGCTTGGGTCATGGATTAAAAATAGACCAGTCGTCTATGAATTCAAGCCCCTGCGCGCGATTTCGGTGAATTCGAGTGGCCTCGTGTCCCGTTTGCGGAGAACCCGCGCCGGTCTGCAGGCAGTCCGGCGCCAGCGAACAATGCCGGCCTTCGCGGGAATCCGCGCCGAGACCGAAGTCTAGCGGGACCGGAATGCCAGGACTGCACTCAGCAGCAGCATTGCCGTCAGCATCAGGCTGACCCCCGCCCAATCGGCACGTTGCCAGAGCTGGCCGCCGAGAGATCCGGCGACATTGGCACCGAGGTAGAAGAAGATCTGATAGAGTGAGGTGGCCTGTGCCCGTGCCTGTCGGGCCGAGCGGCCGACCCGGCCGCTCACCACCGCATGGGCCGCGAAGAAGCCGCAGATGAAGATCGCAACACCCAGAATGGCCGGTACGACCTGATCGATTATCGTCAGCCCTACGCCAAAGACAGCCACGCCGAGCGCTCCGATCAGCACCTTGCGCGCTCCGAGCCTGTCGGCAAGCGCGCCGACGCGAGCCGAGGTGACGGTGGAAAGCAGATAGACGAGGCTGAGCCACCCCACCGCCGATTGGCTGAGTGCGATCGGTTCACGCATCAGGTGGAAGCTGATGTAATTGAAGAAGGCAACGAAGCTGCCCATGATCAGGAAGCCGGTCAGGAACAGCCGCCGCAGCAGCGGATTGCCCAGATGCAGCGCATAGCCGGAAATCGCATTGCCCAGCGACAGCCGGCGCGGCTCGAAATGCCGCGAGGGTGGCAGCAAGCGCCAGACAAGCACTGCGCCGAGCGGCATTGCCAAGTTGTTGTGTCGTGAAGCCCCTGCTGTAAGGATTTCGAATGAAAATGCCAT